>NZ_JACJVR010000004.1 GCF_014212175.1 Cohnella xylanilytica | reverse complement strand
GCCGTCAGGCGTTTTTCTTATTCCCAGCACGGTCACTCCTCTTCCTCCGCGATCACCAATACGGATGCATGAGCCTGTCTGGTCGGCCCGTTATCCGAGACAAACGTTGCCAGACTCGTGATGACGGTGTCCTCCTCCACATCCGGCAGGACGAACGGCACTCGAATCGTCTCGTCAGCCCCGACTTCGAATCGGACAATGCGCAATTGGATGTTAAGCCGGGGGGCGGTCAATATCGCGTTCAGGAGGGCGACGTTTCCTGTATTGCGCACTTGAATGGTAAAAATGACCGTTTCCCCTGGCCTCCCCTCTGGGCGATTCACCGTATGGATGAGTTCGGCATCCGGCAACGCCGCCGCGCGAATGAGGACCGTATCCTGCTGCTGCGGAGTCTGGTCGGAGAGAATGACGACGGCGTTCCGGAACGCCGTTCCGCCGGTCGTCCCCGCCGGGATTGTGAACGGCAGCGTAAATACGCGCTGCGCCCCGGGCGCAAGCGACGGGATGACGGTTCGGAAGCCAAGGAGCGAATCGGCGACCCGGATGTTCATAAGCGTCCGGTTCGCGACATTCGTAATCTTGATTGTCTTGGCAACCGTGTCTCCCGGATCCGCCGTCGACGAAGAAGCCTGAACGTCCAATCCCGGCAGCACGGCGGGTACGGCGACCGTGACGCGCGCTTCGCTTTGCGCCAAGGTTCCAGGAGGCTGCTCCGGCCACGCGACGGTAACGCGGTTGGCGATGACGGTACCTTGCGCCGCATCTGCAGGAACCGTGAACGTGAATGTCGCCGCAGCCGTCTCGCCCGGCGCGATAACCGGGATCGTCGACTGCGTGCCGGTCAGCGAATCGCTGACGATGACACTCGTCGCCGGGTTGCTGCCGGTGTTCGTCGCTTGGGCCGTGTAGCGGATCGTCTCTCCGGGCGCCGCCACGCTGCGGTCCGGGAGCTTAAGCACCGTCAGCGTCGTCAGTGCGCCCGGTACTTCCCGTACGACGACTTCGGCCGTCGTCTGCTGAAGCGGCGTTTGATCGGACGAGACACGGAACGCGTTCGTAATGACGCTGCCGTTCGCCGCTCCCGCCGGTATCGTGAACGGCGCCGTTCGGGTAATCGTCCCGTTCGCGGGGAGGCTTCCTACCGTCTCGCCGATGCCGAGCAGCGGATCGCTCAGCACGACTTGGGTCTGGGGGACATTCAATAGATTCGTAACGATCAGCGTAAACGTAATCGTCTCTCCCAGCGCGGCAAATGCCCGGTCGGGCTGCTTGCTCAGCGCGAGTCCTGCGCCTGCTACCGTCACTAACGACTCCACCTGCTGCGTGACGGTCTCCGTTGAGGTGACGGAGAGCAGGTTGGCGATATCCGACCCGATGGACGCTCCCGCCGGTACGGCGAATGGGATCGCAATCTCAAGGGTCTCCCCGACCGCAAGAGTCGCGATCGTTTGGTCGAATCCAAGCAGCGGATCGGCGAGCCGGATGCCGGTCAGCGGCACGTTGCCGAGGTTGGAGAGCGTAACGGTGTAGTTGAAGGTCTGGCCCGGCGTAACGGCAGTCGAATCAGGCACTTTGCTAACCCCGAGCAATGGACGGGCGGACACGACCACCTCCGTGCTGGCGGATACGGGCTCCGTCTCCTTGCTGACCGCCGTTGCCGTGTTCGTGAACGTCTGCGGCGGCATCTCTAGCGGAACAAGGAACGGTACCCGAAGCGCTTCCGTCTGCCCGATCGCCAGCAGCGGAATCACGGTGCGGAACCCGGTGAGATCGTCCGTCACCGAAATATTGGTTAGCGCCGCATTTCCCGTATTAGCAGCCGTGATCGTAAACGCGACCGTCTCTCCCGGAGGCACGACGGTTCGATCCGCCGTTTTGGTCAGGCTAAGCCTCGGAACCGGCAGCACCTCGACCGCCGTTCCTATCTCCTCCGGCGCGGGAAGATTGTCGGCGACGATCGTCACCGTATTCGCAATCGTCAGTCCCGCCTGCGCGTCCGAAGGGATAACGAACGGCCACTCGATAACGACGCTCGTTCCGACAGGAATGTCGCCGATCGTCTCCTCCAGCCCGATGAGCGGGTCGTTCATCCGCACGTGGATCAGATCGACATTGCCGACATTCTGGATCGCGATCGTGAACACGACCGTCTCCCCAGGCGCCGCGGCGGGCGGGTTCACGGTCTTGGTCGCCAAGAGCGCGGGCGTCTCCGTAACGAGGATCTCGGACTCTTCGGTGACGGGTTCGGAGATTTGATCGGAGGCGACGGCGACGGTATTGGTCAGCAGTCCCGGCGGCGTTCCTGCAGGAACGGTGAAGACGACCTCGAAGATCCGGACCTCTCCGGGAACCCATTCCGGAACCGCAACGGAAAAGCCGAGCCGCGGGTCGTCGATCGACACGTTCGTGAGCGTGACGGCGCTTGGATTGAAGACTTCGATAAAGAAGATCACCGTCTCCCCCGGCCGGACTTCGAATCGATCCGAGAACTTCCGCACGAATATCTCAGCCGTATTCCCGATCTTCGTTACGAAAGAATCGCCTCCTCCCGCCAAAGCCTGCTGGAACGCGCCCGGGGTTACCGGATAATTCGAGGAGAAAGTTTGCCCGGTCATGTAGGCGCTGCCCGACCTGTCGACCGCGAGGCTAAAACCGGAGTCGTTCGAACTGCCGCCAATAAAGGTCGAGAAGTCAAGCGCAGATCCCGAGACGTTCAATTGCGTCAGGAAAGCGTCCTCGGCTCCAGCGAGCGAGGGCTGGACAGCATCGGGCGTTACGGGGAAATTGCCGGAGCCGGTAATCCCCGCTACATAAGCTCTGCCGCCCGACAATCCGATACCGACTCCGGTATCCGTTCCGCTGCCGCCAAGGTAGGTGGAATACACAAGCGCGGAGCCGTCGGGACTCAATTTGGTTACGTAAGCGTCGAACGTTCCGCCGCCGAACGCGGTTTGGAATGCGCCCCCCGTAACCGGAAAATCGGTCGAAGTCGTCTTCCCTGTAACGTAGGCGCTGCCGAATTCGTCAACGGCGATGCCTTCCCCGTCATCATTCCCGCTGCCGCCAAGGAAAGTGGAATATACAAGCGCGGAGCCGTCGGCATTCAATTTGGTCACGAAGCCGTCCTGAGTTCCGCGAAGCGCAATTTGGAACGCCCCGGGGGTCGTCGGGAAATTCGAAGAAATCGTAGCCCCCGCCACATAGGCGTTGCCCGATCCGTCGATCGCGATGGCAAGACCCTCATCAATGTGATTGCCGGCAATGTAAGTGGAATAAAGAAGCGCGGAACCGTCGGCACTCAATTTGGTTACGAAAATGTCGCCGAGATTGTCTCCTCCCGCGGTTTGAAAGGCACCGGGCGTGGTTGGAAAGTCGGTGGAGCTGGTTGTCCCCGTCACATAGGCATGGCCCGAACCGTCGACCGCGATCGCGTTGCCGTTATCTACCGAACTTCCGCCAAGATAAGTGGAATAGAGGAGCGCGGAGCCGTCGGAGCTCAATTTGATTACGAAGCCGTCCCGGCTGCCGCCAATCTCGGGCTGAAAGGCGCCGGAAGTAACCGGAAAATTAGCGGAGGTCGTTTGCCCCGTCACGTAGGCGTGACCTGAATCGTCGACCGCGATGCCGGCGCCGAGATCCAGACTGCTGCCGCCAATGAAAGTCGAAAATTCAAGGGCAGTGCCTTCGGCGTTCACTTTGGTCACGAAGGCGTCCGAAGATCCGGCAGCTCCAGTCTGGAACGCGCCGGGAGTAAGCGGGAAATTCGCGGATACGGTTTGTCCCGTCACGTAGGAGTTGCCCGAACCGTCGACCGCGATGGCAAACCCGGTCTCCGTCCCGCTGCCGCCAAGATAGCTGGAATAGAGAAGCGACGGATCGATGACCAACCTATTGCCGGCATCATAACCGTCTCCGACCTCGAATCCGTAAATACACTCATCCGGTTCGGTTTGCTTTATAACAAAGCGGCATTCCACCGGTACCTTCTTGTTATCCGCTTCTTGATAGCTTACAGGTCGCTCTTCGGTCAAGACGCCGAAGGCCGTATGGATCAAGAGATTCCCTTGCTCGTCCAAGGACAGTCGATCCGCTCCGCGGTAGGCGAATCGAACGGCGTCCAGCCCGGCGCCGGGCTGAACAACGACGTCGTATTTGAGCTTCCCGCCCTCTCCATGGAAAATCAGATCGACTCCCGGCCACAGCTCGCGGTAGACAACCTCTTGATAGGTAGGGAGCTTGGTATGCCACTTCGCCGGATCCTGCCCGATCAAGAAATTGACTTTCTCCTGATTACGGTGTCGGCCCTCCATCTTTGCGGCGGCGTTCGCACCGAGAAACTGCAAGGACAGCGACAGTCCTTCTTGCTCACCGCGAGCTCCCCGAGCGAACACAAATTGAGCCTCGTCCGGACGGAAGCCGACTCCGTACCCAGGCCGGTTGGCTAGATACCGTATCTCCGGACGAACCTGACCTGCATTTTCTACAAAAGTTAAAGGGAGTTTATCGTAGTGATGCGGAACGAAGCGCCGTTGAGCGACGGTTAATGACATGGATAACCTCCTTAATCCGCGTTAGCTATTGCAACTGCCGGCAAGGAAAAGGGCGTCCCGTTGATATAGGAAATGTCATAATTGTTATAGCCTTGCGTAAAGGGCGAAGTCCATCGGGTTCCGAAGCTATGAGTAAAGTAGAGCTCGTCGTCGATAGGGTTGCGGCTAAATGCTCGAGAGGCGCTGTTGTTAGAAAATATCGCACCGGGCTCTACAACAAGATTAGCCAGACTCCCATGATCGATCCAAACTCCCCCGCCGTCGACAATGGCCGTATTATTGGAGATCGTTCCGCCTGCGATGGCGACAATGGCATCGGCGCCTGAATTGTTTATACCGCCGCCGTAGCTGGCCGTCGTATGGCCGGAGATGATGCCGCCGCTCATGGTGAAGGTCGCGGGACCGAAGTTGAATACGCCGCCGCCCCTGCCCTCGGCGGCAAACGTTTTATTGTCGGAGATGATGCCGCCCTCCATCGTAAACCGGGCGTTGCTCCAGTTCAATACGCCGCCGCCGCTGGAGGCTGTATTGCCGGAAATCTCGCCGCCAGTCATCACCAACGTAGATGCCTGGTTATTGATGCCGCCGCCGCTAAATACGGCTGAGGTATTTCCTGATATTTTCCCGCCATATAGGTTGAAAGTCGCGCCGCTAATATTGGTCACGCCGCCGCCGGCGTCGCCGACGGAGGCGTTGCCGGAAATTTCGCCTCCAAGCATATCGAAGACAGCGCCCGCTCCATGGTTGCGAACGCCGCCTCCGATTCTGGCGGTCGTATTGCCGCTGATCGCACCGTCGTTCATGGTGAAATGGCCGCCAAGGTTGTATACGCCGCCGCCGTTACCAGCCGTGCCGGCGCTGTTTGAGCCCGTATTACCCACTATTGCGGCATTGCCGGACATCGTGAAGATCCCGTTCAAGTTAAACACGCCGCCGCCGTTCGAGGCCGTATTGTTCTTGATGGTGCCGCCGTTCATAGTGAAGGAATTGGCAGCGCTGAACACATACACGCCACCGCCATTTGAGTTGTCTTGGATGGCCGTATTGCCGGAGATCTCTCCATTGTTCATCGTACAGACAGCGTTGTCGTTCACGAATACGCCGCCGCCGTTAATGGCCGAACAGTTCGCAATGAGAACATCCTGCATGCTTAGCGTACATATGGCGGTATGGCCTCCAACCCATAGGCCGCCGCCGTTGCCCGCGACGCCAGACCCGCTTCTTACGCAGTTGATGATAGAGCAGCCGTCCAGAATCAATTGTCCGCCCGAGCTATTAAAGCCGATGCCGCCGGAAGTATTATTTCCATTGAGAACAATGCCTTCGCCTATGGTCATGATTAGATTAGGAACGTCTGCAAGAGCGGTCGTTCCGTTGGGATTGGTCGAGAAGTGACGGAAATTCCCTCCCGCTGCAAACGAAAGGACAACCTCATTGGCGCCGCTGCCATTTGTAAGATGGATGGTCAGGCTTCTGCTGATTACCACAGAGCTGGCGAACAGGAGGTCGTTTAGGACGATAAGAGTTAAAACATCGCCGTCATTGGCGTTTTCTATAGCGTTCTTTAATTGCTCAAAGGTGGCGATTTCCATATCTTCCCCCCATATATTCAAACCATATGCGAATGTCCGTATTCCATCATATACGTTTGTTATCTGGCGGGTGCTTGCTGTCTAGACGTTCTTAATGGTGGCTGGTTCGTTGTACTCCAGCAAGCTATTCCTTAACGGACCCGATTAACAAGCCTTTAATGAAGTAGCGTTGAAGGAATGGATAGAACAGAACGATCGGACCGATGGTGACGATCGCAGTCGCCATCTTGATGGATTCGGTCGGAAGCTGCGACGTCGACATCGAGCTTGAAGAGGATTGCATCTGCTGAATCATGCTGATCTCCGAATTGAGTTTGAATAGCAAGTATTGCAACGGGTACAGGTTCGGGCGATCGACGAGCATGATAGCGTTAAACCAGTTGTTCCAGTAGCCAATCCCATAAAACAGCGTAATGGTGGCCAGTACGGGCAGGCTGAGAGGGAAGAAGATTTTAAAGGCGATAAACGCGTCGTTCGCTCCGTCGATCTTGGCCGCTTCGATCAGCGATTCGGGAATCTGCTTCATGTAGTTCCGGACCAGGAATAGGTTGAACGGGTTGAACACAAGCGAAGGAATAATTAACGCCCATATATTGTTCTGGAGACCAAGCTTGGTGCTCATCATATACCAAGGGACCAGCCCCGTGTTGAATACCATGGTCACGAAGAAAAACATGGCTAGACCGTTGCGGTAACGAACATGCCTCGCCGCCAGCGTATACCCGGCCATTGAGGTGATCGTTACCGCAAGCAGCGTCCCCAGCGCAGTGACGGTGATGGAGACGATATAGCTTTGCAATAACGGAGAGCTGCCTGAGAAGAGCAGGCGGTAGGCGTCGAACGACAACTGTGCGGGGAAGAAGCTATAGCCTTGACTCTGAATGGAGCGCTCATCGGATATCGACACCATGAGCACGAGCAGCAGAGGCAATGTGCAGACGAAGGCTAATAGGGCAATAAACGTCTTGTTGGCGACATCGAACAGCTTATAGGTTCGCATATAGACTCCTTCCTCGTTCAGAACAGGGAATTATCCGGACTGACCTTGCGGACGATCATGTTGACTCCGAACACGAGAATGAAGCCGACAACGGACTGGTAGAGCCCTACGGCCATCGCCTGAGCCGGGTTGCCGATCGTTCGCAAAGCGCGGAATACATACGTATCGATGACGTCGACGGTCGGATACAACAAGCCGTTATCCTTAATGATGGCGTAAATCATGTCGAAGCTGCCGTACATGATCTTGCCTAGCGCCAGCAAGGATAGAATAATCACCGTAGGCATAAGCAACGGCAACGTGATGTAGCGGATCTGCTGCCGACGGTTGGCGCCATCCATGGTCGCCGCCTCGTATAAGGAAGAGTCGATACCGGCAATCGCCGCCAGATAGATGACGAGCGAGATGCCGACCTCCTTCCAGACGTTCACGGCGACGAGAATCGGCACCCAATAATTCGGTTCGGAATACCAGTTCTTCTGGGGAAGGCCTAACCAATCCAGAGTCTGATTAAGCAGTCCGTAATTAGAGGCGAAGAAGCCGTAAAGCACGTAGCTGATGATGACCCAGGACAAGAAATGGGGAAACAGGATGGTGGATTGCATGATTCGGGAGAAGCGTCGGCCCCTTAATTCGGTGAACAAGATAGCGAGCAATAAGGCGGCTGCCGTGCCGACGACAATAAATAGGAAGTTCAAAACGAATCGTATTGAAGGTCACTTGCCAGGCGCGATCGGACAAGAAGAAGAATTCGAAGTTATCCAAGCCGACAAACGGCGACTTCCAAATCCCCAGCTTGTAGTTGAACTTCTGGAAGGAGATCAGGATGTAAGGCAGCGTCAGGTAGCCGAAAATAAACGTATAGAGAACGGCGGGCAAAGCGAGCGAGTAAGCGACGTAATTTCTTCTTATTTCCCTGACTGGACGTTGAAGGTGACCCCGGTTCATACGTGATTCCTCTCCTCCGGATTGGCTTAAGAGCAAGACTCTATATCTAAACTAGCTCAGCGCCATTTCGGATTAAACTTTGATTTATGGCTCCCCCAACACTTTTCCGATCCTTGCGATTTCGCTTTTTTAAATTCCCTTCGAATTCCGGCGATTGAGGTATGAAGCGTGCTGGTTCCTTGCTACAATGTTGAGACGAAAAGTACTGTTTGCATACCGGGGGAATCTCGATGCAGATTCGCAAGAAACTATTTCTTTATGCAACCTATCGCAAGCTGTTCCTCAGTTTTTTCTTGCTGCTCTCCGTCACGATCGGAGTCGTCTGCGCGGCTCTCTACATGTTTTTCTCCGCCAACTCGGTGAAGGAGGTCGCCGGCATCTCTCAGTCGATGCTCCGTCAGACAAGCTATGTGGCGAACATCGTCAACCAGCAAGTGTACGAGATCGGCAACCATCTGCTGAACAATCCCGACATCGTAACGGGGATGTTCAATCCGGAGATCGACCGTCTGCAGGAGTATCGCGTCGTTCGTGCCCTGACGGATGTGCAGGCAGGCTACCCGTTTCTGAATTTCATCGGCATCTATAATGGTTACACCGAACGTTATATGAACAATAAGGGGGTCAGCCGCCAAGCCGAGGCGGAGCTTCTGGATCAAATCCCGGAATCTTCCGAGACCGCCTATAGCAGCCTATATCCGCGAACGTTCGAGGATCCGGTCACAGGCGCGGGCGAACAGGTGTTCACCTTCGTGCTCAAACCCGGGTTCAACTCTTACCTGCCCAGAAAGGGAGCCATCGTCATCAATATGAACGAGAGCTACATCCAAGAGCTTGTTCAGCAGATGCGAAGCAATCGTGCGGACTTTATTGTCCTTGCCGACGATGCCGGCTCCATCCTGATGCAGAGCGACAGCGAATCGCCGCTCGTGAACGTCGGCAGCGAAGCTTATCTGAGCCGGATGCTGGCTTCCGAAGAGACAAGCGGGAGCTACGCCGTAGTCATTGATCACGAGAAGTATCTGGTCAGCTATGTCAAATCCGAAGAGCTGAACTGGTCATTCGTCAGCATAAACCGTTACAAAGACCTGCTGTCGAATCTTGGGCGGCTCCGTTCCATTGTGCTGTCCATTGCATTAGCGATGTTTCTGGCCGGAGTCGCGGCGGCAATCTGGCTGACAAACCATATGTACGACCCGCTCGACAAGCTGCTGCGCAAGCTGAACTCAACCTATGCGGTCGGAGGGGATGGAGCGCGCCGGCAAGTCAACGAGTATTCCCTGCTCGGCGAAGCGTTCCAAGACATCTCAGATCAAATTGCCTCCATGGGCCCGGCCTTGCAGATCGCCAAGAAGAGCCATCTGCTGAATTACTTTAAAGGAAGCCAGGTCGACTTTGCGAATCGTTACCTGGAGCCGCTTAAGGGCCCCGACTTCGTCGCGATCGTTCTCAGGATCGATCGCTTCGCCGCGTTCAGCCATATACACTCGGAGCAAACGCAATCGCTCATTCGATTCGCTATCTGCAACATAGCCCAGGAATTGACGGGAATGGAGGCTATCGTTGTCGCTGCGGACGAGGTGGGAGTACTCGGAAGGCTGGATTCTCCTATCCTTCCGACTGCGCTGCAGGCGCGGCTGCAGGACGTTCAGCGGCATGTCGAGGAGTACTTCAAAATCACGGTATCCATCGGGATTGGTCCTATCGTAAATACGGACATCGAGATTCGCGATTCTTACGAGAAGGCCAAGGAGGCGCTTCTAAACCGGTTCTTCGCCGGAGCGGGCAGAATCTTCTATAGCGAAGACGACGAAGAATCGCCAGAGGAGCTTCGCTACCCCTCCGCGATAGAGAAGGTACTGGTGGAATCGATTCGGGCTTCTCGCGACGACATCGCCGCTAAAGAGATCGATGCATTGGCGGTCTACGTATCCGAGCTTCCTTATGATCAGGCGCTGCTGTGCCTGAATCAATTGGTTATATCGATGTACAGGAGCTTGGCCATCGTACCCGCCTGCAAGAGCGAAGCCAACGGACTCATGGAGATGGCTACAAGCTTGACGCTGTATGAGACATTGGAAGAAATCATCTCCGAGTTGAAGCGGATTTGTACAGCCGTCTCCGAGGCAATCCGAGCCCATTCGAAAGGCAGACATGGGGAGATTATCGAAGAAATCAAAGCGTATATCGAGCAAAATTATTCGAAGCCGGATCTGTCGCTGGACTTCATCGCCGATCGGGTTCAATTGACGCCGGGCCATCTTGGGAAAATATTTAAGGCCCAAAGCCAATCGTCTTTCAATGATTACTTAAAAAACGTAAGGCTGGAAAAGGCGAAGGAACTGTTGCTGGAGACGGACGACTCGGCCAATACGATTAGCGAACGGATCGGCATCTTTAACACGACCTACTTCTACACGATATTCAAAAAGAAGTATGGCCTATCGCCGGCCCAGTACCGTTCGGAAGCGCTTGCCAACCGTTTGAAATCGCCTGAAGAGAAAGCCGATATTCCCGAATAATTGAAATCGCGCTCCGAATCGCAGCCGGCAAAAGCCCTTGAATCGAAGCAATCTCCGGATTTCGTAGTTTACGTTCTTCCGGGTGCAGCCCTATTATGGGCCTGTACTTCAAAACGCGAATAAAGGAGAGGGGCTCGTATGGTCGAAAAGAAATATAGCTACAGACGTCCGCTGGCGCTGCTGCTTGGAGCTGCGCTCGCGACGTCCGCGCTTGCGGCCTGTTCGAATTCGAAGAGCGAGGGCAATGCTTCCGAGGGAGGAGCGAAGCCGTCGTCCACGGCTAGCGCCGATAGCGGCGGCGCCAACGGAGACAAGTTGCCCGTTCGTTATGTCATGCCGGGCACCGCGCCGCAGGATCAGGCTATGGTGGAGGAGGCCATTAATAAGAAGCTGGAGCAGGACGGACTTCCTCTGACGTACCAAGCCATCTATATCCCGTGGGACGTATGGGATCAGAAGACGAATTTAATGATGTCGACGGGCGAAGAGTTCGAGCTGATCCATATTATGCACGACTTGAAGGGGCCGAATATCCTCGCAAGCAATGGCGGTATCATCCCCATTGACGATCTGCTGAATCAATACGGCGCCGACTTGAAAAAGTCGCTTCCCGATTGGGTTTGGGATGCCGCGAAGATTCATGGCGAGACGTACTTCGTGCCGGACTTCTGGACCGACACCGCCTATGCGGACGGGATGATCACCATTCGCACCGACCTGCTGAAACAAAACAATCTGCAGCCGCCGAGATCGCCCGAGGAATTACTCTCGATGGCGGAAACACTGAAGAAAAATTGGCCCGAAGACAACAAAGACGTGTACATTCGAGTGCTGAAGGAAGAGACCCCGGCTTACCTGCACACGGCTTACGACACGTATCCGTTTACAGTGTTCCAAGATTTGATCTACGTGGATCAACAAGGCAACGTGAAGCCTTGGATCGAGACGGATGAATTCAAAAAGGACGCTCGGTTTTTCCGGGAAGCCTATACCCGTCAGTTAATCAATCCGGATATTCTCACCGTCCCGAAGGAGTTGGAATCGAAGGAGGAATCCAACGGTAGATTCCTATACCGCGAAGCCGAGGCGCTTATCGGCGACTTGGCCAATAAAGTCCCGGGAGCTTCCGTAGACACCTTCTATCTGAATGACAAGCCGAAGTTCCGTTCTTACGGCGTTCGCAACTCCAATGGGGTGTCCGCGACCAGCAAGCATCCCGAAGCGGCCATCGAGTTCCTGAACTGGCTGTACAGCAAGCAGGAGAACTTCGATCTCGTCATGTACGGCATCCAGGATGTCCATTGGAAGGACGATGGGCCCAACAAGATGGAGGTGCTGAAAAAGGACGACAAAAACGCCCCTGCTTATCAGCTGCAATACTGGATGCTGGGGAACATCAAGATGGGGCGCTGGACTCCGGAGACCCATCCGACGTATGTGAGAACCAAGACGACGGTCGTGGAGGACGCGATCAACAGCGTCACGGTAGGCTTTAACTTCGACGCGAGCAAGGTCGGGGTAGAATATTCGAATTGTCTGACGGAGCTTAAGACGAGCATCTATCCGATCAAACTCGGATTGATCGACTATGACAAGGCGTTCCCCGAAGCCCTCAAGAGGATGAAGGCCGCGGGCCTGGATAAGGTCGTTGCCGAATATAAACGCCAGTTCGAGGAGTGGAAGAAGAGCAACGCTTAAGTCTCCGTCGCAGTTAATACGACTAGGAGTGTGTTCGTTGGATGCAAGCTCGAATTAACGTAGACGTTACGAAGAAGCAGAATTTAGTCCATCCTTTTATATACGGACAGTTTATCGAGTTTCTTGGAAGGTGCATCGATCAAGGGATCTATTACCCCGGTTCTCCGTTGTCCGATCCTAATGGATTTCGTCAAGATGTGCGGGAGAAAGTCAAGGGGCTGCAGCCTCCGATTCTGAGATTCCCCGGCGGCACGATGGTGAAGTTGTACCACTGGATGGACGGCGTTGGAGCGAAGGAGGAGCGCAAGCGCCAGAGCAATCGGATCTGGGGCGGGGTCATCGATCACGCATTCGGGACCAACGAATTCATTCAATATTGCCGGGAGATCGGGGCCGAACCCTTCATCATCGTCAACATGGCGACGGGAACAGCCGAAGAAGCGGCGAATTGGGTGGAATATTGCAACGGAACGGACGACACGTACTATGCGAATCTGCGCAGAAGCCATGGCTTCGAGGAGCCGCATAACGTCAAGTACTGGGGACTTGGCAACGAGGAGGCTGCGGTCCCTGATATCGGCTTCCTTCATGATCCGCATGAATACATTAAAGCCTCTTGGGAGTTCGCCAAGCAGATGAAGTTGGCCGACCGTTCGATTAAGCTCGTCATGGTAGGGGAGAAGCCGGAGTGGAACAAGGCGATTCTGGATGAGCTTCATCCGATATGCGATTACCTGTCGCTGCATTATTATGCCCGCTCGGAGAACGAGGACTACGCCAGCGTGTTCAATCATGCGGTCGCAATGGAGAACATAATCGTCGATACCAAGAAGCTTCTCGATCGTTACCCCGCAAGGGTGGAGTCCTTCGATCGCTGGTATCGATTCCCGCCAAGACAGCGGAAAATTCAGATCGCGCTTGATGAATGGGGCATCTGGCAGAACCAGAGTTCGGACGATTACGTTGCGGATATGGAGGCCGTCTTCAACTGGAAGGAGGCGCTGCTCGTCGCTAGTATGCTGAACGTGATGCAGCGGCAGAGCCATGCGGTGACGATGGCGACTTTCGCGCAGCTGGTCAACATTCTGGCGCCGATCTTCACGAACGAGAACGGTTCGTTCTGTCAAACGATCTATCACCCGTTGCAGCTGTACCGGGAACACAGCGGGAATTGGAAGCTGTCGTGCGAAGCGGAATCCATGATGCTATTGGACGGAGATGGACAACCGACCGCTAGCGCTTGCCTGGATGTATCGGCTACCTACCATGATGAGAAAGGCGAGGTTGTCGTTGCCGTTGTCAACCGCCACCCGGAACAGTCTGTGAGCGCGAAGGTGTCATTCGTCGGAACGGAAGGCTTGGAGATCTGCGAGGCGATCGAATTGAATTGCCCGTCGTGGGAGACGGTTAACGGCTTTGATATCGCTGACCAGGTAACGCGCATGGCAAAGACGGATGCTCGGTACGACTCGGATGGAGGGTATGGATTTCCTCCTCATTCGATCACGCTGCTTAAACATCGCTATTCCATAGATAAACTTGCCGATACGACGAATTAGGATCGAGGGCACCCATTCCGGGTGTCCTCTAAGTGTACTCCAGGAAATTTCCCTTAAACCTTTTTTTTGCGTATCTGTCACACCTCCCATCCCTTCCCCGTCATACAGGTAAAATTCCGAAGGGATGATGAGCGATGCAAATGCAAAAGGTTGATGTGGTCGTGGTTGGCGGAGGAATTGCGGGTTTGACAGCGGCTATATACGCCGCCAAAGCCGGGAAGCGAACGATCGTCATTGAAAAACAGAATCGCTTAGGCGGCCGGGCCGTCTCCAACAAGAAGAAGGGAGCTTACTTCAATCTGGGCGCGCATTCCCTGTATAAGGGAGATGCGTACGCGACTTTCCATGAACTCGGATTGACCTTGCAAGGAAAGAAACCCTCGGCCTTCGCTTATGGCATTTGGAAAGGGAAATTAAGCGCCTTGCCTTCGGATGCGAAGTCCCTGTTTACGACCCCGCTGTTGTCTTGGAAAGGAAAGATGGAGTTCGCTTCGTGTCTGATGAAGCTTTCCAAAGCGGATACTCGTCCCTTCGACCGGATCAGCATCCGCGAATGGGTCGAAGGGAATCTGCGAGATCCCATGGTGCGCAATATCTTCTATTCGTTGCTTCGTGCCGCCAGTTATGTGGCCGGGCCGGATTTGCCAGCCGCCGGTCCTGTATTGAGACAGCTGCAGAATGCCCTTAAAGGCGCGTTGTACCTGGATCGCGGCTGGGGCGAATTGATCGAGGAATTGCGGAAGAAGGCGTCCGACCTGGGCGTGCGGTTGGTAACCAATATCAAAGTCTCGTCCATCGATACCCGTGACGGGACCGTGCGGCAGGTTCTCTGTGAAGACGGAACGAGAATCGATACGCGCCATGTTATCCTTGCCACATCGCCTGCTATCGCATATGAGTTGGTGCCCTTCGCCAAGCAAACCGCCCTTCATACCTGGAAAGAACAAGCGATTGAGGTCACGGCGGCTTGTCTGGATGTGGCCTTGAAACGACTTCCCAAGCCCAAACAACAATTTGCTTACGGGATTGACCAGACCGTGCTGTTTAGCAATTATTCGCGTGCGGCTTATCTAAGCGACGATGGCGCGCAAGTCATCTCGCTCATTAAGTACCAAGGGAAAGACGCCGATCCGGAGAAGGATTTGCGCGAACTGGAAGGCGTGCTGGATTTGATGCAGCCGGGATGGCGGGAAGAATTGGTCGTCAAGCAATACCTTCCTAGAATGACGGTTTGTCACGACTTTGCGCATATGAAACGTCTTGAGAATCCCGGACCCGCTGTCCCGGAGATACAAGGATTATATGTAGCAGGAGAATGGGCGTCGCACGGTGAAGTATTGGTCGACGCCGCGACGGCAAGCGCCAAGAGAGCCGTCCGACACATGCTCTCCCTTGAGGGTAAGGAGAGGAATGTCTTCTATGAACACAGAGGAATTATATAAACGTTATAAAACGGAGCTGTTTTCGTTAGCCTATCGAATGCTCGGCAGCGTTATGGACGCGGAAGATATCGTACAAGACGCTTTCTTGAGCTACGATAGGCGGTCGGACGCCGGGACCATCCGCAACGAAAGGGCATTTCTATACAAAGTCGTAACGAACCGTTGTCTGGATCTTCTGCGCTCGTCGGCCAAAAAACGGGAGATGTACGTCGGTCCATGGCTTCCGGAGCCCCTTATTGAAAAAGGGGCTTCGGACAACGATCCGTCCCATAAGTATTTGCGGTCCGAATCGATTTCCACGGCTTATCTTCTGCTTCTGCAGCAACTGAGCGCGACGGAAAGGGCGGTTTTCCTGCTTCGGGAGATTTTTCATTATTCGTTTGAAGAGATTGCCGATATCGTCGGGAAAAGCACGGCCAATTGCCGGCAAATTTTCCACCGCGCCAAAAAAAGCATCCATTTCGACCCGGACCAACAACCGCCGTCGGTGTCGATCGCGGAGGAGAAGATTAAAGAGTTTGTGAACTCGCTGCTGCAAGGGAATACGACGAAGCTTCTTGAACTGGTTAGTGAGAATGTCGTGCTCTACTCGGACGGCGGAGGCAAAGTAAGAGCGGCGCAAGTGCCTGTTGTCGGGTTCGAGCAAGTGCTGAAGTTGCATCAAAGTGTGATTAAAATGCATGCGGGTAAAATTACGTTCTCGTACCTTACGGTCAATGGGCTCCCCGGAATCCTCATTCGTTTGGATGGAGAAATCAAATATGTTTATTCATTTGCCTATCGAGATCAGAAGATCGAAGCGATCTATACTGTCGCCAATCCGGAGAAGTTGAGTCATCTATAAGAGCAGATGCTCTATATGATAAAAGAGACGCGAATGAAGGCAGGTGTGAAGATGATCCAATTAACGAACCGCCAGGCAAGGCAATTTCTGTTGTTGAAGCATGGACTTGTGGGCGAATATAAATTCAGTGAGAAGCAGGGCGTATTGGACTTTGTTCGGCAGGTCGGCTGCATTCAATACGACCCCATCGACGTCTGCGGGAAAAACGCCGAATTGGTGCTGCAGTCGCGAATACAGGGATTTACCAAGGGAATGCTCGCCGAGCTGCTGTATGAGGATAGAAGACTGGTCGATTATCCCGACAAGAACCTGGCCATTATCCCTGTCGAGGACTGGCCGTATTTCGAGCGATACAGGCAAGCGGCCCGAAGACATGCTGAACGCTATCCAGACATGGAAGCGTTGACAGCGCAAGTGCGGACTCATATTCAAAATCACGGTGCGCTAAGTTCGGATGATTTTAAATTGGAGGGAAATTTCTCTTGGCATTCGGCCATCCACTGGAGCGGGGGAACCAATTCATCTCGATCGGTGCTGGAACAGATGTATTCGACGGGCGAGTTGATTATCCATCATAAAAAAGGAACGCGTAAATACTACGACATAGCCGAGAAGCACATACAGCCAGATCTTCTGAATGCAGCAGAGCCGCTGGAGGATGAGCTTGAGCATCATAAGTGGCGGGTACTGCGTCGAATCGGCTCTGTCGGTCTCTTATGGAATCGTGCGTCGGATGCATGGCTGAATATATGGGGGTTGAAGGCAGCGCAGCGCAACGAGGTTTTCCGCCAGCTATTGCACGAAGCTCGCATTGTTGCCGTTGCCGTGGAACAAATAAAGGATATGCTGTACTGCCTCGCGGAGGATTTACCGCTTATGGAAGCCGTTCTGCAAAATCAGGAGCCGAAATGGCGTTGCGAGCTTATTGCCCCTCTGGATAATTTCATATGGGACCGGAAACTGATCAACGACTTGTTTGGCTTCGATTACACCTGGGAGATTTACACGCCTGCAAGCAAACGGAAATTCGGCTATTACGTGCTGCCTCTATTATATGGAGAGAGCTTCATCGGACGAGCCGAGATAATCGTGGAGCGAAAAACGGGAACGCTCGTCGTTAAAAACATCTGGTACGAGAACGGTGTGAAGCAAACAACGCAATTGCAAACAGCCTTGAACAGTTGTTTCCAAAGATTTGCGCTATTCAACGAGTGCGGGAAGATTTCTGCAGAGTCTATGAACGGATATTGAAATTCGCGTTCTACTTTACATACATGTCATGCGAATGACTTTACCGCTTACCACTTTTTCGATTAGTGAAGCTGGCCGTTATCCCATCAACCAATGACAGCGCAGCTTCAACATTTTATTTTTATCTCCAATAGCTCAAGGCACTTGGAGTCATCTTCCAGAAACATCTCTATGCCCGCGCCCATGTGAGCCCGGGTTAACTCGTCAGAGCGAGTGTCAGTGAACAATCAACCTAGGCAATGCGATAGGGGCACGCAAAAATGCCCTCCGGCGACGGCGCGCAAGCGCGTCTCTACCGGTGGGCATCCGTGTGCGGATAACATTTGTCCATATCCCGCATTCAGGGCAGTTCGGACTCCACGGCGGGCTGGAACACCTCGTTCTCGAACCGGGCCTTATACGCCGGATACCGGGAACGCACGTATTCGAACGGCGTGCCGTCCTTCATAAAGCCCAGGCTCTGGAACAGGACGATCGGACTGTCCTTCTCGATGCTTAGATAAGCGGCTTCGGTGACGTTCGCCTGCTTGACCTCAATCGAGCGCTTCGCCCTGTGGATCGCGATGCCATATTCCTTAAGGAAGGCATACAACGATTGCTCGGCGAAGTTCGCCTTGGGCAGATCGGTGCACAAGGCATAAGGAAGATAAGAGGTGACGAGGCAGATCGGCTCGCCGTCCACGAACCGCAGACGCTCCAGGACGAACACTTCGGAATCCTGCTGAACCGCTAGCCGCTTGGCGATCTCCGCCGTCGCCGGGACGATCGTCTGTTGCAGCACCTTGGTCGTCGGCGCCTTGTTCTGCATGCTGGCATCCTCATAAAAGCCGATCGACCACTGCATAGCGTGGTCTACATATTTTTTCTCCGCTACAAAGGTGCCCTTGCCGGGCAGCCGGACGAGCTCTCCGTCGTTCTCCAGCTCCTCCAGCGCCCGCCGGACAGTAGGCCGGCTCACGCCGAACGTGTCGCACAGCTCCCGTTCGGAAGGGATCGGCGACAGCGGCGGCAGCTCCTTTAGCTTCTCCATGATCAGCTGCTTTAACTGATAATAGAGGGGCATTGGGCTGCCCGGTACGAGCTTCGGATGCTCTTTGATGCCTACCGCCTCCTTGGTTGACAGTTCTATCCCCCCTAGTGTAATGGATAAGCTCGCGTTTCTCAATCGCTTAGATAGAGATGCTATTGCTCAGCTCATACAGCTCCAGATTAACGGCCGGCTTCTCGCTATGCAGCAAGTCGAATCCGTTCGCGACGAGCCGGTTGGCCCGCAATCCCAGCATTTTGCCGACGGGCTCGCCCGAGGCCAGCAGCTCGACGGCTTTGGCCCCCCACCTGCTCCCCAGCAAACGGTCGGTCGCTGACGGCGATCCACCGCGCTGCATATGCCCCAGCACGGTGACGCGAGTATCCAACCCGGTCCTCTCCTTGATCATCTCGACCACCTTCGCTCCGCTGCATACGCCTTCGGCAACGATGATCGTACTATGCTTCTTGCCCCGCTTGTTCGTCTCCTCCAGCTTGTCCGTGATCTCTTCGATATTGAAGTCGACTTCGGGGATGACGATCGACTCCGCGCCTCCTGCCAGTCCCGCCCATACCGCGATATTGCCGCTGTGCCTCCCCATCACTTCGATGACGGAGATACGGTCATGCGAAGCGGCCGTGTCGCGGATCTTGTCGATTGCCTCGATGACGGTGTTCACTGCGGTATCGAATCCGAGCGTCATCTCGGTGCCGGGAATATCGTTGTCGATCGTGCCGGGAATGGTCACGGTGGAGATGCCGAGCTCGAACAGCTTCTGTGCGCCTCGGCTGGACCCGTCTCCTCCAATGACGACGAGACCTTCAATACCGAACTTGCGAAGCTGGGCCAGCGCAGCCTGGCGTCCTTCCTCGGTCTTGAACGCATCTGAGCGGCTTGTGCGGAGTATCGTGCCGCCGCGGTGGATGATGTCGCCGACGCTCCCGAGGTCAAGCTGTCGGATCGTTCCCTCGATGAGACCTGTGTAGCCATGGTAGATGCCGTATACTTCGATATTCATCGAGATGCCCTTGCGGACGATAGCCCGTATGGCTGCGTTCATGCCGGGGGAATCTCCGCCGCTGGTGAGTACACCGATTTTTTTCATGGATAAGTTCGCCCCTTCAACGTTTATGTTGATGTTACCTGTGGTAATTACCTATGGTTATAAAATATCACCCATAGGTAAATAAAGCAATGGATCATTCTCAAAAATCGACCATGTTAGATAACATTACATTGCAATCGTTTTCACGAAAAAAAACTTTTTGACATCGTCGAAAATCTGTCTTATGATCAAGGCAACTCAAAACTGAGAGCGGTCTTAAACCGAGACGGCCCAAAGGGGGGGACGAATATCAAGATCACGTTGGAGAGCGTAGCGGTGCGAGCCGGTGTATCGCGGGCGACCGCGGCGCGTATTCTGGGAGGCTATTCGGGCAGCCGGTCCAAGGCCAGGGCCAGGGTGCTGCAGGCGGCGGAAGAGCTCGGCTACAAGCCGAACAAGCTGGCCAAGAGCCTGGCCAGCAGACGGAGTTTCAAGATCGGCGTTATCCTACCGGATATTGAGAATGCGTACTTCGCCAGACTCTATCGGGGCGTCGAGCGGGTGTGCCATAACGCCGGCTACACGGTCACCCTTGGCATCAGCGGGGAGAATGCGGAACAGGAGCTTCTCCTGCTGCAGGACATGCTGTCCGAGCAGGTTGAAGGCATCGTGGTTGCGCCGTCGGACGGACTTAAAGGCTTGACGGAGAGTACCGTGCCGGTCGTCTCGGTCGACCGGATGCCAGCTAATGAGATGGCCGGAGACGGCTGGGTCACGACCGATAACTACGATTCTGCCTATCGGGCGACCGCCGCGCTGATCGATGCGGGATACCGGAGGCTGTCCCTTCTTCTCAACCTGCCGCATATCTCGACGACGCACGAACGTATTGCCGGCGCCAGCGAGGCCGCAGCCGAGCGCGGCTTACTCATAGATAGGCATGTCATGGCATCTCATCTGCTAGACGACATCGTCCCTGCGATCGCTGACTATCTCAGCGAGGCGAAGCCGGATGCCGTCATCGCCGGCGACGCCGTCATCTGCACGGCGGTCGTCATCGCCGCACGCAAGCTCGGCATCCATCTTGGCGACGAGATGGGCCTCGTCACTTACGACGACGAGCCTTGGATGTCGCTGCTGGAGCCTGCCATCTCGACGATCGAGCAGCCTGTCTACGAGATCGGCGAGACGGCGGCGAGCCTGCTGATGAGTCGCATCAACGGATCTCTCGAGGGAGAGCGGCATATACGGCTTTCAAGCCTGCTGAAGCTGAGAGGCTCAGTCCGTGCGCTCAAGCCTTGACGAATGCAACGCCGCGCGATCCACAATGCAATGAAAGGCCGTTCGAGCGGCCCGCCTCACCCAAATTTGAGAGCGGTCTCAGTTTTCGAACAATTCAAAGAATGACTCGCAGGAGGTAGAGACTCATGATTATCGGAATCGGCGACAATTGTATCGACCACTATCTGCCGCCCATCGACAAGTCCTTCGCCGGAGGCAATGTCGTTAATGTCGTAGCCAATCTGCAGAAGCACGGTCAGCCCGCCGTCTACATCGGAACGGTCGGCACCGACGACCGGGGGACAGCCTTGATCTCGGATCTTCAGAAGTTGGGCATGAATACGAAGTTTATCGCGAGGAAAGAAGGAACCACGGGGATCACGGAAATTGAGCTTGTCGGCGACGGCGAGTACGTGATCCGCAGCGAGGAGTACGGCGTCAGCTCGCACGTCAGCCTGGATGGCGAGACGCTTGAGTATCTGCGCGAGCATGCGACGTTGATCCATCTCTCGCTGACGGGAGGGGCCATCGAACTGCTGGACCAACTCGCAACGCTGTCCAAGCCGCTCTCCTGCGATATCAGCACCTTCTACGCCAAGCATGACCGAGCGTACTGGGAGCGCATCCTGCCTCATCTTGCGTATGTGTTCGTATCTGGGGGATCCGCCGCTTCCGACGACGAAGTTCGTCGCTTAGCCGCCGATATCGCAACCTTCGGCGCGAAGCATGTCATCGTCACCAGAGGAGCGCGAGGCGTCACGGCGTTCTGGGACGAGAAGGAGGTGAGTCAGGCGTCGTTGCTGTCCGCATCGGAGGTCGTCGATCCGCTGGGAGCCGGAGATGCGTTCATATCGGGCTTTCTCGATTCCCTGAAGCGAAGCGGGAGAACCATCGAGGACCATCTGCTGTCCGGCAGTATATGGGCGGCCGAAGCTTGCAGCCGATTCGGAGCTTGGTGATAGACGGCAACAGGACCCCGGTTGCCGTGCCACCGGCAGCCGAAGTCCTGGCCGAACAGACGAATGAGGAGGCTTCACATGGAAAATCCGCAAAAGACCAACTTGTTAAAGAAAAACAGCGTCACGTTCTGGGGTGCCCTTGCCGTATCCGCAGCGTTTATGGGGCCAGCCGTCAGCATCTTTTTTAACATGCCGCCCGCGGCCAAAGCGGCCGGTGCCGCATTCCCTCTCTCGTTCCTGATCTCCCTGATTGCCATCCTTTTTATCGCCAATAGCGTAATTCAGTTTTCTAAAAAAGTCAATGGAGCAGGCTTCGCCTTCACGTTCGCCTCGCATGGCGTCGGTCCGAAGACTGGCTTCATGGCAGGCTGGACCTTGCTGCTCGCTTATGCGATGATCTCGCCTATAACATACGCAGGCTTCGGCGAGATGCTGTCCGAATTCCTGGAACGGCAGTTCGACGTGCACGTCTCCTGGATTCCCTTCTTTATCCTGATCGCCATCGTCGTCAGCGTGCTATCCATGTTCGGTGTCAATCATTCGACGATTACGACCATTATTTTTCTCGTACTGGAGCTTGCCATCGTGCTCGCGGCTATCGTTAGCGTCTTCATCGGCGGCACCGAGCCCTCGCTCGCGCCGTTCAATCCCGCCAACGCTTCGGGAGGCTTCTCCTCCGTAGGTTTGGCTATGGTATTCGGCATTCTGTCCTTCACCGGCTTCGAGGCCGCCGCCAACCTGGGAGAAGAGGTGAAGGATGCCCGTCGGACGGTACCGCGCGCCATTATCCTCTCCGTTATTATGATCGGCATCTTCTACGTGCTGGGCGCGTACGTCGTCAGTATTTTCTTCAACGACCCGGCGGCCGTTGCCAACAATGATGCGCCGTTCGATACGATTGCCCGCTCGCTCTGGGGCGACAAATTCGCATGGATCATCACGCTGACTGCCTTGAACAGCGTGTTCGCCAATGCCGTGGCCGGCCAAACCTCGGTCGTACGCAATATTTTCTCATTGGGGCGCGAAGGCATTCTGCCTCGCTCGCTTGGCAAGACAAATTCGAAGGGCGCGCCGGTCAACGCAATCGTATTCGACCTGATCCTGTCGGCGGTCCTCGGTCTCGGCGTGGGACTCTGGAAGGACGGCTGGGCGGTATGGGGCCTGCTGGGCAGCATTATGGCGCTCGGGCTGATCGTCGTATACGGCATCGTAACCTTCGCGCTGCCCCGCTACTATCTGAAGCAGCATAGGAGCGAGTTCTCGCCATGGAAGCATCTGATCTTCCCGATCATCGGCATGCTTCTGCTCCTGCTCCCCCTTTACTCCAGTCTGTACCCGGTTCCGGACTTCCCTAACAATCTCGCGCCGTACATTCTCATCGCCTGGATCATCGGCGGGTACCTGTACCTGAGCGGGATCAAACGGCGCAATCCGGAAGTCGTCGATTCGTTCGGATCCGTCTTCCGCGAGGATTCGCACAGCGGCGGAGGGTCGCTGCCGTTGGTCGGCCAAGAATCCCTGAAGTAATCACGGCACGGCGAAGGCCCCGTCCCATGAGGGACGGGGTGCTTCTCACGTTACAGGGGGCTATAGTCCGAGGCAGGGAAAAGCCAGGTCAGGCCGGACCGCTGCCGAAAGCGCGGCCGCCGGCACCCTCTACGAGCTTTGTTAGCTCGGATAGCAGATTCGCCAGTTTGTAGTCGCCCATCGAGGCGATCCGCAGTTCGTAGTTCTCGAAGACGAGACGCTCCGTGACGGCGTTCGGCACGATAATGCACTGAAGTCCCGCCGCCTTGGCCGCCTTCGCTCCGTTCACAGAGTCTTCGAACGCGACGGCTTCCGAAGGCCGGACGCCTAGCGCTGCCGTCGCCCGGAGGTAGAGTTCGGGGTCGGGCTTGATCTCCGTCACGTCGTCCTTCGTCAGAATGACATCGAAGTATGGCAGCAGGCCGAGCCGTCCCAGGAAACGGTCGATCCACGCGCGGTTCGAGCTGGTCGCAAGACCGATGCCAAGACCCGCGGCGCGAGCATCCTCCAGGAAGCTGCGAACACCTTCTCGCGCGTCGGTCTCGCGCATCATGTCTTCGTGCAGCAATGCGGCGTTGGTTCTAATCCTCGCGAGGCGTTCGTCGCTGCCCGCTTGCTCGGCGATGTAGGCAATGAGCTCGTCGTCATGGGTGCCGACGCATCTGCAGAACAGTTCGAGCGGGAACGTCAGGCCTTCTTCTTCCATCGCCTGCAGATAGCTGCGGTACCAGGCCGTCTCGGTATCGATGATCAGTCCGTCGAAGTCGAATACAAGGGCTTTAATCAAAAGGTTTCCCCGCCTTTCGTTTGATGTAAAGAAAGGTTAACCGGAAGGAGGCCGAGCCTCACTTCTGATTAACCTGCGATCGGATAGAACGGACGGGCCGTCCGGCTGATTAGTATTGAATCCTTCTATAGTACCTTCTCGTCGTCAGCGGGTGGTTGCGCACGTGCTCGAGATGGGCGCTGACGCGTTCCAGCAGCGTTGCGAACACGATCGGAGAGAACCAGCCGCGGAACTCCGCGTCCACGCCGGGCAGCTCGAATTCCTTCGAGTCGAACACTGTGAGCTCGTCCGTATACTGAACGGCGAACCGTTCGACGCGCTCCATCATTGGACGCGTCTCGTCCTCGCCCTTGAAGAGGATAACGCTGACGCCTTTTTCGACCAGCTCAAGCGTACCGTGGAAGAAATCGTTGGCGCTGACGGCTTTCGTCTTAATCCACTGCATTTCTTCAAGTATGCACATCGCGTAGTAGAACGTCTCGCCCCAGGAAGTGCCCGATCCTACGAGGAGATGGTACGGCGTGTCCTTGTGCTTGTCGGCCCAAGCCTTCGCCCGGTCTTCGACCTGCTCCTTTACTTTTAACAAGCCTTCCGGCAGCTTGGCTATCGAATTTGCGAAAGCTTCGTATTGCGGGAACTCGCCGCGCTTGTTCATGATGCGAGCGATAAGCAGGTAAAATTGCATGAAGAACGATTCGCAGGAAGTATCGTCCTCTGCGAAGTTGACGAAGGTGTAGTCGGTCGCTTGGGCAAGCGGCTTGTCTCCATGGCCGACGAAGCTGATCGTCGCAGCTCCCTTCTCCTTAACGAACTTGGCCGCTTCGATCGTCTCTGACGTTGTTCCCGACAGCGAAGCCATCACGACGAGCGAGTCCGGACCGAAGTGCTTGTGGTTCATTGCCAAGAAGTCGGCCGCCGCCTCCCGATACACCGGAAGCGTCGAATGAGTCTTCATGATGTATTCGGCAGGCATCATCAGGATGCCCGCGCCGCCGGAGCCGATCAGGAACAGATTTTTAAATCCGCCTTTGCCTTCGATCTCGTCGAGCGCCTTGTCGATGGCATCCTTCTGGGAAGCTGCGCCGTTCTGGATCTTCAAAAAACGTTCTACGTCAAAGTTAAACATTCGTACGCCTCCATTCCTTTTATATTACCAGAGGTTAATGTTTTAAAATCCACTGGTAATGTACCACTGGTAACAATATAACATCCGGATAGACCATTGGCAAGTGGGCGGTATAAAAAAATGGCGTCTCGTAGTTAGAGACGCAATGCCAGTTGAACGACTCAGCGCGGAAGAGCCCTCAAGCGGCCGCTTGAAGGCTCTTCTATGTCCATCCTTATGACTTGCAGGCGCGGCTCAGGCATTACTCGCGGCGGAAGTGATCGACAGCCGGTTAGTTGCCTGCCGTTTACTTGGATACGAGAAGATTTCCGTTCCCGGCTTCAACCCTTCGATTCCTTGCGGCCGCAATTAGCATCGGAACGGAGATCAGAAGACTGACTACGACCGGAACGATAGAGCCCTCGAGACCAAAGCTGCCTCCTGTGAGGAGCGCGTCGCCGTTCGCCTTGACAGTAAATAGACCGGCAGCAGAGTGTCCGGAGACAGGAAGGCCGAGCAAGCCTTCAACGGCATTCCAGGCAAAATGCAGTCCCATGGCGAACCACAAGTTCCGCCGCCACAAGAAAGCGGCTCCGAGCAGCACGCCTGCTTCCAGGACGATGGCGAACGCGCTCCACCATGTTGCCCCCGGATTTCCAAGATGGGCCGCTCCGAAGAAGAGAGAGGTCACGGCAAGGGCTAGCGAGCTTCCCCCCATTTTAACCAGGACTTGGAACAGAAGTCCGCGGAACATCAGCTCCTCGACAATGGCCGCCCCTAAGGCTGCTCCAAGGGAGGATGCCAGAACGGAACTCGTATCCGCGGAGCTCGCCCACTGGAAGGAGTACCCTCCCAGCGCCGTAATCATAACGGCGGATCCTGCGATAAAGACGGTCCCGGTCAGGATGCCCCGAACAGCCTCCATCCCTGCGCGCTGTCCGGAGATCTCCGGAGCGGACCGCCGGGCCAGGCGGGTCATCGTGAGCTTATAGACCAAGATGGCCAGGAATCCCATGATAAGCGTAAGAATAAGGGAAGCTATCCCCTCTACCCGCTCTGTCAGCTGCCGGAAGAACGCATCGATAAGAAGAATGCCGACAGCCCCCGCAATCATCCAGACGATCGGAAAGCGCCAAAATGAACTCCAAGCGCTTAACTTCCCGCTATTCTGCAGCGGAGCTTTATTTCGAGACCCTTTTCCCTTCATGTCCTTCATCGCCTCTTCCGTTGTTCGATGCTATGAGTATAGGCGGAAAAAGTCATAAAGAGACAGTGCGGTTTAGTCATAATGAAGGATCCATAAATCCCGAATCCCGGGCTTTGCGGGCGGCCTCCCGCCTTCCCTTCACATTAAGCTTCGAATAGATCGTTGAGATATAATTTTTGACCGTTCCTTCGCTCAGATACAACGCCTCGGCAATCTCCTGATTGCGCAGGCCGGCAGCCAGCTTGTGCAGCACTTCGATCTCGCGGACCGTGAGCCCGAATTCATTCTTTGCCGCAGGGGCGGCAGCGGTCATGTTCCGGATCATTTTACTCGCCATCTCCTGCGAGATTAACGTCCCTCCCGCCTGAACGACTCGTATGCCTGCAGCCAGGTCTCTGGGATGAATGGCCTTGAGCAGATACCCTTCCGCTCCATAGCTTAACGCCGATACCACGTACTCCACTTCCTTATAGGAAGTCAGCATGACGATCTTGGTCGCAGGGATTCGCTCTTTAATCAGGGCCGTGGCGGCGACGCCGTCCATGACCGGCATGTTGACGTCCATCAGCACGATATCCGGCTTCAACCGCTCGCAGCCCTGCAGGGCTTCTTCCCCATTCTTGGCCAGACCGACAATCTCCAAATCCGGTTCCATGGACAGCACGATATGCAGGCTCTCGAGAATTAACTCTTGATCGTCGGCGAGCAGCACTTTAATCTTCGCCATGCGGCATCACTCCTGTCAGCGGGATTTCGCATCGGACTTCGGTTATCGCTGGAGCTCCCTCCCCGGACGATAGGCGCAGACGGCCTCCCAACCGCTCCACCCGATGTCTCATCGTGGTCAAGCCGAAGCCGTCCTGCGGCTTGCCGATCGGTTTGCCGTTATTGCGAACGGACAATCTCAGGTGGTTCTCCGAATATGTAAGCTCGAGATGAAGCTGAGAGGCTTTCCCGTGTTTTAGCGCATTGGTGAAGGATTCCTGGATGACCCGAAGGATCGTCTGCCGGACTTCAAAACGGATGGACCGCTCTGTCTCCGGCAAACTCAAGGTCAGAGCCGTACCCGTGTGCTCCCGGAAACGGTTCGCCAGGGATTCGACCTGTCGGATCAGACTGGATTCCTCTTCTTCCCCCATCTCGTGCACGATGTTCCTCATTTCGTCCAAATTTTCCTCCGCCAATGCTCTTTTGCGAATGAGCCGATCCTTGGCCTCGGCCGGCTTGCTATCCATAAGGGCCAAAGAAGCATCAAGGCTCAGGATAAGCGAGATAAAGGAATGCCCCAGCGTATCATGAAGCTCCTTGGACATTCGGTTGCGCTCTTCAAGCAACGTCATTTTCTCGATCTCGGCCGAGTAGTGAGTTAACAGCTTATTTTGACGCTCCACCTCCGCTACCAGCTTGTTCTTCTGGTCATACGCATTGGCGACGAAGCTTGCCCACATCCCGATGAAGCCGAACAGCAGGTTGTCTGTTCCGATGCTTAGGGATTGCTCCCAAGATAATCTTAGGGAGGACTGGAAGGAGAAGGGGATGAGGACAAGCAAGGGAAGGATCCAAAGGGTTCGCTTCGTCAATAAATACCCCATTGCTAGACTCGGCAGCAAGTAGTCCGCCTTCGATGTCAAATCCGGATGAATGACGGAATTCACATAATAAGAACCGCCTAGCAATAGCTCCAGCACGCCGAACCAGACTTTGTTCTCGCGGCGCCCAGGGAACCAGAACAGCAAAGGGACGACAAGGGCCAGGCCCAGCCAGACCGCATTTAATAACGTCCGGTTCGAGAACTCGCTTCCTGACAGAACCCGGGATAACAGCAAAATATAATGGTATAGACGAAGAGCGAATATACCCCAGTCCATGAGAGATAAGATTTTTTTCATAGCCTCATCATACAGGAAATGGCTTGCTCATTAACAGTCATTGACAGACGGAGGAGGAACGCTGTAATATAACGATGTTATATAAATATAACTTAGTTAAAGAGAGGGATTCTTATGAGCTCACTATCCGTAGTCATTATCGGCGGCGGTCTCGGAGGACTTGCCTTGGCGCAAAGTTTGAAAAAGAATCACATCGACTTTTATGTTTACGAACGCGAGCAGGAGGACAACTTCGTTCAAACAGGCTATCGAATCAAAATAAATGAGAGTGGTTCCCATGCGCTGCGGTTTTGTCTCCCTGAGAAGCTTTACGATCTCTATATGGCAACATCCGTTATAGGACCGGCACACCCCGTCTTCCTGGATCCGATCTCTCTGGAGCCCGCGGAAGAACAGCACCCGCTGTACGACAAAGCCGAAGCCACGCCAGCCGTCAATCGGTTTACCTTCCGTGAAGTGTTGCTTGGCGAACTAGGGGACAGAATCCGTTACGGGTACCGGTTCACCCATTATGAAAGGTTAGAAAACGGACGCCTAAGAGCGTGGTTCGATAATGGGGAGCATATGGACGCGGATGTCCTGGTTGGCGCTGACGGGGGAGGCTCCAAAGTTCGCCATCAGTACAAACCGGGGGTGAACATTTTCGATACGGGCGGAAGGGCGCTTTATACCAAGGTATTTCTGAATGAGGCGCGGAGAGAGGAACTGAGGAGGCTCATTGGGGATGGCAGCATGAGATGCCTTCTAGCTCCGGAAGGTGATGCTCCGGTCTCCCTCCTGCTTGAAGACATGGCCTTTAAGCCGAATATGGAACATTTGCCCGAATCCATGTCCCTTCAGATGAAGATCTCTCCTCAACAGGATTACCTGTACGCCGTGTTCGCGTGTTCGCCCGAGTGGTTGGGGATTCCTGACGAGCAGCTCTTCCAATTGAACGGGTTCGAATTGTTGTCCTTCACTCAAGAGAAAACCAAGCATTGGCATCCGCAAGTAAAACGGATGCTGGAATTAGCGGAGCCGGAGAAGACGGCCGTCTATCATCTCCGTAATGTTCTGCCGTATAAGCCTTGGAAAGAGACGACCTCTCTGGTTTTGCTGGGAGACGCCCTGCACCCCATGACACCGGCAGGGATCGGCGGGAACGCGGCCCTCTTCGATGCCTGCGAGCTCTCGAAACAATTAATCAGCGTTAAAAACGGGGAAAAGGAACTTCTGACCGCGCTGCGCGATTATGAAGTAAGTGCCATCGAACGCGGGATGAGGGATGTACGTCTCTCCTCGAAAGCAGGGGAAGGCATGTTCAACCAGAGGCCGCTGCCCGCCGAAGATGTGGAATTAGAGGAGTAATCCGTGGCTGAGCTCCCCTCCATATAGAGTATAATAAGGCATATAAGAATTTATGGAATGGAGTTGGAATGCTTCCCATGCCTCATCGCAGGCCACATATCAGCGAGGAGAAGATCATAGCGGCCTCGTGGCGGCTTCTATCCGAACATGGAATCGAGAATTTCACAATAAGAAACCTCTGCAAGGAATTGAACGTTCAAGCCCCTACGATCTATTGGTATTTCGAGAGTAAGCAGGTTATTTATCAAGCGTTGGCCAACCTGGTATCGAGAGAGATCATAAGCGAGCTTCCCAAGCAAGGAGACTGGCGGGAGAGGCTTCAGCTAAGCGCGACGGTTATTCGGAGGAAGCTCCAGCAGTTTCCTTGCTCCGGTCAACTTCTGATGAAGTCGAGGCCGGAGGCCGATTTTATGGAACTGTTCGAATCCCTGTTGCAGATGATCGAACCTGCTTCGTTGACGGATGAGCAAAAATTTTCATACACGACCCATTTGTTTAACTACGTCATCCATTTCGCCGTTGAAGAATATGAACAACGCATGCTGCAGATATCGTTAGAGGCGGGTAAAACGGAGAATGCTCACTCGGATCTATCGCCATTCAAATTGCTTCGACGGATGCACGAAGAAGGCGTGTTTAATTTGATGGGTTCGGACGAACTGTTCCATTCCGGGGTTCTCTTATTGCTGGATGGAATCGAGCAGAGGGTGAAAAGGGTTTGACCCCTTTCCGGTCGAGCCTTAAGCATTGCGAAAACGGACGATTTCGACACGATACAAACAAAGAATGCCTCTAATCCACGTTCAGTGGTTTAGAGGCATTCTCCTATCGTATGTAGCCGGAATTGCAGGTTGGTTGCGGGGGCAGGATTTGAACCTGCGGCCTTCGGGTTATGAGCCCGACGAGCTACCGGGCTGCTCCACCCCGCGATAGTATGACTGAGCCATTCGATGCTTCACGTCGGTCAGGTCTCTCATACTACAGCAGTTCGAGCCAATATGCAAGCTCATATATTGGAATTTCCTTCGAGGGCTAAAGGGATTTATCGCATGCACATGACATTTGTCATGCCCTCCGCTTGACGTTTATGACTTCAACGGACAGTTCTTGTTTTCTATAATAATGATACTGTTCGGTTAAGGAGGAATAAACGCCCGTGGCAGATACCGAGATCTCCAGGCTGAAGCGCGCGATGGCCCCATACGAGAAGACCGATACCCGATCGAGTATTCGGCAGATCCTGAATACGACGGTGCCTCTAGTGCTTCTTTGGTATGCGGCCTATTTGTCCCTTGCCGTATCCTACTTGCTGACGCTCCTCCTGGCTATCGTAACGGCCGGCTTTGTGATCCGCCTGTTTATCCTGTTCCACGATTGCTGTCACCAATCATTCTTCAAGAGCCGCTTGGCTAATGATATACTGGGTACGATTACGGGTATCCTGACTCTGGTCCCCTATCAGCAGTGGAAACGCTCGCACGCGATTCATCATGCGACGAGCGGCAATCTCGATAAGCGGGGCACGGGGGATATGTGGCTGCTGACGGTACAGGAATATGCCGACTCTCCGTGGTGGCGCCGGATCGCCTACCGGATTTATCGCAACCCTGTCGTCATGTTCGGGCTCGGTCCGATCGCCGTCTTCCTGATTGAATACCGCTTTAATCGCAAGGGAGCCAAGCGCAAGGAACGAATCAATACGTACGTCACGAACCTATCCATCCTCGCTTTGTATGCAGGCTTATGCTGGGCTGTCGGATGGCAGTCCTTCCTGATGATCCAAGGCCCGATCTTTATGGTATCCGGGCTGCTCGGGATTTGGCTGTTCTATGTACAGCACCAGTTCGAGGACTCCTACTTTGAGAATGAGGAGGAATGGAGCTATGTGCAAGCCGCGGTGGAGGGAAGCTCTTATTACAAGCTGCCCAAGGTTCTGCAATGGATCACCGGCAATATCGGGTTTCACCACGTCCATCACCTGAGTCCGAAGGTGCCCAACTATAACTTGGAGAAGGCGCACAAGGAGACGCCGCCTCTTCAGAAAGCGACGACGATCACGGTGGCGACAAGCCTGAAGTCGCTTCGGTACCGCCTATGGAACGACAAGAGCAAGACGTTCGTCCGCTTCAAGGAGGTCAAGTCGCTTCTGGGCAAACCCGAAGCCGCGAAGGCATCCATCAAGGAGCCGATGGCCGGTCATAGGCCGAACTGGCAAGGGGAATAATGGAGGGAACAGGGGGCGGGATGAGAGCCTATGCAGAATTGGAGCCAAGTGTCGCGTAAAAATACCGGGCTTAGTCCTTACGTATGGGTTGTCTTTTACATCCTCCCTTTTTATTTCGTCTTCCGTTCTTCGTCCACGCATGCGATCGTCATAGGCATTGCGATGATCATCGTCTATTTCGTATGTTATGTGCTATCCTTTGTGTCCAAAGGGTGGCTCGTTTATTTTTGGACGAGCGTGCAAATCGCGATATCGTGTGCGATGAGCCTGACGTTCGGTTACGTGTATTTTTCGCTTTTTCTGGCCTTTTTTATCGGCAATCTCAAGAATCGGGTCGTCTTCTTCACGCTATACACCATCCACATCGTCAGCACCTTCGCTACGGTATACTATGGCTTCGTCATCCAAAATCCGGTCTTTTTTCAACAGCTGCCCTTTGTCTTTCTGAGCCTGATCGCCGTTATTCTGCTTCCGATAAGCACTTATAACAGAAATAAAGAGGGCCGGCTGCAGGGACAGCTGGAGGACGCGAACAAGCGAATATCCGAGCTGGTCAAGCTGGAGGAGCGGCAACGAATTGCCCGCGACCTGCACGATACGTTGGGACAGAAGCTTTCCCTGATTGGCCTAAAGAGCGAGTTGGCGGGAAAATTAATCCATACAAACGCGAAGCAGGCCGCGATTGAAATCCATGATATCCATCAGACCGCTCGAACGGCGTTAAAGGAAGTTCGCGAGATGGTCATGCAGATGCGAGGTACGAAGCTGGAGGATGAGCTGTACCGGGTTAAACAGATCTTGATGGCGGCTCAAATCGAGTTTACGTTGACGGGCGACCCCAGGCTGGCGAGCACGTCCCTTCTGGGCGAGAATGTCATCAGCATGTGTATCAAGGAAGCCGTCACCAATGTCGTGAAGCACAGCCGCGCCACTTCCTGCTCCATAGCGATCGAACCGGACGCGCATGAGGTCGTGGTCACGGTGCGGGATAATGGAATTGGAGTGGTCGATTCGATCGGCTGTTCAAGGGGCAACGGCATACGGGGGATGAAGGAGCGGCTTGAATTCGTGAACGGGACTCTGGACCTCGTCTCCGACCAAGGGACGACCGTGGTCATTAAAGTGCCGAATTCTTACAAGCGGTCGGATAAGGAGGAATCCCGATGATACGGGTTGTCATTGCCGAGGATCAGAAGATGCTTCTTGGAGCGCTGGCCGCGCTCCTGGAGTTGGAAGGCGATATTACGGTCGTCGGAAGGGCCAATAACGGGGAGGATGCGGTCAAGCTCGTGTCGCAATTGAGACCGGACGTTTGTATCATGGACATCGAGATGCCGGGGAAGAACGGCTTGGACGCGGCGGAGGAACTGAAGGGAAGCGGATGCAAGGTCATTATTCTGACGACCTTTGCCCGGCCCGGCTATTTCGAACGCGCGGTTAAAGCGGGAGTGAACGGCTATTTGCTCAAAGACAGCCCAAGCGAGGAACTGGCCGCCTCTATTCGAAGCGTAATGGCGGGAAGGCGGATCTACGCTTCGGAGCTGGTGGATGACGTCTTCAATGAAGGGAATCCGTTGACGGACCGGGAGAACGAGGTGCTGGTGCTGATGGCCGACGGCAAAGACACGAAGGAAATCGCCAGACAACTCTTTATCACGGCGGGGACGGTCCGCAATTACATTTCCGTTATTCTGGATAAACTAGATGTCAGCAACCGGGTCGAGGCGATCAAGCGTTTTAAAGATAAGGGATGGTTCAAATGATACGCGCGCACGCTAGAACGCTATCTCAAAATTTGCAATTGCGCGCTTAGGGGCATTCGCTGTGTTGCGAACGTGAAAGTTATTAAATGGCAGCCAATTCACATATTGAAAAGGGTCTCATTTTTTGATGGAACCTTTTTCAATATGTGGATTTTTTGTTTAACGGAGAAGGTGCATGAAACCAAGCTCTGCCAGGCAAGGGGCCTCCTTCTCCGCATGACGGTCAATTACTTGTCTCCTAATATCCCCGCTCTGTGGCGCCATTCTTCTACAACTTCTTCCGGGATCTCCCTAACCTTGATATCTCCGCCCAAGAAAAGCAGCCAATTCGTTATCTCGGCCAATTCGTCCGGATGACGGACATCGATGAAGGCCTTTAAAATAGCCGTGGTCTGATAAGGATTCGTGTATGAAAGGGTCATTTTTATCGGGTGATACTTTTTGAACTGGGCAATCGCCTTGGGACCAAGCTCGAGGACTAGATTGACGGCTTCCTCCTGCTTGCTTAGCCGTTCTGCAATCCTCTTCTCGCTTATTCTTTTTTTCCCGGAGTACGGTTTGACATCGGCGAGATGATCGACCGGAATAATTCGCCTCCGCTCCTCCTCCAGATCGAAGCCTTCGATTTGCCAAGAGCTCTTCTCCCGATAGAGGCGCATGAGATAGATGGAGTAAGACTTGAGCTCCCTTCCTTCTTCGACGGCAACCGTTAAGGATCTGTCTGCAAGAAGCAGCTGGATGAGTTGTTCTAACATAGGGTGAGGCAGATCCGATAGATCGAGCAGGTCGGGATTGCGGGGGTTGGTCCCTTCGAAGAGCAGGATTTGATTTAACAGAACCAGATCGTCTTGCTGGTTTTGAGAGATGAGGCCGAGCAATTTCTCGGCTAAAGAGTGGCGGCTCTTGAGATAAGGGAGCTGTAGATTCCGCGTGGCCATGAAGGCGATAAAAAGAGCCTTGATCTCGTTATCGGTAAAGCGGACAGTAGGCAGGACGGAGTTGTTCATCACGGAATAACCCCCGTCCCTCCCGACTTCGGCGACGAGCGGCATTCCCATCGCTTCGATCTCCCGGATATCGCGAATCGCCGTCGAACGGGAGATGTTAAACTCCTGCATGATCTCCGAGATGGTGAAATGGGCGCGGTTGTTGATGTACCGCATGATGACGTTAATCCGTTCTACTTTTTTCATCGGGCCCTCTAAACAGTATCATATTTTGACATGATTTATCGTTATTATAAACCCATCAAGCGGATTAAACGAGATCAAAGGAGGAATTAGGAATGAGTACGATTACCGGCAACGAGAACATCGCGAAGGTTGATTCCCGCCCTATTGGAAGGAAGGTCGCTTATTGGACTGTCACGATCATTCTCGCCTTCTCTATTGCGTTAAGCGGGATCGGGCAATTGATGCGCTATGGCGGCAATGTCGATCTGGTGACCGATATCGGCTTCCCGTTATATGTCACGAACATTCTCGGGGCTTGGAAATTGCTTGGTGTCATTGCGATCGTCATGCCGGGCTTCCCCCGGCTTAAGGAATGGGCTTATAGCGGAATCTTCTTTCTAATGACGGGCGCGGCCTTGTCCCATGTGTTCGCTCATGATTACGGCGACGGCGGATTCCATGTTATTCTCCCGCTGTTCTATGCCGCGCTTGGCATCGCCTCCTGGGCGCTGCGCCCGAAGAGCCGCAAACTCTAATAGAGAGCGAACCCGCTAGACTCCTGCTACCATTCTGACAGGATTTATGGTTATGATAAACCCATCAAGTGAATAAACAAATCGATCCATTCAAAAAAAAGAGGAGCTGGGATGAGTGGCAACGTATACCTTCGAGGAAAAAGACAGCTTTATCGTTCTTGGGATTGGAACGGAGCTGAAAAGCGATTACACGGATTATGCCGGCATGAATAAGGAGAAGGAAAACTTCTGGCGGTCCGTGGAGCAGGATGGAAGGCTCGACACGTTAAAGGCGATTGCCGCGAACGACTATATCTTTGCCGTAAACGAAGCGGTAAATAACAAGATGATGTATTATGCCGGCGTTATGACCGATTCGTCGATCCCGGAAGAACACCGAGTGATCCAATTCCCTAAGGGACAATACCTCGTCGTTAAAGGCGAAGGGAAGTCGGCTGACGAGCTGAGCGGCATGCTTACCGGCATTGCCTTCGGTCAAGTCTTGCCGGCAGCCGATCATTACGCCTATGTCGGCGGGCCCAACGCGACGGTCGAGATGGGGCAGCGAGACGGCCTCGTCTATGGCGAGATGTGGATTCCGGTTGTGAAAAAGTAAAAGAGATCAGCAGGAGGTATGAAGAATGTCCACTATCGTTGATTTTAATAAGGTGTCTACGGCCGGTCTGGAATCTTCGCCGGTAGCCGAAGCGCTAGCGGGTTTACGCGCGAACGAAGCCCGCTACTTCATGAACAAATACAAGCACGAATTTACGGTCGTACCCGCCAGCGAGAGCCAGGAGACGCTTGAATACGTGGAGCGGGTTTTGAAGGAAGAACGCGGTATCGAGTTTGCGGCCCGGCCTCTAGAGACATCGCGTTTTCAAGTAGAGAATATTAATTGGGCCTTCGTCTTCTATGAGGATGGTTTAGCGGTCAACGTCCTGTATACGGTGGATGATCCCAAGAAGCGGGCTGTTGGATTTAAGCTATCCGAGGGGATGGAAGTTCCTAAGGAGCTGGAAGAGAAGAAGTTCAAATTCGCCAGGCAGAAGTCCAAACTGGCTGGGACCATTCGAGGTTCGTTCTTCGTCATTAAAGGAGAATATTGAAGCCATCAGGAAGGGGCCATCCGCTGAAGGATGGCCCTTCAACTTGCCATAATGAGGCTTTATGATCATTGACGATGGCGTCAAAGAAAGGCACTATGAGAGGAAAATACCGCCAAGAAAGGCAGAGTGCCGAATGAAAGCCATCCGCCCTCATCATAGCACTATGTTCATTGTCGTGCTATTGACGCTTCTTTTCGCAGGAACCCTTATGCCATCCTTCGTCAATCCTGCCTATGCCGATGATTCTTGGCCCGCTTCTCCGCCAGCGGCTATATGCAGCGATACGGGATTATTAAGCGGTCCCAGCGCCGCTCCCGATGGGGCTGTGATCGTTCCGGCAGGGGATAATAGCAGCTTCGACTTCAATCGGCCAGGGGCTACGTTCTGGTTCGAGCCGGGCACGCACACGCTTGCGAATGATATTTACGGTCAGATTCAAGCGAAGGCCAACACGACTTATATCGGAGCTCCGGGCGCCATTCTCGATGGGCGGAATATCAATTTGTACGCATTCACGGGCGACGTGCCGAACGTAACCATCCAGAATCTCACCATCACGAACTTTGGCCGAGGCCATGATAACCATAACGAAGGCGTCGTCAACCACGATGCCGGTACCGGTTGGACCCTTGAATATAACACGATCTCCAATAATGACGGCGCAGGCGTATTTCTAGGCACCGATAATGTTGTCCGTTACAATTGCCTGAAGGATAACGGTCAGTATGGCTTTAGCATGTATAGACCTCCGGTCGAAGGAGATTCGGCCATTAAAAATATCGTGCTCGACCATAACGAGATTGCCGGCAATAATACGGATAACTGGGAAGCTCAGATTCCCGGCTGCGGCTGCACGGGCGGAGGCAAGTTCTGGGACGTGAACGGCGCGAAGATCACGGGCAACTACATACACGACAACAAAGGAACCGGTCTGTGGGCAGATACGAATAACATCGACTTCCTGATTGAAGGGAATTGGATCGACCATAACGACGGCGAAGGCATCTGGTACGAGATCAGTTACAACGCTACGATCCGTAACAATACGATCAGCCGCAATGCATGGGCAAGCGGAAATAACAATCAAGGATCGCCCGGCCCGGCCATTTACCTATCCGAATCGGGCGGCGATGCACGTCTTGCTTCGGCTGTGAGCGGGGCGCCCAAGATTCGAATCTACAACAATTCGTTCATCGATAATTTCTCGGGCGTCTCTATCTACGAGAATGCAAACCGATTCTGCAATTCGAACGGCAATACAAGCACGGGATACTGTACGCCATTCGCGGCTCCAACGATGATTCCGGACTCCGGGCGCAGCTATGACTACCCGAATCCGATTAGCGATGCGCATCCTTGCTATACCGATATTGCCGACGAGCCGTACAAGACCGACTGCCGTTGGCATGCACGCGATATTGAGGTCAATAACAACGAGTTTCATTTCGACGAGAATGCGGTGCCTTGCGCGGGCACTTACTGCGGCGTACAGGCTCTGATTGCGACAGGAGCCGATAATATACCGTGGTCGCCCTATACCGTTGCAGGTATTCAAAAGGACGTGATGTTCGGGAACAATAACCGCTTCCATGATAATCAATACTTCGGCAATTGGAGATTCGCCCAAGGATACGGAGAGGCCGTGTCGTTTAATGCCTGGAGATCCGCGCCATTCAACCAAGATGCGAATAGCTCCTTCACCGGCGATCCCGACTTCGGCGGTTCAAGCGGCAATACGCCGATGCCGACGCCGACGCCTGCCGCAAACGATCTGGACGCGGATACGTCTACTCTGGAAGGTTCTATCGGCGAGTGGCAGAACTGGTATTCGGCAACGGTCTCGCAGTCTGCTAATGAGGCGAGAAGCGGGACGCACAGTCTTCGTATCGATGTGACCGATCCATGGGGCTGGGGAGCGGCGCTGTCGAATTGGCCCGGCTTCTCTACGACCGCAGGAGTGAAGAAGCTTAGCTTCTGGGGCAAGCTGGGTTCGGGGACGAACATACAGCCCAGGATGATTGTCAAATGGCTGGATCGCAACCAGACGGTACTGCAAACGAACGAACTGAGATCGCCCGCTCTGACGGCCGAATGGCAGCAAGAGTCTGCATTGGTGGATGCTCCTGAAGGAGCATCGACCGTGCTCGTATCTATTATCGGATCGGGGAATCCGGGAGATTATTTCTACCTGGACGACATGACGGTAGGCGATGCGCCTAATGCGCTTGATGCCGACACGGCTGGCGGCGAGAATTCTTCCGGGCAGTGGCAGTCCTGGTATTCCGCTTCCGTTACGGCATCGACGTCCGAAGCGCATCGCGGGACCGGCAGCCTCCGGGTAGACGTAGAGGGTCCATGGGGTTGGGGCATCGTAGCCGCCAATTGGCCAGGGTTTACGGCAAGCGCCGGCAATAAGCGGGTGAGCTATTGGGCCAAGCAAGGGACCGGATCTCTATCCGAGGTGACACTCCGGGTCAAATGGCTGGATCGAAGCCAGACGCTATTGCGAACCGACGTTATCCCGCTGAGCGGTTTATCGGCGAACTGGCAGCAGGCCGTCGCTAACATTGCCGCGCCGGACGGGACTGCCAATGTCTACCTCGAGATCTATAGCCCGTCGGGAGTCCCGGGTGACAGCCTGTACCTGGATGAGCTCGTTATTACCGACGCGAACTAGTCGGCATAGGCATAGATGAAGGGCGTCCTCCAGCGGCGCCCCTTTCATTTTGCCGAAATCCTCTCACTTCAAATTAAGGGTGTGATATATTTATGTCGGTACGTAGTTGTGCAGACGCAGGCAGATCGGCTCTCCCATAACGCGAGGAAAAGGAAGGGAACCTTATGAATCGGGTTTATCAAGAAGGCAAGGCATTTGCAAAGTCCTACATAGAACCCTATACGGATCTGACGGACAAGGAGTCGAGATTCCCGGAGGAGTCCTTTAAGGCGCTGGGCGAACAAGGCTATCTGAAACTTCTCATACCGGAAGAATACGGCGGATTCGGCAGAGGCCTTGAGGAGCATGCCCAGGCTTGTCTGGCGTTCGCGGAGACCTGCGCTACTACCGCCCTTTGCTACATGATGCATAATGTGGCGGTCATGTGTTTGGTCACTCATGGAAGCGACGAACTGAAGAAGAGGGTATTCGCGGACATCATCGAGAACGGAAAATTCATGGCTCTGGCCTACAGCGAATTCGGGTCGGGCACCCACTTTTATATTACCGAGATGACCGCCGAGGTAAACGGGGACCTGACCACGTTCAACGGGAAGAAGAGCATGGTCACGTCCGCATCCTATGCGTCCTACTATCTCGTTCTTGCCCCATCCGTCGAAGAGGGGAAGATCAACAACTGGGTATTCCCTCTGGAAGCGGAAGGCCTGTCCTTCGAGTTGTCGGAGTGGCAGGGGTTGGGCATGAGGGGCAATTCGTCTAGTCCCGTGAGCATCGATAATGTGACGTTGGATTCGACTCACCGCATCGGAGCGGAAGGCTCCGGCCAGGAGCAGGTCTTCCAAGTGGTCGCTCCGTTCTTCATCACAGGGCTGGGAGCGATCTACAGCGGTACGGCCTTGCACATGTTCGAGATAGCGAGCGCCCATGCCGCGAACAGGAAGTACCCGGACGGAAGCGCCTTGTCCAATATCGAGACCGTCCAGATTCATATCGGCAACATTTACAAACAGGCAACCGCCGCCAAGGCAATGACGATGGAGGCCGCTAGAGCAGGCGCCGACGGAGAAGCCGACGCGCTTGCCAAGATCTTGTCAGCCCGAATCTTCGCCTCGGAAGCTGCCATCGAATGCGGAAGGCTGGCCATGCGAGTGGGCGGAGGGAAGGCTTACAATAAGGCTCTGCCATTGGAAAGGCTGCTGAGAGACGCGTATGCGGGTCAAATTATGGCTCCAAGCGCAGACGTTCTGTCGGTTTGGCTTGGGAAAGCCTTAACGGGTCAGATGATTCCGTAAAGAAGCAAAGGAGTGAGCTCGGTTGAGCAAGGAGAAAATCAAAGTCGGGGCGGTCATTTACGATCCGCGGGTTACCGTAATCTGGGGGATCATCGCGGATTTCTTCAAAGAGGAAGGGCTCGAGATCGAATGCGTCTTCTATAAGGATTATGAGGGACAGGTCGACGGCTTGATGAACCGGGAGATCGACATCGCCTGGAATTCCCCTCTGGCCTGGTTGGATACGTATCTGAGAACCGATGGCCAATGCCAGATGGGTTCCATGAGAGATACGGACCGAGACAGACAGACCGTCTTCGTGGTTCGGAAAGACAGCGGCATTGCCAATCTCGAAGGGCTGCGGGGCAAGACGATCGGCTTCGGAGCGATCGATTCTCCTCAAGCGAGATTGATTCCGATCCACCACTTGCATAAGAAGGGGCTTGAGTACGGGGCGGACTATACGGAGCGAAGGTTCGATATCGGCGTCGGCCTCCATGGAGACCATGTCGGAGGAGAACTGGATGCCATGAAGGCATTAATGGCCGGAACGGTCGACGCCTCCGTAACGCTGGACTTGAACTGGGAAGCCTGGAAGAAGGACGGTACGGTCGACGAGAATCAGCTGGTATGCATCGATACGACGGCTGCATATGACCACTGCATTTTCACGGCGCATCCCGACTTCCAGACGGAACGGTTCCTGGAATGGCAGAAGGTGCTTCATCGAATGGACTATACCAATGAGGCCCATCGGAAAATGATGGATATGGAAGGCTTGAAGGAATGGGTGGAAGGCAGAATCACGGGATTCCAGCAGCTGCGCGAAGCCAATGACTATCTGAAGTTCTTGAATAAGTAATTCCATTGGAGAGAGAAGCGTGGATGAGTTCCGCTACTTCTCTTTCCCTATTTAGATTCGCTGCGGGAGATCAAACATATGAAAAATCGGTTGCCGTTATTCCCCACTTCCTTAATCGGAAGCATGCCGAGATCCAAAGAGGTGCTGAGCGCCTTAAGAATGATCAGAAGAGGACGGATGGACCCCAGCGACTTCGACCGGCTTATCGAGGAGGAGACTCGCCAAGTCGTCAAGCTGCAGGAGGATCTGGGGGTGGATGTCCTCACAAGCGGCGAATTGGGACGGGATAATTACGTGTCCTTCGTCGCCGACAAGATCGGCGGCGTTCAAATGATGAGCATGAGCGAAATGCTGGATTATGTGGAGGATAAGAAGGCGTTCGAGGACATGCTGACCGCGCTCGACGTTCCGGCAGTGAGCATTAAGAATGCGATATGCGCGGGCAAGCTGCGGTACAAGGGGGATATTGTCGCCAGCGAGCTTCGGATGCTGAAGAAGTTCACCGACAAGCCCGTTAAGGTCACGTTGCCGGGTCCCTATCTGCTGACCCGATCGATGTGGCTTCGGAATCTCTCCGGCAAGGCATATGGGAGCAAGGAAGAGCTTGGGCAAGACGTGATCGGGATTTTGAAGGAAGAGATAGACAACCTTGTCAGCATCGGGGTCGACGTCATTCAATTCGATGAACCGGTCTTGACCGAGGTCGTATTCACGGAGGGCAAGCCGAGGTCGTTCATGTGCGCGGCTCTCTCCGAGAGGAAGGATCCGACGGAGGAGCTTGAATTTGCCGGCTCCTTGATCGGACAGATGATGGAGTCTATCGACCGAACCCAGACGGTCGCTTCTCTGCACGTCTGCAGAGGCAACTGGAGCAAGAAGGAGAGCACCTTATTGGCCGGACCCTATACGCCGCTGCTTGAGTTGTTCGCCAAGGCGGATCCGGATCTGTTGGCTCTGGAATTCTCGACGCCGAGGGCGGGGGAGCTCAGCTCCTTGCTGGCCGATCCGAGGATAGCGGAGCATAAGGCGCTTGGTCTGGGCGTGATCAATCCGCGTACGGATGACATCGAGACCGCAGCTCCTATCGTTGCAAGAGCGGAAGAGGCTATGGCCTATCTTCCCAAGGATCGATTATGGCTGAATCCGGACTGCGGCTTCGCTACCTTCTCCAATAGTCCGGTCAACGTGCTCGATACGATATCGGGCAAAATACGTTCGTTAACGGAAGCGGCTTCCATCCTAAGGAGCAAATATCATGAACCGGGCCAATGATAAACTTAACGCCCCGTATGAGTCCAAGGTTTTCGATATCCGCTTCAGAGGGACATCGAATGATCTCTCTTCCGTGAAGATTTATACGAGCAAAAACCGGTTTCAGATCGAGAAGCAAATCAGCTTTGACCCGGAATCCGAACCGATCAGCAGCATGGAATACTTCGCAGGATCCGTGCTAAGCAGCATCCTGTTGACGTTATTGGAGCAGTCGAAAAAAAGGGGTTCGATCATTGAGGAGATTGAAGGAGTCCTGAATCTCTCTCTGGAGAACCCCTTATCTCTCCTTGGGGTGAAAGGGTACGAGGAAGAGCCGTTTATCTCCAAGATGACGGTGACCGTTTATTTATATGCGGATCTCGAGGACAAGGCTTTTGACGAATTTTGCCTTGGCGCGCTTGCCAAATCCCCTATTTACAATACGTTAAAAAGATCGATGGAGCTGGAGGTCGTCTTCAAAAAGCTGACATAGGCGAACGGTATTTTAGTACAGCGAACCGGGCCCGACCTGGGTCTGCGCTTTATTCAGATGGATGCGCATTCAAACTAAACCTCAACATGAAAAGAGCTGCCGCTGGGCAGCTCTTGATCGTTATGCCGGACATTCTACATCGGCTGTGCGGTTATTTGAGCAGCCGTCCTCGAGTCCGGCGCATTATGGGTCTCGCCCCACTTGCACATGACTTCCAAGACCGGCACCATCGTTTGGCCATATTCGCTCAACCTGTACTCCACTTTGGGGGGAACCGACGGGTAGATCGTCCGCGTCACCAGCCTGTCGTTCTCCAGCTCCCGCAGATGCTGCGCCAGCATCTTCTGGGTCACCTCGGGAATCAGCTTCTCCAGCTCGCTGAACCGTTTGGGGGAGTCCAGCAGATGCCATAGAATCAATGGCTTCCACTTCCCGCCCAACACCTGGATCACCGTCTCGATGGGGCATTTCCTCTCTGATGCCGCCACTGCGCTCGATCTCATGCCGGCGGTCCTCCTCGCTATGCTTACTTTGAAGTAGGTGACCTACAATAAAGTGCGTTCTTAACAAGATTTTATGACCGATGATATGCTTAAGTCAATCCAAACAGTAAAAATTGGAAAAATCCTTCGGAGGAAGAGGGAATCGAACGATGAAAATCATAGTTTTCGGAGCAACCGGCAATACGGGGAAAAGAGCGCTGGCGCAAGGCGTTCGAATGGGGCATGAGATGACCGCCTTCGTGCGCAATCCGGATAAGCTGTATGAGCAGCAAGACCGGCAGATCGCCGAGCAAGTAAAGGTGATCGGGCAGGACATCCTGGATCCGGGCAGCGTCTTCGCGGCTCTGGCGCATCAGGACGTCGCCATCCTGGCGGCCGGTCATGCGGGACAGGGAGAAGAGTTCGTTCGGATCGTCGACAACATGGTCAGCCAATGCGAGAATCAGCCTCTGTTCTCGGGACGGGTATGGCTGATGGGAGGGGCCGGGCTGCTCGATATTCCGTATACCGACCTCATCGGCAACCAGCTTCCGGGCTTTCCGCCAGCGTTCCAGTATCACAACCGGAATTTGGACCGGCTGCGGCGGACCGCGCTCGATTGGTCCGTCATGTGTCCGGGAACGATGATCGATTCGAAGGAGGATTCGCCGCCGGTTCGTTTGCACCTAACTGCGGAAGTCTTGCCCTTGCCGTTCCCGGAGACGATACGGGAGCTTACCGAAGCCGAATTGGCGGGCCACTTGTTCAGCCGGCTACAGGAACTGGACGTCGCCTATGAGGATGTAGCGAGTTGTATGCTGAACCATCTCGAGCTTGCGGGGCCGTTTAAAGGCAAAAGGGTCGGTCTCGCTTATCGCAGCGAGACGCCGGTTCGCTAATCGGGGAGAGGGAGTGGATCGCTTGTACGGATTGTTGCTTCTCCTGCATATACTCGCCGCGGTCGCCGTGATCGGCTCGGCCTTCTTGATGCCTATCGTCCGCAGATCGGCCCGTACCGCCGCGCAGCTCCGCTTTTTTTTTCGACATTGCGTCTAAGGTTGCCTGGTTCTTTAAAATAGGCGGCACCGTACTCGTGCTGACCGGTATCTGGCTCATGGTCATCGCCGATATGGGGTTCTCTCAAATGTGGCTGAACCTCTCCATCCTGTTCTCGCTTCTCTTGATCGTCGCCATTGCCGGATGGATCGAACCGCGTATGAAAAGGATCGCCCGGATCGCGTCGGAGAGCGAAGGTCCTGAGATATCCGCCGAAGTCGGGCTGGCGATGCGGAGACTTGCGCCCTTGGAGACGACTGCCCAACTGCTGACCTTGGCAGTAACCGTGCTGATGGTCATAAAGCCGATGTTCTAGACAGAGACCCAAAAGGAGCTGCCCGAGGCAGCTCCTTGTTGGTTATTCGCCGTTAAGGGCACGTCCGCTCGAAGATCAGCTTCTCTCCGTGAAAATTTGAAAGGTCACTCCGAACCGATCCGTTACCATGCCGTAGGCGGGGCTGAAGTAGAGCGATTGCAGGGGCGAGAGCACCTTCCCATCCGAACGCAACGCATCGTAAAGGCGCTCCGCTTCGGCTGCTTCCTTCACCGTAATGCAGATGTTGACCTGATCTCCGCGCTCCAATCGCAGATGGGGTTCCGAATCGCTGACGAACAGTTCGGAGCCGCCGACAATCAGAACGGAGTGGGCGATTCTGTTCTTCGCTTCTTCGGTCATCGAAGCGTCGGCTGCCTCCGGAGTCTCTCCGAACGTTTGTTTGAACACGACTTTCGCGCCAAGAGCCTGCTCGTAGAATCGGATCGCTTCATTCGCCTGGCCGTCGAGCATGATAAATGGGGTGAACTTCACATTCATCTTCATTCAACTCCTTGAATTTGTTTTGGTACTGGACTCATCTTCGATTGTATCGGATGATAGTGACAAATCACGTCATAGTTATCGCGGATTTTCGGCAGGCGGGGAGGAGGGGCACGTGTCTAAATCCAAACGGTTGATGGAATTGATTGTCGCGGTCAATCGCAAGCGCCGATTTACGGTCAAGGAGCTTGCCAATGAGTTCAAGGTGTCTGCGAGGACGATTCTGAGGGATTTGCAGGAGTTAAGCGAACTAGGCGTACCTCTGTACTCCGAAGTAGGTCCCCATGGGGGATACCGGATTTTGCAAGAACGGCTCCTGCCTCCGATCGCCTTTACGGAGCGGGAGGCGGCGGCGGTCTTTTTCGCTGTCCAGGCGCTGCGTCATTACTCGTCTCTGCCGTTCGAGACGGAGACGTCGGCCGTGTTGAACAAGTTCTATAGTTATATGCCGGAAGATGTGCGCGTCCGGATCGATCAGATGAGGGACAGGGTCGACTTCATTACGCCGGTTCGGCATGCGCAATCCCCGCATCTGTCCGTATTGCTGGATGCGGCCATCCGGCAAGTCGTCTTGCATGTGGATTATGCCTCCAAACAGCAGCGGGGGAAGCGGGAGATTCAACCGATCGGCATCTACACCCAGGAGGGATTGTGGTACTGCTTGGCCTATTGCTTCCTTCGCAAGTCTTATCGCGTGTTCCGCTGCGACCGGATTCATTCTGCCGTTCCCTCGGATTCCCCGCCGCTTGACCTGCAACAGATTCATCTGGGGAGCAGGGAGAAGCTGTCTCGCCTTGAAGGCGATAGCGTATACCTGTATGCCGAGCTGTCCGCCGAGGGAGTGGAAGCATGCGAGGCGGATCCGTGTCCGGTACCCCTGCTCCATGTTCGGGATGACGGCACGGGGTGGCTCGAAGGCTATGTGCCGAGAAGCGACATCCCGTATTACGCTTCGTATTTTGTCGGGCTCGGCAAGGAAGCGGCGGTGCGGCAGCCGGAGGAGCTGCGTGCGGCGATTCGGCAACGGCTGTCCGAGATGCTGGCTTGGTACGCGGACGAAGCGATCATGACGCAAGAATAAATAAGGGAGGCAGGGTTCGAGGGCTTGATTAAGATGAACCGCCCGGCGAACCGGTTACGGGATTGCGATCGGCCGGAGCCTGCGAGACCAGGACGCCCTTGCCGAAGAAGAAGCAGATGATGACGGCGGCGATGGCGAACGCAAGAGCCAGCCCGAACTGATGATGGAAGGCGTTCGTCAAGACAGTCGCATTCTTCTCCCCAAGCTCGGGCCCCAAGCCGCCGTTCAGCCGCCCGGCGAGGAGACTTCCGAACATGCTCATGCCGATGCTGGCGCCCGCGGTCTGGAATAGCTGCACGGCGGATTGCGCGACGCCCCGATCCGCTTCCTCCGCGGATTCCTGAATGAGCAGAGTATCCCCGGCCATCAGGCTTCCTGTGCCGATGCCCATGACGAAGAAGCAGAGGGCGGGGTAGAAGAAGCTCTGGCCCGGATGGATTCGAAGGGCCATCAACAGTCCCGCGACCGGGAACAGGAACGAAGCGCTGAACAGCGTACGATAGGGCATGCGCGCCATTAGGAAGCCGAACGCCAGTCTGAACGGGAGGGCGCCCGCCATCAGCATCAGCGTGAAGTAGCCGGATACGGCAGCCGAGAAGCCCATGGCGATCTGGGCATAATACGGGAAGGAGGACGCCGCTCCCATCAAGCCGCACATTGCCGTGAACATCAGGAGGGCCATGACCACGATGTTGCGGTTCCGCAAGAGGCGCGGGGGAATGAGGGGTTCGGCGGCCCGGCGTTCGACGAGGAGGAACAGACCCAGCAGGACGCCGGAAGCTCCGAGCAGCGCCAGCACCGGCGGAGAGGTCCAAGCTAGGCCCATGTTCTCGATGAGCACGGGAGCCAGCAGCAGGCACAGGATGGCCCCCACCAGAGTCAGCGCTCCGGCGTAATCCACCGAACGCCGCGGTTCGCGGCGGTTCTCTTCACGCAGTCCCAGGAACATCAGAAGAGCGGCCAGCGAGCTGACGGGAAGATTGATCAGGAACACCCAGTGCCAGCTTAGATGGTCCGCCATATAGCCGCCGATCATGGGACCGACCAACTGGGGCAGAAGCATCAGGATGCCGAACAGCCCCTGCAGCTTGACGCGCTGCTCTAACGTAAAGCTCGTTCCGAAAATGACCATGGCCAGCGGCATCAGACCGCCTGCGCCGACCCCTTGAATGCCGCGGCCTAGAAGCAAGAATTCCATCGTTGGAGCGAGGGCGCTCGCCAGAGAGCCGAGAATGAAGAGAGCGATACTGATCAGATAAAGCCGTTTGCGCCCGAAGAGATCCGACAGCTTGCCAAGGATGGGCATGGAGGCGCTCATCGTCAGCAGGTAGATGCCGGCTACCCAGCCGTACAGCGTCATGTCTTGCAGGTCCCGGATAATCGCGGGCATGGCCGTCGAGACCGCCGTCTCATCCAGTCCGGCGAAGATCATGCCGATGATGAGGGCGATTAAGACCATCGTTTTGTTGGTGTGCTTCATGGGAATTCCTCCGTTCGGCAGTCGATTTGTAATGCAAGTACTTACTTGCAGATAGGGCAATAAAAGAGCTAGGGGGTTAGAGCCCTAGCGAATAATCGGACGCTTTCTTCGATAAACTCATCCAAGGTTTGTTCGGGAAGAGCTTCCTTGCCGTCATCGGCGGAGAAAAAAGCGCCGTAATTCATGGCCATAAAGGAGAAGACGGTCATCTCCAGATGGGGCGTCGACAGCTTCTTCTTGTCCATCATAACCGCGAAGTACCGGGTCAGAAGCGTTCTTAAATGCTGGGGAAGGCGCCCGGCTTTCTGATAAATTTCTTTGCTGCTGCCTTTCAGAGCCATATACAGCAATTTGCGGTTCCGATTCATGATCTTATGGTAGGTCCGGCTGATGAGGAGAAGATCCTCGTACAGCTCCCATTGCAGCGATTCTTGAAATACCTCCGTCATCTCTTCCTCATAGGAATAACGCTCGAATGCCGTCTCGAGCAGCTTCTGCTTCGAGCCGAAATGCCGAAACAGCGTGACTTCGTTCACTCCGGCCGCGGCGGCGATTTCTTTGGTTGTCGTCGCGTCGTAACCTTTCTCGGACATGAGATCGATCGCCGTCATCAATATTTTATCGCTAGTGCGGTAAGCGTCGTTCATAAGCCACCCTTCCATGCAAGTGCTTGCTTGCATCGTTATTGTATATTTCCTTTGATTTTATGTCAACACACCCAAGCACAACCCAAAGCGAAGCCCAATAAAATGGTTAATTTGCAGGATTTCGATAGATCGCGATCTAGGGCAGAATGAACGAAGGGCCATCCCGGGTTTTTGAACGAAAGGAAGGCAAAGAAGTGAAAATGGATTTTCATGGATTTTCAAGGCTGCAATCAAAAATCGAAGCGGCTGCGAAGGCTGCATTCGAAGTACGGTCCTTATCCGCGGCATAGAGGTGAGATAGATGTGTACGGGCTTGGCCATGTATGACACTAGCGAAGTCACTCCAATGGAGGCTTGCAAGGCTGGCGAGTCGTTCTTTGATGCTATCGGCGCAAGGGTTACATCTGCCGGGTATTATACATACAAGAATGAGGAGGATGGACTCTATGTTGATTGGATAGAAACCTCGCTCTCCGAACTCAAAAGGAAAATAATCTCTAAAGAAGTTACGGCATTTCGATTATATAACGAACAGAATGGCTATTCCCCTTGGTTTGCATCTTTTGGGTACATGACCGACGAGTTTAGCGGCTTTCATCACATGGATGCCCAGTGTGCTGTACCTATTGACGACATATATGAAAATTTCATCGGCTTTGTGGAAGATGTATCGAAGAGAATCAGCTGTCCGTATGGAATCGTGTATGCTGCCCCGAAAGTGGCAAATGCTTTTTACTATGCGGCGGGCGAGAATCTGATCAAATTGTTCCCCTATGAGGATGCAAGGATTTTTAACAAAGAAACTCCCGGGAGATTCAAAGGGAAGGTTCGTTATAGGGGGGATATGCTGAGAATGGTTTATCCCTGCAATATGCTAAACGATAACCATCTTCATATCGACATTCAAGGCATGACGCTTGGAGAATGGATTGTCCAAGAACAGGGCCGCGGCTCCCTAAGGAAAATCGGCAATGATTTGTGGCTTTGGGAGGTTGGAAGAGATGATATGGAGGGCGTAAGCAAATGCTGCGGTGACGCCGGAATTCTGCTAGCCTGGAAGCCGCCTTCTCCAACAAAGCCACCCCGGACTTTGCCGTAGAGTCTTCGCCGAAAGAATCCCCAGGCGCGATTATTTTTGATGAAAGTCAGAAAACAATAGGATAGGAGAGACGACGGTGCAACTTCCGGATTCCACCCATGCCGAAATTTCCGCGCTGTGTAAGCAAGGCGATGATCTGGCAAGAGCAGGCCATCTTGAGGAGAGCAAGAATAAATATGTCGCGGCCCTCCGATTGTTGCCGGAGAATCATCGAGAATGGGAAGCCGCGACGTGGATCTATGCGGCTGTTGGGGATGTCCATTTTCAAATGAAGAATTACGATAAGGCCTTCAAGTGTTTCTATAATGCAGCCCAGTGTCCGAAGGGGTTGGGGAATCCCTACATTCATCTTCGGCTAGGGCAATTGTATTACGAGCAGGAACGCCTTGATCAAGCGGCAGACGAGCTGACCCGGGCTTACATGGGTGCCGGGATTGCGATCTTTATGGAAGACGACCCCAAGTATCTTGAGTTTCTGGAGACAAGGATAGCGATTTGAAATAATCGATTGGGGATCGGCGTTGTTGCTTCGGGGGCCGCGGCACCTGGTTTGATGAGAATATAGAGCAAAATTTGGCGTGCGTGAACCTGCGGAAATCCCGTCTCTTCAAGAGGCGGGATTTTTTTACTGCCGAAAGGCTGCATTCCTTGGCGGGTCTCGGCTCGTCTAGAGCAAGCGGAGATTATTTTCTCAAAAAAAATCGCCCCCTATGAAAAATAATCGAGCGCTCGGTTGTATTGAAGGTGAAAGGAGGTACTGAGGTGTACAATTCATTCGAGCTCAATGAATCTGTGCGACGGGCCTTGGGTCTTTATTCGCAAAGCTTGATCAAGATCGCCTTCGCCTACCTGAAGAACACGGCGGATGCGGAAGAGGTCGCGCAGGACGTCTTCCTCGCGTATCTGCAGAAGCGCCCCGTATTCGAGAACGGCGAGCACGAGAAAGCGTGGCTTATTCGAACGACCATTAATAAAAGCAAAAATAGACTGAAGGCCGGATGGTTCCGAAGCCGCAACCCGGTTCCCGACGACCTGAGCTACCTCCCGAAGGAAGAGAGCGACGTTCTGCAAGCCGTTCTGGCCTTGGACAAGAAGTACCGGATTCCGATCCATCTGCACTATTACGAAGGCTATTCCATCCAGGAGATCGCGACGATCCTTGAAGCCAAACCCGCCACGGTGGGGACATGGCTGGCGAGAGGGCGCGCGCTCCTGAAGGAGAAGATTGGAGGCATGGAGGATGAAGAAATCTGTTTATAAGTCCGCGATGTCCCATTTGAAGACCAGCGAGGATTTCCAGGAAGCGACCTATACCAAACTGATGAATCATAAGGAGCGGATGAACATGGAATTGACGAAGAAGAGAAAAGCAATGGGTTGGACGGCCGGCCTCGCGGCATGCGCGGTGCTCGCGGCAGGCATTCTCGCGCTGAATCCGAGTTCTCCGGCGACGACGCCTTCGTCCCAGCCCTCGGCTGCCGCGACGGCGAAGCCTCCGATCATGGGCAAGGTAGCGGTCAATATCGACGGCGTCATCTCCGAGGTGAGCGCGGACGGCAAGAGCTTCAAGGTGGGCGACCTGTGGGTGGAGGTCACGGATCAAACGAAGCTGGGCAGCAGCGAGCCGACGGCGGCGAAGCCATCCGAAGAGCTGCTGCGGAAGAACTTCCAGGTCGGCGACATCGTGTCCGGCTACACCTCCCAGGACGTCAGCACCGGCCGGGTAACGGCCGATGCGATCTACAACCTCATCGCGCCGGAGAAGGACGGCGAAGCGAAGCCCGCGGTTAAGGGCAAGGCTGCCGTCAACATCGACGGCGTCATCTCCGAAGTGAGCGAGGATGGCAAGAGCTTCAAGGTAGGCGATCTGTGGGTCACGGTGACGCCGGAGACGAAGATGGGCATCGACGGCCCGACGGCCGCCGAGCCTTCGGAGGAGCTGCTGCAGAAGGAGTTCAAGGTCGGCAACATCGTGTCCGGCTTCACGACCGATGACGTCGGCACGGGCAAGGTGAACGCGACGAACATCTACAACAACATGGCTCCGCGGCAATAAGCGGCGAATCGATCCGGACGCCCTCTCCACAGAGGGTGTCCTCTTTATTAGGAAGGGGGTTTCCGAAGCAATGAGAAGGTTCGATTGAGTATGTTGGGGCTGGTTTTGCGCCAGCCCTCCTTCATTGCTTTTTTTCCAACTCCGCCTTCAATCGGGCATTCTCCTCCAACAGCTCCCGGACGTCGGGGATCTCCTTGCCGGAGATCCAGCCATACAGATCGTCTCTTGCCGCATATACCGGCAATTGGTCGCGAAGGACCATCTTAATGTGCCGTAAGTCTTCCACATAATAGATAGGGACTTGTTCCATGACCGATTGCTTAAACTCCTGGAATTCCTGATAGTGTTCGATTGCGGTGAAGTCGTACGGCTTCAGTCTCAAAGCTTTCTCCGTGACGACAAAAGCAAATCGGGGTTTGCCCGCCTCTCCGGCATACTCGTATTCCCAATGCGTATAGCTCTTGGATTCATCATCGGGAAGCGTCAAGCCATAGAATCCTCCGAGAATCAGGATATATACATCGGAATCGTCGATCCATCTCTTCCTTATTTTCATAGGGCTTTCCCTGAAAGATTGCTCGACTCCGGCAGGGATATGACCGGCTTGAAGGATGGCTTCGACAGCGGTATGTCTTTCCTCTATAAGATCGTAGTAAGTAGACGAAATGTAAATTTGCAGTTTTTTTCTCATTAGCTCACCCCACCTAAACAATGGTAAAAGGATCGCACAAAACCGCCTCTGATGTAGAGGCGGTTTCTCTTTGAGCGGGCGGGAGGTCAGTCGCGGATCTCGGCGATCAGCTCGATCTCCACCGGCGTATGGAACGGCAGCTCGCTCGTCCCGATCGCGGAGCGGGCGTGCTTGCCGTTCTCGCCGAAGATGTCGACGAGCAGGTCGGACGCGCCGTTCATGACGAACGGCTGGTCGGCGAAGCCCGGTGCGCTGTTGACGAAGCCGAGCACCTTGACGATGCGCACGACCCGGTCGAGGTCGCCGAGGTATCCCTTCATGACGGCGATGCAATTGAGGATCGTCTGGCGGGCGGCCTCCTGGCCTTGCTCAATGGTCAGCTCGCGGCCGAGCTTCCCTTCGTAGATCAGAGTGCCTGTCGCGTCGCGGCAATCTTGCCCGGACAGATAGATCAGGTTGCCGGTCCGGCTGCAAGGGATATACGTAAACTTGGGTACAGGGGACGGGGGCAGTACGAGACCGAGCTCTTCGATACGCTTTTCGATTCGTGCCATAGCGGGCACCTCCTAAGGTTAGATTCATGCAATGGCAATGGCGATGGCGGCAGCAGCGCTGCGCCGGATCAAGGGATCTTCGCCGGGCTACTCCAGCATCCCGCGGCAGGGCACCGGTACCCGCTCCAGATTCAGCTTGGGCGCGTCCAGCAGCCCTATGCTAGCCCCGGACGCCGCACGCGCCAGCACGACCGTATTGTGCAGGTTCACCGTGCTGCAAATATGGTTGGGGATAATCGCCAGCCGGTCCCCCACCTGCGGGTTCGCCGCCTGCGCGGCAGGGCCGAGCCGCAGCATGCCGTGCTCCTCCGACATCCGTTCCAGCACGGCGTCGTCCAGCCCGAGGATACGGCCGAAGCCGACGAGCCCGAGCGGCTCCGTGCCCGGCTGCACGTCGGTCGCGAACGTCTTGCTGCCGCCGTCGATGACGGCGAGCTCCGGCGACGGGCGGCTCACGACCGTAACGTGCACGGTCCCGGCGCAATCGTCGAGCGCGCACACGCCGAGCTTCGCCTGCATCGCGTCCTGGAACACGTACGTGCCGGGCCGAATCTCCGTCACGCCCGGCACGGCCGCGGCATAGGCGGATGTCGGCGTCGAGCCGACGCTCACGTCCTCGATCGGCAGCCCCTCGGCGCGAAGCCGCTCGGCCAGCTTGGCCATGAGCGTTCCCTCCTCGCGGCCCGCCGCCTCGAGGTCGATCGTTGGCTGGCCGCCGAGCACGGCGCCGCGGAACGTGTAGAGGCCCGTCAGCCGCAGATGGGGCAGGGCGTGCACCTGATGCGCGAGCGCTGCGGCGTCGTCATAGAGCACCCCGGTCCGGCGAAGCCCGGTGTCGACCTCGAGCCGGACCTGCAGAACTTGGCCGTGCCGGCCTGCCGCCTCCGACAGCCGCCTCGCGCCCTCCAGGCTGTCGACGCCCAGGATGAGCCCGATGCGCTCGTTCAAGCGGACGGCTCGCTCGATCTTGCTCTCCCGAATGAGCGGGTAAGCGATGAAGATATCGCTTAATCCGTGCTGCGCCATCACTTCCGCCTCCGACACCTTCGCCACGGTGATGCCGGCGGCGCCGGCCGCGAGCTGCAGCTCGGCTATGCGCGGCAGCTTATGCGTCTTCGTATGCGGCCGCAGCTTCACCTGATGCAGGCGCGCCGTCTCCGCCATCCGCGCGAGATTTCGCTCCAGGCGGTCCATATCGATCACGACGCACGGCGTCTCGATCGCGTCCCATGCTTCCGAGGATTCCGAAGTCAATCGCACCAAGCCCCTTTTTCCGATAGTAGAACTGCCCGAGTCCCGCTCGCCTGTCTATCGCCCCTCGGCGCCGGAACCGCTCTTGATCTCTTCCAGATAGCTGTACAGCGTGTACTTCGAGATGTTGAGGAACTGGCAGATTCTCTCGCCGCCCTTCTTCACCAGCAGCGCCCCTTTGCGATCCAGCAGCTCGACCATTCGCCTCTTGTCTTCCTTCTGCATCAGCGCCACGGGTTTGCCGATCTGCTCCTGCGCCTCCTGAAGCAGCGCGTCCAACAGATCGCTCACATTGCTCACGAACGACTCCTTCACCGGACTCGCTTGACCGGTCAGCGTGAGCGATTGCAGCGTCTTCTCCGCGACCATCAGGTCCGTAATGTCGAAGTTGATGCACAACGCGCCGATCGTCTCGCCGTTCTTGTTCTTCATATAGACGGAGGTAGAGCGCAGCATGCGGCCATCCTTCGTCTGGGTCAAGTAATTGAACTTGTTGCCGTCCTGCTCCGTGCCGCGCAGAATCTCCAGCCCCAGATTCGTGCCCGGGTCCCCGACCTTGCGGCCGGTCACGTGCCCGTTCTCGATCGCTACGATCGTGCTGTCGTACGGACGCCGCAGATCGTGCAGCACCACCTCGCAGTTCGAGCCGAATTGGGCGGCCAGCGCCCGGACCATGTCTCGCAGAAACTCCATCTCATCCGTTACCGACTCCATCCGCCTTGCCTCCTTCTGCAACGGTTCACGAGATGAGTCTACCATAAGCGCAGCCGCATTCAAACAAAAAGTTTGTTAGACATAAAAAAAGTTTGCCTTCACGCTAATCCGAACTTCGGTACTAATGGAACCGTTCGTATCATATCCCTAAGGAAGGAGACAAGTGGAGGGAGGCAGGCGGTCGTTGAGCAAAGTGAAGGTTCGTTTGCGGCCCGTTGTAAGCAGGATCCATATGCCCACTGTATTGAAAACGGCTGTCCTTCCGGGCGACTCGACGGAGAGCTTATTTATCGCAACCCAGGTGGGAGAGATTCTATGCGTACGAGACGGAGCGTTATGGACTTTCTTGGATATGAGCTCGCGAATCCTCAAGCTGGGCGGCTCTTCCGGAGGATATGACGAACGGGGATTGTTAGGGTTAGCGTTCCATCCCTATTTTTATTACAACGGTTACTTCTACCTTCATTATTCGGCAGCCGGAACGCAAGGCCCGGGCGCCATGCCGGGCGCTCCTCCGGAATCCTTTAAGCCCGACCCCTGTAATCCCGATACCTTGAACCTCAAGTGGATAAATAGAGAATCGAATTACGATCATATCGATACGGTCGAAGAATGGATCTTGCAGCCGAATGGTCAATTTCGGAAAGGGCGGACCTTGCTGAACTTAAGAAGACCCTTTCTCAATCATAATGGGGTCAACAGCTTAACCTTCTCCCCCGAGACGGGCAAACTCGTCTTGACGACCGGAGATGGCGGCTCCGGCTACGATCCCTTTAACTTAAGCCAGGATGACAGGGAGATAGCCGGGAAGATTATTGAAATCGACGTCCATAAAAACACATCGATTCCGAATCCGCCCGTAGTGACGCGTTTCGATGAACTTCCCGCGCCTATTCAGGAGACGCTTACGGTAATCGCCAAAGGGGTTCGCAATATTCCGGGCATCGCCTACCAACGGCTTTATGATCGGTATCTGAAATATGCGGGAATCGTCGGACAGGATTTGGTCGAGTCGATTTATTCCTTCGTTCATTATAAGCCGATACCGGTTACTCAGCTTGTCCAAGCCTCTTTAAGGAATGCCGAACTTGACCAGGAAGGATTTATTCATTTTGGCTGGCGAGGATGGGAGGGTGCTTTTCCTACTTCGATCCTGAGGGGCTGCCCGGCCAATCCGGCTTTGGACGAGAAGACCATGGCTTATTACGACGATGCCGTAATCGCTTCGGCAAGGCGTCTTCCGCCTTTAACGAGTTATTTCCATCAAGATCCGAGGCCCGATAAATTCGGCGGAACTGCGCTTACGGGAGTCCAGTGCTACATGGGGAATGAAATCCCCGATTTAAGGGGAAGCGTTGTCTTCACCGATGTGGCCCGGCAAGGCTCTCAACCACCGGTAAGAGGGGTTCTGGCTTATACCCGAGCGCAAACGGAATGCAGGCCAAGCGACTATAGCGTGATCGAGATCGACTATGATTTTGGAGCGCAATCGGCTTATTATGTTAGTTTGGGAACGAATCTGGATCAAACCAGACTTTATTTAGGGGTGAATGGTTCGATGAAGGTGGCGGATCGGAACCAAGGCTCCGTTTTCGAGATTGTTCCGTAATGCGTCCTTTCATCCTTCACGTCTTACCTTCAGGCGTATATTTTGCCACCATCGCAAGCAAATAATCCCGGAATTGTTCTACATAGGATTGGGGCTCCACGACTTCGAGATTCGTCCCGAAGCTTGCCAGAAATTGAAATCCGATGCCGTTCTGAGGAACATGGATCGTGGCCAGGAACAGTTCGGAACCGTAGGGTTCGATACTCTTGCGACCGTACCTTTCAATGAACCGATCCTTTACGGCGGGCGAGATCAACGCTTTGACGGCGACCAGTTCCGGCTGATAGCTGGCTTCATGTTCTTGCTCCAATAAATCCTCTCTGGGGACAAATGTCTTGTCATCCACATGAAGATCATCCATCCGGGATAACTTAAAGGTTCTGTACCTCATGCGATGCAGACAGTATCCTCTTAAATACCAACTCGTCTCGCTGAAATGAAGCTGGTAAGGCTCGACCCTTCGATTCGTTTTCGCGCCGTTTTTATCGATGTAATCGAAGGATAGGATTCTTCTCGCTAATATAGCCTCCTGGCACCTCTTCAAGGTTTGAAGAATGTCAGAACGACCCTCCCAATCATAGAACGACACTTGGATGGAACCTTTCGGAGACAATGGGCTCACCATTGCCTCTATTTTTTTGATCGTCAATTCAACCTCTTCGCTAAGCAGAATTTGCTCCAATCCGCCGAGCGCCGCCAAGATGTTCTCCAAGTCGGAGCTAGTCAGAAGACGTTTATCCACCTTGTATTCGTCCATAATAGCGTAGCCGCCATGAATTCCGCTGACCGAATAGATGGGGATGTTGGACAAGCTCAGCGTCTCCATATCGCGAAGAATCGTTCTTTTGGAGACGTTGAATAATTGCGTGAATTCCGTTGTGGATACGACATCCTTTTTCAACAAGATCATGATGATGGATATTAACCTCTCGATCTTTTCCATACTTCCCCTCCTTTTTGCGAAATTCATGATTGAATGGTGACATACAGGTGTCACCTCTTATCCATTATACTTCATTTATCACATGAAGGAGGTATGACTGATGGCGGCTATTGCCTATTTAAACTTTGATGGAAATGCGGAACAAGCGATCGGATTTTATGCGGAGGCTTTGAACGCGACCGAAGTCAAGCAAGTGAAATTCGGGGATATCCCGCAAGATCCGAACTACCCGCTGCCGGACAACGAGCTCGATATGATCATGGAGTCTTCCATCGAATTCGCAGGCGGGAAAATCATGATGTCGGACATTCTGCCTTCGATGAAGAGCGTAACGGGCGAGCTGGTTAAAGGCAACCATATCCTGATTAGTATCGTTATCGAGGATAAGCAGGCGCTGCAGAGTTACTTCTCTAATTTGTCCGCAGGCGGTCATGTGATCATGCCGTTATCCGAAGCGCCTTGGTCTTCTTGCTTCGGAATGTTGGTCGATAAATTCGGCGTTGCCTGGAAGTTCAATAGCGACGCGGATAAGTTCCTGGATCAAGTGATCTCCAATAAACGGTAACCCATTAAAAAATGGTCTTGAAACTGGAGACCATTTTTTTAATTCACCTTTACGCAGACCAAGGGAGTCGCTATTATGGTAAAAACCCGCTCTTCGTTTCTCTTTTTCCTGGCGCTAGGCGTATTCGGCATTATTACAACCGAGATGGGCATCATCGGCGTTCTTCCCCAAGTCTCTCAACAATTTGACATAACGCCTTCGCAGGCCGGGTACCTGGTAAGCGTATTTGCTTTAATCGTGGCCGTGTCAGGCCCATTCCTGACCTTGCTCGCTTCCGGCCTGAATCGTAAAGCGGTTTTGCTGGCCGCTATCCTTATGTTCGCCATCTCGAATATGGTGTACGCGTATACGACCGAGTTCGCAGCGATGCTGGCTTTCCGGATCATTCCCGCGTTGTTTCATCCCCTCTTTTTCTCGATTGCGTTCGCGGCCGCCGCCAGCCTCGTTCCTCCCGAGAGAAGCGGCCGAGCGGTCACCCAAGTGATGGCCGGGATCACGGTCGGCTTCGCTTTCGGCGTGCCGATTACATCGTATCTCGCCGCGAAAATCTCTCTGAGCGCTGCCTTCCTGTTCGGAGCTATCGTCAGTTTGGCCGCCTTCATAGGAATTATTGTCCGGCTTCCTTCTATGCCCGTTAAGGAACGAATGACTTTCGGCAAGCAGCTCGGTCTATTGCGCAAGCCTCAATTGTGGTTAACGATCCTGATCGTTGCGACGATCTTTACGGCTATGAGTTCCGTTTATAGCTACTTCGCCGAATATCTCGGAGAAGTCACCCATATGAACGGTACGTGGATTAGCCTCATGTTGATGGTCTTCGGCGTCACCATGATTGCAGGGAACTTTCTGTTCGGATTCTTTGCGAACGCGAACATGACCCGAACCGTCATCCTGTTTCCGCTCGTCTATGCGGCTGTTTACTTATTCGCTTATTATTGGGGTTCTTCCTTTTGGCCGATGGCGGTCATCGTATTCGTGTGGGGAGCCGTACACTCCGGGGGACTTATTCTCAGTCAAGCCTTGTTGATGACGGATGCCCGAGAAGCTCCCGAATTCGGGAACAGTTTGTTTGTTTCCTTTTCGAATATTGGCATTACGGCAGGAACCTCGATCGGGGGCTGGTTTATGGCCCAGTTGGGCGCGCATCGATTTATCTGGAGCGGTATCATCCTGTTATGGCTTGCGTTCTTGCTGATCATGCTAAAAGCAGCAACCTCCAAATCCCTTGTCGGGAGATACGATCGAACTGGAGAGGACAATGGATATTCATGATGGAAATGGAAAATTTACTTCCCGTTAAATCGAGAGGAGAGTTAAGGGCTTGGCTGCAGGAGAACGGGAAGACCGCCAAGTTCTGCTGGGTCTTGGTCCGTATGAAGCCCGAACCGGATCGGCTGTTATACTTGGACGCGGTAGAGGAAGCGTTGTGCTTCGGATGGATTGACGGCGTCAAAAAGAAACTGTCGGAGACGGAGCTGGCTCAGAGACTGTCTCCCAGAGGCAAAAACAGTTCATGGACGGAGTTGAATAAAGAACGCGTCCGCCGCCTCGACAGGCTAGGGCTCATGAGCGAGGAAGGGAGAAGGGTTCTCCCCGACATGAATCCGGATTCTTTTCAGATCGATAAGGAGATTGAGCGACGGCTAAAAGAGGATAAACAAGCCTATGCGAATTTTATGGCGTTTCCAGACCTTTATAAGAGAGTTCGGATCGACACCATACAGAGCGTTAAAAATCAGCCGGAATTATTCAAGAGCAGATTAGACAAGTTCATATCGAACACGAGAGAAAATAAAATGTACGGTCAATGGAACGATAATGGCCGTCTGCTGGATGATTAAAGGGAGCCGGCCGGGGCTGGCTCCCTCTTCCTTATGCGCGGACAGGCGGCGGGGCGGTAACGGTCATTGGCTGAAGGCGCGTTGCAGAGCCGCCCGGTATTCCTTTATCACTCTCTGGCTGATCTCGGCGGACGGCAAGTATTCCTCGAAGCCGTGGAAGCAGCCGGGGTACAGATGGAATTCCGTCGGAACGCCGGCCTGCGAGAGTCTTAACACGTAATCGATGGTCTCGTCGCGGAAAGGGTCCAGGTCGCCGACGCACGTGTAGGCGGGAGGGAGTCCCGACAGATCGGTCGCGCGCGCCGGAGCGGCATAGGGAGTGGCTTCTTCGTTCGTCCCCAGATACAGTTCCCATGCCAGCCGGTTCTTCGCTTGGTTCCATACCCGGTCATCCGTAATCTCGCGGCTGGACTTGGTTAAGCCTCGGTCGTCCAGCATCGGATAGAGCGGCATTTGGAACCGGATAGAAGGGCCGTTCCGGTCTCTGGCCAGCAGCGATAAGGCAGCCGTTAATCCGCCTCCGGCGCTGGGTCCCATTACCGCGATTCGGGAAGAGTCGCTTCCCAGTTCTTCCGCGTTGTCGGAGAACCATTGGAGGGCGGCATAGCAATCTTCAAGCGGAGCGGGATAAGGATGCTCCGGAGCCAGCCGGTAATCCACGGACACGATCACGCATTCGAGTTCCGATACCAGCTGCTGCAAGGCAGGGTCCATCATATCCGCCGAGCCGAGAATATAGCCGCCGCCGTGAATATATAAGAGGCCTGGCAGAGGCCCGTTGCCCGCTCTAGGTCGGTAAATCTTGATCCGGACGTCCGGGTCGCCCGGCGCGCCCGGAATCTGCCTCTCCGAGATCAGAACGCCATCGTTAACGGGCAGCGATGCCGCCGCGCCGACCGCGAATTCACGCATCTCTCTCCGTAGATCCGCTAAATTTTCCCGAGTGTATGCGACCTCCGGCAGAACGGAGAACAAACTTCTAAGTTCCGGGTGTACTCTATCTTCCATTCTCCAACCTTCCTTCGCGAACAGAGTCGTAATCGCCTTCGAAGATCAGCTCCGGCTATTGCGGCTATTGCGCCACGCCGTCTGCCCCAACAGGTCCCGCATGGCCGCCATGTAGGTCTCTTCCGACCCGGACCATCTCAGCTTCGCCGTCTCTTCCGCGTCCGGACCCGCGAGATAGCGCAGCCGATCCGACGGATCGCACGCAGCGGCGTAAATCTGATCCGCCACCTGATTCTCGTCCGCGTTCTCGAACGGGTAGTTCATCATGGCGTTCATCATATGATCGAAGTAGGACTTGTACGATTCCGGAATGGATACGTTTTGCGCGGCGGCCATGGTGTTCGACGCGAAGTTCGTGGTTCGCATGGCTCCGGGCTCCACCAGCTTCACGGATATATTTTGCGACTCCAGCTCGTACGACAGGGATTCCGACAGCCCCTCGACCGCATGCTTGGTCGCGACATAGACCGTTAGGAGCGGGTTGGATACGAAGCCCACGTTCGAAGTGATATTGACGATGGTTCCGCCGCCTTGTTCGCGGAAATAAGGGGTAACCGCCCGGATGACGTTCATGACGCCGAAGACATTGGTCTCGAAGACCCCGCGGATCGCCTCCATGGGCGTGGCTTCGAATATCGATAGAATGCTGACTCCGGCGTTGTTCACGACGGCGTCGATCCGGCCGAATCGTTCGATTCCTGCGGCGATCGCCGCCTCGATCGTGGCCGGCTCGGTCACGTCGAGCTCCGTAACGGAGATTCGTTCGGGATTCTCCTCCGCCAACCGCGGGTCCGGCTTCCGCATCGTCGCAACCACATTCCATCCTTCGCCAGCAAACTTCCTGGCTGTCGTATTCCCCAATCCGGTAGAACATCCGGTGATCAACACCGTCTTGGCCATGAGACATCCTCCTCGTTATCCATATTGCGGCTTCCCGTTTAGATTACCGTGTTGAAGTCGCTCTAAGTCAAATGCCGGGCGGGCCTCTAATAGGCAAGAGGATTCATGGACGACAAGCCGGCTCGAGTCGTAAAATAAGTTAGAGTAACTCTAGCCCTCCATAGGCGGTGAACGCGCGAATGGCGTATACGATGAAGGAAGTCGCGGAGAGAACGGGAGCTAGCCCGCATACCTTGCGATTCTACGAGAAGGAAGGGGTGCTCCCGATCCCCGACCGGGATGCGAACGGGGTGCGCATATTCAACGAGCACTATATCGACTGCGTGGATACGGTGCAGGCCCTTCGTTCGACAGGCCTGCCTCTGGCGGAGATTAAACAATACGTGGAGCTGTACAAGAGCGGAGAACAGACGCTGCCCCTAAGGAGGACGATGCTGGTCGTCCAGAAAAACAAAGTGGAAGATCAAATCGCAAGACTGATCAAAACGCTGGAAAAGCTCAATTACAAGCTGGCGTTGGTCGATGCCCAAGAGAGCCAATTCAGCAAGCTGCCCTAACGGCCGAAAAAAGCAGGCCAAAGCTGCGCGGTTCCCAGCTTTGGCCTGCGTTTCTTTTTAAGCTATCGGGTAGTCCATGACTACGATCCCTTCGACCAAGGGGCCGATGGATTGCAGTAAATTCTGATTCAGGGGATGCTGAATATAGTCCCGGCAGGCCTGCCGATTCTCGAAAGTAACTCGAATGCCCAACGTATACCCCTGCATATGCTCTGCTTCCTCCGTAACGTTGATCCCGGCGCTTAAATCGACGATCCCCGGAATCGCGCCCTTGAAGGCTTGCGCGAGCTTCACCGCCTCTTCTTGTCGATCAGCAGGGACGTCGGACTTGAGCTTCAAGAGAACGATATGCTCAAACATTCGCCTTCCCTCCAAGCTTCCCGACTTCCTTCATCCATGTCACGAAGTTATCGGCTACAAGATCCAGGTACTTGATCGTAGGCTCGTCCGTCAGCTCGCCCTTCTCGTCGATCTTCTCGTGAACGAGGCCGATATACACTTCGTTGCCGGGCAGCAGCGGCGAGGAGATGCCGGAAGAGAACAGAACGTCTCGCAGATGCCCCTGCGCTTTGACCGAGCCCAACAATCCCATCGAGGATCCTACGATCCATGAGGGCTTCCCGATCATGACCCGGTCCACGCGGGATAACCAGTCGATCGCGTTGGCCAATACGCCGGGGATGGTCGAATTATACTCCGGAGTGACCCACAACACGGCGTCGGCAGCGGCGACTTGCGTCTTGAAGTCGATAACCGGCTGCGGAGGAGCGAATTCGATATCCTGATCGTAAAAAGGGAGATCCCGAATGTTCAAGATATCCAGCTGGAAAAGGGACTTATAACGGTTCTGAATATAACGGGCTATCTTCAGGTTGTAGGAATCCTGGCGAATGCTCCCGACTATGGCCGCCACTTTCATTTTCGTCACCTCGATCATTAGATTGCGAATGGACCTAAACGGCCTCGACCGATTACGGCCGCTGCGTCCATTCTTGCTATTCTCCCTGAGGAGAACATAGACTAGTGTATAGAGGCCTGACGAGGCTAGGAAGAGATCCGGTTATCGTAGGATTCGGAATCCCATGTTCATCGAACGGCGGATAGGAGGGGAAGGGCATGGAGGCCATGTCGAACGGATTGGATCGTTATGCGGAATTGTCCCGGTTCTTGCGCACGCGCCGGGAACGAATGACCCCTCGGGAAGCGGGCTTGCGGGAGTCCGGACGCAGGCGCACGCCCGGACTTCGCCGAGGGGAGGTCGCTCTGTTGGCGGATGTGGGGTTGGACTGGTATACCTACTTGGAACAAGGGCGCCCTATCAACGTATCCGCCGAGGTCCTCGATCGAATAGCGGAAGCGCTTCGGTTGAATGAATCCGAACGCAGGCATCTGTATTATCTTGCCCGCAAGCAGCTCCCGTTGACCGAATCGAAGCTGCCCGCCGAGGCGACGCCCGCGCTTCAACGCTTTCTGGATAGCCAAGGCTTGTCCCCGTCGAATGCCATGGATGCGCGGATGAATATCATTGCCTGGAATGCGGCCTATTGCGCGTTGAACGGAGATCTCGCGGCTATGTCCGATAGGGAGCGGAACCTGGTCTGGATGACGTTTACTTCCCCCCGTTTCCGTTATATCAAGGGGGACCAATGGGAGCCGCATGCGCGGCGGGTCGCCGCGAATTTCCATGCCGGGTATGCGCGCCACGCCGACGACCCTTGGTGGTCCGAGCAGTACGAGGCGTTGTGCCAAGCCAGCAGCGAGTTTCGGGAATTTTGGGACTCCCATGAAGTCGTCGACGCCATCGATGCTCCCAAGACGCTGCGGTGTCCGAATCTCGGGAACTTGAATTTCGATCTCGTTACGTTCCAGTATGCGGCCGACTCCAATTTGACGGTGTCCATCCACGTTCCCCGCCCAGACGGCACGGCGGACAAAATGCGGCAGCTGTTAAGCGAATATCATTCGCTTGGCTGACATCAAGAGACAAGAGACAAGAGATAAGAGATAAGAGATAAGAGACAGTAAAGAGACAGTACCCGAGGGGCGAGGGGTACTGTCTCTTGTGCGGGTACGCCCAGTTGGGCGTGCTCCTATAGGGTGTAACGTTACGGATCACCGGATGGGCGGGCTTACTTCAAGGTCCACAAAGCCGGAACGATCGGGGGTTCCCATCCGACCAGTGAGGTATGAGCTTGGAGACAGGAGTACGTCTTGCCGCCGTAGCTCGCCAGATCGCCGACCTTGTAAGCGACGTTGGGCGCCCAGGCAGCCGCTCCCGAGCCGGGATCGGTCGTCGCCGTGAGCGGCGCGCTGGCGGCCGAGACGTTGCCCGCCGCGTCATACGCCTTCACCGTGAAGGTATAGCTCGTGTTCGCGGCCAAGCCGCCGATCGTCGCGCTCGTACCGGTCACGTTCGCGGTAGAGGATCCGTAGCTCACCGTATAGCCGGCGACGCCGACGTTATCCGTCGAGGCGCTCCAACTCAGGCTGACGCTCGAAGAGGTTTTGCTCGTCACGGCGAGATTCGTCGGTGCCGAAGGCGCGGTCGTGTCGCCGGCCGGCGCGTTCGTCGTCACCGTGAGGGGCGCGCTGGCGGCCGAGACGTTGCCCGCCGCGTCGCGCGCCTTCACCGTGAAGGTGTAGCTCGTGTTCGCGGTCAAGCCGCCGATCGTCGCGCTGGTACCAGTCGCGTTCACGTTGGAGGATCCGTAGCTCACCGTATAGCCGGCGACGCCGACGTTGTCGGTCGAAGCATCCCAGGCGAGCGATACGCTATTCGCGGTTTTGCCGGTGGAGCGCAGGTTGCCCGGGATGGACGGAGGCGCCGTGTCTCCTCCTCCCGGGGAGGCCAAATCGCCCGCGAGCTTATTCAGCAGCGTCTTGTTGCGATCGCCGCTGAACTCCCAGAACATCGCCCCGGCCAGGTTCTTCGTCTTGATATACGAGGCCTTGTATCCGATGGACTCCGCGTCGTCGTAAGTGATGTAGACGCCGCCCGACGGATTGTACAAGTAGGGAACCTTCGCCGTATCGTTCCAATAGCGCGTATAGCCGTTAAGATTGATGAAACGAGCCTGCAGGTCGCTGAAGTCGAACACGCCGGCTTCCCACGTCCCTGCGGGCATGCCCGTGCAGCTCTGGTATTGGCCGTTGCCGGCCGGCGCGCAGCCGCTCCATCCGCGTCCGTAGAACGGCACGCCCAGGACCAGCTTGCTTGCGGGTACTCCCGCATTCAGATGCCCCTGCACGCCGGCATCGTCGTTAAAGGCCGCCGCGTTCGGCACGCCGGCGGCGCCCGCAGCCGGGTCGTAGTACAGCGGAGCGTTGTGCGCGCTTATATTTTGCCACCCGCCGTTAAAGTCGTAGGTCATGATGTTGATCCAATCTACTATGGCGGCGATCTGACTCAGCTCCGTGTTGTTCGCATACTGCGGGCTTGCCCCGGAAGCGATGGTCAGGAGATACTGCTTGCCGTCCGCAGCCCCCGCCGCGTCCAGCTTCTGGCGAATAGTCTGGAGCAGCAGCGTGTAATTGTGCTTATCCTCCGCCCGGTAGCTGTTGCCCGGCAGCCCCCCGGCGACCGGATATTCCCAATCCAGGTCGACGCCGTCGAACTGGTACTTGCGCAGGAAATCGACGGCCGAGTTCGCGAAAGTTTCGCGGGTGGCCGCCGAAGCCGTGACGTCCGAGAACCGGTTCGACCAGCTCCACCCGCCGACGGAGATGATCGTTTTGAGATGGGGGTTCGCCGCCTTCAGCTTGATCAGCGCCCCGATATTGCCTTTGATCGGCTTATCCCACGTATCGCCCGCATGACTCTTCTGCGCGTCGATCCACGGATCGCCCAGCACGATCGTTCCGTTCGGCACGTTAATCGTTCCGACCTCGTCCTGGCAGCTCCAGGTTTGCGGATTCGGCGAGGCCGGATCCGGATTGCCGTGGATGCCGTTCCAACAGATATCCGCGAAAGCATAATTGATGTGGGTAACCTTGGAGACGTCCATGTCTTCCACTTGATAATTCCGTCCGTATGCGGCCCATGCCGGGTAATAGCCGATGATCTTGTACGCGGACGCCGCCTCCGCCTTCTGAGGTGCGACAGATAAGGAAGCGAACATGGATAAGATCAGACCGACAGCCAGCGCAACAATGTTCGCTTTGTGCATAACCGTTCCCCGCTTTGCCATAATCAACGCCACCTCTCCTCAATTTGTAATCGCTTGCAAAAGGCGTGAAGTCGATAGCAATCCATCACCTCCTGTCCCGATGGAACGACAAAATAGCCGCGGCCAACCCCGACTTCGAATGTGAATATGGATGCGATGGAGAGTGCGGATCCTGTTATATAGTCAATTTAAACCAAATCAGGGTATAAATTTATCCAATGATGGGGCAAATTCCGTTTGTGCTTCGCGACAAATGCCCCTCCGCCGCTTGGCGGAAGGGCCATCGTCTGCAGGATCGCTGGGAGGACTTACAAGGTGGATACATCTATAACGAATCGATAACGCACGTCGCTGCGGAGAACTCGCTCATAGGCTTCATTCACTTGGTCGGCTCCGATAACTTCGATCTTGGGGGCAATGCCGTGTTCCGCCGAGAAGTCGAGCATCTCCTGAGTCTCTCGAATCCCGCCTACGAGCGACCCCGCTATGCTGCGGCGTCCCATAAGCAGCGAGAATACGTTGTACTGATCGGGCGTGCCCGGCGCGCCGAGATGGACAAGCGTACCGTCTACGCGAAGAAGCGATAAATACGCATCCACATCGAGATTCGCGGACACGGTATTTAAGATCAGGTCGAAGCGGCCGGCCAGCGCCGCGAACGTCTCCGGATCGCTGGTTGCGAAGTAATGATCCGCGCCAAAGCCCAGAGCTTCGCTGCTCTTATCCAGGGTGCGGCTCAACACCGTAACTTCGGCGCCCAGGGCGTGCGCATATTGGATCGCGAGGTGGCCGAGCCCTCCAACCCCCAAGATGGCCACCTTCTTGCCGGGACCGGCGTTCCAGCGCTTCAACGGAGAATATGTCGTGATGCCTGCGCACAGCAGCGGGCTTGCCGCATCCAGCGGCAGGGCGTCCGGGATCCGGACCACGAATCTCTCCGTAACGACGATGCTCTGGCTATATCCCCCGTACGTCGGATTGCCGTCGTAGTCCAACGAATTATAGGTTTGCACGACGCCTTTCGTACAATACTGCTCCTCGCCCTTGAGGCAATATTCGCACTCTCCACAGGAGTCTACGAAGCATCCCACGCCAACGCGATCGCCAACCGCGAATCGGGTCACCTCGGAGCCCACGGCCTTCACGATTCCGGCGATCTCATGGCCGGGAACCATCGGGAATATTCCGCCGCCCCATTCGCCGTACGCGCTGTGAATATCGGAATGGCAGATTCCGCTGTACTTGATATCGATTAGAACGTCATCCGGCCGCAATTCTCTCCGCTCGATCGCGGTTTTTTCGAGAGGGACTCCGGCACTGGGAACGCTTAGCGCGTGTGTCGTACACATGGTTTCCTTACTCCTCCTATCGATGAGATTGAATTCTTTTTACAGCATAATTATTAAAGTCGACTTGAAGTCAAGCGTATTTTTTCTTTGGTCATTTCGGTATAATCGGATTAGCTTCTCTTATAGGGATTCAAGATAATTCAACTTCGAGGAGCCGTTCTCTCGGCTCTTTATCGACGATTTGAATGCGGCTCCAAAGCGAATATGGATTGGAACTGAGTTAAAGTTAACTTTAATGGCCGAGAGCGGGGGACATAAGCATGATAAGCATAAAAGAAGTCGCCGAGATAACGGGGATATCGGCTTCCACCCTTCGGTACTACGAGAGCGAAGGATTGCTTCCTTATGTCAAACGCGATGAAGGCGGGAAACGCCTCTATGATAAGGAAGACATTGAATGGGTTCATTTTATTACCGCGCTTCGGGCGACCGGCATGCCGATCGTACAGATCCGGGAATATGTGCGTTTGTTCCAAGAAGGCAACGGCACCATATCGGAGCGGAAAAGGATGATGCTCAACCATAAAAAAGAGATTGAGAACAAGATAAAAGAGCTCTACCGCAACATGGATAAAATCAATTATAAATTGGCGTTGTACGATATTCTTGAAGCTCAAATGAACCATTCATCGATAAAAATATGACAAAATCCATGGCGCGGGGAGCCATCCCCCGAGCGAAGGCAAGTTTGGGTCAGGGATGGGCATAATGGAGTTCATTGCGAGCGAATGAAGGAGCAGCGGAACGCCCATATGGATCAGCCCTTTGTCATTCTGCCTGAGGAACAAGCGCCCGAAGGGATCGAGCATTGCGAGCTTTGCGAGCTATCCAAGCAGCGGACTCGCGTCATCTGGGGGGAAGGCAATCCGAAGGCCCCTCTTATGATGATTCTCGATAATCCCGGAGCCCGGGAGGACCGGGAAGGAAATTCGTTTTTGTGCGGCACCCGGGAGACTCTCCAGCTCGGCATGAGGGAAGCGGGGATAGCTCCGAACGACGTGTATGTCACTTATTTGCTTAAATGCCGGCCGATGCGCGCCTATAAGAAGCCGGAGGCTAGAGCGGCATGCCTTCCGCATCTCCAATTGCAGATCTTGCAGAAGCGGCCGCTTGTCTTGTTCGGATTCGGCAATGTCGTAGCGGAAGCTCTGTTCCCGGAAGAGGAGAACGCCACTGTCAAACAATTGCGAGGCCGTTGGCATGAATTCCAGGGTACGCCCATCGGCTTCACCTATCACCCTCTTGCCGTAAGAAGGCGTCCCAATCTACTAAGGTTCTTCGTAGAAGATTTGATAGCCTTGAAGGAGAAGCGGAAGGAATCGGCTCCTTAGGCGACGGCTGCTGGGCATCCCCTTCGCGCTGATGTCCGACCGTCCCCGCGGCCGAAGCCCGGTGGCGTCCGGGTCATCCGCCTCGAAGGATGCAGCCGTACCCTCGCCCTCGCCGTCGATGGATGCTTGATGGGGGGACAGGGGGACAAGACAGGGGCCGCTTCCTTGACTTCACCCTGCGTTCTTTTGATAATGCAAAATAGAAGGACGAAACTCTTAACGGGGGGCTGCCAGAATTGAGCAGATTGCAAGGGAGAGTTGCCCTCGTCACGGGCGCGAGCCGCCGAGGCAGAATCGGGGCCGCGATAGGCCGGGCGTTGGCGAACGAGGGCGCTGACCTGTTCTTCACGCACCTGCACGACTACGATAAAGAGTGGAATCCGACCGACGCGGATGAGAATTGGCCCGAATGGTTCGCGGAAGAACTCCGACAGTCGGGCGTTCAAGTCGCCCACATGAGCTTGGACCTCGCCGAACCGGGGTCCGCGTCCCGCCTGTTGGACGAAGTCCAGAGAGCGGTCGGTCTTCCGACGATCCTCGTTAATAACGCTGCGTACAGCGTTGCCGCCGATTTCCGCCAACTGAACGAGGCTCTCATCGACGCCCATTGCGCCGTGAACATCAGAGGCACCTTCCTGTTGTCCGCGGAATTCGCGCGCAGGCTCGAGGCCGAGAGAGAGGTTCGTTCCTCCGACAGCGAGTTCGGCGGACGAATCATCAATCTCACTTCCGGCCAAGGGAAAGGCCCCATGCCCGGCAATCTGGCCTATGCCGCGACCAAAGGAGCCATCTCCGCATTTACCGAGTCGCTGGCCGCGGAATTGGCGCCGCTTCGCATTACGGTCAACGCGGTCGATCCCGGTCCTACCGATTCCGGCTGGATGTCGGAAGAGGTGAAGGAAGCCCTGCTGCCGCACTTCCCGATGGGCCGGATCGGCGTTCCGGAAGATGCGGCTCGTCTGGTCGCTTTTCTGGCAAGCGACGACTCCCAATGGATTACCGGCCAGATCATCCATTCCAGAGGCGGCTTCTTATAAGAGGCTTAGCGGAGGCGTCAGCCCGCAGGGCCGACTTCGGACCGAACATCCGTAGGCGCGACATAGATGAAGAGGAGTGTTCCCGGATGCCGAATAGCGCAAGGAATCCTAAGGTCGATCCCTTTTTCACGGAGGGTTGCGGGCGTTGTCCCTTGGGGGGTACTCCCGAATGCAAAGTCCGCAATTGGCCGGACGAATTGGAGCGCTTGAGGGCCATCGCGCTGGACTGCGGGCTGGCCGAGGAATTGAAATGGGGCGTTCCCTGTTATACGTATCAGAATAGCAATGTCGTGATTGTAAGCGCCTTGAAAGATTGCTCCGTGCTTAGTTTTTTCAAAGGGGCCTTGTTGAAGGATCCCCATCGGATTCTGGAGAAGCCTGGGGCGAACACGCGGGCGGAACGCGTCATTCGGTTCTCCGACGTTCGGGAGATCGAGAAGCTGGAGCCCGTCCTGAAGGCCTATATTGCCGAGGCGATAGAAGCGGAGAGAGCCGGGCTCAAAGTGGATTATAAAGAGGATGCCGAGCTCCAATACCCTGCGGAATTCCAGAAGAAGCTAGAGGAAGATCCGGCCTTGAAGGCGGCCTTCGAAGCGTTGACGCCAGGCCGGCAACGGGCCTATGCCCTTTATTTCTCGGCGCCTAAACAATCCAAAACCCGGGAATCGCGGATTGAAAAGTACGTGCAGCAAATCCTCGCTGGCCGAGGATTGCACGATTAGCTCGAGGCGCCGGGCGTCTCCGCATCGCGGAAGGTCCGGCGGCCGAGCAGGCCCACCCCCAGGGCCAGCAGCGTGAGGCCTGCCGCGAACAGATACAGGTTCACGATGCCGAGCCATTCGGCCAAGCCGGCCATGACCAACAGCGAGACGCAGAACGCCAGGTTCAGCAGGGAGGCTTGAGCCGACAGCACCTTGGGCAGCGCCTCCCGGGCTACGCTGCGCTGAATCAAGGTGCGCCGGTTGACGATAGACAGCTCGGCGAACGGCCCCATCAGCAGCACGAGAAGAAGCGCGATGAAGGGCTTCGTGCTGATGGCGTAGAAGGCGGTCAGAATGCCGTACCCCGCCATGCCGATCAACATCGCGGTCAGATAGCGGCTTCCGATGATCCGCGCCAACGCAAGCACGAGCAATCCGCCTCCGACCGTCCCCGCGAAATACGCCGCGTTGATGAAGCCCCACCACTCTTCGCCCTGCCCGAGCGCGACTTGCACGAAGGCGAGCGTAAAGGCGCCGACCCATACCGAACCGCCCAGCATGTCGATGATGTCCATAAAGGTGAGCATCCGCAGGCGCGGCATCCGCCAGATCGTTTTCCAGCCTTCGGTCAGGGTATGCCATTTGGACGACGGAGCGGCCGAATCCTCCGAGCCCTCCTCCGGCACGGCCTCTGCCCGCAGCCCCGCAGACTCGGCCAAGGGAGGCTCTTTGACGCCTAGCGTAAACAACGCGGCCAACCCGTAGAGAACGACGGTCAGCAGCAGCGTATGAGCGGGGCCCAGCCAGGCGACGATCACGCCGCTTAGCCCCCAGCCCGCGAACTGGACGACCTGGTCGCTGACGCTGATCAGGCCGTTCGCCTTGAGCAGGCCTTGCTCCTGCGCCACCAGCCGCGGAACGAGCGCGTTGCGGGCCGGAACCGTCCAGCCGTCGAGGAAGGACATGAGGAAGACGAGCGCGAACACGAGAGCGAGCGAAGAAGCGTCTCCGTTCAGCTGCAGGTACAAGGCCAAGCCTATGAACAGCAGGCACTGGCCCGTCTGCGACAGCAGCAGCAGAGACGGCAGCTTGAAGCGGTTCAGGAGCAGCGGCGCGATCAGGCCGCTCAGCATTTGGGCGCCGCTCCGCATCAACGGCATAAACGCCGCCGATACCAGCGATTCGGTCCGGTTTAACACCAGCACCGTAAGCGCCATGATATATAGCACATCCGCCGCGTTCGCCGCGGTCTGGGTGGTCCACAGGTAATAGAAAGGCCGAGATAAGGCCGAGGATCTCGTCACGGGTCTGGTCTCCGTTCCTTCGAGCATGGACGCGGACGGTTCGCGCCACTCATAAGGATACGGGAATATCGGGCGGTGCGCCAGTATCCGCGTCACAGCCGCACCTCTACGCCTACTCCTCTCCTAATCCAGGTCCTCCGGAACAACCAGCCCGCCTGTTCGACAGAGCTGAACGAAGGCGGAGACGCACTCGGGATCGAAGTGGGTGCCGCTCCCCTCGACGATCACCTGCAGCGCGCGTTCTTGGGACCATGGCTCTCGATAGGACCTTCGCGAGGTCAACGCATCGTACACGTCCGCTATGGCGAGAATTCTTGCGGGCAGCGAGATCTCGGTTCCTCTCAGCTTATCCGGATACCCCGTCCCGTCCCATTTCTCATGGTGGTGCCGGATGACGGACAGCTCCTCGGTCATGAAGCCGATATATTTGCACATCTCGTAGCCGTACACGGGATGCTGCTCGATGACGGTTCTCTCGTCCGCATCCAGCTTCCCCGGTTTATTGAGAATCTCGCCGGGAATCCGAATTTTCCCTACATCGTGAATAAGACCGCCCCGAGCGAGGGCCCGCAGCAGTTCGGCGTCCAGCTTCATGGCCTGGCCCAGCTGCAATCCGTACATGGCGACGCGGTAGTTGTGGCCGGCCGTATATTCGTCCTTGGTCTCCGTGGCGACGATCAGATTCTTCATGCTGCCGGAGATGCTGATGCGGAACCGATCCGAAGAGGCGGACCCTCTCGCCGGATCTACGGTCTGGGAGACGGAGATGTTCGACCGGTACTGCGCTATGATTCCGAACAAGAGCATCAGAGCCGATACGGAGAGAACGACGTGATAGAGCCACCAGGCCAACGTCCACATCATGGTGGTCACCATGACGCATTCGGTAATGGCCAGCAGGACGGAGCCCGATACGATAGCCGAATGCAGAGGGAACTTGACGAGCCGGAATTGTTGAAAATATCTTTGGGCCGCCCAGAGATAGAGGCAGACCGTAATCAACGCCATCAGGTAGTTCAAGGGCTCCAGATCGATGGGAATGAACTCGGAGATGCTGGGATAAACAAGAGCCGCGATATTCATCAGAACGATGACGGCTACCCAGCCGACGACAATGCTTCTTCGATACCTCGACACCACGCGGATAAAGGAGTGGTCGGAGGTCAGGGTCGAGAGGAAGATCCAGAACGCGCACGTGGTCATCGCGACTTGGGAGGCGACGCCGGCCAAGTGGTATTGATCGGCAATGATGAATCCCGGGGTCGACAGCGCGTGAATCAGGAAGAAGCCGTTGAGCGACAACAGAGCCAAGGCCAGCATAAGCGCGCTCATATCCCGAAGGCGAATCCCCGTCCAGCCGACGGCGACGGCGCTGACGGCCAAGGCCAGGATCGTTGGAGAGATGACGTAGAAGTGGAACCGGGGAAGATCCCACATGGTATCATGTCCAGGGAACGCCATGAGATACGCATACCCCAGAAGAAGAACGACTGTGGCGATAGATATGGTTATGATTAAAGAGCGAGGCGAACGCGGCATCGTGATCCCAACTTTCCAATAGAAGTTAACTTCCCGCTTGCATGTCAAGATTCGACATAAGATTGTCGAATCCTGCCAGCGGGGCCGCGTCAACGAGTCTCATTCCGATGGGAGCCAGTCCTCTTCTAGGATTCGGGCAGGCAGCGCGACCAGGCCTCTCGAAGCAGGTCGGCCAGCTCCTTGGCGCCTGCTTCCTCTGCTGTCCTTACTTTGACATGCCGCATGCGCTTGCCCGTGCCTTCCAACCGTTTGTGCGGGTCGGACAGTTGGGTTCCGAAGTAGAAACCGACATTCACATAGTTCCGTTGAGCCGCTAGGTAACAGATCCATGTGCCTGGCGGTTCCGGCAGCTTGTAGTTGATGGCGTTATGATACGCGAATTCTTGCGCGCTCGGCAGGCTGTCAAGGGCGACTAACCGCAATTGGACGAGAATCTCCCTGATCGCGGCGGGGCGGCTCTCGATCAGCCTCTCGACGGCGCCTGGTTCTCCTGTCGCTGCGCCCGTTGCCTTGTCCATCCGCATGCCCTCCTTATCCGGAAAATCAACCAACCGAAAGAACCCTCCGAAGCGGAGGGTTCTTGTTGCTCAAGGCAGCGGGGCCGCCGAGGACTTGGTTCGGGTTCTCTCCGCCAGCTTCGCAATCGACTCGATGTCTTGTTCGGTTAATTGGTCGAGGAAGTGTTCGCGTATGGCCTTCGAGACGATGGGGCGGGCATCGTCCAATACGGACCGGCCGGCGGGAGTGATGAGGACTAGAACGCCGCGATCCGTGTCCAATGGCTTCCTCGTCACCAATCCGCGCTTCTCCATCCGCGTCAGATGGTGGGACAGTCGGCTCTTGTCCCAGTTCATCGAATCGGCCAATTCCTGTTGGCGGAGGCTGCCGTCCCCGAGAAGAACCAACCGGTCCAATACGCCGTAATCGCCCTCCGACAGCCCCGTATGCTCGGACATGTCTTTAATGACGCGGCCGAAGATGCGATGGAAGGAGCCCTTCCACAGGTGCCAGATCCGCATTTCCTCTTCGCTAAGCTCGTTCTTATTCATGGGAACATCATATCACGGTTGACGTGTCAACCACAATATGCTACAGTTACATCCGAAGTGGTTGATATGTCAACCAAACGCGGCTCAAAAGTCGGCGATGAGAAAAGGAGAGGGGAGTAATCCCATGCAGAACAAACCCGGTTTCAGGCACATGAACCCCTCCCGGTAACGGTTGGGCCAATCTCACTCACAGAAGGGAACATGAAGAGTATGGAAATCATAGTTAACGCGCCTACCCCAGTCATCTCGATGAAGCCGGTCGTGCTGCCCGCCCCGGGCCGCGGCGAGGATCTGCAAGTGAGGGTGTCTGCCCCCGCTGCGGGGCATGAATTGCCTATCATTCTGTTCTCGCACGGATTTGGCTGGTCGCTGGACGGCTACGCCCCGTTGGTCGACTACTGGGCCGCTCACGGCTTCGCGGTCATTCAGCCGACCCATCTCGACTCAAGGACGCTGAACCTTCCTCCCGACGATCCCCGTACGCCGCTGATCTGGCGTCACCGAGTCGAGGACTTGAAGCGCATCCTTGACGAGCTTGACCGCATTGAAGCTTCCGTTCCCGGCCTGAGCGGTCGCCTGGATCGAAGCCGCATCGCCGCAGCCGGACATTCCTGGGGCGGCCAGACGGCGAGCATGCTGCTGGGCGCGCGAGTCCTCGATCCCGACGGCGGCGAGGGGGAGGACATGTCCGATTCGCGGGTCAAAGCGGGAGTGCTGCTGGCGACGCCCGGACGGGGCGGAGCCGACCTGACCCCGTTCGCGGCCGAGCGCTTCCCCTTCATGAACCCGAGCTTCGCGCACATGACCACGCCGGCCCTCGTGGTCGCGGGGGATCGGGACCAGTCCCGCCTGTCCGTTCGGGGGCCGGACTGGTTCGCGGACCCGTACCGCTTGAGTCCGGGCGGCAACGGCAAGAGCCTGCTTACTCTGTTCGGGGCCGAACACTCGCTCGGCGGAATCCCCGGCTATACCGTCGCGGAGACGACGGACGAGAGCCCCGAGCGGGTAGCCCTGATCCAGCGGCTCGCATGGGCCTACCTTCGGAGTACCCTGTACCCCGAAGACTCCAGCTGGGCCGAGGCGCGCCACGCGTTGGCGGAAGAACCTAATCCGCTGGGGCGGGTGGAGTGCGACTGAAGCTTTAACGGGCGCATAAATGCCCAACGGCTCTTTGACCGGTACCTATGGGCGGGCCAGGTCAGGTCGCTGGCGATTTTTCGCCGATAGCCCATAGGCCCCATTCTAACGAACTCACGAGACGGCACCCTGGGGAAAGGCACGAAATAACGCTTATCCGATTCGTTAGAAGCGAAAATCCTTTATTTTCAGCCAAATAGCGTCTCCTCGATTCGTTAGCCGCCGGCCGCCTCCTCCCATCGAAGCGGGAACCAGGCAAAGTATAAAAGCTCTGCGCGACACGACCTCCGCCTAGATCGGCGATTCCCATCGTTAGACTCATGTTCCGGGACTGTACCGGCATGTAAAATAATGGGGCGGAGCTGACGCGACACGTGGAAGGCGGGAGACGATGAACGCATTGCAGGAAGAAGCGCTGGAAGAGATGCGAACGGCGATTCATGAATGGTTTGACGAACAGGCGAAGCAAAAGGACGTGGAGGGAACGGTCAAACGCACCACGCTGCAGATAGGCCTCTTCAATGACGTTAGGCTGGAATATCGGCCTGGCAGGACCATCGTTGACAGTTTCGGTTTTGGATATAACGATGAGAGCGGCAAGTCGATGAAGGCTTCCCCCTTTACGCGGGAGCGGGTCTTGCATGAGGTTCGGCCCCTGCTGGCGGGAATCGCGAAGGAGAGGCTGGACAAGCTGGGGACGTCGCCGCTTATCGACTACCGGTTTACCCTGCGAGGAACCTTCGCAACGACGGAAGGACCCGCGGCAGTCACGGTGCTGGAGATTATAGATGAAGAGAAAAAACGGCAGCTTCTGGAACGGATTCAGTCCTATATCGAGAAGAAGTTGGAGAAGGGCTCCTACCCGACCAAGCCGCTGGAAACCTTCTTCCTGTCGCGACATCTGCTGGACCCGTTTTTGTATCCGGAACCGGAGGCCTCAAGGACGATTGCTTTATTCGACCGGATCCAGGAGTTGAACAAAGAACGGACGCAAGCGCTCGCGGAGCATCGAAGCCATCTCATCCGGGCGTTAACCGGTTGGGCGGAGGATGTATTCCTGCCGCGCTACTACGATGTTACCCGCTCCGCATACAGGGACCATGAATACGAGATCAAGCCGGATGCCGTCTTGGAGAATAAGGATCAGCCCAATCAGCCAATCGACCTTCTGTTGTACGTTGCGGCGATGATTCTTCGTTACGAGCCCAATTACAGCAAATCCAGGGGCCAGACGTTTCTGGAGCTGGCGTCGCGGCTCGGCAGCGCCAAAGCCGGGCGCATGCTGAAGGAGGGCAGCGGCAGCTTCTCTCAAGAAGATACCCATATGCGCCATGAGCTGGCCGAGTGCAAGGCTAACGATGTGTTCGCCCTCGTTACGGTCGTCATTCGCAAGGAAGAAGCAGGGGCCTACGAACGGGCGATCTCGTTTCTTCTCTCCCTGCTCCGGAAGGGCTTCCCCAAAAGCTATAAGATCAAGCTGAAATCCAGCGGGAGAGAGAGTTTGCCCGTTAAGGGGCTTGCCAAGTCGGATACGCACCGTTTCTTCGCGAATGCGCTGGCTTATTCCGAACTGCATCCGTTATTGGAACAATACGCCCGCGAGGCGATGGAAGAGTTCGAATGGTACGGGGATACGGAAGGCGACAACAGCGTCATGCCGGGCAGCTATGCCGTATTCGGGCTGGGACTGTCGGACGAGCGGTATTTCCCGCTGGTCGAAGCTTACATGGCCCTCGTGGACGATGAGCACCAGCTGGCGCACGACAAGTTCACCGCCGCCTTCGCCGACGCCCATGGCGTAACGGCAAGCTCGATTCCCGTCTTGGTCGCCTGCTTGCGCCGCTCTCACGATTCGCTGAAGCTGAAGATTCAGCCGGAGCTGGAGAGAGAAGACAAGCTGTCGCTGTTGGTCCAGAAGGTAGAAGCCCTGCCGCGTTACGAGGCCGAACGGGTGCTCTACCCGATCTGGGGCGGGGCAGAGAAGCTGGCTGCCCAGGCTCGCAAGGCGAAGGAACCGCGCAAGGAGCTGCTGCTTCGTCTGCTTAAGGCGGCCGGCCAAGCCTGACGGCACGCGAGAGGCAGAGATGCGGCGAACCTCGCGCGCGTCGTTGTAAATAGCATCCACATAAAAAGCTGGCACCGGTATCCAACTCAACCGGTGCCAGCTTTAGCTCTCTATGCGAGTCGCATTTTAAAATCCTGATAGCCGAATTCGCGCACCACTCGGCAATCGCCGTCTTTGCCTTGCACGGCAATGGCCGGCAGCGCCATGCCGTTGAACGTGTTCGTTTTGACCATCGAATAAATCGCCATATCCCCGAACACGAGCCGATCGCCGGCCTTCAGAGGCTGGTCGAACGAATAATCCCCGATCACGTCGCCCGTCAGGCACGTCTGCCCCGTCAGCCGATAGGTGAACGGCTTCTCTCCGGGCTCGCCGCTCTCCGCCAGCGGAGGACGGTACGGCATCTCCAGCACGTCCGGCATATGGCAGGTCGCGGAGGTGTCCAGAATCGCGATGTCGATCCCGTTCTTATGCAGATCCAGCACGGAGGCGACCAGGTAGCCCGCGTTCAGCGCCACCGCTTCGCCCGGCTCCAGGTACACCTCTAAGCCGTATCGATCCTGCATTCTCTTAATGCAAGCTTCCAGGGTGGCGAGATCGTAATCGTCCCTCGTAATATGGTGACCGCCGCCGAAGTTGATCCACTCCATCCGCGGCAGCCACTCCCCGAACTTCTCTTCGACCGCCCGCAGCGTCGTCTCCAAGTCGTCGGAGTTCTGCTGGCAGAGGGTGTGGAAGTGCAGGCCGGAGACGCCGTCCAGCAGGTCCGGGCGGAAGTCCTCCCGCTTGACGCCGAACCGGGAGCCGGGCGAGCACGGGTCGTAGATCTCGTGCCCCACCTGGGTCGAGCATTCCGGGTTGATGCGCAAGCCTACCTTCCGGCCGGCCCGAAGCGCCTTGTCCTTATACTTCTCGAGCTGCGAGAAGGAATTGAAGACGATGTGATCGCAGATCGAGACGATCTCGTCGATCTCGTCCTCCCGATAAGCGGGGGCGAAGACGTGCGTCTCCTTGCCCATCTCCTCGTAGCCGAGCCGAGCTTCGAACAAGCCGCTCGCGGTCGTGCCGCTTAAGTATTCTCCGATAAGGGGGTAGAAGGTCGTCATGGAGAATGCCTTCTGGGCCAGCACGATCTTCGCTCCCGTTCGCTGCATGACGCCGCTCAGGATCTTCAGATTCTTCTCGATGAGAGCTTCATCAACGACGTAGCAAGGCGTGGGCAGTTCGTCAAACCGCATTGTTATCGAACCAGCGCCGGTTGCTTGGAAGCGTCGAGCGATTCCTGACCGTCGTCCACCAGAACAGGGTTAAAGTCCTCTACCCACGGAAGCCCCCACTTGTTCAGCTCTTCCATGAACGGATCCGGATCGAACTCTTCGACGTTGAAGACGCCGGGCTTGTTCCACTTGCCGGTCAGAATCATGGCCGCGCCGATCATGGCCGGAACGCCGGTCGTATAGGAGATCGCTTGGGAGCCGACTTCCCGGTAGCATTCCTGGTGGTCGCAGACGTTGTACACGTAGTACTTCACGTCCTTGCCGTCCTTCTTCCCTTGGAAGATGCAGCCGATGTTCGTCTTGCCGACGGTGCGCGGTCCGAGCGACGCCGGATCCGGCAGGACGGCCTTCAGGAACTGCAGCGGAATGATCTGCTTGCCTTCGAATTCGATCGGCTCGATCGAAGTCATTCCGACGTTCTCGAGCGCCCGGAGGTGAGTCAGGTAGCTCTGGCCGAAGGTCATGAAGAAGCGGATCCGCTTCAGGCCGGGAATGTTCTGAGCCAGGGATTCCAGCTCTTCATGGTACAGCAGGTACATATCCTTCTCGCCGACTTCGGCGAAGTTGTAGACGCGCTTGATCTCCATCGGCTTCGTCTCGATCCATTCGCCGTTCTCCCAGTACCGGCCGTTGGCGGATACTTCGCGGATGTTGATCTCCGGGTTGAAGTTCGTCGCGAACGGATAGCCGTGGTCGCCGCCGTTGCAGTCGAGGATGTCGATGTATTCGATCTCGTCGAAGTAGTGCTTGAGAGCGTAAGCCGAGAACACGCCCGTGACGCCCGGGTCGAAGCCGCTGCCGAGCAGAGCGGTAATGCCGGCCTTCTCGAAGCGCTCGCGGTATTCCCACTGCCACTTGTACTCGAACTTCGCGGTGTCTTCCGGCTCGTAGTTGGCGGTATCCATGTAGTGCGTCTTCGTCGCCAGGCAAGCGTCCATGATCGTCAGGTCTTGGTACGGGAGAGCCAGGTTCATGACGATGTCGGGCTTCACTTCGTTGATCAGGGCGATGAGCTCGTCCACGTTGTCGGCATCGACTTGAGCGGTCGTGATCTTCGTCTTGCCGCCGTCCAGCTTAGCTTTCAACGCGTCGCACTTCGATTTCGTACGGCTCGCGATACAGATCTCCTCGAAGACCTCGCTGTTTTGAACACATTTGTGGACGGCCACCGAGGCCACTCCACCGGCACCGATAATAAGCGCTTTTCCCATTGTCTCGCTCTCCCTTGCTCTTGGATTGTTGTTGGGTTCGGATGCTCGCCACGCTTTATTCGCACAAAAAAACAAGCGCAAAAAACGCATCATCGCGTAATCACACTTGTTCTGATAATCAGGAATATTAAATGATGTCACCGATAATCGGGACATAGCTCGCTAAGGAAGCTACTCGCTAAGGAAGCCATTTAATATTCAAAATATATCGGTGACGTATCAGAGTCTATATAGCAAATAATCGCCTTTAATACTCTTATTGATCGTTTCACAAGTTGATGTGCGATGCTATGCATCGGTCGATAGCAACCAAACTTATAAAATTTGAGCTTTTAACTCAATCAATAAGGCAACTAAAGTTGCCAATCGGCATTTGACCCGGCTGTCCGTATGGCCTTAACTTCCTTGCGGATGTGGTCAACAATTATCTGCTTGGAAAGACTCCCGTATATTTTGAATATCAGCTTGCTTTCCAAATAACGCAATACCCATAATATCATAAACTCCGCAGATATCAATAAGAAAAATTTAAAACTTCCCTCCGCGATACGACACGTATTTTTACAGGGCGTATTTCCAGATCAGCCAGCAGACGAGAACGGAGATCCAGGAGATAAATCCGAACGTCATGACGATCCTATTCTCGCTCCAGCCGTACTTCAGACTGAAATGAAAATGGATCGGAGTCATTCGAAATAAGCGCAGTCGGGTCCGTTTATAATACCAGACCTGCAGGATGACGGATAACTGTTCGGCCAGATAGACGGAGAACAGGATCGGGATTAGAATCTCGACCTTCTCGATAACCGCCAAGATGGAGAGGGAACCGCCGATCGCGAGCGACCCCGTATCCCCCATGAAGGCTCTGGCCGGATAAATGTTGTACAGAAATAAACCGAGCAGACAGCCGATCATGACGAGCGAGAACGTTTGGACTTCGGGCTTGTCCGAGATCAGGAAGAAGAAAAAATAAGTGGGCATGGCGACATTGATCAAGAGCCCGTCGAGACCGTCCGTAAAGTTGATGGCGTTGGCGGAACCGACGATGAACAGGAGCATGATGACGATGTACGCGTAAACCGGCAGATGCAGCTGGAAGCCGCGGAACAACGTAATGTCGCTGGAGAGGGAGAACGAACGGAACAACGTGAACAGCAGCAGCCCGGTTATCGCGAATTGGAACGCCAGCTTCGTCCGTCCGGAGATTCCGGAGGGATCTTGCCACGCCGCCTTCTTGAAGTCGTCCATAAAGCCGACCAAGCTGAATAAGAGAAACGCGGCGCATAGGAAAATCATCAATGGGGCGGGATGGAATTGCAGCGAGGTGATCACGCCGACAAGCAGGATCAGGCCGGCCATCAGCGGCGTTCCCCGCTTGGCTTGATGATCGGCAGGCAGCTCGGACCGAATCGGCTGCGTCAGCTTGAGAACGCGCAACCCCCGAATGAGGAGCGGGGTCAGGAAGGCTACGAGCAAGAACGACAGACCGGACACGCCATAGATCCCGAACATGCCGAATGCACCGCTTTCGTGATGGATTTGCCATTTCTATTAGTGTAATTCTAGGCGGTGGACAAATATTCCTTCGAATCCATTGTTATAATAAAGCTGTGTTAGACAAGGGATTGGAGATCCAGGGAGGGGTAGAAGTGGCGCGCGTCTTGTTTATCAACGGAGGGTCCGAGGGACACGTCAATCCGACGATCGGAGTCGTGCAGGAGCTGATCTCGCGGGGCGAAGAGGTCGTGTACTTCTGCATCGAAGCGTATCGGGAGCGGATGGAGAAGGCGGGGGCGACCGTCCGAACCTTCGACGATCAGAAGTTTATCCAAGCCTTCGTCTCGGGCGGAAGGAACTATGTCCTCGAGAGAATCAACGGACTGCTGCTTACGGCGGATATCGTCATCCCGAGCGTTCTCGAGCAGATCGAAGGGGAGCCGCCGTTCGATTACCTCATCCACGATTCCATGTTCGGCTGCGGACGGCTGCTGGCGCAAATTCTGAAGCTGCCCGCCATCAATTCCTGCTCTTCGTTCGCGCAGACCCGGGAAGACTTCGACCGAATGCTGGAAGCCTTCGATGCGGAAGTCCCCGCGGAGATCGCGAATCCGATTCGCGACAGGTACCGGAGCCTGACGGAAGCGGTGAAGATGAAGTACGGCGTGGAGATCGAGTCTCCTTACGAAGTGTTCTGCAATCCCGCGCCGCTGACCCTTGTGTATACGACAAGGGAGTTCCAACCGGACGGGGAGGCGTTCGACTCCGCGTATGAGTTCGTTGGCCCGTCCATCTCTTCCCGGCCCGCTCAAGAGCGCTTCGACTTGGCTGCCATCCAGGGGCGGGACCCGATTTACATCTCGCTGGGCACCGTATTTAACCAAGCCGTCGAGTTCTACAAGCTATGCTTCGAGGCGTTCGGGAATACGGAGCACACGGTAGTCATGGCGATCGGGACTCGGGTCCAGAGGGCGGATCTAGGGGAGATTCCAAACAACTTCATCGTAGAAAATTACGTTCCGCAGACGGATATCCTCCGGCATGCGAAGCTGTTCATTACGCATGGCGGAATGAACAGCACCCACGAAGGGCTCTATTACGGGGTCCCGCTGGTTGTCATCCCCCAAGGCGCGGATCAGCCGATCATCGCCGGACAAGTCGCCCGGATCGGAGCCGGCCTCCGCTTGGACATGCCGAGCTTGACGGCGAGTCGGCTGCGAGAAGCCGCGGATCACGTATTAAGCGGCCCCTCGTATAAGCTGGCCGCTGCCCGAATGAGCGAATCGCTGCGGCATGCGGGCGGAGCTCGCCAAGCCGTCGACGAGATCTTCCGACGAACGGGCGACGTCAGAAGCGCGCATTAGCGTTGACAGCTTGCGTTGCCAGTGTTGCCGTTGGAACCGGGGATATGTTAGAATTTTGCTACACTTAACGACAGGAGTTGAGAAGGATAATGTAATGATTTCTTGCCTGGTTTAAAGAATAAAGCGGCTAGGTTTATTCTTTATCGGCAAGGAAGTTACCTTATTCTTTTCACTCAATAAATATCCTTTAGTCTACCCCGCGAACCGGGGCGGATTAGCCGTATGGATTGAGCTGCGAGGAAGGTAACTTTCTTGCGGCTCATTTTTTTTATTCGAAAATTTGGAGGATGAACGAGATGCTGATTGAGGTTGTAGATGATCGGGTGAACCGGTTCGGATCCAAGGAAGCGGTTCACGACTACAAACGGCCGGAGGCCTGTCATTCGATCGACAGATGCACGTAGCGATCTGTCCTCCTGCGCAATGAGGTTGTCTCCGGCGGCAAGGAGAAGACATGAAGCCAACCTCGAAATATACAAGGATACGCCAACTATTGTCCGAATGGAAGCAACCCTCGTATCGATATAAGCAAATTAACGAAGCGATATTCAAGCACAAGGTCGGCGAATACGAACGGATGAGCATGCTTCCCCGATCTTTGCGGGAAGAGCTGCTCCGGGCCCTCGGTTCGCAGGTATGCAGCGTCCGTCCGGTAGCGGAGCTCGCCTCGAGTCAGGTGTGCAAGGTGTTGTTCGCCGTAGCCGGCGACGAACGCGTAGAAACCGTGCGACTCCATTATGAACGCGGGTGGAAATCGTACTGCATCTCGACGCAATGCGGCTGCGGGTTCGGGTGCAAATTTTGCGCCACCGGCACCATCGGCTTGAAGCGCAATCTGACCGCCGACGAGATCACCGATCAATTGCTGTATTTTCACCTGAACGGCCACCGCTTGGACAGCGTCTCCTTCATGGGCATGGGGGAGGCCCTCGCCAACCCGCATCTCTTCGAGGCTCTGCACATTCTGACCGATCCGGGCCTGTTCGGATTAGGGCATCGAAGGCTGACGATCTCCACGATCGGCCTGCTGCCGGGAATCGAGAGGCTGACGCGGGAGTATCCGCAGATCAATCTGACCTTCTCGCTGCATTCTCCGTTCGACGACCAGCGAAGCGAGCTCATGCCGATCAACAACCGGTTCCCGATTCGCGACGTCCTGGATGCCTTGGATCGGCACATCCGACAGACCGGGAGGAAGGTGTACATCGCGTATATCCTTCTCCGGGGGGTCAACGATTCCATGGAGCATGCGGGAGCGGTGGCCGAATGGCTGCGGGGGAGGGGGGATTGGGAGCATCTCTATCACGTCACCCTGATTCCATACAATTCCACCGACGTGACTCCGGACAGTTACCACGCATCGGATGCGAGCCGGATCGAGGATTTCGTTCGGGTCCTAAAATCGCGGGGCATTCGATTCACCATCCGAACTCAATTCGGCTCGGACATTAACGCGGCCTGCGGTCAGCTGTACCGTACGGAATAAGGCTAAATAAGGCTAACGACGACGAGGAAAATTCGTTCAAGCCCGAATGGGAAGAGGCCATCCGACATAGGATGGCCTTCTTCATGAGCGCGTTATTCAATGGCATTCTTCGTAGCCTGATACAGCTTCTCCGTGTACATGTCGATGTCGTCGCGCGACATGCGCAAGCGGCCCACGGAAGTGCCGTACCCGATCTCCGGAAGCCCCTCTTCCAGTCCTTTGAAGATCCCATCCGCAAAGGCGTCCAGCGGCTCTCCTTGCACATGCAGCCCCGACCCGCCCAGATCGGTATTGACGGCCGGAGGCGCCACTTCAATGACTTCTACGGACGTCTCCGACAGCTGGTGCCGGAGGCTCATCGTGAAGGAATGCAGCGCCGACTTGGTCGCCGAGTAGATCGGAGCGATCGCGAACGGCGTGAAGGCGAGCCCGGACGTGACGTTCACGATCGCCGCCCGTTCCTTGGCCGCGAAGAACGGAGCGAACAGCAGGGAGAGATGGACCGGCGCTTCGAGGTTGGTCGCGATCTCTTGGCCGATGCCGCCCCAATCGTTCCTGGCGTTCGCCTTGAGCACGTTAAAGCGTTGTTGGATTCCCGCATTGTTAACCAGCACATTCACTTCCGGGTAGTTCGCCGTCACCCATTCGAACAAGGCGACGCGCTCGGATTCTTTATTCAGATCGCTGACGCGAGTAATCAGGCCCGGGAGCTTCTCTTGCGCCTGTTGAAGCACGTTCTCGCGCCGCCCCGTCGCGATGACGGTATTGCCCGCCTGGATAAAACGCTGCGCGAAAGCGAGTCCGATTCCGGAGCCTCCGCCCGTAATGAGGATCGTATTGCCCGATAATTTCATTGGGTTACCTCTTTTCTCTCCTGAATTCGCGTCTTATAACGCGTAATCTTCTCGTCGATTCCTTGCAACGATTCGGTCATCAACGCCATCTCGTCCAGCACGGCCTGCTTGTGCTCGCTCATCATCTTGAGCCGAAGTTCAAGGGTGCTGTCTCCCTCCAGGATCCAGGCCACATACTGCTTAATGTCGTTGATAGGCATGTTCGTGTTTTTGAGACAAATCACGGTACTCAGAAGCGCCATCTGATCTTCCGAGAATAGCCGTCTCCCCGCCGCGTCTCGCTCGATGAGCGGCAGCAGGCCTTTTTTCTCATAATAACGGATCGTGGATTCGGGAATTCGGAACCGGGCCGCGGCTTCGCCGATGGAACAGTACTTCATCTGGAGTCCTCCAAATAGGATGTTTATCCTGTCGACAAGAATAGGATACGACTTAAACCGCGGTTTAAGTCAACAGGAATTCGCAGCCGCTTCAAGATCCGACAAAATAAAATGAGAGAAAGATAATGTTGCGTAGGACTCTGGAAGGTTGCTTGGTAACACCTCGTGTGGCAAAGTAATACCGTGGCATGCCAAAGCCATTAGAGAGGAGAGCGACTATGAATTATCATTTCTATGTCGGTAACGATAACGGCAACAGCGAGCACGATCTGGTCGTCGACGGGAGATTGATTCAGCAGCCTAACGTTAATTGCATGGTGGACGAGCTTCCCTGGAGGGAGGAGCAATCGCCGGAGAGCTTCATCGCGAATCTGCAGGACCAACTCGTCGTCACGGTCGATTCGCCGGCCGCCCGGCCCGGGATGTATTATGTCGGCAAGTTCGCGCTGGAGAGCGGCGAGATCATCGACAATCTTCAGATCGGCATCGATTTGAAAAGCGATATGGACCTTCCGGTCGTGAATACGCTAGCTCAGATTGCCGCCGTGGCCGTTCAGAAGGCGTACGAGGAGGAGAAGGCGATCCCGTCGACAATCGACCTGGAGGTCGATATGGCGACCGCGTTGCCGGTTACGCAGCATACGGACGAGACGTCGGCCCGCTTCGAGAAGCGGTTCACTTCCGGCACGCATCACGTGACCGTGCATCTGGGCCTGCATCGCGTTGCGGTCCGGATCACGTTCCCGTTCGTCAAGGCCGTCCCGGAAGCGACGCCGGTAATCTTCACGCTGCAGCGGGACGCGTCGGGGAATTGGAGAGAAGGGGACATCTTCGCCGAATTCGTGGAGGCCTATGGCGTCGGGAAGAAGTTCAACGGCAGCTTCTTCAAGGACAAGCGTATCCTGCATGTGGACATCGGCGACGGCTCCACGGAATATCCGATTACGGAAGGGAACCGGTTCCTGCGCCAATTCGTCCACGGCAGCCATCACGGAGCGGGCTACGCCATCGAAGAGGCGCTCCCGGAGTTCAAACGGCTGATCCATCTGCCGGATAGTCCGAGGCAGTTTTTCAGCGACGTGATCAAGAATCCGAACCACAAGTACCATGCGAGAGCGCTCAAGACGCTGCGCCGGCCGCTGGAGAGCCAGGTCAAGCAGATCGTGCAGCATGTGAAGAAGCAGCTGACCAAGGCGCGCAATGAGATCGACCTCATCTGCGTGTACGGCGGGGGGAGCATTCTCATGAGGTCCGTTCTGTACCCGCATCTGAAGGAGCTGTGCGACGAACGGGAGATCAAGCTGCTCTACATACCGGCCGAATATGCCGTAGAGCTAAACGCGACGGGGCTCGACGCCTTCGTTCGCGGCAAGATCTTCTCGGCGCTCAAGGGCAAGGCGGCGGAACAGCCGGCATAAGCGTGGCAGGAACGGCGGTCATTTACTGAATTCGGCAGGTGGATGGGATGAAGAAGACCAAGTCTCCAGGCGACAACATCAGCTTGAAGACGAAGAAGAATGAGGATCCGCTTGTCATGGCGTGGCTGAACGCGCAGACGAACTTGATGGATTCGATTCGTTATTTGGTAGAGAACGAGATCAGGCAGAACGGCGTCCGCAACTTGCAGACCTATATCCCGATGGAGAGGTCAGGCTTGCACGAAGCCTCTCAGCAGATCGCGGTCGCGGCAGAAGCGGCGGCGGTGGCGGAGGTAGCTCAGATCGGACAGGCCGCCCCAACTTCCTATTCCGAGCCTGAGCCGGAAGTGGAAGAGTTCGATGACGAGGATATCGAGGCCTGGAGTTGAGGGTTGTGGGGTGTGACTTGGGAAGGTAAAGTGGTATTTAGTATTACCAAGTAATACCGAGAAACGCAAAGTAATTCTTACTGATGCAGAATACTGCTAAAGTTAGGTTCCCTAGACTCAGTGATGATCGTACATTGAGGGTGTCCTTCGGGACGCCCTCAAACTTTTCCTTCAGAGTGGTACGGAGAACCGTACCATAAGTAACGGCAAGTTTTTTTGGAAAATCTCGCTGTAGGCTTGGAAAGGTGCTTTGCAGGGCATGGCTCGGGGAGGGCCAGATCAGGGAAATTTCCAGCGTACGCGGGCTTCAAAGAGAGAATTTTGTTTGTTCTGGTTAATCCGTACGCTGAACGCTTACCACCTTTAGTTGGTCTGAGAACAGGTTAGTGAATGTGATGGTGTAGTAGTGGTAGGGAGGGTTATGCGCTCCCTGAAAAGTCGTTACTTTTAAAGTGGCCTCCCAGTAGTACTTGCCTTGTTCTAGTCTTTGTATTCCAACCACTTTATCAACCATGAACTGTCTTTTGTCGTTGTACTGAGAAAGCACTATGTCGATTGGTTTGAACAAAGACCAAACGAATGCGTCCCTCAGGACTTCACACGGAACTTGAAAGTTGTCTTGGGGGGGCGAAAAGAAGGGTTGTCAATTTTTTTCGTTGCATGGTTTATCCTCCTTTGGTGAAGTTAATTTACTCCAGAGGTTTTAAGACTATCCAACAGCTTTTCACAGAACGATGCGGTACCTCGAGGGGGACTTTTGTTTTTGCCGCCGCTGCCATGACCCAGACATTTGAGCCCTCGTCCAGGGAAGTGCCTTTGCGGTCAAACGTTTCCTTGAGCTTTTGGACGATCAGTTCGCTTGCCGTCGGCTTCTTTGAGCTTGTTCGCTCAGCCATTGCTCCGCCTCCTCGTCGTGTGTTCCCGCCAGCGTGAAGATCGTCACCACAAAGTCGTTGTCCAGCATCACCTCAAGCCTGTACGCCTGCACCTCGACAAGGTTGAGCTTTTCGACGAACTCGACTGCGCGGCGGAGACATTCGCCGCTTTCGCTGCCCAGTTCCGTAAAGTTCAGGCTGCGCAGGTCGTCGCCCGCTTCCAGCAAGATGATCAGCCCGTTTGGGTCAAGACTGAACGAGTCTGTCTCGTTGCCGACCATCTCTGCCTCCAGTTGCCGAAAAAACTCGGAGATGTGTTCGGTGAACACTGCTGGCGCTGATTCGTCCTGGCGAAGGTCTTCGATATCCATTCGGGTGTTGATGGTTCGCATGTTCATCCCTCCTGAAAAAGTTGAAGACCCCTCGCACGAGGGGTCTTTGTGTCTTGCAAGATCATGATATATATCCGTATTTAAAATTGTTGCAAATTGTAAATTGGTGCTGGATCAGGAGGAAAAATACTTGTATTCGTCGAATAGTCCAATCGTCATGATTTTAAGGAGGTATCCTAATGATAGGATTTAATACTGTACTACCTCTAAATAAAGAGACAACAGTTGAAATGTTTTTGGAGATTTGTAGGAAATGGCAGAAACATAGCCCGTATAGGACTTTAGAAATAGATGATAAGCCAATTGTTGACGGTTTGAAGTATATTAATGACCAAGAGTCTATGGAGTTTGTAGTGGTTGCTGGAGAAGTTGGTGTACATTGTGGTGTAAGATACATTAAAAAAGATGTAGATTGTGAATGGCGGACAGATGTGGTAGGCCTTAGAACTAACGTTGATTTTAATGTAACCATTGTAACATCTAGGGCCAACTTTAATGTTGCTACATATACTAGACTTCCATTAAAGCCGTATATTGTCTCGCTATTTCTTCAGGAGACAGGAGTTATGCTTGATGACGGCATCACTGTAGAAGTGGAGGCTAAAAGTGTCACCAGAGATAATTTATCCGAGCTGGCTTCAATTATTAACAATAAGAAAAAGAACTTATTGCCAGTTGTCTATGTAAGCAAACATTTTTATGGAAATCATCTGACCGATCCAAAGCGCCTCGCATTAAAGCTCTCGGGACTTGCGCATGTCTATTTCGAATCAGATACTTCAGTTTCGCATGAACTTCGTCATCTTACAAACGAGAAAAATGCCTATAATGGAAATATAGGTATATATTGGCCAAATGGGGATCAAAATTATTACTACCGGAGAGATGATACGGATCACATATTGAATATTATTAATTTCGTAAAGAAAATACTAAATACAAGAAAGATAGCCAATGAGAATAGATGGTCTTATGTCCAAGGATTAAAGTATCAATCTACAGTTGACTTGTATCGAAAAGGCGAATCAGAACAAAAAGATCTCATAGAGTATGCACTAGAAGAAAATCAAGACTTGAAGGAGCAAATTGAAAGTCTTGAATCTGAAAACCGTTATTTGCACAGTCAAGTTGAAATCCTTACTCCTAGTGATTTTAACAACAGAACTGCTATTCTCTTAAAAGGCTCAGAGCAAGAGTTATTTCCAAACGAGCAAATCGAACTTGTAAGAGAAATACTTGAAGAAAAGCTGAGGAGCGGAAGTTGTTCAAAGAGAGTTGAAGCTATAATCTCTTCTATTTTGGCGTCCAACGAAAATTCAAATAATAAGGATGTGTTTATAAATAAAATAAAACTGGTATTAAATTCATCAAACGGTTTATCCAGACAGGGAAAAAGAGAACTACAAAGCCTAGGATTTGAATTATCAGAGGATGGAAAGCATTTTAAAATAAAAATCAAAGGTGATGAGAGATTCTCACATTCCATTTCAAAATCTCCAAGTGATGTTCGAGCAGCAAAAAATAACTTTTCAGAATTTAAGGAAAGATTCCTTTAATGCTCAAGAAGCCACCTTTTGGTGGCTTCTCGCCTTAAAACTTGCCGTTACAGACATCGCGGAGAACTGTATCATAAATATAGCGATTTTTTTGGTCCTGAGCTCTTGCAGGGCGCAGAAAGTTACTTCTAATTTTTTGGGAATGTAAACCATTGAGATAATATCTAAACACTATCTTACATTGGGTAGTGTTTTTCTGTTTGTATAGACGAAAATCGTCTACACTGAGTTGATATTTCCAATACGTTACTACTACAAAGTTGATTTTAAGGAAGGATTATTCTAATGGTTAACGCCAATATTAGTGGACCAAGAATAAAACAAATCCGTGAACAGTTAAAGATGGATCAGGTTGAGCTAGCTGCTGCGCTTGATGTTGAGTTTGGAATAAGGTTAAAACAGTCAGACATTTCAGAGATAGAACGAGGTGCTCGTGGAGTTAAAGACTATGAGCTTAATGCAATTTCGAAAATTTTGAATGTTGATCCAACTTGGTTGCTAAGGGGAACCAATTAACTAAACGGAAAATCCCAATGTTAAAGGCGTGAATAAAATGTCAAAGAAATTGCTACCGAAATACATACTAGAACATTACGAGGTTCATGAGTTTAAGCATGCATGCGCCATTCTAAAGGAAGATTTCCCAGAGGAATGGTCTGACATTATAGAGGTGCTTGAGGCATTCAAACTAAAGAAAAGTGAGATAGTCAAGGGCGGCGGAAGGAAGTCAAGTATCTCAAATAAAATCGACAAGTATCTATATGACAAGCTTGGATGGAAAGAGAAGTCGTTTGATACAAAAGTTGTTATTGATGGTACTCCACATGAAACCCCAACACATAAGATTGACTGTTTGAAAAACCGCGTAGCACTTGAGATTGAATGGAATAACAAGGACCCCTTCTATGATCGCGATTTAAACAACTTTAGATTGTTACATCAGCTCGATGCCATCAGTGTAGGGGTTATTATTACTCGCAGCACAGAACTTCAAGGTGTGTTTAAGTCAATAGGTGGCAAAGTAGGTAAGAAATACGGTACTTCCACTACACACATGAACAAGCTATTGCCACGAATTGAAGGCGGGGGTGCAGGAGGATGTCCTGTTTTAGTTTTTGGTATTACGAAGGAATTGTATATTAATGATTTAAATGATGACGATGATGTATTACTCTGCTTTGAGGATGACGAAGAGGATAACGATGAGTAATTAATTGTAATTAATCACTTTGGAAAAGCAAATACCGGAGGCTTTTCTAAAAGTCAATCTTCAAGTATTTGGTGATTTATACGCATCTCGACTATTGTCGTATAAAGAAAACTTGCTCGTTAAGGAACATCACTTTGAATTCAATTGTAGGTATGAATCTAGGAACCTGCATCTCCCATTATGACGTACCATTTGGTATTGAGCTTGAGGTTGTCCGGATGTAACAAATCACCCAGTTCAAAGATTAGCGGGGCCCCGCAATGCAAGGGGATACAGTTCGCCCTCCCTTTATAGACTCGCCAACGACAATAGCCTAATCCCCATCACCAAACAAAGGGATTAGGCTATTTTTGGTTGAAATTTTTGGGATAGGTTCAGCTAATCTAAATTACGAATTGCTGGCTTATTCTCGCGAAAAATCAATGGCGAACACCTAATCATTATTGTTGACATTTGATCTTATTGTAACTTGGCAATAACAACTGCTTCTTCAACATTTCTGCTTTTATCTTCTTTTCTGCCCATCGTGCTGTGTAAATATTCAATTGTCTGCACTTCAACACGATAATTTCTTCCGAAAGTCGAAATGGCCAAATTTTCAAGTTGATCAAGTTCTATCATCCCAGTATTACTGTAGCTTAGAACCAGGTTCGAACGCTTGTCCCTAATCTTCTTGAACATCTGTCTAAATGCATCCTCTACTTGGGTTCTGATGCAAAATGGAGATTGATGGCGATCCGTTCTATACCTGCCTTTGTACCGTACGTCAGGGTAGTCGTATCTAACAAGCGTCTCTATCGCATGATAAAATCTCGAGTAATGAACGAATGCATATGGAGGGTCGGCGTAAACAACGGTATGTTCAGGAATCAATTCCAAACAATCTAGATAATCTAAAGAATAGACCTCAAATGGATGCCGGTTCTCATGTATTGTGGTCATAAGTTCCTCCATTTTTCTTGAAAAATACGGCTCTATTTCTTTTCTTCTATAGATGTGTATGTCCGCCATTGAAGAGTCATTTGTCGCATCCCTGTATTGTGCATAATGTCCGGTGCTTTGTGAATTGTATGACATAGCGAACATAAGGGATGCAAGGATTGCATTGTAAAAAGGTGTTTCTCGGTATTCTTCTGCAGCTGAACGAAATGCATCTATCCAAACACATTGATTAAAGGACCAGTATGTGCCGGAATAGTATTTTGTGAACAGGTGGTATTTAAATTCGCTGAAGTCGTGATGGATGAGACTGCGCTGAGACTCTTCTAGAGCAACAAATTCTTCAACTGTAAAATCCCTATTGTAATCAAATTGTAACTGTGGGTTTGCGGCTAAAAAATGTTCAACTTTTGATCGTGCACGCTGAACGACGTCATCGATGAGGTTCGGATACATACTCCACTGGTAATTTGTTAAATAAGCCTTCGCAAGTACTGCTGAATATTCTTGGATGTCGTTACTAATAACTTGGGATTGATTTCTCAAAACACCGGAAAGCACGCTAGAACCGGCAAATAGATCGCAAACTGGCCCTCCGGTGTGTACCTCGTTAATAGCATTAACTACGAAATCAATTATTTTCTTTTTTGAACCCATGTATTTAATGAAGTGGGGTACTTCGACATCAGATGTAAGTGTCATGGTTCTTTCCATATGTTTTTCTCCTCGAATTTAGTCTTTTGTTTTGCTAATTGGAGTGGTATATTAAGGATGTCACAGAAGTGGCAGCAAGATACAAAATCAATATGTTCAATTATAATTCATTGGAGCAAAGCATGCCCATCTTTTTTGGGCATGCTTATTTGCGTTGGAGGGTGGCCATGAAAAGTGTGATTTCGTACCCATTTCGAGGAAAATGGGGGAGAGCAGATTATCGAGGCAACTGCTCAGGTTTTGTAATTAAAGATTTATTGGAGATGTATAAGCCACGCTCATTTCTTGAAATTTTTGCTGGCGGTGGTACAGGTTTCGAGGTGGCTCGGGAAATGGGGTATACAGATTCAGTTCATTTGGACCTGAACCCAAGATGGGGCGGATGGAACGCCTTGAAAGACGAAGTGCCGATATGCGCCGAATTAATTTTTTGCCACCCACCTTACTACGATATGGTCATATATTCAGGCCAAGTGTGGGGGGAAGCGCATGAAGATGATTTATCTCGTGCTCGGGACTATAGAGACTACATCCGAAAACTGAATCTGGTTCATAGTAAGTTGTTCGAAAGTCTTCCTAAAGGAGGGAGGATGGCAACGCTTCTAGGTGATTGTAGGAAAGATGGGGCATACTACTCAATTATTAAGGACATGGAGTATTTCGGTTCGCTTGAATCCCATATTATTAAGATCCAGCATAATGCAAACTCCTCAAGAAGGAAGTATCAAGGGTCCTTTATTCCAATTGTTCATGAGCACTTGCTGATTTTTCGAAAATGAAAACATAGATACAAACACAGCGAACATACGTTCTTGACAGGAACGAATGTTCGGAATATGCTATTAATCATTACTAACTAATAATTTCGAATAATTAGCTAGGGGGTTCAGGAAATGGCATCTAAGCATCAGATTACTTGCGTTAACAAAACCGACAGATATAACCCGCATGAAAGGATCACACATGTTGGTGGTAAAAATGCAGACGGAACAAGGTGGCGCATTACACAACAAGAAGCAATTCAAGGAATTGAAAGCGGAAAGTGGGCCTTTTATGTAAGTGCAGGTGGAAGGACTGCAGATGTGATTGTTGCTAAAAGTCAGTATGGTCACAAGTACTTAAAGACAGTTGCTGATGGTGCCCAACCTGATAATCTACTTAGCTTGTCTGAGTGTCCTTTATAAGCTTTCCTAGTTCAACTTCTACGACGAATTGACGAATTAAACCCCCATAGTCCGCAACTCTGAATTGTTGGTACAAGACCAAGGCACCCATCGGGTGCCTTTCGATTTCGCTCTGTAGATGATACGGAATCGTATCAAAAGTAACGGCAAGGGTAACGGGGGATGAATTTCAACTGTTTTTTCGAAAAATAGTTTCGACTATCCGTACAATCTCAGATGGCGCAATATCTAACTGAGCGGCCAGCGCAAAAATCGTATTTAGCGTTGGTCGTCTTTTGCCGCGTTCGAGTAGACTTATATAGGTTCGGTCCAGCTTGGAACGGAGGGCGAGTTCTTCTTGGCTTAATTTACGCTCTTCGCGAATCTTGCGCAGTTGTTGGCCGAAAATGACTTCGATGCTCAAGGACATCACTCCTTGAGACTTATTATTCCCATTCACTCGACAAATGGTCTACGGACTATAGTCTACAGAGACAATCTATGTTAATATGTAGACTATAGTCTGAGTTGTTGAACATAGGACAATCTGCTAGATCACAGAACTAATATTATTTCGATCTAATTCTACAATTTCACGGATATCTTGAATGCCAAAGACTTCGGCGATCTTTTCGATGGGAGCAAAGTTGATGTTCTGTTCGTTAAGAGCGGCATGGAGAATGTCCGCTAGCCGAGAGAGATATCTGAGTGAGATTCCATGTTTCTTCAGCAGCTCGGGAATTTTAACGACAACTCGTTTTCTCATGGTTCATCTTGTCTTCTGGATGATATGACTATACGCAAAAGCGTACCACCTAATGAAATAGGAAATGGTACGATTTGTATAACGACCAATATTCATTTCTATGCCCTAGGTTTTTAGACAAGGAGCACTGGAACTTACCTCGTTAAAGCGGGATTCGAGATTGGGTAACGAAGTGAACTCGAGAGTGGGGGCCTGGTATGGAGAACAGCCAACTGCAATACGTGGAATTCGTCCGCTTGGAGTTGATTCGGGAGAAGGGGTTTTATACTCAGCCTAAGGTAGAGTCTCCTGAGGATGCATTAGCTGTGTTCCGTCAGTTTCTGACGGGGGAGATGGATCGGGAGCACTTGGTGTTGCTGTGCCTTGATACGAAGCATCGGCCTACCGCGATTCAGGTCGTGGCCGTGGGCACGCTCGACAGCCTGCTTGTTCATCCTAGAGAGGTGTTCAAAACGGCGATTTTGACCAATGCGGCTTCAATCGTCTGTGCCCATTGGCACCCGAGCGGGGATCCGGAGCCGAGTCTGGATGATGTGAAGATTACGTACCGGCTTATGCAGGCGGGCGAACTGTTGGGCATTAAAGTGTTGGATCACCTGATTCTTGGGGCCGAAGACAATTACCTGAGCTTGAAAGAGAGCGGAGTCATAAGCAGCTTAGCGACAACCCGGGGCAGGTCGGACTTGTAGCGGATATTGCAATCCCTATTTTCAGAACCCTATATTCGAGAATCCAAGGCACCCTATCGGGTGTCTTTCGTATTTTCAGAATAGGATACACGACCACGGTAATGCTTCTCTACTGTCTAGGAAACCTTATACACCCGGGTATATAAGCCTTATGGTTCAAGATATATTTTTGTTTATCCTCAAGCGACCGTAAAATAAAGCATGACAAGGGGGGATTCACGATGAGAGCAGCGGCATTTCGTTCATTCGGCGGACCCGAGGTCATGGAGGTTATCACCTTGCCCGATCCGCAGGCCGGTCCGGGACAAGTCAGGGTCCGAGTCCGAACGGCTGGAGTCCAGCATTACGATTGCAGCGTGCGCAGAGGTTGGAATCCGCCGGGGGTCGCCATTCGTCTTCCGCAAATTCCGGGCAACGAGTTCGCGGGAGTTATCGATCAGGTTGGAGAAGGCGTAACCGGCTTCGACGTCGGTGACGAGGTGCTCGGCTTCACGATGTTGAATGGTTACGCCGAATACGTGGTCGTGGGCGCCGACCAGATCGTAAGCAAGCCCGCCGGCATGACCTGGGAAGAGGCGGGAGGGCTGACCGGCAACGGCCAAGGCGCGTATGTCGCCTTGCAAGCCATCGGCGTCGGACCGGGCGATACGGTGCTGATCCACGGCGCGGCCGGATCGCTCGGCTCCTTCGCGGTGCAGTTGGCGAAGGAGTGGGGAGCCAAGACGATCATCGGCACCGCCAGCGAGAGCAATCACGATTATTTGCGCTCGCTTGGGGCCATCCCGGTTACGTACGGAGAAGGGCTTGTCGAGCGAGTGCGGGAGCTGGCGCCGAACGGCGTCGACGCCGCGTTCGATACGGCCGGAGCGGATGCGCTGCGGGCTTCAGTCGAATTGGTGCCGGACAGGAACCGAATCTGCACGTTCGTCGCTTACGACCTTGCCCAGGAGCTTGGTCTCCCCGTCGTCCGCAGCCAGCGCTCCGCCGCCCGCTTGGCCGAGCTCGTCGACCTGCACGGCAAGGGCAAGCTGCGCATCCCGATCCGGCAGACGTTCCCTATCGAACAGGTCGCGGATGCGCACCGTCTGATCGAGACCAGGCACGGCCGGGGCAAGATTCTCCTTACGATCGACTAAGCGGAAGCAGGAGAGAACCGGTATCGTTCATCCAAGAGAGAAGAGAGGACCTCCTCCACGTTATCGTGGAACGGAGGTCCTGTCGTGCCCGGATGTCTGGCCGGACGATGCCGAGGAAGGCTTTTTCTTTTACACCTGCTTCATCACATCATCCGCATCCGTCGAATAAGCCAGCTCTTTCTGCGCTTCCAGGGCGGCGAGTCTCTCCAGCAGGGCGGCTCGAATCTGCTCATAGGCGTCGCTGCCCAGCGCCATCCGCATCGGCCCCTCTCCCTCATCGACGCGGCGTATAATCTGCTGCGCCATTTTATCCGGATCGCCGATAACGATTTGATTGAACATGCTCCTATCGTAGCCGGGCAGCTCCCCCTTCATCAGGCTGACGAGTTGGCCCGCCTCCGTATTCCGGTAAACGTCCATCCGCTCTCCGATGACGGCGTTGCTCGTGATGAAGTTCGTGCGGATTCCGCCGGGCTCCACGAGGGTCGTGCGAATGCCGAACGGCGCGGCCTCCTTGGCGAGCGCTTCGAAGGCTCCTTCGACCGCCCACTTCGAAGAACAGTACAGCCCCATGCCCGGAACGGAATAATGCCCCGCCATGCTCGAGATCTGCACGAGGTGACCGCGGCCCTGCCGACGGAAATGAGGCATTACGGCACGCGCCGCGCGCAGGGAGCCCAGCACGTTGGTCGCGAACTGATGCTCGATCTGACGATCGCTCGCTTCCTCTATTGCGCCGTACAATCCATAGGCCGCGTTGTTGACGAACACGTCGATCGTGCCCAGCTCCGCGAATGCGCGTTCCACCACTTCGACGATTTGCTGAGGATGAGTCAGATCCAATTGAGCTTGCCACAATTGAGAGCCGTACTGCGCCTGAAGATCGTCCAGCACGCCCGGCTTGCGTACCGTCGCGGCTACGCGATCCCCTCTATCCAGCAGCCGGCGAACGATCTGCGAAGCCAAGCCTCCCGACGCTCCCGTAATAAACCATGTTTGCATGCCATACACCCTCCAATCGTTGTCTTCCACTGGATCATACCTTCGACCGGAGGGGGCTAGCCACAGCACGTCTATTCTAGTAACGGGAGTAACAGGCTCTAATCCTTCTCTCTACGGGAGCCACTTATCCTGCTCCAGCAACCGCAATAATTCCTCCTCCGTGCCTGAACCGGGAACCGGAACGAAGAAGCACCAGTGCAGTCCCGGATCGCTGTCGATGACGCCCGCGGAATGGATCTCGAACTCCATCTCCTTCGCGCCGGGAAGTCGGAATAAAGCGGTGGCTACGCGCTTTTGCCTGATCTCGTACAGCTCCCAGTAATGCGCGAATTCCTCGCTCTCCCGTCTCAAGCTCTCGAACCGTTCCATGTACGCCGGGTTGTCCTTGTAACGGTCGAAGCTGGCCCGCGCAACCGCGACGGAGTAACGGGCGAAGCCTTCCCAATTCACCAGCCTGGCGCGGTATTCCGGCCTCAGGAACATAAGGTTCATCATATACCGTTCGTCTTCCGGCAGACGGCCGAAGTCGGCGATAATCAGCTCCGCCGCCCGGTTCCAGGCGATCACATCCGTCCCCTCATCCGTGATAAAAGAAGGATAATGCAGTTGGTCGACGATTCGCTTCAGGAATCCTCGGTCCGGCTTCGCGCTATTCGGCGCGGCGGCGACGCTCGCCGGGTCGACGTTCGCCAGATCGAACAGATGCCTCTGCTCGTCTTCGTCAAGCTGAAGCGCCTTGCCGATGCTCAGCAGCACTTCCGGCGAAGGGTTGACCTCCTTGCCTTGCTCCAGCCAGGTATAGTAAGTCACGCTGATATGGGCCAGATACGAGACTTCTTCTCTCCGAAGCCCCGGGGTGCGCCTTCGTCCGGGCAGCGGCTGAATCCCCGCCTCGGAAGGCTGCAGCCGTTCCCTGCGCGACTTGAGGAACGCTCCCATCGCTTTCGCATGGCCGTTAGCAACGGTCATAAGTCGATCACCGCCTTAAGTTGGAATGGGGGAGGCTTCTCTCCGACAGCCTGCCCGATCTTTATCCGGGTTGCCGTGCCCAGAACGGGGCCAGATTAACCGTAACGACCTCCATGACGCTTCTCGTCATCGTCTCCGCCGAACGGCTCTGAGGATCCCGGCTTCCCTGCAAGGCCGATCCGAATATCCCCCAGCTGACGACAAGCGCAGTGGCTTCCGCCTGCTCCCTCGAATGGCCCGGAACGGTTCCTTCTCCCAACCAATGAAGCAGGAGCCGGTGAAGCTCCTTCTGCATGGCGATCTCGAACATCGGTTCGAACTGCTTGTCTCCCGGAGAGAGGTACTGTCGGAACCGGACTAGAAAATCGAATAGAGTTCGAACGAGGATTCGCAGCGTGTCCTCGTTGAATTCCGCGTCTTCCGGCACTCTTTTCCCTATTATCGCCTTGAACTTCTCCGTCATCCATTGTTCGAGGAAGGCGAATTTATCCTCGAAATGGGCATAGAAGGTGGCTCGATTCACGGTCGCCCGAGCCGCGATGTCATGCACGGAGATGGAATAAATATTCCTCTTCTCTTCCAGCAGATCGTTGAAGGCCTGCATCATCAATTGGCGCGTTCTTCTGACCCGGGGATCGTTCGGATTGACCGGCATGTCTCAACCACGCTTTCTCTAGAACTCGACAAACAGACAATCAAGCGGATTTGTCGGGAACGCAACGGCAACCGCCTTTTGCCGGTTGTTCGCATGGCGCTTCCCGTCTACCTTTTAATTATACAAAAAAGAAAGGATGTCGATGTCATGATTATCGTTACGGGAGCGAACGGGCAGTTGGGCCGAGCCGTGGTGGAGGGGCTGCTGAAGCGGGTGCCCGCCGAGCGGATCGGGGTCAGCGTCCGCGACCCGAATCAGGCGCAGGATCTTCAGGAGCGCGGAGTACGGGTCCGCCGGGGCGACTTCGACGATGCCGAGAGTCTGCGCCGCGCCTTCGAAGGCGCGTCTCAAGTTCTTATCATCTCGTCCGGCACGCTGGGCGAGGCAGGGATTCGGCACCATCGGACGGCGATCGAGGCGGCCAAGAAGTCGGGGGCGGACCGGGTGCTGTACACCAGCCACATGGGCTCGTCCCCGACGTCGCGCTTCGCTCCGATGATTCACCACGCGGCTACCGAGCAGCTGCTGGGGGATTCGGGGATGGCCTTCACGTCGCTTCGCAACGGCTTCTACGCCGCGTCAGCGCTCATGCTGCTGGGCGATGCGCTCCGAACCGGGGAATTGATCGCTCCCGAAGACGGGCCGGTCGCCTGGACCGCTCACGCCGACTTGGCCGAAGCGACGGCGGCGATCCTAAGCGAACCGCGGTTCGAAGGCCCGACTCCTAACCTGACGGCGTCCGAGGCCATCGACATGGAAGGGATCGCGGCGATCGCTTCCGAAGTCGCGGGGCGGACCATCCGCCGGATCGTCGTGTCGGACGAGGAATACCGGGATCGCTTAATCTCCCAAGGGCTGCCGGAAGCGAGAGCCGCTATGCTGACGGGCATCTTCCAGGCTAGCCGCCAGGGCGATTTCGCGCAAGTCGATCCGGCGCTCGCGAACTTGATCGGCCGGCCCCCGATTCATTTCCGAGAGGTGTTGAAGGAGTCGATGGACCGACAATCGAGCTAATCCAATAAGGACTCCGTTCGTCCCGCAAGAGGCTGTCGATTTTTTCGACGGCCTTCTATTTATTTTGGTGGCATTCTTGTAAAATTATTGTAGGCGGAGAATCTGTTAACGATCACACAGATGGAGACGGAATTCGATCTCAAGGAGAAGGAATTCGAGGAGGGCTGGAAGGATGAAGTTTAAAGCGACGCTTGAACTCAGCAGGAAAACGGCCACGGGAATTCATGTCCCGGACGAAATCGTGGAGGCGCTCGGAGGAGGCAAGAAGCCGGCCGTCAAAGCGACGATCGGCTCTTATACCTACCGAACCTCGATCGGCTCGATGGGCGGCAGATTCATGCTGCCGGTCAGCAAGGAGAACCGCGAAGGAGCCGGCATTCAAGCCGGCGACGAGATCGAAGTCGAACTCGAGCTGGACGCCGAGCCGCGCGAGTTAATCGTGCCGGAGGATTTCGAAGAAGCGCTTAATCGCCATGAGGAGGCCAGGCGGTTTTTCGAAGGGTTGTCCTACAGCAATAAGCGCCGGTTCGTATTGAACATCGAGGGCGCCAAAAGCGCCGAGACGAGGCAACGTCGGATTGAGAAATCCGTCGAATTGCTGCGAGAAGGCAAGCTCCAATAAGGATCAAGCATGAAGGGCGCCCGACGGGGCGCCCTTGAATAGGGCCTAATGAGCGATACAAGCAGCGGATAGATAGGGACCGATCTGCGAAGCGGGATTCGTCCGCACCTGCTCCGGCGTTCCTTCGCAGAGCAGGTATCCGCCGTCTTCGCCGCCGGTCGGGCCCAGCTCGATAAGCCAGTCCGCCCGGCCGAGCAGCATCGGCTTGTGCTCGATGAACACGACCGTATGGCCGCGGCCGGCCAGCTCCTCGAGCGCGTCGCCGACGAGCTCCACGTCTCTCGGATGGAGCCCGGTCGTCGGCTCGTCGAGCACGTACAGCGTGTGCTTGTCCGCGGGGACGCCGAGCTCCGCCGCCATCTTCACTCGGCGAGCCTCCCCGCCGGACAGCGTCGTCGCTTGCTGCCCGAGCTGGAGGTAGCCAAGGCCCAGCTTAATCAACAGATCCAGCTTGGCCTTGATCGCCGCCTCTTCGGCGAACAGCTCGGCCGCTTCCCGGACGGTCAGCTCCAGCACGTCCGCGATCGACAGTCCGCGATACCGAACCGCAAGCAGGTCCGGCCGATAGCGTCTGCCGCCGCAGACGTCGCACGCGACGTGAACGTCGGGCATGAAGTGCATGTCCATCTTCACCGTGCCGTGCCCGAGGCAATTCTCGCAGCGCCCTCCCTTCACGTTGTAGGAGAAGTGGGACGCCTTGTACGGCAGCCCCTGCTGCTTGGCCCGGGCGCCGAATAGCGCGCGGATGCCGTCGAACACGCCGGTGTACGTCGCGGCCGTCGAGCGAGAGCTTCGCCCCATCTCGTCCTGATCGAACACGACGACGCGCCCGATCGGCTCGGCTCCCGTCAAGCAACCGCCCGCCCGGCCCGCAAGCCGGGGAAGCAACTCCTCGAACAGCAGCGTCGTCTTGCCGGAGCCGGATACGCCCGCGATGGCCGTCATGGCGCCGAGCGGGATCCGGACATCGATCCCCTTCAGATTGCGCGCGTAAGCGCCGGACAAACGCAGCATTTTCCCTTCCGCCTTTTCTTCCATATTCCCTTCCGTCCGCCCGTCCGCTGTCGAACCAGGCCGCCGCCGGTTCTCCCGATAGGCGCGCCCCGTTCCTTCGCCGCCGTCCACGTATCGTCGCGTGATCGAGCGCTCGCTCTTCAGCAGATCGGCCAAGGTGCCCTGCGCGACGATCTCGCCGCCGTTCCTGCCCGATTCCGGCCCCAGCTCGACGATATGGTCCGCCAGCTCCAGGAGCGACAGGTCGTGCTCCACGACGATGACGGTATTGCCTCTCTCCCGCAGCCGCTTCAGGGCGCGGAACAGCTGCATCGTATCCTGCGGATGCAGGCCCGAAGACGGTTCGTCGTAGACGAAGACGAGGTCCGTCAGCTCCGAATGGAGCGAGGACGCCAGCCGCACGCGCTGCGCTTCGCCGCCGGACAGGGTGAAGAACGGCCGGTCTAGCGACACGTAGGACAGGCCGACGTCCAGCAGGCTCCGGCACCGGCTCTCCAGTTCGCGGACGACCGATTCGATGGAAGGATAGATCGCCTGTTCCCGGTAATAGCTCTGCCACGACCGCAGGCGCTCCAACAAGGCGCCCATCGACAGCGCGGAGGTCTTGGCCAGATCGGCGCCGCGGATCGCGAGCGACAGCGCCTGCTCATTCACCCGTTTGCCCTGACAGGACGGACAGACGGCCTTCTTCATGAGCGCCCGCAGCTCGGAGTCTTCCTTCATCACGTGCTCGGGATTGTCGAAGAAGCGGCGCTGCACCGCCGGCACCGCGCCTTCGAACCGGCCCTCCTCCGCCGTCTTGGGCGGATTCGCATCGGGCCTGAGCCGTCTCAGCCGCAAGTCGTTGGTGCCGTACAGCAGCAGATCGATCATGGCCGGATGGAGCTCCCCGATCGGCGTATGCATGTCCTCGGCCGTGAAGGGCAGCCCATAAAACTTGGCTGCCTTCGTCAGGGAAGTCTCGAAGAATCGCCCGGTCCCCTTATTCCACGCCAGGATGCCTCCCTGCACGACCGACCGCTTCGGATCGAGCAGGACGTCGGGATCGGGCGCCAGCGCTTCGCCCAATCCCTTGCACGTCGCGCAGGCTCCCTGCGGCGTGTTGTACGACAGATGCGCGAGCGTGAGCGCCGGCAGCGGCGCGCCGCACGACCGGCATGTATCCGGTCCCCCCTCGCCGGACGCGGCGGCTGCGGCGGACGAGGCCGGCGTCACCGCCTGGCACCGCATGCAGGTTCTGTCGCCAGCGAGCAAGTACAGCAGCCTCAGGTACGTATAGATCTCCGTGTAGGTGCCGACCGTCGACCGCGGGTTCGAGTTGGCGCCGGACTGTGACACGGACACGACGGCGGACAGGCCGGCTGCGCTGTCGAAGCGCGGCCGCGCCAGATGCTCCGCGATTCGCCCGATCGTCATCAAGTACTGCCGCTCCGCCTCCTTGCACAGCACGTCGAACACGAACGACGACTTGCCCGACCCGGATACGCCCACGACGGCGATGAGCTTGCGCTTGGGCAGCGCGACGTCGATCCCCTTCAAGTTATGTTCCCGCACTCCGCGGAACTCCATAAATTCCCGTTGCATCTGACCCTCTCCTTATCCCCTCGAGTTATCCGCTCTTGGCGCTCTCGCTTGGTCCGCGGAAGCAGGACGACCATCGCGAACGCCCGACCCTTAGGATTATAAGGAGGCAATTAGGACACCTAGTGTCATATTAGAAGAAGGAGAGGCCAAATACGGGGAAGCTGTCCGCCGTTAGAGCTGATATGATGAAGAGGAAGGAACGATCCTCAAGAAGACACGATCTGCGAAAGGAACCTTGTCGTGCCCAATAAATCCGAAAAAGAAAAGATGCTTAACGGAGAACTGTACAATGCGGCCGATCCGGAGCTGATCCGGGATCGCCTGAACGCCCGCCGGTTGACCCGGCTCTTCAATCAATCCCTGGAGACGGAGTTCGAACTCCGGACGGAGCTGCTCAAGGAGCTGTTCGGCTCGACGAGCGGCAGCCTCTACGTCGAACCGACGTTCCGCTGCGATTACGGCTACAACATCCATGTCGGGGAGAACTTCTACGCGAACTTCGATTGCGTGTTCCTCGACGTGTGCGAGATTCGCATCGGCGACAACTGCTTCCTGGCTCCCGGCGTTCATATCTATACCGCGACTCATCCCGTGGAGGCCGAGGCCAGAATCTCCGGCGCCGAATTCGGCAAGCCGGTCACGATCGGCCATAACGTCTGGATCGGCGGACGGGCGGTCATCAACCCCGGCGTGAAGATCGGCGACAATGCGGTAATCGCATCCGGAGCGGTGGTGGTCAAGGACGTCCCGGACAACGTCATCGTAGGAGGCAACCCGGCCAAAGCGATCAAGTCCATCGACAGCTCCTCCAGATAATCAGGAGAATACGGGACCATGGGGGGACTTGCGCCCGTCATTCCGAGAAGTCTGCCTTCGGCAGGCTTTTTTATTATTCAAAAATGAATTCCATGGCCGATTTCGCACGTATACCTATTGCCGGGCAAGAAAACCATATTTTCATGGCCATTCGCAGATTAGGACAACTAGCCGTAGTTGTAGAGGGGGAGAATGACAGTTGGATTCGCTGTGGTTGGAGTACGCATGGGCACTGCTTATTCTTATCGGATTGGAAGGGCTGTTATCGGCGGATAACGCTCTTGTTCTGGCGGTCATCGCGAAGCACCTGCCGGACAGCCAGAAGAAGAAAGCGATCAATTACGGGATCATAATGGCGTTCGTCTTCCGCTTCGCCGCTCTGTTCGCGATCTCGTTCATTGCGAACGTCTGGCAGATTCAGGCGATCGGAGCCGCTTACCTTCTATACTTGGGGTTAAAGCATATCATCAAAGCGCGGTTCGGCAAGGAGAACGAGAACAACCGGGAAGATATCAAGAAAGAGGCGGCGGGCAAAGGCTTCTGGCCCACCGTGGGGAAAATCGCCGTGGCGGATCTCGCCTTCGCGATCGACTCCATCCTTGCGGCGGTCGCTCTGGCGCTCGGTCTCCCGGATTCGCCGCTTGACGATTTCGGCGGGATGGACGGCGGGAAGTTCCTGGTCGTCTTGCTCGGCGGGATCGCGGGGCTTGTTCTGATCAAGTTCGCGGCCACCTGGTTCGTGAAGCTGCTGGCCGAACGGCCGGCGCTCGAGACGACCGCTTACGCGATCGTGGCATGGGTCGGAGTGAAGCTCGCCGTCATTACGCTGGCCCATGAGGATATCGGCGTATTGGATCATCATTTTCCGCACAGCACGGTCTGGACCCTTATCTTCTATGGCGTATTGGTCGCGATTGCCCTTATCGGTTGGTTCGCGCCCAGCAACAAACGGTCCAAGGCAGGCAGCGTCTAGAGCCGCATTCGCGCGAAGGCGGTATCCGTTCGAGACAAGGCATGAGCAAGCATGAGAAGGTCCGGGAAGGTTTGCATAGGTGCGAGAAGGTACTCCGGCTAAGGGGTGCCTTCTTTTTTCGTTGTGCATTTCCGTGTGATGCCCGAATACACTCTGGTGTGCGCGATGAATGGGCTTCGGTTCAACTTAAGGAAAGGCGTGATGACGAGAATGACAACCGCCTGGGGTCCGCCCCGCCCTCCCGCCTCTAGCTTGAATTTGTTCTTCGACGTCAGATCCTCCCCTTACTTCGTGAAGGACGACCGCAACTTCATTCTGTATCAGACCGCGGCGCAGTTCCCCATCCTGCAGGGGCTAAGCTTGGTCGACGTGTATCTGAGCAGGGGCCATAGCGTCGAACCGCATTGGCATCCCAACGCGAACGAGCTCCTCTATACGATTCAGGGGGAGATCGTCGAATACGTCCTCAATCCGTACACCCTCGAGCTGCTCGGTTACCGCGTCGGGCCGCAGCAATCGGTGTACATCCCGTGGGGATGGTGGCATTGGACGATCGCGCTCACGGATGACGTCCGGCTCGTGGTTACCTTCGACAATAACCGCTTCGAGTCCATCTACGGTTCGGATATTCTGAGGAAGACGCCGCCCGAGACGATCCAGGCCGTATACGGCCTGAATGCCGCCCAGTGGGCGGAGGTCGTCCGCCCGCTTCGACAGACCGTCGTGATCGGTCCCCCGGGATAACCCCGAGGGGCCTTGCTATTGACCGAATGCCGACGTATGAACCGCCCCGGTCGCAGGCAATAAATAGGCAATACGCATTTGCTCGCAAGGCGGAGGACTTATGCCGAATATCGTCTGGTACTACGGCTTGATCGCCATCGGGGCGGTCATCATCGGATATACGGCGTATCGCAAGGGAAGCGCGTTGGACCTTCTCGCTTACTTCCTGTTCACGACGGCGTTGTCGTGGTTCGGGGAGGCGTTCGTGCTGTTCGTGTTCAACGCCTACGCCTATCAACCCGGAGCGTACTCGGATCCGTTCCTCGAAAATATTCTGGGCCATATCATCGCGAATTCGGCCTTATGGGCGGCGGCGGCCGTCTGGGTCATGCGATTCCAGCCGTCTCTCCTCCGGATGGCTCTGATCTCCATCGGGTTCATGCTGGTCGAGGAGCTGTTCCTCCGAGCCGGCGTCTACTCCCATCATTGGTGGCGGACCTATATGACCGGCATCCTTGCCTTTGGTTTTCTGATCGCCATGAAGAGGTGGTACATGGTTCTGCAGGAGACCGGCAGCCGGTTCCCGCGGGGCGCGTCGATCTGGACGATCGCATGGATAATCTTGCAGACTCCGACAAGCGTGCTTCTGCTGTTCGATAAACAGTTTTTCCGCGTGAACGGGGTGGACAACCTGTACCGGGACAGCACGTTGTTCAGCGGCTTTCTATACGACGTGGCGATGGCCTTCGTCGTTCTCTTCTTTATGTACGTGCCGAAGAATCGGTACTGGAGAGCGGCCCCGCTTCCGATCCTGGTCGCGGCCGACGCTTGGCTCTGGAAGGGCGGCATTCTCGTTTTCTACACATTATAGAATTTATAAATT
>NZ_JACJVR010000039.1 GCF_014212175.1 Cohnella xylanilytica | reverse complement strand
CCGCGAAGCCGGCCGCGGACGAAGACGATGCCCCGGCCGGCTTCGCGGCTGGCGGCGTCGCGCTCGCCGACGGAGCCGGCGCGGCTGCGGAAGGAGCCGCGTTCGCGGCCGATGCCGCGGAAGGCGTCGAACCCGGCGAGGCAGGACGGCCCGCCGCGGAGGACGGCGCCGAAGAGACGGTCGGCGGAGACGACTGCGGACGAGCGGCGGACGCGGAGCCCGCCGAACTCGAAGCCGAGGACGAGGACGAGCCGGCCGTTCCCGCCGAAGAACCGCTCGAACCCGCGCCGGCGCCGCCTTCGGTTCCGTTCGCGTTCGGAACGCCTCCCGATTGCGGGTACGTCGGCCGCGAGTAGCCGTTCGAAGGCGTGGAATACGTGCCCGTCACGACGGACGAACGGTTGCCCCCGGCGTTATAGGAGCCGGAGTAGCCTCCGCCGGCGCGCGGCCCGCCGCCCGAGCGCATGACGCCCGTACCGCCCGGCCTCGAGGACATGCCCGGATTCGAGCTCGAATAAGAGCCCGGCCGGTTGCCGTTCCCGTTCCCCGGACGGTTCGCGGAGGAGCCCCCGGCCGATCCGCCGGCGTTCGATCCGCCCGCGGACGAGGAGCCGTTCCCGCCGCCGCTTCCGGAAGAAGCGCCGTCGAGCGATTCCAGGAACTCCTGGTTCGTCTTCGTGTTGCCCAGCTTGCGCAGGAACTGGTCGACGAACTCGATGGAATCGTTCATTCCCTTGCGGATCGCCCACACCTTGTCCAGCTCTTCCTTCGTCAGCAGCATCTCTTCGCGGCGCGTGCCCGAGCGGCGAATGTCGAGCGCCGGGAAGATGCGCCGTTCCGCGAGCTTGCGGTCGAGGTGCAGCTCCATGTTGCCCGTGCCTTTAAATTCTTCATAGATGACGTCGTCCATACGGGACCCGGTCTCGATCAGCGCCGTGGCGAGAATCGTCAGGCTTCCGCCCTCCTCCACGTTGCGCGCCGCCCCGAAGAACCGCTTCGGCCGGTGGAACGCGGCCGGATCGATCCCCCCGGACAGCGTGCGTCCGGACGGCGGAATGACCAGGTTGTAGGCGCGCGCGAGGCGGGTGATGCTGTCCAGCAGAATCACGACGTCCCGCTTGTGCTCTACGAGGCGAAGCGCCCTCTCCAGAACGAGCTCCGCCACCTTGATGTGATGCTCCGGCACCTCGTCGAACGTCGAGGCGACCACTTCCCCCTTGACCGACCGCTGCATGTCCGTCACTTCCTCCGGCCGTTCGTCGATCAGCAGCACGAACAGATCGATGTCCGGACGGTTCGTGGAGATGCTGTTCGCGATCTCCTTGAGCAGCAGCGTCTTGCCCGCCTTCGGCGGAGCGACGATGAGGCCGCGCTGTCCAAGGCCGACGGGAGCGAGCAAATCCATGATACGGGTCGATAGTCGGGTGGGAGTCGTCTCGAGAACGAGTTTCTCTTGCGGGAAGAGCGGGGTTAGGGCGGGAAAATGAAGGCGTTCGGCGGCGGTCTCCGGCGATTCTCCGTTGACGGCGTTCACCTGCAGCAGTCCGAAGTAGCGTTCGCTCTCCTTCGGCGCCCGGCACTTGCCGGAGACGAGATCCCCCGTCCGCAGGTCGAACTTGCGAATCTGCGATGCCGAGATATAGATGTCTTCCGCGCTCGGCAAGTAGTTGATCGGGCGCAGGAAGCCGTACCCTTCGGGCAGAACCTCCAGCACGCCCTCCATGAACATGAGCCCGCTTCGCTCGGCCTGCGCGCGCAGGATCGCGACGATGAGCTCCTTCTTCTTCATCTGGCTATAAGCGGCGATCTGGTGGTTCTTCGCTAGCCTCGTCAGCTCGTTCAGCGTCAACCCTTCCAGATCCGCCATCATGAGATCTGTCAATACAATCCCCACTTTATCGTCCGAATAGGGGGCGATCCCGTATGCCGGATCACCCTTCGCGCCATACCTCGGCGCCGAGATTGCTGAGATGCTCGACCAGGCGTTCATAGCCGCGGTCGATGTACTCCACGCCCGTGATCTCGGTAATGCCGTCCTCGACCGTCAGCGCGGCGACGGCCAGAGCGGCTCCCGCGCGCAGATCGGCGGCCCGGACCTTGGCGGCGTTGAGCCGTCCGCCTTCGATGATGGCGGACCTTCCTTCCACCCGGATCTGGGCGCCCATGCGCGTCAGCTCCGGAACGTGCTTGAAGCGGTTGCTGTAGACGAAGTCGGACAGGATGCTGACGCCCTGGGCTTGCGTGAGCAAGCTGGTCATCGGCGATTGCAGGTCCGTCGCGAAGCCCGGGTAGACCAAGGCCTTGACGTCGACCGCCTCGTACGCGGGCTGGCCGACGACGCGGATCGCTTCGTCCATCTCGTAAACATGAACCCCCATCTCTTGCAGCTTCGCCGTCAGTGCTTCCAGATGCTTCGGAATGATATTATCGATGAGGACGTCGCCGCGCGTGGCCGCCGCCGCGATCATATAAGTTCCGGCCTGAATCCGGTCCGGAATGATGGAATGCCGGCAGCCGTGCATGCTGTCGACGCCTTCGATGCGGATCGTCTCCGTGCCCGCTCCTTTGATCTTCGCGCCCATGGCGTTCAGCAAGGTGGCCACGTCGATGATCTCCGGCTCCTTGGCCGCGTTCTCGATGACGGTCGATCCTTTGGCCCGCGCGGCCGCCAGCATGATGTTGATGGTAGCGCCGACGCTGACGACGTCCAAATATATTTTAGCCCCGCGCAGTTGCTTAGCCCTTATGCGGATAGCTCCATGTTCGTTGGTTACGACCGCCCCCAACGCTTCAAAGCCCTTGATGTGCTGGTCGATGGGACGGGGTTCGAAGTTGCAGCCTCCCGGCATGCCGATCGTCGCTTCGCCGAAGCGCCCGAGAAGCGCCCCCATCAGGTAATAGGAAGCTCTTAGCATTTTCACGCGTCCGTTGGGCATCGGCTTGGAGATCATTCGGGAGGGGTCGATCGTCATCGTATCGGCGGTCCAGGTGACCTTGCCGCCTAGTTCTTCGAGCAATTCCGTGTAGATCGCTACGTCGCTCAGGTGGGGGAGATTATCCAGTCGCACTTCCGATTCGGCCAATATGGCCGCGGGCAGAAGCGCGATCGCGCTGTTCTTGGCGCCGCTGATGCCAACCGTTCCTCGGAGCGGACGGCCTCCGCGTATCATCAGTTTATCCATGAATGCATGGTCCTCCTAGTCTGCTGCTCATGCACCGGGAGACGGAGGTCACGCCGATACAAATGAAGGAAAGGGAAAACGCCTTAAGACGTTTTCCCATATTAGAAGGCATCGCTGCTTCGAAGGCATGTCCGGCGAGCGGACGCCTTCCTTCGCTAAAGGATTAATCCGCAGGGATTAGGCTTGGTTGCTGCTGCCGAACAGGCGAATCTTCTCTTGTACGACTTGCTTCATGGCCGTGCGGGCAGGAGTCAGGTACTTGCGGGGGTCGATGATATTCGCGTCCTTGCCGAGGACATCGCGAATAACGGCGGTGCATGCGACTTGGTTCTCGGTGTTGACGTTGATCTTGCCGACGCCGGCTTGGATCGCTTCGCGGATCATGTCGTCCGGTACGCCGGAGCCGCCGTGCAGAACGATCGGAACCGGAATCTTCGCGACGACCGCCTTGATGATGTCATAGTGGATCTTCACTTCGCCCTTGTACATGCCGTGAGCCGTGCCGACCGCGATCGCCAGCGCGTCGACGCCCGTCTCTTCGTAGAAGCGGATCGCTTCTTCCGGCTTGGCCAGTTGAGCGTTCTCTTCGTCCACGCTCAGGTCGTCCTCGACGCCGCCGATCGTGCCGAGCTCGCCTTCGACGGATACGCCCATCGCATGAGCGGCCTTGACGATCTCCTTCGTCAGGGCGATGTTCTCTTCGAACGGATGGTGGGAGCCGTCGAACATAACGGAAGAGAATCCGGCGCGGATACACTTCATCGCGATGTCGAAGTTGGAGCCGTGGTCGAGGTGCAGAGCGATCGGCAAGCCGGACTTCTTCGCTGCCGCTTCCGCGATCGCTACCGTGTATTCGATCCCCATGTACTTCAGGGCGCCTTCGCTGACGCCGAAGATGAACGGGGACTTCTCTTCAATCGCGGCATCGGTGATCGCTTGGGCGAATTCGAGGTTGTTCATGTTGAACTGACCGACCGCGAACTTGTTCGCCTTCGCTTTGGGCAAGAACTCATTCATTGATACGAGTGGCATAATGCAACTCCTCCTGCGCTTCAAATAAGTCGCGCTCGCACGCGACTTGCATACTGCGCTATTATAACACAAAATGACTTTTCATTGTAAACCCGCGCGGTCCCGGAAGGCAGGGCGAAGCCGCCCGTTCCTCAGGACCCGGACGCGAATCGGGAGGGCGGCCCGTCTTCCCCCAGCTGCATGTTGACGGCGATCCGCATCTCGTCGATATCGAACGGCTTCGTGAAGTGCATCAGGGCGCCCAGATCGGTCGCTTCCTTGATCATGTCGAGCTCGCCGTAAGCGGTCATCATGATGACTTTGATGTCCCGGTTCATTTCCTTAATCTTCTTTAATATTTCGAGCCCGTCCATCCCCGGTATCTTCATGTCGAGGAGCACCAAATCCGGCGCATGGTTGCGTACGATCTCCAAGGCGGCGCGGCCGTTGGCCGCTTGGAAAGTCTCATAGCCTTCGGTAGCGAATACTTCCAGCAGCAAAATCCGGATGCCGATCTGGTCGTCAACGATTAGCAGTTTTTTCCTTCCCATCGCCTATTTCCTCCGTTTCTCCAAACCGTGTCTACCCCGTATTCGAGATCGGAACCGGGAAATCCTTCATTTCCCATGGAAAAATGTGAAAAACGTCCCGGTATTCACCGGGACGCCATAGGCTCGGACGATTATCGGGATTCCGCGCGAGCGAGCGAGGCCCGGACGAACTCGCGGAACAGCGGCTGCGGACGGTTCGGGCGGGACGTGAATTCCGGATGGAATTGAACGGCCAGGAACCAAGGATGGTCCGGAAGCTCGATCATCTCGACCAGACGGCCGTCCGGCGACGTGCCGGAAATCCGAAGTCCCGCGGATTCGATGCGCTCGCGGAATTCGTTGTTGAATTCGTAGCGGTGGCGATGGCGCTCGTACACCAGCTCGTCCCCGTAGCATTGCGCGGCCAGGCTGCCCGGAACGAGCTTGCACGGATACAGGCCGAGGCGCATCGTTCCGCCCAGGTCCTCGATATCCTTCTGTTCCGGCAGCAGGTCGATGACCGGATACGGGGTCGCCGGATGGATCTCGGAGCTGTTCGCCCCGTCGAGTCCGGCCATGCTGCGGGCGTACTCGATAACCGCCACCTGCATGCCGAGGCAGATGCCGAAGAACGGAATGCGCTGCTCGCGGGCATAGCGGATCGCCGTGATCTTGCCCTCGATGCCCCGGTCGCCGAAGCCTCCGGGAACGAGAATGCCGTCCACCCCGCCGAGCATCTCCTCCACGTTCTGCGGAGTGACCTCTTCGGCGTTCACCCAACGGACGTTCACTTCGGCGTCGGAGTCGATGCCGGCATGGCCGAGCGATTCGACGATGCTCAGGTAGGCGTCGTGAAGGGCGACGTACTTGCCCACGATCGCGATCTCCGTCGTCTTGCTGAGCGACTTCACGCGCTTGACGAGAGCTTCCCATTCCACCATGTCCGGCGCCGGAGCGGCTTGGGTCAAGCCCAGGTGCTTGACGACGTAGTCGTCGAGCCCTTGCTCGCGGAGCATCAGCGGCACTTCGTACAGTGTGGAAGCGTCGCGGCATTCCACGACCGCGTTCGCGTCGATGTCGCAGAACAGGGCGATCTTGCGCTTCATGTCTTCCGCCAGCGGATACTCCGTGCGGCAGACGATGACGTTCGGCTGGATGCCGATGCTGCGCAGTTCCTTGACGCTGTGCTGGGTCGGCTTCGTCTTCACTTCCCCGGCCGCCTTGATGTACGGAATCAGCGTCACGTGGATGTACATGACGTTGTCGCGGCCGATGTCGCTCTTGATCTGGCGGATCGCCTCGAGGAACGGCAAGCTCTCGATGTCGCCCACCGTGCCTCCGATCTCCGTGATGACGACGTCGGAGCCGGTCTCGCGTCCGGCGCGGAAGACGCGGTCCTTGATCTCGTTCGTGATGTGCGGAATGACCTGGACGGTGCCGCCCAGATACTCGCCGCGGCGTTCCTTGCTGATGACCGTGGAGTAAATCTTGCCCGTCGTCACGTTGCTGTTCTTCGACAGGTTAATGTCGATGAACCGCTCGTAGTGGCCGAGGTCCAGGTCCGTCTCCGCTCCGTCGTCGGTGACGAACACCTCGCCGTGCTGATAAGGACTCATCGTGCCCGGGTCGACGTTGATATATGGGTCGAACTTCTGAATCGTCACCTTAAGCCCGCGATTCTTCAGCAGCCGGCCGAGCGACGCGGCGGTAATCCCCTTGCCAAGCGAAGAGACGACCCCGCCCGTTACGAAAATGTATTTGGTCAACTGTACGAAACCTCCCACCCCATGCCTGCGGCATTATCTTTATCGTGCCCGCATTCGTCCCATATCAAGCAGAACGATCCCCTTCCCGGCGCCGGGCGGAAGTTCTTATCCCGATGCGACCGATGCGATTCCGGCTCGTCGAACGGATGCTTACAAAACAAAAAAGTGACACCCAATAAATGGGGGCACTTTTTATCAATTACCCTATGGAAAAGCATGCTTCAAAAGCCCAAGCCTAAGTTTACCGTCTCGCAGGTAAGGTGTCAAGACTAGCGGGCGCTACTATTTGTCGTCGTCGTCATCGTCGTCGACGTCGTCGAAATCGTCTTCCTCTTCCTCGGCTTCTTCCGCTTCCTCGTCGGCGAGCTCCTCGTCCAGGCCCGTATCCTCGTCTTCGTCGAGAACGACCTCTTCGTCGACCTCGGCGGCTTCTTCGCCTTCGTCGAACAGCTCCTCGCGCTCCTCGTCGAACAGATCGAAGCCTTCCTCGTCGGCCGCGAAGGTCTCTTCTTCTTCCTCGCCGTACAGGTCGTCGTCGTCGAGATCGTCGTCGTCGTTGATGATGCGGGGACGCTTGCCGCCGCCGGCCACCGCGTCGTCCGACTTCTCGACCGGATACCAGCGCTTAAGCCCCCAGACGTTGCTGCCCACACAGGCGAAGCGGCCGTCGATGTTGATCTCGGTATAGAGCTGGGCGATCACTTCGTTGATCTGCTCTTCCGAGAAGCCGCGGATCTTGGCGATCTCCATCATCAGATCGCGATAATAGAATGGGGTGTTGGCCGCTTTGAGCACCTCGAAGGCAAGGTCGACCATCGGCATTTCCCGGATTTTCTCGGCGTCGAATTTCAGGACGTATTCCGCGCTCACGCTACTGCTCATCCTCTCTTTATGTTAAACGTCGCAACTGTCCGCTTCTGTGTCAACCTTTAGTTAACCGCATTTTCTATAAAAATGCAAGCTTCCGCCCCTCCCCCGAACGGAGAGTCCCCGAACGAGCGGCAGCCTCCTTCCCCGCGAGGCTCCGGCAGCGCGAAAAAGCGAAGACGCGTCCAAGGACTCGCCTTCGCTTTTCGACTGTATCCCTCCGGCCGCTCCGCGGGCGAAGCCGCCGGCGCGGGTAAGAGTCTCGCCGGGAAACTCTCCCTTCATCCTATGAACCCGCTTGCGATTTGACACCGGACGACGCCCATTTGCGCGCAAAAAAGGCCTCTTTCCCATGCGCTTGGAAGGGCTCCCTCATAAGATAGGGAAGCACATCCGCCGGGAGGGATCGCGCGTTGGACACCAGCGGCTTTCTGGATTGGCTCAAAGCTTCCCTATCCTCCTCGGAGAACAGGGCCCGCCGAAGAATTATCCGCTTCCTGAACCCGGACGACGACAAGCTGTTCCTGAAGGCGCTGCAGGCCGAGCGCCCGCGGAACCGGTCGCTGAGGGGCGTCCGGCGGCTGGGCATCATTCGCGCCTATTCGTGTCCGGTGCCGGCGGGAGAACCGCCGCTTCCCTTCGGAAGCTCCATCGCGTGGGAAGAGGATTCCCTCGTCAGCATGCACGCCGTCCCGAAGAGGACCGCGGTTCGCTCCGCGACGGAGCAGGGCATCCCTTGGGGAGTCCGGCGCATCCGCGCGCCCGAAGCCTGGAGCCGGACGACGGGGTACAAGGTGAAGGTCGGCGTCATCGACACCGGCGTCGACTTCGAGCACCCGGACCTGCGCCACTCGCTCCAGCGCGGCATCAACCTGCTGCAGCGGACGATGCTGCCGCAGGACGACAACGGCCACGGCACGCACATCACCGGCACGATCGCGGCCGCCAATCGGCTGGAAGGCATGATCGGGGTCGCCCCGCGCGCTTCGATCTACCCGATCAAGGCCTTCGATTATAACGGAACGGCTTACGTGTCCGACATCATTCTCGGCATCGACTGGTGCGTCCGCAACCGGATGGACGTCGTCAACATGAGCTTCGGCATGAGCAACCGCAGCAAGTCGCTGCTCAGCGCCGTGAACAACGCCTATCAGTCCGGCGTCCTCATCGTCGCCTCCTCCGGCAACGACGGCAAGCGCGGGGAGATCGACTACCCGGCCCGCTATTCGCAGACGATCGCCGTCGGCGCGACCAATCGCCAGGGGAAGATCGCCTCGTTCACGAACCGGTGCGGCGGCATCGACATCTACGCCCCCGGCGAGAGAGTCTCCTCCTGCTGGCCCCGGAACAACCGCAAGACGATGAGCGGCACGTCGATGGCGACCTCCCACGTGACCGGAGCGGTCGCCTTGCTGCTCGGCTTGAAGCCGGGCCTCACTCCCGACCAGGTCAAGTCCGTCATCAAGCGCTCCTGGAGGCCGCTTAAGAACGCCAAAGCTCCCCGGACGACCGGGGAGCTTGACGTCAGAAGGATGCTGCAAGCCGCCGACAAGCTATAAGCGACGACGGGCCTCGCCGGCCCGAAGCTCTTACATCTTCTCCGGGGCGGAGACGCCGACGAGCTTGAGGCAGCTTCCAAGCACGATGCGGAGGGCTGCCAGCAGCTGCAGACGCGCCTGGCTCTGCTCCGCGTCCTCGGTGATGACGCGTTCGGCGCGGTAGTAGCTGTGGAACAGAGCCGCCAGCTCGTAGACGTAGCGGATCATCTGGTGAGGCGCGTACGAAGCGGCCGCGACGGCGATCGTCTCCGGAAGCTCGCCCATCTTGCGCAGCAGGTCGAGCTCGTGCTCGGCCGTCAGCTTCGCGAGAGGCGCTTCGGCGACGGGCGCCAGCGCGATGCCCTGCTCCTCGGCCTGACGGAAGATGCTGCAGATCCGCGCATAGGCGTACTGCACGTAATAGACGGGATTCTCGTTGGACGTCGAGACCGCGAGATCCATGTCGAAGTCCAGATGCGAGTCCATGCTGCGCATCGTGAAGAAGTAGCGAATGGCGTCGACGCCGACTTCGTCCATCAGGTCCTCGACCGTGATCGCCTTGCCCGTCCGCTTGGACATCTTCACCTTCTCGCCGTTCTGGAACAGGCTGACCATCTGCGCGATCAGCACGGTCAGCTTCTCCGCGTCGTTGCCGAGCGCGGACATGGCGGCCTTCATCCGGGGGATGTACCCGTGGTGGTCGGCGCCCCAGATGTTGATCATCTTGTCGAAGCCGCGGCCGTACTTATCCATATGATAGGCGATGTCCGGTGTCAGATACGTGTAGCTGCCGTCGTTCTTGACGAGAACGCGGTCTTTGTCGTCTCCGAACGCGGTCGTGTTCAGCCATACGGCCCCGTCCTGCTCGTAGACGTGGCCCTGCGCCCGCAGCGCGTCGAGCGCGGCTTCGACGCGTTTGTTCTCGTACAGCGAGGTCTCGCTGAACCAGACGTCGAACTCGACGCCGAAGCGTCCGAGGTCCCTTTTGATTTTGTCCAGCTCCCGCTCCAGCCCGTACCCGCGGAAAAACTGGAATCTCTCCTCGTCGGACAGAGACAGCAGCCGGTCTCCTTCCTTCTCCGCCAGCTCCTTGGCGAAGCCGACGATGTCCTCTCCGTAGTAGCCGTCCTCCGGCATCTCCGCCGATTGGCCGAGCGCCTGGCGGTACCGGGCTTCGATGGACGCGGCCAGGTTGGCGACCTGCTTGCCGGCGTCGTTGATGTAATATTCGCGGGTCACGTCGTAGCCGGCGAAGTCGAGCAGGCTGCACAGCGCGTCGCCGACGGCGGCGCCTCTCGCGTGCCCGAGGTGAAGGCTGCCCGTCGGATTCGCGCTGACGAATTCGACCTGCACCTTGCTCCCTTGGCCCGCGTTCACCCGTCCGTAATCGGCGCCCCTCTCGAGCACTTCCCCGATGACGGAATACAGGTAGCTTTTGTCCAGGCGGAAGTTGATGAAGCCCGGCCCCGCGATCTCCGCGGAGAGGATCGACGCCTTCTCCTTGTTCAGGTTCGCGAGAATCGCTTCCGCGATCTGGCGGGGGTTCTTGCGCGCGATCTTCGTCAGCTGCATCGCCGCGTTCGTCGCCAAGTCCCCGTGCGCCTTGTCCTTCGGCACCTCCAGGACGAATTCGGGCAGCTGGCTCTCCTCCGCCAGACCCGCGGCCACGGCCGCTTCCGCGATCGCCGCCTTCACTTGCCCGTACAATCTCTCCAACGCATACGTGCTCATTCTTCTTTATCCTCCCATACGCGCAGCTTCAGATCGAAGCGGTCCGCGCTTTGTTCGTTCACCCATAATTCGTATTGCCATTCGATCTCGAAGGGCAGACGCCCGGAAGCGTCGCCGTTCCACTTCAGCGCGGAGGTCTCGGTCTCCAGCCAGAGTCTGCCCGCCGCCGTCGAGTGCCAGCCCGTCGTTCTTCGGCCGGGCCTGAAGCTCTGCTCGCCCTGGACTTCCCCGTGGCGGAGCAGCGTCAATCCTTCGGAGTCCCACTTGAACGTCACCGAGCAGCGCCCCCGCCCCTCGTCTTCTTCGGCGTATTTAATGTAGATCGCGTTCTTCCTGGGGTACAGCATGCCCTTGTACGCGAGAACGCCGCTTCCGCCATCCTGCTTGCTGTGCAGCTCGATGCGGACTCGCCTCGGTTCCGATTCGCCCACGAGCCCCGCCCCCCCCTTCCTATCCCATGCCGCGCCCCGCCGTCCGCGAACGCAAAAAATCCGTCTCCCGAAAGAGACGGATGTTGTCCGCGGTACCACTCTTCTAAATTCCGCGCGGAAGCCTGGGGCGCACCGGCAGAATTCTCTCGATCGGATAACGGCAGCCGCCGGGTCCCCCTACTTCGTCTGACCGTTCAGGGAACCGACTCCCGGGTGCGCTTCCCTCCCGCCCCTGCGCCGGCTTCCACCGTCCCGGCTCGCTGCTGCAGGCTGTGCGTCGAGGTACTCTCCCGTTCATCGTCGTTAGGTATGTTATCAACCATTATAGGCCACGCGCTTCAAAAAGAAAAGCCGGGATTCGCCCAGGCGACGCCGGGCCTGATCGATAAAGTTCCGGTAGATGTATCATGATTTTAATCATTATCGAATGCACCGGCCTGTTCAAGGCTAAGAGCCCCGACGTTTATGTTGTTGAATTTTTTTGTAGGCTTTGCTGCACAACCGTTTTCCATTCTTGCACTTGCTCTGCATGGGAGGAGTGCAACATGAATTCCCGAACTCTCCCGATCGTCGCAGAATGAAATAACCCGCCCAAAGGCGGGTCATCCCTTGCCCTATAAAACCTCTCTACCGCATCCGCGTCTCCGTCAGCCGGAACTGGCCGACCAGCTGCTTCAGGAACGAAGTGATGCCGTCCACCGTATGGGACGTATGGCGAACCCCCATAATGTCGGCCATGAGCTCCTGCATCTTGCCCTCGACTTCGGCCGAGATGGACCGGTTCTCCATGCTGACCGCCGCGATCTTCTCCATCAGCTCGACGACCTCGTCGACGACCTGCGTCTTGAGCGAGTCCTCCGCCTTGGCTTCCGCCAGCGTCTCCGAAGCGGCCGCGACGAGCTCCGTGCCTTCCGCGACGACACGCGTGCCCTCTTCCATCGAGGCGTAAGCCTCCTGGGCGTGCCCGTATATGTTCTCGACGATCCCGTGCACTTCTTCCGTCGAGCTTCGCGTCATGTCGGCCAGCTTGCGGATTTCCGAGGCGACGACCGCGAAGCCCCTGCCGTGTTCGCCGACCCTCGCCGCTTCGATGGAAGCGTTGAGCGCCAGCAAGTTCGTCTGCGCCGAGATCTCCTCGATCACGCGGAGGACGCCGCGGATCTCGTTCGCCGTATCCATGAACACGCGGATCGATTCGTTCGTCCGCGCGACTCTCTCGGAGATATGGGACATCTTGTCCCCGATCCGCTCGACCTCCCCTTGCGCGATCGCGATCTGCCCGGACGCCTTCTCCTCCAGCACGAGCAGCGTCTTGCGCATCTCTTCCGCGGCGACCTTCGCTTCGTCGATGTCCTTGAGCTGCCTGCGGATGCTGCGGATCATATCGTGTATCCGGCCGCTCGCCCGTTCGGTCGATTCCGCCGTCGTCGCGGTCGATTCGTTCAGCTGCTTCTGGCTGGAGGACACGTCCATCGAGGCGAGCTTCACCCGCATCATGATGCCTTCGAGCGAGTCGATCATGTTGTTGATCCACTTGGCCAATTCGCGCGTCTCGTCGTTGTCGAACTCCTCCACGTCGATCCGCTGCGTGAGATCGCCTTTGCCTTCCGCGTTGATCCGGATGAAGCGATTGATTTTCCGAAGGGGCTGGGCGACCTTCCTGTCGCTTCGCGTCCGGAGCATGCCGATCGACACGGCCGCGCAGGCGAGGTTGAAGGCCAAGGCGAGCGCCGCCGTCAACGCGGGGGAAGCGCTCTTCGCCACGAAGTAGACGAGGGCCGCCGACAGAATCCCGAACGCCGTCAGCAGCAGCGTCTGCGGGCGCGCTTGGCGCAGCGACACGCTGCGGATCCGGTACACCTCCTCCAAGTCGCCTTCGCACATCATCCCCCAGACGTCCGGGCAATGCGGGAGCCGGAACGTGACCCCCTTGCCGATAACGGGAATGCGGCGATAGTCGGAATAGCCCGGGAACTCGACGAACAGGTTGCTTCCGTTCCGGATCGTATTCGCGACGCCGGGGTGCAGCCGTCCGGTCGCCGGGTCGGTGAACATGAGCTCCAGCTCGGTGTGCTCCTTGACGGAGACGATGCCCCAATCCGTCGTGACGCCGTCCTTCAGATTCTCCCCGTGCGTGAACGTGCGGTCCTCGAACCGGCTGCGGGACAGCGCGGTGCCGGGCGCGATATGCGCGTTCAGCTCCGGCTTCGCCATGAACAGGTAGTTGTCGCCGGAGTCGGGATAGACGTGCCCGGATTCCCGCTGGATGAGGTCCCCGATGACGTCGTTCGGGACCCTCCCGCATAGCAGTCCCATGAAGGCGCCGGACGCGTCCAGAATCGGATTCAGGAAGAGGAGCGTCATTTTATCGTGAAAAAGGGAAGACCGAGGCCCGATCTCGAGAGTCAACGGATCGGCGTAGGGACCGAACAGGCATTTGCGCGGCTGCCCTCCGTCGCCCCGGCTGCAGCCCAAGCCGGACGCGAGAATCGAATCCGCCCCGTAGACTTTGCCTTGGTGGGGCATGTGGGTCGAATAGACGACTTCTCCGTCCGCATTCAGAACGAACAGCTCCGTAAGGTCCGATGCTCTCGCGTAAGCCGCTCCGAACAAGCGGTCCCGGACGTCCTTGTCGTCCGATCGGTCAAGCCGCATGACGGTCCCCGTCGATTGAAGCTGCTCGAGCAGGCGATCCAGGTGGCGCCAATATTCCTTCGTCCAATCCGCGAGAATCTGCATCCGCGTCTCCGCGATCCCCTCGAAAATATCCTCGACGTCCTTCTTCGTCCGTCTGTTCAATCGGTACGACCACCACAGCGGCAATCCCTTCTTCCAACCCAACCAATCGAACATAGAGGTCCCCCCAGCCCAACCAACGTCTTATTTTGTCAGCTATTGTATCATAACGACTAGTATTTTGGGCTTATTTTTCCGGGAAAAATGGAACTTTTTTCTCGGAACGTTAGCATTTCGACCCTATCCCCCTTCATTTTTCTACTATTCGGACATTTTATCGAGCGAAAACCGAACATTCGCGTCATGATTATTCACCTATACGCCGGCTTAAAAGGCAAAAAAAAGACCCGCGAAAACGCGGAAGCGCAACGCGGGTCTTGTCGTTTAAGGAAGACGATTACTTGACGAAGCCGAGCAGCATCTCGCGGATCAGCTTGGAAGCCGTGATCGGCGTCTGCTCCGTCGGATCGTAGATCGGCGCCACTTCGACGACGTCCGCTCCGACGACGTTCGCTCCCGAGCGGGCGATCAGGTGCACCGCTTCGAGCAGCTCCTTCGACGTGATGCCTCCCGCTTCCGCGGTTCCGGTGCCCGGAGCGGCGGAAGGATCGAGCACGTCGATGTCGATCGTGACGTAGACGGGACGGCCGGCCAGCTCGGGCAGCGCCTTCCGCATCGGCTCGGCGACTTCGAACGGGTAGAAGTTAATGTTCTCCCGCGCGTACGCCCACTCCTCGCGGCTGCCGGAACGGATGCCGAATTGGTAAATGTTCTTGCCGCCGATCAGGTTCGCGGCCTTGCGGATCGGGGTCGAGTGGGACAGCGGCTCGCCCTCGTAGCTCTCGCGCAGGTCGGCGTGGGCGTCGATGTGGATGATCGCGAGGTCCGGATATTTCTTATGGACCTCCTGCAGCACCGGCCAGGTGACGAGATGCTCGCCGCCGAGGCCGAACGGGAACTTGCCGTCGGCCAGCACGCTGCGCACGTATTCGCCGATGATGTCGAGGCTGCGGGCCGGGTTGCCGAACGGCAGCAGCAGATCGCCCGCGTCGAAGTAGGCGAGCTCTTCGAGGCTGCGGTCGAGGTACGGGCTGTATTCCTCCAGGCCGACCGACGCTTCGCGGATGCGGCCGGGGCCGAACCGGGAGCCCGGACGGAAGGAGACGGTGTAATCCATCGGCATTCCGTAGATGACGGCTTTGGAGGAAGCGTAATCGTCGGAGCTGAGGATGAAGACGTTGCCGGAATATTTCTGATCGAGGCGCATGAATACGGACTCCTTCTCGGGTGGTTTTCTGCTTGGGCTTCGTTTGAATTCGGACTTGCTTCGGCGCTGCCAGGCGTTGCTTCGGTCCCTTCGGTCGCTTCGGCGTTGCCTGGGCGTCGCTTCGATCTTACTTGGTCAGATCTTCGACGAACTTGGGCAGGACGAACGCCGCCTGGTGAAGGCGCGGAGTATAGTACTTCGTGTCGAGCTCGGGGATGTCCTCCGGCTTCACGTTCAGCGGATCGTGCTTCTTGCTGCCCATCGTGAACGTCCACAGGCCGCTCGGGTAAGTCGGAATGTTCGCGACGTACACGCGCACGATCGGGAACACTTCCTTCACGTCGCGGTTGACGCTCCGGATCAGATCCGCCTTGAACCATGGATTGTCCGTCTGGGCGACGAACAGGCCGTCCTCCTTCAGCGACTCGAAGATTCCCTGGTAGAAGCCGCGCGTGAACAGCTGCACCGCCGGCCCGACCGGTTCCGTCGTGTCCGCGAGGATGACGTCGTATGTATTCTTATGATCGTGAATATGCTTGAAGCCGTCGTCGACTTGGACCGAGACGCGCGGATCGTCCAGCTTGCCGGCGATGGAGGGCAAATATCGCTTCGAATATTCGATGACCTTGCCGTCGATATCGACCAGAACGGCCTTCTTGACCTTCGGGTGCTTGAGCACCTCGCGAATGACGCCGCCGTCTCCGCCGCCGACGACCAGCACGTTCTCCGGATTCGGGTGCGTGAACAGCGCCGGGTGCGCCACCATCTCGTGGTAGACGAACTCGTCCCTGACGGTCGTCATGACCATGCCGTCCAGCACGAGCATGTTGCCCCACTCTTCCGTCTCGATCATCGCGAGCTCCTGGAAGTCCGTCTGCTCGTGCACGTAGGTCTGCTTGACTTTGGCCGTAATGCCGAAGCTCTCGGTTTGCTTCTCGGTATACCACAGTTCCATCGAGGACATGAGTTAAACCCTTCTTTCCCGCGTAGATTTAATCCGCCCCCGACGGGCGGAGGAATGGACCGCATGATCTCGAGACGGGCCGAAGCCCCTCTCTTCGAACCGCGCGGCAAGCAAGCTGACCCCGGCCGATCCGGCCCTTCTCGTTCCCTTCCGCGGCCCCAGCCTATTGTACCAAATAAGTCGTATTATATGAAATCGCGGACAAAAAGCCGCCGAACAAAATTTGCGCGGACGCGGGGGACGGCCGGAGGGAATAATCGGGCGCCCCTCTTTCCATAATAAGGGGAGGCCGGCAAAGTCTCCGCCGGTTCGGTAGACGGCCTGCGATTCGGCCGCGAACAGGCCATCCGCCGGGGGCATGGCCGGTCCTAAGCCGATTTTTTTCGGCTTACACCCTGCAACCCTATGCAGCCTGGCCGCCGTTCGACTCCCGCGAACCCCAAATCGGTACTGCATCCAACATACAATGAACCCGCGGCAAGCGGCGAGAGGAGGACAGGCGTCATGAACGGCGAACTCGACAATCAATGGCCGACGCAGGAGCAGCCCGCCTTGCAAGGCGACATCATGTCCCGGGAAATGACAACTTCCGCCTCGCCGGAGAGAAGGCGCGGCCGTCTCTGGAAGAGGCTCCGTCTCATCGCCTTGGCCGCCCTCGCAGCGGCCGCGCTGCTGGTCGGGGCCGTCGCGGCGCTCGTGCTCTACGTCCCTCTTCCTCCCGCCGCCTTCCCCCAATCGACGCAAATTCTCGACTCCGGCGGCAACGTGCTCGCCTCGCTTCAAGGCGGCGTCAACCGCCGGACCGTCGCCCTGCGCGACATCTCCCCTTGGCTCGTCAAGGCGACGCTCGCCGCGGAGGACCGGCGCTTCTACGAGCACGCCGGCCTCGACGTCCGCGGGCTGCTCCGCGCCGCGTGGGTGGACGTGCGCCACCTGTCGAAGGAGCAGGGGGCCAGCACGCTGACGCAGCAGCTCGCGCGCAACCTGTACCTGTCCCACGAGCGGACGTGGAAGCGCAAGGCGATGGAGGCCTGGTACGCCGCCAAGCTGGAGCAGAATTATTCCAAAGACGAGATTCTCGAGATGTATCTCAATCAGATCTACTACGGCCACGGCGTCTACGGCGCCGAAGCGGCCGCCCGCCTCTACTTCGGCAAGCCGGCCAAGGAGCTGACGCTGGCGGAGAGCGCGATGCTCGCCGGCATCCCGAAGGGGCCCCGCTACTATTCGCCGCACCTGCACCGCGAGCAGGCCGAAGCCCGGCAGAGCACCGTGCTGCAGGCGATGGCCGACACCCGCTTCATCTCGCGGAGGCAGGCGGCGGAAGCGGCCCGCGAGAAGCTGGACGTGAAGCCGCTGCCCAAGGACAAGGGGCAGGTCGCCCCCTACTTCGTCGATTACGTCCGGAAGCTGGCCGCCGAGCGCATTCAGCTGGACGAACGGCTGCTGAACGAGGGCGGGCTGCAGATCGTGACGACGCTGGACGGCCGCATGCAGAAGGCGGCGGAAGAGGCGGTCGCGAGCCAGATGCCCAAGGACGGCGAGCTGCAGGCGGCGCTCGTGGCCATCGATCCGCGCAGCGGGCAGATCAAGGCGATGGTCGGGGGACGGGACTATGGGAAAAACCAGTTCAACCGCGTATTCGCCACCACGCGCCAGCCGGGCTCCTCGTTCAAGCCGTTCGTCTACGCCGCGGCACTGGACGCGCGGACGCTCACCCCGGCGACCCGCTTCCGCAGCGCCCCGACCGTGTTCTACTATGACGACAACCGCCACGTGTACCGCCCGAGCAACTTCAACGGCCGCTACTTCAACGGCGATATCGGGCTTCGCCAGGCGATCAAGTCCTCCGACAACATCTACGCGGTCAATACGATTATGCAGGTCGGGCCGGAGGAGGTCATCTCCATGGCCCGCAAGCTGGGCATCACGTCGAAGCTGGACGCCGTGCCCTCGCTGGCCTTGGGGACGTTCCCGGTCAGCCCGTTCGAGATGGCATCGGCCTACTCGGCCTTCGCCGCGGGCGGCGCCCGGACGGAGCCCGTCGCCATCCAGCGCATTCTCGACCGCGACGGCCGCGTGCTCTACGAAGCCCGTCCGCGGAAGGAGCAAGTGCTGTCCCCCGCCCTCTCCTACGTGCTCAGCGACCTGATGCAGAGCGTCTTCGACTCGGGAGGCACGGCGCACCGCGTCTCCCGCATGCTGAAGCGGCCCGTCGCGGGCAAGAGCGGGACGACGACGTCCGACGCCTGGTTCGTCGGCTACACGCCGGATCTCGTCGCGTCCGTCTGGGTCGGCTACGACCGCGGGCGCGCCATCACCTCCGGCGAAGCCCATCGCGCCGCGCCGATCTTCGCGCAGTTCGCGGAGAACGCGCTCGCCTCGGAGCCCGCCCATGCTTTTCCCGTGCCGGAGGGCGTCGTCCGAGTCTATATCGACCCGGCCACGGGCCAGCTGGCGTCCGAGAACTGCCCCGGCAAAGTGTTGGAGTCGTTCCTCGCCGGCACCGAGCCGACGCAGACATGCTACCTGCACGGCGAAGCCCGCGCAAGCGAGGAGACCGGCCGAGGCCCCGCGTCGTGGTGGCGCAAGGTGCGCCATTGGTGGAAGCTGTAGTCCCGCAGCGCCCCACTTATATAATCAACAAACAAGCTCCCCCGACGCTTCTCAAGCGACGAGGGAGCTTGTGTGCTGTCCGCCGGCGATTAAGCCAGCAGTTCCTTCAATTCCTCCGGCGAGTTGTTCCACCACTCCGGGTTGTGCTCTTGAAGAAGCTTGCTCAGAGCCGCCTTCTCCTCCGGCCCGATATTGTCGAGAATGAACTTGCGCTTGATAGACGCGTCGAGCCGGTTGACGTGGTCCGCGAGAATCTTCCATCCCCGGCGGGCCTCCGAGTCGATCAGCATCTCGCAGGAAGTCGCCCCCGCGTAATAGCTGCCGTTCTCGTTCCGATCCACCGCCACCCAGACGACCCAGGCGGGACGGCCGTTCGGCACGTCTTCCTTGTTCGGCGAGAACTTGATCCCTCTCTCCACCTTGCTCTTCGCGTGCATCGCCCCGACGTCGATATACGCTTCGCCTTGGTCGATGATCACGCAAGCGACTTGGCTCAGGTCGATGCTCCCCGCTCCGAAGCCCTTGTGCTTCTTATCGCTAACGACGTTGAGCGCCAGCTTCTTCTTCTCCGGCGCGGGCTGTTGTTGTTCGTTGTCCATACGCTCGAGACCTCCATCCCTCTACATACCCCCATTTTAGCGAAAAACGCGCGGAAAAGCGATGGACGGAGCAAGCCTCCGGGGGCTTGCTCCAAATCCGCCGAGGGCTTGGCTGCTCCCCCAGATATAATCCTGGGACATGCGACATATACATCCCCTAGATGCTTGTCAACGGGAGGGTTAATCGTATGCCCCATCGCCGCTTGTTCCGCATACTCGTCCTGGCGCTGTCCGCCGTCCTGCTCGCGGTCTCGGTCCGGTTCGGGTTCGCCGACGCCTGGCTGGACCAGTACGCCGTGCCGGCTTCCGCCGAGCTCCAGGCCAGTCCCGAACCGGGAGACGCTTCGGCCGCCCAGGCCTCGGAATCCGGAGCCGACGTGCCGATCGCGCCCAAGCCGGCCGTCCTCAGCAATCGGGTGACGGAGTACCATATCTCCGTCGTTCTCGGAGACGACGGCACGCTGACCGGCCGGCAGACCGTCACCTGGAGGAATCCCGGCCGGAAGCCGGTGTCCGAGATTTACCTGCACTTGTACCCGAACGCGTTCTCGCCCGGCAGCACGTTCCTGAAGGAATCCGGCGGGCAGCTGCGCGGGGACCGCATGAAGCCCGGCAGCTACGGCTCGATGACGCTGACGGCGCTGACTACCGAGCAGGGCGAGACGCTGCTGCCCCGGCTCCACTACACCCAGCCCGACGACGGCAACGCCTCCGACCGGACGCTCGCGACCTTCCGCCTGCCCGAGCCGGTCGGGCCCGGAGAGAAGACGACGCTGCTCATGGAGTTCAAGGTCCAGCTGCCGCAAGTGTTCGCCCGCATGGGCAAGGCGGGAGACTTCGTGATGGCGGGCCAATGGTTCCCGAAGATCGCGGTCTACGAGCCGGCCGGCACGAGAGGCCGCGCTTCGGAGGGCTGGAACACCCATCAGTACCACGGCAACTCCGAATTCTATTCCGACTTCGGCATCTACAGCGTCCGGATCGACGTCCCGGAGAAGACCAAGGTAGCGGCCACCGGCTTCCAGACCCGGCCCGCGGCGATCAAGGACGGTCGCAAAATCTATCAATTCTACGCCGACGACGTGCACGACTTCGGCTGGGCGGCCTCCCCTTCGTTCCACTTCGTCGAGGATTCCTTCTCCTCCGTCGGCGTGCCGGGAGTGCGGATCAAGCTGTACATCGACCCTCTCCACAAGGATCTGGCCGACCGCTACATGCATGCCGCCAAGTCCGCGCTGGCCAAGCTGGGCGAATGGTACGGGGATTATCCCTACTCCACCTTGTCGATCATCGTGCCCCCCGCCGACGCGAACGGGGCCGGGGGAATGGAATACCCGACGCTCATCACGGCCGGAGCGGCCAAGAGCGGCAGTCCCGGCTACGACCTGGAGAGAACCGTCGTCCACGAGATCGCGCATCAGTATTGGTACGGCATCGTCGCGTCGAACGAATTCGAGGAGGCCTGGCTGGACGAGGGCTTCACGTCGTATACCGAAGACAAGCTGATGGCCTCCATCTACGGCGTGGCTCCGAACCCGACCGTCGAAGCGAGCTACATGACGCACCCGGAGCCGCTTAAGCTCGATTCGTGGCGGTACAGCAGCTCCGACCGCTATGCCGAGAACGTCTACATGCGCGGCAAGCTCGTTCTGAAGGCGATGGAGAAGCAGCTCGGCGAGAAGACGATGAACAAGATCATGCGCTCCTACTTCCAGAAGTACCGGTTCAAGCACCCCTCGACCGCGGACTTCCAGAAGGTGGCCGAGAACGTGACCAAGGCCAAGTGGAACGATTTTTTCCAAGCCTATGTATACCATGGGCAGATGGCGGACTTCGCCGTCGAGTCGATCCGCTCCGAGCCCGCCGAAGAAGGGGGCTACCGGACGACGGTCCTGCTTCGCCGCAACGGAGGCAGTCCGCAGCCGGTCACCGTCATGTTCCAATTCGCCGACGGCTCGACGCTGCGCAAGACGTGGGACGGGGTGCAGAACCACGTGCAGGTGAAGCTGAACCACGCCCGGCCGCTGAGCTTCGCCGCCATCGATCCTTCCAACTCCGTCATCCTCGACAACCTGAGATACAACAACTACTTGAAGGCGGAGGTTCCCGAGAAGGCGCGCACTCGCTTGAACATCGGCCTGTCGAAGATCATCGACGGCATGCTTGGCATATTGGCATGGTGAGGTGGGAATGGTGCGTAATACGTTAAGCAAGGGATGGGACATGACTCGGCGGCATAAATATGTTTTGGTCGTGCTTTTCCTGTACCGGCTGCTGTGGGGATTCTTCCTGTACCGGTTCATCGACTCCTTCGTCTCTCCGGTACTGTCCCGCTATCCCGACAACCATCCGAACTCGGACGCCGTCCAGCTGTTCCTCATCGAAGCGCAATTCCGCCTTCTCAAGACGGATATCTCGGATGAAGTTCTGTGGATGTTGGCCGGCATGTTCCTTATCCGCATGCTGCTGACCCCTCTGCTGAACGCCGGACTCTTCTATTCGTTCCGTCATTCGGACGAATCGCAAGGAACCCGGGTGCTCGCGGGAATGCGCCGGGCCTGGAAGCCCGTGACCGCGTTGTATTGGCTGGAGAACGCGGCCGCGCTGCTTCCGGCGGCATGGCTCGTGCCTCTCGCGAGAGCCCGCTTCTCCGCCGAGCCGTCGTTGCCGGACTGGGCCCTTGGCCTGCTCCCCTACGCGCTCGGCTGGATCGCCTGGAGCTTCGCCGTTCATCTGCTGTTCCAATTCATGCAATTCAGCGCGGCAGCGGGTCACAGCATCCCCGGCGGGCTGCTCCGCGCATGCCGCCGAGCTCTGCCGCTGCTCGCCGTCACCTTGACGATAATCGGCGTCGGGTTCGCCGCTTCCCTCGTCGTGACGACGGCAAGCTTGCTCTGGACCGGCTTCGCCGCCGTCGTTCTGCATCAAGCGTTCCAACTGGTGAGATCGCTCGTCTCGTTATGGACGGCGGCCTCGCAATTCGAGCTGTGGAAGCCGGAGTCGGCTGCCTGATCGGCCTGAAGGCAGCCATCATCGTCGCATCGCCCGGCCGGCGTCTGTCCGAGGACGCCGGCCGGGCGATGCTCGTTCCGTCATCCGGCCCGATAAAGCGCGTTCCGTCGCGCTTCCTTGTCGGATGAGCGGAATATTAAGGAATTCTAATCTGAAAGGAGCAGGAAATCCGGCCCAAAAAAAGAATACGTAAAAGCGAAGTGCAAAAACTGCCGAATCCCCGCGCACAGGGGAACGGGGGAACCAGTCTTTACCGGGTGAATTGATCTCGCCTCGCGCAGGGGTCATAGGGAACCTTCAACCGAACCCTCCAGCTAACCTCGTAGGCATTGGAAGGAGTCACCGGCTTTGCGCAAGTTTTCCGCAATACTGTTCGGCCTTGCCTTACTGCTGGGTTTCCAGGTTGGCAGCGCGTTCGCCGATTCCAAGCTGGACAGCACCGTAGACAAACTGATCGGAATCGACTACGAATACGGCGGCACGACCACCAGCGGCTTCGATTGCTCGGGATTCACGTCCTACGTATTCAAGCAGCTCGGATTGAAGCTGTCTCGTTCGTCGAAGGAACAGTATGAACTCGGAGACAAGGTAGCAAGTGAAGATCTCAGAGCCGGGGATCTCGTGTTCTTCAACACAACCGGCAACGGCGTCTCGCACGTAGGCATCTACGTCGGGAACAACAAGTTCGCCCATTCGTCGACTTCCAAGGGAGTTACGATCTCGGACCTCGACGAGAAGTACTGGGCGAAGCGTTACATCGGCGCCCGTCGCGTGATGGACTCCGATACGTACCAGAAGGTGGCCGTAGACGCCGAGCAAGCGGCGTAAGAGCGCCACGGACCGGGAGCCCGCGGATTCGCGGGCTCCCGGTTTTTTATGTCCAATTCGATTTTGATTTGGACCCGTCTGCCTCGAGAAGGTGCTTGGGCTTGAGGTGTACGAAAAAACATACAATTTCTTCGCTGAAGCGGCACCTTACCTGAATGTTGTATGAAAAACCATACAAATTCTTCTTTGAAAAGGCGCCTTGCTCGATTGGTGTATGAAAAATCGTACAAAAGCTCATCTGCATGGCTGATTTCGATGATGCTAATCGAAAAATCACACAAATTTATCCGTCTGCCTGCGGCTGAGCCTTCAGCGTTAGCGAAATGGGTGTCCGTCGGACCCCGGTCGTTACCCACGGAGTTTTTTCCCGATCGGATCTATGCCAAGATAGGAACCCGAGCAGGGATCGCGTATCCTGTATGTTTGTGCGCCAATGGTAGTTTTTTTATTCCCATCGCGAGGAGGAACCGACATGCAGCGAAGAACGGCGGGAATCGTCTTCATCGGCATTGCCGCATTCTTGTACGGCATCCGATATTTGAGCGCGGCGATTTACGGCTCGAACGCCCAGAGCTGGGGCGGCTACCTGTTCCGGGACCTGCTGAACGCCGTCGGACCCGGTCCTCTCGTCTTAAGCATCCTGTCGCTTGCCGTCGGAGTCGTCTATCTGCTCTACGCCGAATTCGGCGATTCGATGAAGGGCGCCACGGGCCGTATCCGGGACAATTGGCGGGAGTTCGACACCGAGACCGGGGCCGTCCGCGGGACGGCTGACGAAAACGAAGACGCGGACGGACCGAATCGATAGAGGATGGGAGAAAAAGAGGTACTTTGGCCGGCTCGGCTGCCCTGAATGCCGAATNNCTCCCGCCAGCGCGGCTGCTCTGAATGCCGAATTTTTCGGCATTGGTGCGCTCGCTCGCCGATGCGGAGATCCATAGAACGAAGGGCCGTACCTAAGTCATCGCGGATGACTTTCGGGACGGCCCCTCTGTTCTTACGGCGCTATTGCGCGTCGAATCCGAAATACCGCTTCGCGTTGCCGTAGCAAATATCCTTCACGAGACCGCCGAGCAGCTCCATGTCGCCGGGAACCTCTCCGTTCTCCGCCCACTCCCCGATGAGGTTGCACAGGATCCGGCGGAAATACTCGTGCCGCGTATACGACAGGAAGCTGCGCGAGTCCGTCAGCATGCCGACGAACCGGCCGAGAAGCCCGAGGTTCGCGAGAGCGCGCAGCTGCTCCAGCATGCCGTCCCGCGTGTCGTTGAACCACCACGCGGAGCCTAGCTGCATTTTCCCCGGGATGCCTCCGCCTTGGAAGCTGCCGATCGCCGAGCCCAGCACGTACAGATGGGTCGGATTGAGCGAATAGACGATCGTGCGGGGAAGCTCGCCGTCCTTCTCCCATGCGTCCAGCAGACGGACGAGGGGGCCGCCGACCGCGCTGTCGCCGATCGAATCGTAGCCCGTGTCCGGGCCGAGCCGGTCGAACATCCGGGAATTGTTGTTGCGGGCCGCGTTGATGTGAAGCTGCATCGACCAGCCCAGCCGCGAGTAGATCCGGCCGAGGAACAGCAGCGTGTGCGTCTTGTACTTCCGCTCCTCTTCGTCCGTCACCGCGTTCCCTGCCAGAGCCTTGGCGAAAATCGCCGCCGCCTCTTCCCGGGTCGCGTCCGCGTAGCCCATCACGTCGAGCGCATGGTCCGACACCCGGCATCCCGTCTCGTGGAAGAACTCCGCCCGCTCCTCGAGCGCCGACAGCAACCCCTCGTAATCGGCGACCTTGCGTCCGACCGCCTGCTCGAGCCGCCCGATCCACGGCAGGAACGTCGCCCGGTTAATCTCGAGCGCCTTGTCCGGACGGTACGACGGCAGCACCTGGACTTTGAAATCTTCCAGCTGCTTGATCTTCAGGTGATACTCCAGCGTATCGGCCGGGTCGTCGGTCGTGCAGATGACCTCCACGTTCGACTTCACGATCAGGTCGCGGACGCGGAAGCCTTCCGGCTGCCGGAGCTTCGCGTTGACCTTCTCCCAGATGACGGGCGCGTTCGCTTCGTTCAGAATCTCGTTTACGCCGAAGTAGCGGCGCAGCTCCAGATGCGACCAATGGTACAGAGGGTTCCCGATCGTCTTCGGCACCGCGGCCGCGAAGGCGGCGAACCGTTCGTAATCTCCTACTCCTTCGCCGCCCGTCACCAGCCGCTCTTCGACCCCGTTCGCCCGCATCGCCCGCCATTTGTAATGGTCCCCGTAGAGCCATACCTGGGTCAGATTGTCGTAGGAGCGGTTCTCCCAGATCTCTTGGGGACTCAGATGGCAGTGATAGTCGATGATCGGCTCGTTCGCCGCGTACTCGTGGTACAACCGCTCCGCCGTCTTGTTCGACAGCAGGAAGTTCTCGTCCATAAATGGCTTCATGCCCGCTCCTCCTTCGTCTCTCCCGCCCGGCGATCGACGGATCGCCCTCATCGTGCAATCGATACTCGCCTAGCCTGGCCTCGGGCTCCAACAAGACGGTTTTTTCCGCTTGTTCGCCCCTCGCAGCCCAGCCCCGGTACCGACTTAACGGAACCGCACCAGCTCCTCGACCTGCACCGCCTGGCCGGTGCGGATCGAGCGGTTCGCCGCGATGCCCGTCAGAATCGAGCGCGCGCCGTCGACGTGGTTCGCCGCCCGGTTCCACTTGTCGGGCACCGGCGTGCCGAACAGATCGTTCAAGAGCACCGGGTCGCCGCCGCCGTGGCCGCCGACTCCTTCTTCCACTTCCACCTCGTAAGGAGCGCCGAACATCGGCCGCACGAGAATCTTCTTGCTCTGCAGCGCCCCTTCGTCCGCCTTCTCCCCGCCGGAGTTGACGTAGCTCTGCTCGACGATCTCCATCTCGATCCGGCCCTTCGTGCCGGTGAACGCGATCCGGTAGCCCTCCCAAGGCGCATAGGCGGTCAGCGAATACGTCAGGATCGCCTGGTTGCGGTAGCGGACGATAACGCCCATCGTGTCCTCGATGCTGATGCCGTCGCCGAACACGCTCTGGTCGCGGCGATAGCCGTCCTCGTGCTCCGCGTCCAGGTACATCGCCTTCAGGTGCTCGTTGGAATCGAGATGCAGCGCGAACGGGTCGTCCTTCGCCAGCGGATTGCCGGTCGCCCGCTCGTAGAACTTCGTCACGCCCCGCTGCTCCGCGTTCTCCCGGCCGTAGAAGAGCAGGTCGCCGAACGCGAACACCGTCTCCGGCTGCGACGCGATCCAGAAGTTGACGAGGTCGAAGTGGTGCGTCGACTTATGGACGAGCAGGCCGCCGCTGTTGCGCTTGTCCCGATGCCACCGGCGGAAGTAGTCGGCGCCGTGCTGCGTGTTCAGCAGCCATTCGAAGTGGACGGCGGTCACCTTGCCGATCGTGCCGGACGCGATCAGCTCCCGCGCCTTCGTATGGTGCGGCGCGTAGCGGTAGTTGAACGTGACGCGCACGTTCCGTCCTGTGCGCTCGACGGCGTCGAGTATCTCCTGGCACTTCTTCTCGTCGACCGTCATCGGCTTCTCGGTGACGACGTCGCAGCCCAGCTCCATCGCGCGGATGATGTAGACGTGGTGGGTGCGGTCGACGCTGGTGACGATAACGGCGTCCGGCTTCTCTTCCTCGATCATGCGGTCGAACTCTTCGGTTTTATAGGTGCGTACGGCGGGATAGTCGTACTTCTCGACGAGACGCTTGTTCGCGTAGTCCATGCGGGTCTGGTTGATATCGCAGAACGCCAGCAGCTCCGAGGTGTCGCGATAGTCGGACGCGATCGCCCCGTAGAAAAATTCCGCCCGTCCCCCCGAACCGACCAATACGTATCTCTTCTTCGACATGCCGATTTGCTCCTCTCCTGCATTGCGGGTTATGAGTTCATTTTACCGCATCGAAATGCTATAATTCTGCTCAAATGATGCGGGAATTCCCGCAAATGCCGCATATGTTGCGCAGGAGGAAGCCGACATGGAGCTGGAGAGCCGAAGCTATGGAAGCGCTCGCGATTTGTACGTGGAATACGTCAAGCGTACGCGTCCGTACACGATGACCGTCGACCACTTCCATTCCTTCTATGAGATCTACTACCTGCTCTCGGGCAGCCGGATCTACTTCGTGCAGGACCGGACGTACCGGGTGGAGCAGGGCGATCTCGTGTTCTTGGGGAAAAACGTGCTCCACAAGACGATGCAGGGAGAGAGCGCATCCCACGAGCGGTTCATCGTCCACTTCGGCGACGACTTCGTCCGGCAGCGGGGCGGGGCTCACGCCGAGCTTCTGCTGGAGCCGTTCCGGCAGAGCGGTCCGGTCATCCGGCTGCCCCGCGAGGAGCAGCGCGCGGTCGACCGGCTCGTCCGCCGCATGGCCGAAGAGATCGGGACCAAGCCGCCCGGCTACGAGCTCGTCCCTCCGGCGGCCGTCGCCGATCTCCTTCTTCTCGCGGCGCGCCATGTCCGCGAGCAGGCCCCCCTGCCCGCCTACGAGAACCTGTCTCCCAAGGAGGCGAAGATCTCCGAGGTCGTCCGCTATATCAACGCGAACTACCATACGCCGCTGAAGCTCGGCGAGCTGGCCGACCGCTTCTACGTCAGCCGGCATCATCTGAGCCGGACGTTCAAGGAAGTGACCGGCTTCGCGTTCTCCGACTACCTCGTCCTGACCCGAGTCAAGGAAGCGCAGGCGCTGCTGCGGGACACCGACCGCCCGATCGCGGACATCGCGTCCGCCACCGGCTTCGACAATTTCTCCCACTTCGGCAAGACGTTCAAAAAAATAACCCGCCAATCGCCTCGCGAATACCGCAAGGGAAGCGGGTAAGGGTCGCCGCGGCAGGGCGCGGACTCTCCGGCGGACAGCCGAGCCGGGGCGCCTATCGCAGGCGCCTTCTCGGGCGCGACTTGACCTTGAACCAGACTTCGCCTTCGTCGTCCCGGTAGAACTGGATGCCTACCAGCTTGAGCGGAGTCCATATCTCGTGGAAATAATAATGAGGCACTCGAACCATCCCCTTACGGAACTTAGGATATATACCTAAAGTGCCATAGAACTGGAAGATTGAGTAGTGAGTCCTGTCATTGTTTTCGTCATATGACCGTTAGGGCCCAGAAGGACGATAGTCATGGGACCATCCGGGACGGGCATGACTCGGCCTATGCCCGATGGCGACCGAATCGATGCTGGCTGACGGAGGCTTGAAAAGCGCTCAGGGATTACTTACCCGTCTTCTTCCACGGATAATCATTCGCCAGCTCGGCGATCTCCCGCTCGCTCCCGATCGCCTCTCGCGGCCCGTATCTCGCCTTGCCGTACAAGGCGCCGAGAGCCTCGCGGACTCGGCCGAGCCAAGCCGCGGCGGCGGGGCCGGCGGCCTTCCTCCCGGGATGGGCCTCTCTCCACTTCGCGAGCTTCTCGAGCGTCTCGTCCGGCGTATCGGACGGCCGGAACCCGTACCCGTCCTCGATGCCGGACGCCACGGCCTCCTCGTAGAGGCGGCGCACCCGCCCGGCGCCGTCCAGCCGCTCCCACTCCTCGCGGGAGAGCGGCTCTCGCTTCGGGCGGCCCCGCCACCGGGCGGCCGCTTGGCGAAGCGCCTTGCCGATGTCGAGCAGGCTCTCGCGCTCGTCGGCGTACGCGGGAGCTTCGGCCGGCGCCGGCCTGGCGAACAGCCGGGCGAGGAAGGCGCGGATTCGGCCGGACAGCTGCCGGACCCATTCCAGATTGAGCAGGAAGCGTCTAACGAGCAGCCAAGCCAGGACGGCGGCCACAATCCCCGCGATGACGTAGAAGACCGTATTGAGAATCTTCGCCCACCGTCCGGGCGAAGAGCCGCCGGCTTGGTCCATCCAATCGGGAAGCGCGGGCGGCGCCTCGGGCGGCGGTTCCGGGACCGGGGGCCTCCCCTTGGGCGCATGCGAGCTCAGGAAGTCGACGATCGCCCTCCACAGGTGGAAGTCGCTTGTCGCCAGGAAGACGGCCAGCACGGCGGCGATCAGAACGGTCGCATAGGCGCGGGTCGACCGGGTCACGATTCTCGTGACGATCCCGTTATGCAGGGAGGCGGAATCCAGAAGCCGCGAATGCCCGGCATAGACGGAGAGCACGAACCAGGCGATGCCGGCGCCGATGAACAGCGGCCGGTAGGGCGACAGCGCGGCCGCCCAATGCACCGCGACGAGCGCGACCCCGTTCGTCGCGACGCCGGCCATGCCGATCGCGGTCAGGCCCAGCGGGCGGCCGCTTCTCCAGGCGACGACGCCCAGGTAGAGTGCGGGGAGCAGCAGGCTGCCGTTCAGGTAGATGGCGGCGCCGACGACAGTCGCCACGAGCAGACCGTAGACGATCCACGGCGAGAGGAAGCGCCCCGCCGTCGTCGCCGCTCCGAGAAGAGCGGCTCCGAGCAGGACGGCCAGCCAGCCGTACGTCCAGTCCAGCGAGACCGCTTCGGCCACGCCCAGAGACACCGGGAGCCAGGCCAGCAGCTGCAGGATAGCCCGATACAAGCTCGGAGTGCCGAACCGGACCCTTCCCTTCTTCATGCGATCGCCTCCCGGTACAGCAGCAGCGTCTCCACCCGGTTCCCCGACTGCCGAAGGCGGTCGACCAGCATTCGCTGCTTGGGAGTGAGGAACGCCGAGATGAGCAGCACGTTGGCGTTCCGCAATCCCGACGCGGCCAGCTCCTCCAGCACGTAGGCCAGCTCGCGGCGGACGACGGGCTCGAACTCCGCCATGAGGCGCAGCAGGGCGAAGAGATGCTCCCGGCCCGCCCGCGGCTCGACGCGAAGGGGAACGTCCCGCCTCTCCCCCGCCTGGCCGTTGAAGACGAGCCCGGCCTTGCCGCCGCTGTTCATCAGGTGATGGATGACCGAGGCCGCGAAGCTGACCGCTTCCTCGAACGCTTCCGGCGGAACGCGGCGGTTCTCGGCCGCGTCCAACAGCTCCGCGTTCAGCAGCACGATCGCGTCGTTGTCGACCATGCTCTCGCGCTTGTTCACGAGCAGTTGCCCCGTCTTCGCGGTCGCGCTCCAATTGACCTGCTTCATGGAGTCCCCGCTCCGGTAGGCGCGGATTCCGGCTATCTGGTAGTGGTCCTCCCGGAACGCTTCGGGATGGCCGAGCGAGCTCTGCATGAACTGGCGGACGGAGACGGGAAGCCGGGCGGCCTCCCGGATCGCGGGCAGCACGGCGATCTCGCAGTCGGCCGTCAGCGCCAGCGTGCCCGCGGGCGTGCCGAGCAGGTCGCCGAACGTGCAGGTCAGGCTCGAGAGGCGGAACACGCCCCGATGGGCGCACAGCACCTCGTGCTTGCGGCGCACCTTCGTGAAGGGCGGCAGGCTGAACAGGCTGGCATGGTTCTGCAGCAGCTGGCCCGAGCTGACCGCCATCTCCGAGCCCGGGCTGCCGAACCGGAGCATCGACGGCATCATCGTCTCGATCCGGATCCAAGGCAGCGGAAGCGGCTTGCCGTTCGTCAGCGTCTCGTTCAAGGTCACGCGTTGGCCCGCGAAGGCGTAGGGAGCGCTGAAGGATCTCTCGTACCGGATGCCCTTCGCGCCCCACAGCCGGAATGCGCCCCGCTGGACCAGATACACGGCGGCGAACACCGTCAGCAGCCAGACGACGGCCATCGGCTCAGCCCCGTTCCAGCGCCGGCTCGGTCGGCACTGGCACGTTCTCGAGGATGCTCCGCAGCAGCCGATCGGCCTTCCCCCGTTCCGCTTCGAACGGGTCCCGCAGCTGGATACGGTGGGCGAAGACCGGGACGGCGAGAGCCTTGACGTCGTCCGGCAGCACGAAGTCCCGGCCCCGGAGAAGGGCGCGGGCTTGCGCCGCCTTCGCGAGCTGCAGGCTTCCGCGCGGGCTGACGCCGCTGCCGATCTCGGGGTGCTCGCGCGTCGCCGAGACGATCCCCAGCAGGTAGCGCAGCAGATCGTCGCCGATCTTCACTTGGGGGACGAGCCGCTGCAGCTCCGCCAGCTTCTCCCGGTCCAGCACCGGCCGCAAGTCGGGAAGCGGATCCCGGGCGGAGAAGCGCCGTAAGATCTCCGTCTCCTCCTCTTCCGTCGGGTACCCCATCCGGATGCGCATCATGAACCGGTCCAGCTGCGCGTCGGGCAGCGGGAACGTGCCGTGGCTCTCGATCGGATTCTGGGTGGCGATCACGAGGAAGGGAGAGGCGAGCGGGTACGTCTCCCCGTCGATCGTCACCTGCCGCTCCTCCATGCATTCCAGCAGGCTGGACTGCGTCCGGGGAGTGGCCCGGTTCAGCTCGTCGGCGAGCAGGATATGGGTGAAGACAGGGCCTTGCCGCAGCTCGAAGCGCCCCTCCCGCTGGTTGTAGAAGTTGATCCCCGTTATGTCGGAGGGGAGCAGGTCCGCGGTGAATTGGATTCGCTTGAAGTCGCAGCGCAGCGTTCGGGCGAGCGACTTGGCGAGCAGCGTCTTGCCCGTTCCGGGCACGTCTTCGAGAATGAGATGCCCCGAGGCGAGAAGGACGATGAGCAGATGCTCCACGACGTCCCTCTTGCCGACGACGGCGGCGGCGATCTGGTCCGAGATGGCGGCGGCTTGCGCCCGGATCTCTTCGGTATGCGGAATCATGCGGATGGCCTCCAGATTTTCGATAGGATAAGGGCGGCGGAACCGGACAACGAACGCGGGAAAATCGGAATCGTCCACGAATTCTTCAAGGGACGAATTCGGACGAATTCGGTGAAGCGCTTCCATTCGAAGGCGAACCTCCTATTCCCTCTATTTTACAGAGAGACTGTCCGCCTGACAAACTGCAAAAGCCCCCGTCTCCGCATAGGCGGACGACAGGGGCGGATGTTCGCTTATAATTATCCCGCGGCATACGCCGGCTCGGGAGCTCGCTCGGCATTCTCTTGGCCGGCCGGCAGATTCCCGGATTCCGTCGTCGACGCGTCCGCCGCCAATCCGTAAGGCAAGCACATCGGCGTTCCCGTGCGCGGGTCGGGAATGACGTCGGCGTCGATGCCGAACACGACTCTGAGCATCTCGGGCGTCATGACTTCCGTCGGGTCTCCCTCGTACAGAACGGTTCCCTTCTTCAAGGCGACGAGATGCTGGGCGTAGCGGGCCGCATGGTTCAGGTCGTGCACGACCATGATAATCGTACGGCGCTGATCCCGGTTCAGCTTCTCGAGCAGCATCATGACTTCGATCTGATGCGCCATGTCGAGGAAGGTCGTCGGTTCGTCGAGCAGCAGCACTTCCGTTCCTTGGGCCAGTGCCATCGCGATCCACGCGCGTTGACGCTGCCCGCCGGAGAGCTGATCGACGGGACGGTCGGCGAACCCGTACATGCCCGTCGCTTCCAAGGCCCATTCCACCATCCGGTGGTCTTCGGCCTTCAAGCTTCCGAAGCCCTTCTGGTGGGGATAACGCCCGAAGGAGACGAGCTCCTGTACCGTCAGGCCTTCCGGGGAAGTCGGATTCTGCGGCAGAATCGCCAGCTGCTTCGCCACTTCCTTGGTCGGCTGCCGATGGATCTCCTTGCCGTCCAGGTAGACGCCGCCGCTCAGCGGGCTCAGAATGCGGGCCATCGCCTTCAGGATGGTCGACTTGCCCGATCCGTTGGAACCGACCAGAGCGGTGATCTTCCCGTCCGGCACCGATAAGTTCAACTCTTCTACTATGCGACGGCTGCCATAGGCAAGAGCCAACCGATTCGTGTTTAACCGCGACATGGAATCTCTCCTCGCTCCGCAATTGAAAATCATTCTCACACTCTCTGTATTGAATGATAATTGTTCTCATCGTCGTTGTCAACCGGAAATGCGGAACGGGAATTTGCCTCTTGCGATCCTTATAATCCCGAGTATAATACTAGGTATAACAACCGAAGCGGACTTCCCGGGAATGGAGATGCGGATGATGACGAATGCGAACCGGCAGGCGGCCGAGCAGTGGGTGAACGATTATTTGGACTTGTACAACTATGCCGTGCGGATCGGCGACGCCGAATGGCAGCAGGAGATCGTCCGTACGCTAGGCTCGAAGGAAGCGCATATCCGCGAGCTGTCGGAACATCTCGTCCTGCGCGGGCTCTGGCTGCGATTCGACGCGATCAACCGGAAGATGATCGAGCTGTACGAGCAGCTAAGGGACAATCGGGACGCGGTCGACGGCGAGCGGCTTCGGGAGAAGGTATGGGAGCTGAAGAGGCAGAGGGTGATCGTCGCCAACGAGATCCGGGCTCATCGCCCGTAATCCGTCCTTATAATAAAAAAAGCCGGCATGCAGCGGTCTGCTTTGCCCAGCGTTCGGTTCGGCGCGTATAACGGCATGCGGCGGTCCGCTCTGCCGGGTCGGGGTTCCCTGAATGGCCAGATTCACGGAACCGAATTACTTAGCCGTCTTCATCTCGCGCATCATGCCCATCATCATCGTCGTCATCTCGTCGCATTCCTGCATCTTGGACATCATCATATCCATGTCCATGCCGTCCATCATGTTCTTCTCGGACATGAGTTCCATCATCCTCTTCATGCCCTTCATCTTGACCATCATCTCTTCCATGCACATCGTCATCATCATCTGCATGCACGTCTTCTCCATCGGATTCACCTCCTTATAGGCTTGTCCATGTCCAACAATACAATAAGCCTTGAACGAATTCAAGGCTTATTTGCATATTTCTCTTGATTTTGGAAAATCGTTTGTGGTATAAATATAGTTTTAATTCTTATTTTTCCGCCTGGATTTATCCCTTCAGCCCCGCTTCGCCTTCGTCACCCGAAGGTCGTACTTCCTTCCGTACAACCGGCCGAGCCGCACGATCCGCCTTAGCATCGACCGATTCCGCAGCAGCTTGAACGGCTTGGCGTCCGGCCTCGAATTCACTTCCAGTATCCACGTTCTCAGCTTGCCGTCGACGGCGACGTCGAGGCCGAGCTCGTTCAATCCGCTCACCCGGTTCAAGCGGGCCGCGGTCAGCCGGGCCAGCCGGTGGAAGCGCCGGACGAGCCGCTTCGCCCCCCGCTTCCCGACCTTGGCCCGAAGCAGCCCCGACGCGGAATAGATCGTGCCGCCCTGGCTGCCGTTCGTCACCGCCTTAAGGGGATGGGCCACCCGGGCCAGCGTTCCCGTCACTTCCCACTTCCGGTCGGGCCGGCGCTGGATCATGACCCGGAAGTCGACCGGGCGCCCTCCCCGCCGAAGAACCCGGATCCCCCTTTGCGCCAGGTACGTTCTCTTTCTTTTGTGAGCCAAGATCCACCTGTAGGCCTTCGCGTAAGAGTCGAACCTCACGCGCGACGTGCCGGCGTGAACCCGGTAGCCGCGGCCCCTCTTCTCCACTTTGATGACGCCTCTGCCGAGCGAACCGACGACCGGCTTCACGTAAGCGAGCCCGTAGCGGTCCAGCATCCCCTTCAATGTTCTCGCGTTCATGAGCCTCGTCTCCGGCAGATGGCGCGCCAACGCTTTAGAGCGGCGCAAAATCTGCGTCTTGCTCCATTTGCTCACGAGCGGAACCCGATTCCCCAATCCGCATCCCCTCCGTCGAATTCGTTAGTTCACTTCCGGCATTCTACCTTACGATATGGCGAATCCCGCCGCCTGCTAGGGCGTGCGCCTTCCGCCGCGCCCGAACCCTTGCGGATTAGGCTTAATAGAATGAAGAATCACCGAACCGAATCCTCAACATAGCGGAGGGCATGGATGAAGACGACTTCCTGGCTAACGAAGAAAATCGAGCAGACGCTCGCCCTGTTCCCCTGGTACGGCCGGCTGGGCCCGATGAGCGAATCGGCCGTCAGGCAAGCGCTCGATCTGGACAGCCTGCCGCTCGTCACGTCGGACGTGCTGGAGAAGCACTATTACTCCCCGCACCAGCCTCTCGGCAAGCGGCAGGACCTTCACGTGTACCGGACGTCGGGGACGAGCTCGGGCCTGCGCAAGACGATCTATTACTCCGACGAGGACGAACGCTTGTATGCGGAGATCAAGAGCAAGATTTTCGGCCGCTTCCTCCAGGGATCGGGCGCGAGAACCGCCCTGTCCGACATGGGGACCGGCCATGCCGCGAACACCGCGACGGACGTCTTCCTGCGGATCGGCCTGCAGGCCGAATCGATCTCGTTCCGGCTGCCGGTGGAGCGGCACCTCGAACGGCTGGATGCCGTGAGGCCGGACGTGCTGTACACGATGCCTTCCATTCTGGACAGTCTGCTGCAGGCGGCGGACGATCCGAAGCGGTACCGCATCCGCAAAGTCATTCTCGTCGGAGAGGCCGCGCCTCCCGCCTGGATCGAGAGAGCCGCGGAACGGCTCGGCATCGGGCCGGCCGACGTCATGGACACGTACGGGTCGATCGAGATCGGCACGATCGCGTACTTCTCGCACGAGCACGGGCGCTATCTGTTCGCCGAAGGCATCGAGGCCGAAGGCCTGCGGAACGTCCCCGCGATTCCGGGGTCGGACGGGCTGGCGGACGACGAGTCCGTCCTCGTGCTCACGTCGACGGCCAGAGACCTGTTCCCCTCGCTCCGTTACGTCACCTACGACGTCGTGCGCGATCTGCGTCCGATCGAGGTCGACGGAGAGCCGCGCATGAGCTTCCAGGCCCTCGTCCGCCGGCTCGGCCCGGAGCTGAAGCACGGCGAGAAAATCAGCGTCTACGACATCGAGGACGTCGTGTTCCGGCATATCGGGCAAGCGATCGTGCGCGTTCAAGTGACGGACAACAAGCTTCGCGTCCACGTGGGCGGAGAAGCGGCGACGCCGGAACGCCTGGCCGCCATCGAGAACGATCTGATGGATCGGATTCCCGAGATCGGACAGATGATCCGCAACCGGCTGCTCGACGAGCTCAAGGTCGTTCGGGCGGACGAAGCTTCTCCCCGCGCGGCGAACGCGGTCAAGCACAAGAAGATCTATACCGAATGAGGTGCGGATAATGGAGATGGACGGCGTGCTGCGGACGATCGGGGATACGCCGCTCGTGCCGCTGAAGCGAATGTTCGCGGATGCGCCTTACAAGGTTTACGCCAAGCTGGAGATGATGAATCCGGGAGGAAGCGCCAAGGATCGGCCCGCCCTGCGCATGATCCGCAAGGCGATCGAGCGAGGGGAGATCGGTCCCGGTACGACGGTCGTCGAATCGAGCTCGGGCAATCTGGCCATCAGCCTGGCGCAGATCTGCCGGTATCTGGGCATCGGGTTCGTCTGCGTGCTGGACGCGCGCACGACCCCCGCGAACGCCCGGCTCCTTCGCGGCCTCGGAGCCCGGATCGAGTGGATCGACAAGCCGGATCCCGAGACGGGCGAGTACTTGCCCGCCCGCATCCGGCGGGTCCGCGAGCTGCTGCAAGAGATTCCGGACAGCTATTGGCCGAACCAATACGCCAACCCGGACAACTACCTGTCCCACTATCACACGACCTGGCCGGAGATTGCCCGGTCTCTCGGCCGCGTCGATTATTTGTTCGTCGGCGTCAGCACGTTCGGAACGTTGAGAGGGTGCGCGGAGCGCATTCGCGCCGACGGCTCGTCCACCCGGGTCGTCGCGGTGGACGCGAAGGGCAGCGTGATCTTCGCCGGGGGCGAGACCGCCAAGCGGAGGCTGCCGGGACTTGGGGCGGCCGTCTCTCCGCCCCTTAGCAAGCCGGAGCTCGCCGACCGGGTCGTCCGCGTGGGCGATCTGGACTGCGTGCGCGTCTGCCGGGAGCTGCTCCGGACGGAGGCGATTCTGGCGGGCGCCTCCTCGGGCGGAGTGCTGGCCGCGATCCGGCGGCTGCACGCGGAGATCGAGGATGGAGCGGTCTGCGCCGCCATCCTCGTCGACCGCGGCGACCGGTACGGCGACACCGTCTACGACGACGAATGGGTGGCGGACGCCTTGGGCGTCTCGCCGGAGGAGGCGAGCCGGCTGTGATCTACCTGGACGACGGCCATATCCGGCAGATGGGACTGGACTGGCCGGAGCTCGCCGAGACGATCCGCAAGACGGCGCTGCTGCACGGCACGGAGGAGATCGCGCAGCCGCTGAAGCCGTACTTGCGGTTCCGCGATCCGGCCAACCGGATCATCGCCATGCCCGCGTTCGTCGGCGGGGACGTGGAAGCCTGCGGCATCAAGTGGATCGCCAGCTATCCGGGCAATCTCGGGCGGGGACTGCCCCGCGCGCACAGCGCCCTGGTGCTGAACGATCCCGCGACCGGCGAGCCGATCGCCTTCATTAAGGGCGCCCTCATCAGCGCGCTCCGGACGGCGGCGGTCAGCGCGGTCATGCTGGACGCCTGGCTGAAGCGGCGCGGCGCGGCTTCGTTCTCCGCCGGGATCGTCGGATTCGGCCCGATCGGCCGGACGCACTTGTCGATGCTGGCCTCCTTGTTCGGCGACCGGCTGGACCAAGTCCGGCTCTGCGACCTTCGCGGCGTGGAGGAGAGCGCGATAGAAGACGGCCTCCGCGATAGAACGAAGATCGTCTCCGGCTGGCGGGAGGCGTATGCCGAGTCCGACGTCTTCCTCACCTGCACGACCGTCGGCGACGGGTATATCGACCTGCCGCCGCGGCCCGGCACGCTGCTGCTGAACGTCTCTCTCCGCGATTACGTCGAGGATTGCGTCAAGCATCTGACCGCGGCCGTCGTGGACGACTGGACGGAGGTGTGCCGCGAGAACACTGTCATCGAGCGCCTCCATCTCCATCACGGATGGACGCGGGAGCGCTCCGTCTCGCTGAAGGAGGTTCTCGCGTCGAACGGGCTGGATCGCCTCCCCCCGGACGAACCGGTCTTCTTCAATCCGATGGGCATGGCGGCCTTCGACATCGCGGCGGCGTCTTATTATCGGAACAAGGCGCTGGCCATGGGCATCGGGATTCACCTGTAAGGACGGACCGGCTTGGCGGCGGGTCATATCCTCGTTGAAGCGAAGCCGAACGACCCCGGCCTTCCCGAGGCCGGGGTCGTTCTCGTTCTCGTTCTCGCGCGGATTAATGGCGAAAATACGAATGATCGTGCCCTTGTACAACTTGTACGGCATCCCTTCGACATACAGCCTTATCGCGGGAAGCTTCTCCAACGATTCCGTCTCCGCGAGAACGCAGGGACGGCGGATCCGCCTGCTCGTCGTTCCGCTCTTCGTCGGCGTTCTGGCGTCCAGGGCCCTGAACGGCGCCGTTCGGCGCAGCATCGATGAAGGAGCGGGCACGACGCTGTGGCTCATTGCCGGCACGGTCGATTTGCTTACATACGGCGTCTATCTCGCGATCGCCTTATTCGTCTCGCAAGGGCTGAGCAGCGTCTACTCCGATCTCTCCCGGCCCGGGGCTTCGAACGAGGCGGCGGAAGGCGGGGCCGAAGACGAGCGGGAACGGGAACGGCCGGCGGCTTCTTCCGAGCCCGCCCCGGGCGCCGGCGTTCCGGTGCCCGCGCCGCCGACGGCGTCGTAAGGCCGCGGACCTGAGCGTCCCCCGTGAACCGCGTAGAAGTTGTCGAAAAAAGTCTATTCTTTCCGTTCGTCTTCCTATACAATCAAATCAAACTCGGCGGTGTGAAGTTTCATAACACCTCCGTAACGCTAGGAGGACGGCGATGAAGAACGACCTTACCGAGCTCCAGGCCCTGCCCTCCCTGCATCCGGACGAGCGGCTCGCGGCCTTCTATCAACCGATTCTCGCGCTGGACACGCGCCGCATCGTCGGCTACGAAGTGCTGGGCCGCCGGCGGGAAGGGTCCTCCGTCCGCAGCCTCGGCCCGTTCTTCGCGGATCCCCGCGTTCCGGCCGAGGAGCAGCTTCGCGTCGACCGCCTGCTGCGGGAGAAGGCGCTGGCCAAGACGTCGGCCATGGCCGACCCGCCCGGGCTGTTCCTCAACCTGAAGCCTTCCTGGATCTATCGGCATCACAAAGAGACCGGAGAGCTGCACACTCTCCGGCTGTTGAATCGATATGGGCTCGACCCGAGCCGGATCTGCATCGAGATCACGGAGGAGGAATTCCGGGGTCCGACGGCGGAGCTGAGCGAGGTGATCGACGTCTACCGAGCCCAAGGCTGCCGCATCGCCATCGACGACGTCGGCTCGGGGTTCAGCAACTTCGACCGGATCGCCCAGCTTCAGCCGAACCTGCTCAAGGTCGATATTCATCTGATGAAGCGAAGCGCGAGCCACAGCGGGTATCTCGGCGTTCTGCGCTCCTTCTCGACGCTGGCCGAGCAGATCGGCGCCTCGCTGCTCGTGGAGGGCGTCGAGACGCGGGAGGATCTGCTCCGCGCGATCCAGATCGGCGCGCGGTACGTGCAGGGCTATCTGTTCGCGCCCGCGGAACCGGAGTTCCGCCCGGAGGACGACTTCTCGCCCCTGATCGAAGAAGCGCTCGCCGAGCACCGCCGGCGGCTCGAAGCCGCGGAACGGCATTGGCGCGAGAGAAGCCGCCGCCTCGTCGAATCGACGAAGGCGAGCGGAATCGAGGACAAGCTGAGAGCGGCCGCCGCCGGAGAGCGTTCTCTCGGTGAAGCCGCCGGAATGGCGGCGGCCGGAGGAGCAGCAGCCGACAATAGCGGCGAGCGCGATCCTGCCGGTCTCGCCGGACTCGCGGAACGGGCGGACGGGATTCTCGCCGGCTGGCTTCCGTCCTTGGACGCCGAATGCCGGCGCGTCTTCCTGTGTCGGGAGAACGGCATCCAGCTGTCTTCGAATCACGTGCGGGATGCCGATGGCGGCTGGCGAACGGAGAAGGAATACCGCGGCTCCGACTGGAGCTGGCGCCCTTACTTCATCCCCCACCTGCTGCGGGCCGACCGCGCCGAGTCGCAGATCTCGCCCAAGTACAAGGACTTGGACTCGCACGCCTGGATTCGGACGGTGTCCATCCCCGTCGGCAGCGAGCTCGTCCTGTTCCTCGACATCGTGGATAACGAGGGGTGAGCCCGGCCTTGGGCCGACCGATCCTTAGACGACGCCCTGCGCCATCATCGCTTCGGCGACCCGCAGGAAGCCCGCGATGTTGGCGCCCGTCACCAGGTTGCCTTCCTCGCCGTACGTCTTCGCGGCGCGGACGCTGCTCTCGTAGATGTCGCGCATGATCGCGTGCAGCTTGGCGTCCACTTCCTCGAAGCTCCAGGACAGCCTCATGTTGTTCTGGGCCATCTCCAGCGCGGATACGGCCACGCCGCCCGCGTTGGCGGCCTTCGCCGGCCCGAACAGGACGCCGGCGCCGAGGAACGCCTCGATCGCCTCCAGCGTCGAAGGCATGTTGGCTCCTTCGCCGATCGCCTTCACTCCGTTCGCGATGAGCAGCTTCGCCGACGCCTCGTCGATCTCGTTCTGCGTGGCGCACGGAAGCGCGATGTCGCAAGGAATCGACCAGATGCCGTCGCAGCCTTCCACGTATTGCGCGCTCGGGTGAAGCGACGCGTATTCGCTGATTCTTTTCCGTTCCTTCTCCTTCAACTGCTTGACCGTCTCCAGCTTGATGCCTTCCGGATCGAAAATATAGCCGTTCGAGTCGCTGCAGGCGACGACCTTCGCCCCTAGCTGCTGGGCCTTCTCGATCGCGTAGATCGCGACGTTGCCCGAACCGGATACGACCACGGTCGCGTCCTTGAACGCCCAGCCCTTGGATTTAAGCATCTCCTCGACGAAGTAGACGCAGCCGTAGCCGGTCGCCTCCTTGCGCCCGAGGCTTCCCCCGTAGCCGATTCCCTTCCCGGTCAGCACGCCGGTCTCGTTCGCGCCGCGAATCCTCTTGTACTGCCCGAACATGTAGCCGATCTCCCGCGCTCCGACGCCGATGTCTCCGGCCGGAACGTCGATATCCGGGCCGATGTGCCGGTACAGCTCCGTCATGAAGCTCTGGGTGAAGTTCATGATCTCGCGGTCCGACTTGCCCTTCGGATCGAAGTCCGAGCCGCCCTTGCCGCCGCCGATCGGCTGTCCGGTCAAGGCGTTCTTCAGAATCTGCTCGAAGCCGAGGAACTTGATAATGCTGGCGTTCACGGACGGATGGAAGCGAAGACCGCCCTTATACGGCCCGAGCGCGCTGTTGAACTGGACCCGGAAGCCGCGGTTGACGTGCACGCGGTCTTGGTCGTCGACCCACGGAACGCGGAAGGTGACGATTCTCTCCGGCTCCACGAGCCGCTCCAGGATGCCCTGTTCGATGTATTCGGGGTGTTGGTCGAAGACGGGGGAGAGGGAATCCAGAATCTCTTTGACGGCTTGATGGAACTCGCTCTCGTGGGGGTTGCGGCGGATAACGGTCTCGTACACGGATTGTACGTATTGGCGGCCCGTTACCCGTTGTTGCTCAAGCGTGACGGTTTTCACTGCTTTTTAACACTCCTCGACAAAAATATTTGCACTAATCGGATGATTCCTTGCACTTATATCCCTAAATACTACCGAAAACTAGGGTAACATGCCAATAAAAATTTTTTTCGCATCCGATAACGCGGCATTCGCGGGGCGAAGAAGCGCTTCCAAGAATGGCAAAAAGACCATCCCGAAGGATGGTCTTGGGGCGCCGAGCCGATTATTACAGCAAATCGCGGCGAAGCTCGTCCGCCGACTTCGGGGAGAGAAGCCCGAGCGGGATGTCGAATACCGTGCGGGCGCCCGACTGGCCTTGCTCGCTCAAGCGGTGAGCCGCGCGGGCGTAGGCGACCAGGACGCTGGCCGTGAACTCGGGATTGCTCTCCAGCTTCAGGCCGAACTCGACGATCTGCTTCGTGCCCGCGCCCGTTACGCCGCTGCGGATGACGAAGCCGCCGTGAGGCATGCCCGCATGCTCGGCCCGAAGCTCCTCTTCGGTGATGAACGTCACCGTCGTGTCGTAATCGGCGAAGTAGTTCGGCATGCCGACGATCTCCGCGCGAATGCGCTCTTGGTCGGCGCCTTCCTCGGCCACGACGAAGCACTGGCGCAGATGCTTCTCGCGCGTCGCGAGCTCCGGCGTCTCGCCCGACCGGATGCGATCGATGACGGATTGGACCGGCACCGTGTACTGGACGCCGGCCTTCACGCCCGGCACCCGGCGGATGGCGTCGGAATGGCCTTGGCTGACCCCTTTGCCCCAGAACGTATAATCCTTGCCTTCCGGCAGGATCGCTTCCGCGAGAAGACGGTTCAGGGAGAACAGGCCCGGATCCCAGCCGGTGGAGATGACGCTGAGCGTGCCGCTCCGCTTGGCGGCGGCGTCGACGGCTTCGTAGAACTCCGGAATCTTCGCATGGGTGTCGAAGCTGTCCACCGTATTGAACATGCTGGCGATGGCCGGCGTCTGCTCCGGAAGGTCGGTCGCCGAGCCCCCGCACAGGATCATGACGTCGATCTTGCCTTTGTACTGCTCGGCGGCCGAGATATGCTCGAACTTCGCGCCGCCTTGGGCGGAGTTCAGATTCCCGGGCTCCCGGCGGGTGAAGATGGCGACAAGCTCCAGATCGGGATTCTGGCGAATGGCCAGCTCGACCCCTCTGCCCAGGTTGCCGTATCCGACGATGCCTACTTTAATCGTTTGACTCACTGAAGGTTCCTCCTTTGGACTATCGCTAGCATGAAGACTCGCAACCTCAAGTATATCGATATTCGACATAGAATGCCCGCGAATAGTCTAAATTTTTGTCTAAATGCTATAAACAACCTCCTTGCAAGCGCCAAATCTTCCTCCATTTGGTTGGTCCGATAGGAAGAACCTGTTATAGTAATCTTATTCCCCCTAGAAAAGAGGTGCCTTATTCTCTCTATGAATCCACGAGATAGAATCCTTCCGAAGGCGGCCGCCGCGGCGCTCGCCTTGACTCTGGCGCTGCCCGGAATCGCCGGCGCAGCCGGCACGTCGGCGTCCGGATCCGGCGATCTCGCCCCGATCCGGGAGACGGCCGCCAAGCTGGGCGCGGAAGTCCGCTGGGATCCGGCCGGCCGGACCGTGTCCGTTACCAAGAACGGCATCGCGCTCGTGTTCAAGATCGGCGAGCCGACGGCGACGCTGAACGGCCTTGCGGTCCCGCTGGAAGAGCCGCTTCGGATCGTCCAGAACCGGGCGCTTTTCTCGGCCGAGCTATTGAACAAGCTGTTGGGTTCGGAGGTCTTGACGCCGGAGGAGACGACGGATCCCGCGGAGCTGTTCATTCGGGCGCTGAGCCAAGGGAACGGAGCCGAGGCGCTTCGATACGCGAGCCCCGAGTTCAAGCAGGCCGTGACGGAGGCTCAGCTGGGCGGTCTGTGGGCAGCCTACGCGCAAATCTACGGGGCGGTCGCGAAGCAGCTCGCGAAGACGGAGTCGGCCAACTCGGTGCACGATAACGTCACGTTTACGTACCAGACGGACAAGGCCGCACTCGCTTACACGGTAAGGCTGAACAAGAAGGGCGAAGTCGACGACTTCTACATCGAATCGGCCGCTCCTTCGGCTTACCAAGCTCCGAAATACGACAATCCCTCCGCCTACAAGGAGGAAGAGGTGACGATCGGCGAGGGAACCTTCGCTCTGCCGGGCGCCTTGACCGTGCCGACGGCGGCTGGCGAAGGCCCGTTCCCCGTCGTCGTGCTCGTTCACGGTTCGGGAACGAACAACCGCGACGAAGCGATCGGCGGCTCGAAGTCGTTCCGCGACCTGGCCGTCGGCCTCGCCGCCCAAGGCATCGCCGTGCTGCGCTACGACAAGGTGACGTACGAGCACACGTTCAAGATCGCGGCCGATCCGAAGCTCACGCTGAAGAGAGAGACCGTCGACGACGCGCTGGCCGCCGTTCGCTTCCTGAAGGGACGGAAGGACGTCGACGCTTCCCGCATCTTCGTCGCCGGCCACAGCCAAGGCGGCTTCGCGATGCCTCTGATCGTGGACGCGGACAAGGAACGCGCCATCAAGGGCACGATTCTGCTGTCCGGCCCGAGCGGCAAGTTCGCGGACATTCTCGTCGAGCAGCAGCAGGAGCTGATCAAGCGCCTGAAGGGCCTCGGAGCGGACACCGCGCCGTACGAGCAGAACGCCGCCCAGGTGAAGGCCGTCGCCGACATGGTGAACGATCCCCGGTATTCGGTCGACCGGCTGCCGGAGAACTTCCCGCTCGGCTCGCCTTACTGGTGGTACGAGCAGCGCGACTACGTGCCGGTCGAGCTGGCGAAGAAGCAGAGCGGCCCGATGCTGGTGCTGCAAGGGGAGAACGATTGGCAGGTGCCGGTCGATCAGTTCGACGGTTGGAAAAGCGGGCTGAAAGACCGGACCGACGTAGAGTACAAGTCGTACCCGAAGGTCACCCATCTGCTCGCCGAGTACGACGGCGTCTCCACCGGCTCCGAGTACGGCCAGCCGGCCAACGTCGCCGAAGCCATCGTGAACGACATCGCGGCTTGGGTGAAGAAGCTTCCTTAAGGATAAATGGATCAATCGGGCAGGGCCGCTCTCTCGAGCGGCCTTTTTTCGCATACCGCCCCTCCCCTCTCTTACCGCTTCTTGTTGCGGCTAATCAGCCGGCCGAGTCCGTTGCCTCCCCCTTCCGGGCGGGGAAGCGGAGCCGCAGGGCGAGCGGCACCGACAGGAAGACGATCGCCGCGGCGAGCAGATAGGTTGGCACGAGCGTGATCGTCTTCATCAGGAAGCCGGATGCGGCGGTTCCGATGAGCATGGCGGCCATCATGATGGGAGTCGCGGTGCCGTTGACTCGGCCAATGTAAGCTTCCTCGACCATCGAGACGAGCGCCGCGCCCAGGACGACCTGCAGGAAGGCCATCGTCGCGCCGACCAGGAACCGCATGGAGGCGGTCAGCCCCGTCCAGACCGACAACGCCTCGACCGCGACCGACAGCGCCAGGATGGCGAAGCCGACCGTGACGACGAGCCGCGGATTCGCCTTGCGGCCGAGCGTCGCCGCCGCGGCCCCGCCGATCAGCATCCCGATTCCCCCCAGCGAGTAGAACCATTGCAGATCCTCTTTGTCCAGGTGAAGCCGTTCCGTGACGAGGAACACGTCGAGCGGTTGGATGAGGCCGGCTCCGAGTCCGATCAGGGCGAAGGAGAGCGTGATTAGCATCAGGTTCCGCTGGCTGCGCATGTAGGCCCACCCGGACAGCATCTCTCTCCAGACGGAGCCTCCGGCGATCCGGGGCTCTCTCTTGTAGGTCGGCAGTGCCAGCTGCAGCGACGCGGACAAGGCGAACAGGGCGACCAGCATCGCGAGGGAGCTCTCGACGCCGGCCCACGAATAGACGACGGTGCCGAGCACCGGGCCGGCGATGGTGAAGAGGGCCATTAGGCTTTGGGTGACGCCGGTCGCTGCCGGAATCAGCTCTTCGGGCACGTGACGCTTGAACATGACGGCGGACGAAGGCTGGGAGAATTGGGTGACGATGGCCGACACGGCCGTCGCCGCGAAGACGGCTTGCCACCAGCCGGCCATGACCAACACGAGGATCGCCCCGATGGAGACGGCGCTGAGAGCGTCGCCGGCGATCATCGTCCGCTTCGGATTCCACCTGTCCGCAAGCGTGCCCCCGACAAGAGAGAAGACGAAGATCGGCGCGTATTCGAACACGGTCAGCAGCGATACCGCCACGGGGTCGTTGTTCGTCTGCTCGATCACATAGAACAGCAAGGCCATGTTCCGCACCCAGATTCCGATTTGCTGGATCAGATCGGCCGAAGCCACCAGTACGAACACTTTGTTTTTCCATAAATCCTTCATAGCTCCAACGCCTCCGTCATTAATAATCCGACCAGTCAGTCCATTAATGGGGCAAAAAAAACGGCAATTGTCCAAATCGCATACGGCGCCGACGAATCGTCCGGAGCGGCTCACATCCCAACCGCCGCCCCGGAGCTCGTCGGACAAACCGGAAAACCTATGTCAGCCGTCTGCGCCGGAGCTGCGGATGCCGCGAAGCAAAATATCGATGGACCTGCGGTAGAGCGGCCCGATGCGCTCGGCTCCGAGCTCGTAATAAGCGACGCCGAGGCCGCCCATCAGACCGAGCACGACGTACAGGAGCTCGTCAACGTCCATGCGCTCGAACTCGCCGCTCTCCATCCCGTCCTCGAGCAGCTGCCGGAAGATCGGATAATGGGCGCGGGTAATCTCCATTAAGCGCGCTAGCACGGCCGGATCGGCGGTCTCGCTGCCGCTGAACTCCTCTGCCGCCTTCATAAGCGGGTTCTGGAAGTCGGAGGCAAAGTGCTCGGCAAGCGCGTACAGCTTGTCGGTCGCCGTGCGCAGAGGAGCGGAGATCGCGGCCCACTTGTTCATCCACTCCAGCATTGTCAGCTCCAGGATGTACAGGAAGAGCTCTTCCTTGCTCTTGAAATGATAATAGATACTGCCTTTGCTGGCGCCAGCAGCCTCGCGGATCTCGTCCATTGTGGCGGCGGAATAGCCCTTCTGCTCGAAGAGCGCCTTTGCCCGCAGCGCGATCCGCTTCTTGGTGTGCTCGCCTTGTCCTGCAGGTCGGGCCAGGGGTCTCCCTCCTTCCTCCGTTTATAAACCGACTATCCGGTCTATAAATGCAGTATAGCCGATAGCCGCGGGGATGGCAACGTTCTTCCGGCTGAGTTGTCGTTGTGCTGTGATAATG
>NZ_JACJVR010000038.1 GCF_014212175.1 Cohnella xylanilytica | reverse complement strand
GGGGAACCTAAGTAGTAACGATTTATCGTACAAAATGACGACCTGATCGACTGGATGGCCTGTCTTGTACGATTTATCGTATAAAATTGCAGGTTTGAAAAGGTAGACGTAGATATTTGTATGATGAAACGTACAAATCGTCTTAAATGAAACCAATGGAGCATCTTTTGTACGATAATTCGTACAAAGCTATATTGTGGCGAAGCACGCCCCGATCTTTCTGGCTTGAGCAGGAAGGACCGGGGCGTTTTTTTATCCAAAGGGAGGTGGAAATGATGAGTTTTGAAATCGAACATGCAAAATGGATCAAGTGGCACTTACGTCGTCGAATGGGAGAGCGCAAAGATGCATTGAAGCGGGGGCATGGTTACGGAAACCAACTGTTTGCAGAGAAAATCTGGTGGCCGCTGGTCAATGTCATTAAGTTAAGGCGTAGGTGTGAAATTCCAGAATTAATTGGAATTGTAACATAATTCTTTAGACGGTTTGTTGCAGAATTCGTTGGATTCCAAAAAGTATTTGAATTCTCATAAGAGCTGAATGCTCTCCACGAATCGGTACAAAGAGCATTCGAGTCAGACCAGTGAGATCGTAGGTTGGGTGTTGGATAGCCTGTACCTGCACATACTAGTAATTCTCACCGTTGTAATAACGCTGGAGCTTGCGCTCCAAGTGAACGAGTTGTGACTTTTTTTCTTCAATATCATCTAGAAGTTTTTGCTTTTGATCTTGAATGATTTTAATTCGCTCAGGCAAGGTAGCGGTTCCGGCCATCACCATATTAGCGAATTGTTTAATATCCTCTACACGCATGCCGGTTTCGCGAAGGCATTTGATGAAAACTAACCAATTTAGTTCAGAATCGGTATATAGACGATTATTCTGTTCGCTCCTTGCCGCCGGCTCCAAGAGTCCTTTTCTTTCATAGAAGCGTATCGCTCCTATACTGAAGCCGACTTTTTGTGCCGCTTGACCAATCGTATACATTTCATCTTCCTCGCTAATTTATTTTGGTTGACCTACACTAAGTGTAGCATAGTAATCTAATCAATGTGAGATGAAAATAAAATTTGGAATGAGGGATGAAAATGAAAAAGACTGCATTAGTAACCGGCGCAAACAAAGGAATTGGATTCGAAATCGCTCGAAGTCTTGGAAAGCATGGCTATGATATTCTCGTTGGGGCGCGTGATGAAGCCCGTGGCCAGGCAGCAGTCGAAAAACTTACCGCAGAAGATATATCGGCGACGTTCGTCAAGATTGATTTGAATGATCTTGGCAGCCTGCATGCAGCGGCTAAAATGGTTAATTCGCTCGATATTCTGGTCAATAATGCTGGGATTCCTGATAGTGTCAAGCCTGGGCACGCGGCGCTCGACATGGCCAAGCACACATTTGACTATACAACTGAGGATCTGCGCACGACGATGGAAACGAATTTTCTCGGGACACATGAACTCACGAAAAATCTGCTGCCCTCTCTGGCAGATAACGCGAAAATCGTTAACATCACCGTTCCGATTTCGCCAACCGGCTTTTGGCACCCGCTCGCTTATATTACGAGCAAAGCAGCACTCAACGTGATGACACTGACTTACGCTTACGAGTTTGAAAAAATGGGCAGCCGTCGCCAGATTTTCGGCATCATGCCTGGCGCTGTCGCAACCGACTTGAATGGTATGGAAGCTGGTGCGCATGGCGGATTCGTCAAGTCTGCCGAAGCCGCAGGGCAGATGAGTACCGACATTATCCTGTCTGATCAGAATCAAAATGGCCAAATTATTCAGTACGATGGAAAGATTGTTACAGATTATGAGATTCAGCTGAGAGGCTAGAAACACCATGCTCTTGGATTGGCGAGGACGGTCGTATTTTGTGGACTTCATATGGATACTAGGAGCGATTCGTTTTGTATTCGAGATTATGGATTATGGTTCGCACGGTAAGGACCGTACCAAATATCGGATGGATCTGAATCGGGGATTGTTTCTGCAGTCGCAGCAATGCACGTCATGTCGATCTCGCTCGATGAAATGAAAGAAAATAGTTCGTTAATCCAATCGATTTTGCGTTGGCTCCACCAAACGCATAAATGGAACGCGCCGATAAGGGCGCGTTTTCGCTTGGAGAATCGACGGATGAAGACGAATTAATTTGACTTGCAGTCCTTGATTGTTTATACTTTGTATAAACAAATATTGGGGGCGTTAATCTATGTTGCATATTCAAAAATGGGGAAATAGTTTAGGGATTCGAATCCCTAAAGCTATGGCCGTCAAAGTGGGGTTGAAAGAAGGCTCCGAAGTTGATCTCGATATTGAAGATGGCCACATTGTTATTAAACCAAAATCGAACACGTTGGATGCGATGTTAGAGCAGATTACTCCAGAGAACTTGCATGCCGAAATCCCTACAGGTAAACCGGAAGGCAGGGAATCATGGTAATGAATTACATTCCAGAACGGGGAGATTTGGTGTGGCTGCAGTTTAATCCGCAATCGGGGCATGAACAGGCAGGGAAGCGGCCCGCTTTAGTCATATCGCCAGCAACATACAATGGGAAGGTGGGGTTATCCTTATTCTGTCCTGTGACCACGAGGATCAAAGGTTATCCTTTCGAGGTTATTATCCCGCAGGACTTATCCATTGAAGGAGCCATTCTTGCCGATCAGGTAAAAAGTCTTGATTGGCAAACCAGGCAGGCAACCTATATTTGTAAATTGCCGAAAGAGTCGTTAGCAGAGGTTATCTCTAAAATAGGAATATTACTTCACTAGTATCATTCCAATTCATGCTTGCGTTCTTTAAAAAGCCAGAGTATATAAAACGACAAAAACCCTTGCGACGCAAGGGCTTTTGAGCGTTCGAATCGCGATCAGCCGAGCGTGGCCTCGACTCGATGCGTAAGGCCGTCGCCGAAGAGAGGCAGCACGTTGCCGCTGACGGGCTGGCCGTCTACCGTCAATGAGGCGACGCCTTTGCTGACGTGCGTCGGATTAGAGACGTGAATGTCGTACGTATCTCCCCGGAACTGCCGCGTTACGCGGAAGCCGTCCCATGCGGCCGGTATGCAAGGATCGATGCGCAGCCCGTCGAAAGCCGGCTGGATGCCGAGAATCGCCTGCGTGATCGCCACGTAGTTCCAGGCGGCTGTGCCGGTCAGCCACGAGTTTTTGGCTTCGCCGTGACGCACGGCATCTTTGCCCGCGATCATCTGAGCATACACGTAAGGTTCCATCCGATGGATCTCGCTGATCTCCTCCAGATAGGCTGGCGCGATCTTCGCGTACAGTTCGAAGGCGCGATCCCCTCTGCCAATCACCGTCTCCGCGATTATGACCCACGGGTTGTTATGGCAGAAAATGCCTGCATTCTCCTTGTACCCCGGCGGATACGAGGAGATCTCGCCGAGATTCAGATAGTACTTGGAATACGGCGGATTCTGCAACACGATTCCGTACTTCGTGTCGAGGCGCTCGCGGGTCGACTCCAGCGCTCTCAGCGCCAAGCCTTCCTCGACGCCGATGGCCGCCATGACGCACAAGCCTTGCGGCTCGATGAAGATTTGGCCTTCTTCGTTTTCTTTGCTGCCGACTTTCTGGCCGAAGTGATCGTACGCCCTCAGGAACCAATCGCCGTCGTAGCCGTGTTCGAGCGTAATTCTGCGCATCTCTTCGACGTGCCGCTCGGCAGCCTCCGCTTCGTCCGTCAAGCCGCGGCGCCGGCACAGTTCCGCGAAGTCGGGACCGACGAACACGAACAACCCGGCGATGAAGACGGACTCGGCGACGCGCCCTTTGATATTTTCCGTCGTCTGGAACGATTCGCCCGGCTCCTTGGAGAAGCAGTTGAGGTTCAGGCAGTCGTTCCAGTCCGCGCGCCCGATCAGCGGCAAACCGTGCGGGCCGCGGTTATGGATGACGTGATAGAACGAACGATTCAGATGCTCGAACAGCGTGGCGGTATTGTCCGGATTGGAATCGAACGGCACCTGCTCGTCAAGAATGCCGAAATCTCCCGTCTCCTTAATATAAGCGCTGGTCCCAAGAATGAGCCACAGCGGGTCGTCGTTGAAGCCGCTGCCGACATCGTTATTGCCCTTCTTGGTGAGAGGCTGGTACTGGTGGTACGCGCTGCCGTCCTCGAACTGGGTCGAGGCGATATCGATGATGCGTTCTCTGGCGCGCTCCGGAATCTGATGCACGAAGCCTAGCAGGTCCTGGTTGGAATCCCGGAAGCCCATGCCGCGGCCAATACCGGATTCGAAATACGAAGCGGAGCGCGACATGTTGAACGTCACCATGCATTGATACGGGTTCCAGATGTTCACCATGCGGTCCAGCTTGTCGTCGCCGCTCTTGATCGCGTACTTGGAGAGCAGGCCGTCCCAGTAATCGCGGAGTTTGGCAAGCGCCTGCTCTACCTGCGCGTCGGATTCGAACTGGCGGATCAGGTCGAGCGCACGCGTCTTGTTGATGACGCCTGGAGATTCCCATTTCTCCTTCTCCGGGTTCTCGATGTAGCCGAGCACGAAGACGAACGATTTCTCTTCGCCGGGCTGCAACGTGACGTTCAAGCCGTGCGACGCGATCGGGGACCACCCGCTGGCCACCGAATTGGATGACTGGCCCGCCGCGACGGTCTGAGGATGATCGAGGCCGTTGTACATGCCGAGAAACGAATCGCGGTCGGTATCAAAGCCGTCGATCGGCGCGTTGACGGAGTAAAAGGCATAATGATCGCGGCGTTCGCGGTATTCGGTTTTATGATAGATGACGGAGCCATGGATCTCGACTTCCCCGGTGCTTAGGTTGCGTTGGAAGTTAGTCGAGTCGTCCTGCGCGTTCCACAGGCAAAATTCGATGAAGGAGAACAGCTTCGCTTGCTTCTCGGCGTTCGAGGTATTGCGGAGTTTGACCTGATACACTTCAGCGTTGCAGCCGAGCGGGACGAAGGCGAGCTGGGTGGCGCGGATGCCGTTTCTCTCGCCGGTAATGGACGTGTAGCCGAGGCCGTGGCGGCACTCGTACGCGTCCAGCTCGCGTTTGACGGGCATCCAGCCCGGCGTCCAGAAGTCGCCGCCGTCATGGATGTAGAAGTAGCGTCCGCCGTTATCAAGGGGAATGTTGTTGTAGCGGTAGCGAGTCAGGCGGCGAAGCCGGGCGTCGCGATAGAAGCAGTAGCCTCCGCCCGTGTTGGAGATCAGTCCGAAAAACTGTTCGTTCCCCAGGTAGTTGATCCAAGGGTAAGGGGTTCTTGGGGTGGTGATGACGTACTCTTTGCGGCTGTCGTCGAAATGCCCGAATTGCATGATCGAAATTCCTCCTATTCGTGATCATCTTTTATTTTGCGCGAACTAACGCGCGTTAGGTAATCCCCGAAAAAAGGGACGGACCTCGGAATCGAATCGCGTCTACGATGTCAGGAATCCCGGATGATCAGCGAAGTGGGGAAGCTTACAGAGCTTAAAGTGCCGGCTCCGTTCTCGAACATACCGACAAGTCGGCTGACGGCTTCTTTGGACATGTCGTATATGGGGAGACGGACGGTGCTCAACGAAGGGATGAGCTGCGCCGCCACGGGGACATCGTCGAATCCGATCAGCGCCATGTCGTCCGGAATCCGGAGTCCGTGTTCCCGCAGCACGTTCATGGCCGCGATAGCCATGTCGTCGTTGGCGGAGAAGATCGCGGTCGGCAGGCGGTCCAACTTCAACAGCCGCTTCGTCTCTTCGTACGCGGCTTGCTTCAGGAATCGCCCGTTCAAGACGTATTCGGGTCGGACAGGCAGCTTGTGTGTCCGAAGCGCCGCTTCGTATGCCCGGAACCGCTGCTTGCCGGAATAGGTGTTCATATGGCCGCTGATAAAGCCGATCTCCTTATGGCCGGCGCTTATCAGATGGTTCATCGCCGCCATGGCCCCCTCGTAGTCGTCCGAATTGACGACCGTGATCGGGCTGTCGCTTAGACGATGTTCGAGAATGTCGGCGACGTCGTAATCGATCAGCACGAACGGAAGGCCGATCCGGGCGATGCCTCCGATCAGCTCGGCGTTCTTCTGCGTACCGACGATGATGCCTCCGTCGATTCTCTTCTGAAGGAAGGCTTGCTTGACTTTCGCGAAATCTTCTTCTGCATAGATGGTATGTACGAGTACGTAATATCCTGCGGCATTGGCCGTATCGATGACGGCGTCTACGAACGGGGCGAAGTAATTGTTCTGGTAAATGCGGTTGACGCCCGGCTGTTCGGACAGGCTGACGACAAACAGCCCGATGGTGGAGGTGCTTTTGCCTGCCAGCACACGGGCGGAGGTATTCGGTTCATAATGATACTGCTCGATGATCTTCAGAACTTTGTCTCGGGTCTTCTGCGGAATGTCGGAGTAGTTGTTGATGACCCGGGAGACGGTGCTGCGGGAAACGCCGGCGAGCCGGGCGATGTCTTCGCTTCGCATGGGCATCCTCTCCGAACGCGTGTTAGTTCCACTATATATGGAAAAAGTGTCCAGCGTCAAGCGTTCGATCCATGTTGGAAAGTAAGCACGGCATCGATACCTACCGCTGCGCTCTACTACCCCTTGGGAATGCGCCGGTATTCCGTCGGAGAGACGCCCATCATCTTCTTGAATATCCTGGAAAAGTAGTAGGGGTCGGGGATCCCCACGGCACTGCAAACTTTCTTCACGCTCAGGTCGGTCAAGTCGAGCATTTGACCGGCGCGCTGCATTTTCATCCTCAAGAAGTAATCGATGGGCGGGCATCCGGTTTCCTTCTTGAACAAATAAATCAGATGCTGCTTGGAAAGGCCGGTGTGCTGGGCCAGTTCAGGGAGCGTTACGGAGCCGTTCAGCCGGTCGGTCATGTATCGGATGGCTTGCTCCAAGTAACGCTCTCTTTTTTTATCCTGTGCCGAGTTGCCCGCGCTGACGCCTACGGTGCTAAGGAGATGCCGAACGGTTTGAGAGACGTGAATTTGGGCCTGTAATGAATACGTTTTGTCCGTCAGGAGAGCGAAGCATTGCTCGAAATGCTCCAGCCATTGGGCGTGCGTTCCAAGCGGAAGTGACAAAGGGCCCGAATCCATGTTATAGGCGCGAATCAGTTGCGTGGCGTGCTCTCCCTTCAGGTGGAACCAATAAATGGTCCATGGATTGTCAGCTGCCGCGCCATAGCGATGGGGCATGCCAGCGGGAATGACGGCAAGCTGATGCGGCGCCATTCGTGCCTGCCGGTCGCTGCCGTTCCATTCGATCCAGCCTTCTCCTTCCACGCAGTAGATGAAGATGTGGGAGTCGCAGCCTTCGTGTCTCTCCCGGTAATGATATCTGGCTTGCGGAAAATAACCGATGTCGCTTACATAGAACGATCGGGTAAGCTCCTGGGATTGGAGGTCGTTCTGCATGTATTCGGGCTGGATGAACAATCTCTGCGAGTCGAAGCCTTCCGGCTTCCGAATCGTCACCATCATGCAAGCGTCCTTTCCATATTTAAAAAGTGTGAGAACATATTCCATTCCAATTCTCTACTGTTCATTGATAGCCAGATCTTGATTCAAATCGATATAAGAATATAATCCATCAAATGCCGAGTTTCGTCAATTGGAATCCGACTGTGCTTGCGGTAAATTGGAATCATCAAACGAGGGAGGGAAACCGATGAGCATTCAAGAGAAAGCCACGGCGGCAACCTTGCACGCCGTGCGCGTATGGGAAGAGGATAAGGATATCCCGACGTACGGTACCGGCGAACCGGACAAGAACCCGATGTTCCTGGAGAAGCGCGTCTACCAAGGAAGCTCCGGCCGCGTCTATCCGCATCCGGTTATCGATAAGATAGAGGACGAGAAGAAGCCGAAGACTTACCGGCTGGCCATCCTCGAAAATGAATATGTCCGGATCGAAATTATGCCGGAAATAGGCGGCAGGATTTACAGAGCTCTGGATAAAACGAATAACTATGACTTCGTCTATTACAACCGGGTCATTAAACCCGCGCTGGTCGGATTGGCGGGACCCTGGATCTCTGGCGGGATCGAGTTCAATTGGCCTCAGCATCACCGCCCGAACACGTTCGGACCCGTTGAGCATCTGTTATCGCAAAACGAAGACGGAAGCGCGACGGTATGGGTCAGCGAGATCGATCGAATGTACGGAACGAAAGTGACGACGGGCTTTACCTTATACCCGGGCAAAGCATACCTGGAAATTTCGGCTCAGCTGTATAATCGCACGGCTCAGCCGCAAACGTTCCTCTGGTGGGCCAATCCGGCCGTCGCCGTGAACGATCATACCCAGTCCGTATTCCCACCCGATGTCACGGCCGTATTCGACCATGGCAAAAGGGACGTATCCCGTTTTCCGATCGCAACGGGCACGTATTACAAAATGGACTACTCGGAAGGCGTCGACATTTCGCGCTACAAGAACATTCCGGTACCGACTTCGTACATGGCGTATAAATCGGACTATAACTTCGTCGGAGGTTACGATCACGGAGTTCAGGCAGGACTTCTCCACGTAGCGAACCACCACGTCTCTCCAGGCAAAAAGCAATGGACTTGGGGAAATGGAGAATTCGGGCAAGCATGGGACCGCAACTTGACCGACGAGGATGGGCCTTACATCGAGCTGATGACGGGCGTATATACCGACAACCAGCCGGACTTCACCTGGCTTCAGCCTTATGAGGAGAAGTCCTTCAAACAATACTTCATGCCTTACAAGGATATCGGCGTCGTCAAGAATGCATCTATAGAGGCCGCCGTCAATCTTGAAGTGGATGAACAATCGCGCACGGCAACCGTCATGGCTTATGCGACCTCGGTGTTCAAGGACGCTGTCGTAGAATTGAAAGGAAAGAAGTGGACTTACGCACGCGATACGGTGGAGCTATCCCCGCTGTCGACCTACAAGTCGATGATCACGCTGGACGAACAAGACCAGGCGCACGATCTACAGGTGACGGTGTTCGATTCGGAAGGCAGGGCTTTAATTACCTATCGCCCCGCCAAGCCTTCCATCGAGCAAGTGCCGGACGCGGCGAAGCCGCTGCCGCTGCCGGAGGAGCTGAAGACGAACGAGCAGCTTTATCTGGCCGGTCTTCACCTTGAACAATACCGGCACGCCACGTTCGAGCCGGAGGCCTATTACCTGGAAGGCCTGAAACGCGATGATTCCGATATCCGAATCAATGTCGCCTATGGCACCTTGCTGCTCAGAAGGGGGCTGTTCCGAACAGCGGAACAACACTTCCGCACCGCCATTAAGTCGCTCACCTGGCGGAATCCGAACCCGTATGACAGCGAAGCCTATTACCAACTCGGCGTGTCGCTTAAGTTGCAGGGGCGGTTAGAAGAGGCCTTCTCGGCTCTCTACAAATCCGTATGGTCTGCGGCCTGGCAGGACAGCGGCTACTTCTCGCTGGCTCAAATCGCCTGCGGCAAAGGGGCTTATGCGGAAGCTCTCGAACTGGTCGAACGTTCGCTCATTCGCAATAGCCGCAACTACAAATCCAGGCATTTGAAGGCGGCGCTGCTGCGTAAGCTCGGACGTTATGCGGAAGCGGTTGCCTATGCCGAAGACACGCTTGCTCTCGACGTAGCCGATTTTGGTTCATTATATGAACGAGTTCTGCTGCTCTCCGCATTGGGTAAAGAGCAGGATGCAGCGGCAGCAAGCGATAAGCTAATGACTCTGATGCGCAACGATGTCCATAACTATTTGAACCTGGCGTCCGACTACGCCGGCTGCGGTCTATACGAGGAAGCCGCGCAAGTGCTGGAGCGGATCCTCCAGCAAACTGGGTCTTCCTCGTATCCCATGCTGCATTATGCGCTGGCTTACGTGCTGGAAATGTCGGGTCGCCCGGCGGAAGCCGGCGTCCAGAGAAGAGCCGGCCATGACGCGGCGCCAGACTATTGCTTCCCGAACAGTCTCTTTGATCTGCTGGTGCTGGAAAGCGCGGTGGTCTCGGATTCCTCGGATGACAAGGCCCGTTATTACCTGGCCAACCTGCTGTACGACAAAAAACGTCCGGAAGAATCGATCCGCTTGTGGGAGGCTTCCGTCTCGCTATTCGACGGCTTCGCGACAGCGCATCGGAACCTTGCGCTTGCGTATTACAACAAGCGCAATGATCCCGAACAGGCGCGAAAGGCTTTGGAAAAAGCGTTCGCCTGCAATACCTCGGACGCTCGTGTATTTTATGAACTGGATCAGCTGTACAAGAAAGTCGGCCTCTCTGCCGCAGACCGTCTGGCGAAGCTGGAGCGCCACATGGAACTGGTCGAAAAACGCGACGACTTGTATGTGGAATATGTAACGCTGCTTAACTTGCTCCAAAGACATTCCGATGCCGCAACGGCGATCGCCCGCCGGAAATTCCACCCATGGGAAGGCGGAGAAGGCAAGGTGACTGGCCAATACGTGCTGGCACATGTCGAACTCGGCAAACAATCTCTCCGACAAGGGAAGTTCGAGCAAGCGGCGGACCTGCTCAACCGTGCTCTCGTTTACCCGGAGAACTTGGGGGAAGGCAAGCTCGCCGGCGCGCAGGAGAATAACGTTTACTACTATCTCGGTAACGCGTACGAAGGATTGGGTCAAACCGAGAAGGCGGCCGAATGCTGGTCCATTGCTTCGCAAGGCTTGGAGGAACCGGCCAGCGCGATGTTTTACAATGACCAACCGCCGGATATGATTTTCTACCAGGGCCTCGCCTGGAGGAAGTTGGGCGTCGTTAAGGAAGCTAAACGTCGATTCAACAAATTGATCGACTATGCCGAGAAGCATCTGTTCGATGATGTGAAAATCGATTATTTCGCCGTTTCCCTTCCGGACTTCCTCGTGTTCGAGGATGACCTGAATAAGAGAAATAAGGTCCATTGCCTGTACATGACGGGGCTTGGATTGCTCGGCCTGGAGCGGACCACGGAAGCGAAGGCGAGACTTGACGAAGTGATCGAATTGGAGACCAACCATCAGGGCGCGAGGATTCATCTGGCCTTGTGCGAATAACAGGTACGGAGAAGAAACGATCAAAAGCTCAAGCGCTAACCCCGCTTGGGCTTTTTTGGCGTTTAACGTTTTCTGCCTTAATGAGCGGGAAATTCAGGACGTTTTTTATACAAAAAAAGCGCCTGATGAGGATTGTGTGTTGTCTCATTCAAATTCATTCTTTCGTTTATTGAAAAAGTCATAGAAGAATCGCACATTCTCAAGCTCATTCCATCGACAAGTTCTTAATTGGGGAGTGTCCAGATTATAGATCTTGGCCATTAGAGTTCCCAGCATAAATGGCGAATGAGTCGCTACAATAAATTGACAATCGAAAAATCTGGCCAATTTGTTCATCTCTTCTGCCAATAGAATCTGGTTTTGGGGAGACAGCGACGTCTCCGGTTCATCAAGCAGGTATAAAGCATTCGGGACAAGATATTCATCGAATATTTGCATAGAGGTTTCTCCGTTGGATTATTTCTCATTTGCAAATTTCATGATTTCAACTTGCTTGCGCATCTGTCTCGAATGCTTCAGCGCTTCCAACTGCTCTTTGGTATAGCCTAATTTGGCGTGTTGATACAGATATCCTTCCTTCAGAACGGTTTCCTGCTGAATCTTCTTGATCTCATATAAAATATCCTCGCTCTTGATGTACAGACTGTCAGGAGGTATTCGACCGGACTCTCCTTCGTTCGCAGGGTCACCCAATAAAAACGAACATTCCATGGCATAATCTACCGGATATCGATTATAGCCCTTATTAGTAAGATCTTCACTCCCCTTAACCTCCAGCTTGTTGGCGATTAAATTTAATAGCGTTGATTTACCGGAACCGTTGTTGCCATACAAAACAGTCATCTTATCGAAAACAAAAGTTTCACCGGCTTTATTCTTAAAGACATTGTAAGGATATGCGTTTGGATTTGCGACTGTATGAGGGGACAACTTGAAGGCTTTTAAATAAATCATTTGCTGCGACTTTCCTCCGGTATTGAGCAATCTATTCATTCCTTAACTATTCTACACTTTTCAAGGATTCGATCATATGAATGCCCGATACTTTTCTTCGCAGCAGCAGACTCGACAGAGCGGTGAGCGCGAATGCCAACATAACCGATACCAGTAGGATGAACACCCTTGCGATGCAAGGGTTTTTCTTATATAGCGATTAGATATGAATTAGTCGACCGCATGTTAGGAAATAGTCGAGATTCTGATAGTCCCGACCCGGCGATTTTTTTAGGATAAGGATATACTAGGCATAATAGGCCGTTCACATAGGAAGGATGATCGCGATGGCAGGCCCATTTCGCCGGATCTCATGGAATTCGATTCGCTTCAAGCTCATTGTCGGCCTGTTGGCAATCACGTTGCCGACCGTAGCGTTTCTCATATACAACAACAACTATGCGATTCGCGTCGTCCACAACCAAGTTGCCGAATCCAACCGTAACCTGATTACGATGTACATGGCGCAAATCGACAGCAAACTGGACGATGTCGATAAGTATCTGACAAACCTGATCGTGAACGACCCGGATCTTCAAGAAATGAAGTACCAAGCCTCCGAAAATGCGCGCACCTTGGCCAAAGTTCGCCTGGACAACAGGATGAAAACGGACATTGCGTCCTACCAGTCGGTCGATTCCATGTTTGTCTATTCGTTTCCGAACCGAGACTTCATGGAGGAATTCCAGGGATCCGGGAGCGTACAGGAGAGGGAAGAGGTACGCGGTTATATTCGAGGGTTGATCGACAACCTTCAAAGCGGAGAGATATCGTTAAACAGAAAGTGGTACGTCGAGAAAATCGGCAGCCAGTATTACTTGTTCCGCGTTCTTCAGACAAGCGACACCTATGTCGGCTCCTGGTTAAACATGGAGAGACTTTCGTTCCCCCTGAGCTTGCTTCATCTCGGCAAGAACGGGTTCTCGCTGTTCACGACGAACGAGGGAGAGCCGATGATGTATGCCGACGAGGTGCAGGAGCAAGGGGTTAATCTATCCCGGAATATGCAGGATTATTATTTGTCGGGAAATAAGAACTCCTACTTGGTCCTGGGCGAACAGTCGACCAAAGGCGACTTCCGTCTGGCAGCGCTTATTCCGAACAAGCAGATCCTTGAGAATTTGCCGTATTTGCGGCGAATCGCTTCGATGATTCCGATTGGAGCCATCATTTTGGTTCCGGCGTGCCTGTTGCTGTTGCGAAAGATGGTTCTCAGGCCGCTGAATCGGATTATGGTGGCCATGAAGCGGATCGGCGAAGGGAATTTGAACGCCCGCATCGACCCGTATCCGACATCCGACGAGTTCCGGCTCGTGAACGAGACCTTTAACCGAATGATCCAGCAAGTTCAGGAGCTTCGGATCAACGTCTACGAAGAGCAGCTAAGCAAGCAGAAGGCGGAGCTGCAGCACTTGCAGCTGCAGATCAATCCGCATTTTTACATGAATGCCTTAAACATCATATACAACCTGGCGTTGGTTCGGAATTGCGAGTTGATCCAGGAGATGGCGCTGAATCTCGTGCAGTACTTCCGTTACATGTTCCAAAGCAATCTGACGTTCGTCTCTCTGAAGGACGAGCTCCGGCACGTTCGCAATTATATCCGCATTCAAGAGCTCAGGTTTCCCGACCGACTATCATTCGAGATGTCGGCTCCCGATTATTTGCTGGATACCCGGATTCCGCCGCTTGTCATTCAGACATTCGTCGAAAATTCGATCAAGCACTCCGCAGACGCCAACGCGAATATCGGGATTACCGTCCGCATCGATCTGGAGGAATCCGAATCGGAGCCGCGGCTGCTAATCTCGATCCGGGACACGGGGACTGGCTTCACGGAGGAGGTATTAAGCGAAATTCGCGCAGGGAACAGGATCATGGACGAACAAGGCGAGCATATCGGGATTTGGAACGTGAAGCGAAGACTCGGACTGTTGTACCCGGACAACGCCCGCTTGCTCGTCTCGAACGCCGTGCCTTCAGGCGCGCTGATCGAGATGCTGATACCGTTGCAGGCAAGATCATGAGCAGAGAGGAGAATTAGCGCATATGGCCAAGCTTCTGATCGTAGACGATGAAGTTCACGCGGTGGAAGGCGTCAAGGCGGCAGTCGACTGGGACAAGCTCGGCATCTCCGAGGTGCTGACCGCTTACGATATCCGACAGGCGAAAGAACGATTCGAAGGCAGTTCTCCCATCGATATCATGCTGTGCGATATCGAAATGCCATTGGGAAGCGGCCTCGAGCTTCTGGCCTGGGTTCGGCAGCATTATCCGGATACGGAGTCGATCTTCTTGACGTGTCACGCGGACTTTCAATACGCCAAGCAGGCGATCCAACTCGGCAGCTTCGATTATCTGCTGAAGCCGATTCCGATTCCGGAGCTCGAGGATGTCATCGCCAACGCCATAGCAAAGAAGGCGAAAGAGAACAAGAAATCGGAGTACAGCCAATACGGCCAGTATTGGATTCAGCATCAGCCGCTGCTCATCGAAAGATTCTGGCTGGACATCTTGAATCGCACCATTCCGTCCCGTCCGGAAGCGATCCGCCAAGCCGCGGAGGAGCGCAACATCCCTTATCCGGAGAGAATGATCTTCGTTTCGGTATTAATCGCAGTGAAACGGTGGCACAAGACCTTGAACAAGAGGGATGAGATCATCCTCGAATATGCGCTTCGCAATTCCGCGGAGGAACTGCTGCTGAAGTTGGGCGTCTACGGGCAGCTCCTTCCCATAGGCAAAGGCAGCTTGCTCGCGATATTGTCGTTCGAGAGATGGGGGGAGCCCGAATCGCAACGGTTGGTGCAAAGTTGCGAGTCCTTCATTAGCGAATGCAATCGCTATTTCTATTGCGATTTAAGCGGTTATGTCGGCCGACCGGCCCATGATTACGAATTGCCGGCCATGACCGATCAACTGTTGTCGCTGGACCGTAACAACGTTGCATTCGACAATTTGGTTCTTCTGTTGGACGGGCCGGGAGCGACGCAAGCCTCTCCCCATGAGCCGGAGCTTCCGGTGTGGTCCGTTTTGCTGTCGGAAGGCGCCCATGAGAAATTGTCGGCGGAAGTGGCTGCTTTTTTTGCCCATGCCACGAGCTTAGACGCGAAGCGGCTGCATCAGTTCCATCATGATTTCCTGCAGATGGTGTATTCCTTGCTGCATGCCAAAGGCATTCAAGCCCGCCAGTTATTCAGCGACGACGAGTCCGTGGAGTTGTCGCTGCGAGCCTCCCATTCGGTCAGAGAGATGATCGATTGGAGCCGGCATATCATCGCCAAAGCGACGGAATACGTTCGGTCGGTCGAACGCTCCGGTTCGGTAGTCGACCGAACGGCAGCCTACATTGTCCAGAATCTGGACAAACCGTTGACGCGGGACGATATCGCCAGACATGTGTATTTGAACCCCGACTACTTGGACCGGATATTTAAAAAGGAGACGGGAGTATCCGTCACGGAATATGTCGTTCGGGAGCGAATGGCCGTCGCTCGGCAATTGCTCAGCAAGACCGATCTTCCGGTACACGCGGTCGCGAGCCAGGTCGGGTTCTCGAATTTTTCGCATTTTGCCCGTATTTTCAAGAAGCACGCGAACCGAAGCCCGCTCGAATTCCGGCATGAGGAGCAGGCCGGTTCGGGCGGACGAACCGGCCGTTGACGAATAGTCGACGATGTGACATCCGGAAGTCGACATCTTGGTAGTTGGGCTTGCCGTCGAAGTTCTAAACTAAATACAGAGACGGGAACTGCGAGAGCGCTCGGACTCATCGATTCGCGCCCGGCTTATTCCAACGAAACGAGGGGTCAACATGAAACGCAAGATGATTATGCTCAGCGCCGTGGTTGCCATGATGCTTCCGCTTGCCGCATGCGGATCAAGCAACGGGAATAGCAGCCCGTCGGGAAGCGCTTCATCCGGCGCTTCCGGCGACGACGGAGGGAAGTCTTACGAACTGACGGTGGCCTATTTCTCGCTCGGCAGCGTGCCGAAGGACCAGCTGCTCATCGAGCAGGAGCTCAACAAAATCACAAAAACGAAGATCAACGCGACCGTAAAGCTGCTGCCGATCAGCATGAGCGCCTGGCAAAACCAGATCAACCTCATGTTGACGAGCAACGAGAAGCTTGACTTGATGCCGCTGCTCGGCACCACGTATGCGAATCAAGTCGCCAAAGGCCAATTGGTCCAATTGGATGATTTGCTCTCCAACCAAGGCGAAGGGATCGTGGAAGCGCTCGGACCGGATTACGCGAACGCGGCTCAGATCGACGGCAAAACCTACGGCGTCCCGACCATCCGCGATTTGGCGCAAAGCTACGGGTTCTACATGACCAAAGACCTCGCCGACAAGTACAACATCGATCTGAGCCAAGTGAAAACCTTGGACGATGTGGAGCCGATTCTCAAGACGATTAAGGACAACGAGCCGAACAAAATTCCGATGGTCAACGCGACGAACGCTTCTCCGCTGACTTCGTTCAGCACGCGGGACACGCTCGGCGACGACATGGGCGTTCTGCTTAATAACGGGCAAGACTTAAAAGTAGTGAACTGGTTCGAGACGGAAGAATACGCAGCCGACTTGAAAAAAATGAGAGAGTGGTACCTGGCGGGGTACATCGCGAAGGATGCGGTTACCGTGAAGGAATCCAAGTCCGACATTATTAAAGCCGGCAAAGGAGCCGGAAGCCTCGCCGTCATGAAGCCCGGCTTCGTAGAACAGGAATCCCGCCAAAGCGGCGCGCCGATCGTATCCGTCGAGATGCTTCCGCCGGTCGCGAAGACAAGCACCGTCACCAACATCATGTGGGGAATCGCAAGGAATTCCGATAACCCGGAGAAAGCCATGCAGTTCTTGAATCTCATGTATACGGACAAGGATGTTGTCAATCTGCTCGACTGGGGCATTGAAGGCAAACATTACGTCAAAGTATCGGATAACGTCATCGATTACCCGCAAGGCGTAAATGCAGGCAATGTCGGCTACGCCGGAACAGGGTGGTTGTTCGGCAATCAATTCCTGTCTTATGTATTCAAAGGGGACGACGAGCATCTCTGGGAGAAGATGAAGGAGTTCAACGCGGGAGCGATCAAGTCCAAGGCGCTGGGCTTCACGTTCGACTCTTCGCCGGTGAAGACGGAGTATGCGGCCGTCAGCAACGTCCTTAGCCAATACCGGATCGCGCTTGAGTGCGGGGCGCTGGATCCGGGCAAGATGCTCCCCGAATTCATCGCGAAGCTGAAGGATGCGGGGATCGACAAGATCATCGCCGAGAAGCAGAAGCAATTGGATGCCTGGGCCGCCGCCAAAGGCACGGAAGGAAAATGAACATGACAGGCATCTCGGCCAGACGGTGGAAAAAGTTCGCGCCGCTGTTCCTGCTTATGCTTCCCGGGCTCGCCTATTTGATCGTGAACAATTATCTGCCCATGTTCGGGATGATCATCGCCTTCAAAGACGTCAATTTCTCGAAGGGGATACTCGGCAGCGATTGGATCGGATTCAAGAACTTCGAATATTTGTTCAAGACGAAGGATGCCTACATCATTACGCGCAACACCATTCTGTATAACGGATTCTTCATCGTCGTGAACACGATCGGAGCCCTCGCCCTCGCGATCTTGTTGAACGAAATCCGGAAGAAATTTTTCCAACGGTTTTACCAAAGCATCATCATTTTGCCCCACTTGATCTCGATGGTCATCGTCAGCTATCTGGTATTCGCGATGCTGAGCAGCGATACGGGACTCGTCAACAAATCCATTCTTCCTTTGTTCGGGGCGGGGGAGATCTCCTGGTACTCCAGCAAACAATACTGGCCGTATATCCTGACCGTCGTGAACGTCTGGAAAGGCATCGGTTACTTGAGCGTCGTTTATTTGGCGTCGATCATCAGCATCGACCCGGAGTATTACGAGGCGGCTACTCTCGACGGCGCGTCGAAATGGCAACAAATTCGCACCATTACGGTGCCGCTGATCACGCCGGTGATCACGATGATGACGCTGCTGGCCATCGGCCGCATCTTCTACTCCGACTTCGGGCTGTTCTACCAGGTACCGATGGATTCGGGCATTTTATCGGAGACGACGAATGTCATCGATACTTATGTTTATCGGGCTCTAATGAACCTGGGCGACATCGGGATGTCGTCGGCTGCAGGCGTCTATCAATCGATCGTCGGCTTTGTTCTGGTCATTCTCTCCAATTACGCGGTACGTAAATTCAGCAAAGACAATGCTTTATTCTAGACGGAGGTGACTGGCGATGGCGCACGACGGCAGATGGGTCAGATGGGTCGCCCATTCCGTCCTGATGGGATTTTCGATTGCTTGCCTCGTCCCATTCGTGCTTCTGTTCATGGCGTCGATATCCAGCGAGAGCAGCATCATTCAGCACGGCTATTCCTTTTTCCCTCAACAGTTCAGCAGCAAGGCTTACGATTATTTATGGACGCATTGGGGCGAACTCGGACACGCATACGGCGTAACGGTCTTCATTACGGTAGTCGGCACGGCGGCAAGTCTGGCGATGACCTCGATGCTTGCGTATCCGATGTCGCGTCAAGATATTCCGCTGAAGCATTTCTGGGCCTTCCTCGTGTTTTTCACGCTCCTGTTCAATGGGGGGCTCGTCCCGACTTATCTGATCTATACGCAGGCGTTCGAGCTCAAGAATACGATCTGGGCGCTGATCGTGCCGGGACTGCTCATGAACGGATTTTATGTGATGCTGGTCCGGACGTTCTTCGCCACCTCGGTTCCGCCCGCCCTGATCGAGGCGGCTCAAATCGATGGAGCGGGGGAGATCAAGGCCTTCTATAAAATCGTCCTTCCCCTGTCGATGCCCATTATGGCTACGATCGGCTTGTTCGAAGCGATTCTCTATTGGAACGATTGGTTTAACGGGATGACGTACGTGACCGATCCGAAGCTGTTCAGCATCCAGAACATCCTTAACCGAATGATCTCGGATATTCAGTTCCTCGCGAACAACAGCAATCTGTCTTCCACCGCAAGCGAAGCGATGTCGGAGCTGCCGGGCTCGTCCGTGCGGATGGCGATCGCCGTCGTCGGGGTTCTCCCGATTCTGATCGTGTATCCGTTTTTCCAGAAATATTTCATCAAGGGCATTACGATCGGCGCCGTGAAGTGACCCGAGAATAACGATACGAGGAGGAGAGGCGATGGAACGCGATTGGATACGCTTGATCTCGCGAATGACGCTGGAGGAGAAGGCGGGCATGTGTTCGGGACTCGACTTCTGGCGGCTCAAAGGGATCGAGAGGCTCGGCATTCCGTCGGTCATGGTGACCGACGGGCCTCATGGCCTTCGGAAGCAGAAGGAGGGGGCCGACCATCTCGGTCTGTTCGACAGCGTGCCGGCGACTTGCTTCCCTTCGGCAGCGGGAGTCGCCGCTTCATGGGACCGCGAATTGATCGAGCAGATGGGGCAGGCGCTCGGCGAGGAGTGCCAGGCCGAGGACGTGGCGATCCTGCTTGGCCCGGGAGCGAACATCAAGCGTTCGCCGCTGTGCGGAAGGAACTTCGAATATTTCTCGGAGGATCCGTACTTGTCTTCCGAGATGGCCGCTCACCATATCCTCGGCGTTCAGAGCCAAGGGGTCGGTACGTCGCTCAAGCACTTCGCGGCCAACAATCAGGAGCATCGCCGAATGACGTCCGACTCCGTCGTCGACGAACGGACGCTGCGCGAGATTTATCTGGCGAGCTTCGAGGGAGCGGTCAAGAAAGCTCAGCCATGGACGGTCATGTGCGCTTACAACAAAGTGAACGGGACTTTCGCTTCGGAGAATGAATACTTGTTGACGGATATTTTGAAGGAAGAGTGGGGGCACGAAGGCTTCGTCGTCTCCGACTGGGGAGCCGTCAACGAGCGCGCGGACGGTCTGGCCGCCGGTCTCGAGCTCGAGATGCCTTCAAGCGGGGGAGCGGGCGATCGGAAAATCGTCGAAGCCGTTCGCGCAGGGCTGCTGCCCGAAGAGAAGCTGGACCGGGCGGTCGAGCGAATCCTGCGAATCATTTATAAGGCAGTCGATAACAAGAAGCCGAACGCGACCTACGATTCCGAGGCTCATCACCGGCTAGCGAGAGCGATCGCGCGGGAGAGCATGGTTCTTCTTAAGAACGAGGACAACCTTCTTCCCCTATCCAAGGACAGCCGTATTGCGGTCATCGGAGCGTTGGCCGCGACGCCTCGATTCCAAGGGGGAGGCAGCTCTCATATCAAGCCTGCTAAGCTGGACGACATTCGGGAGGAGATCGCCAAGAAGACCGGCAGCGAAGCCCGTATTCTCTATGCGCAAGGCTATAACCTCGACAGCGACGAATCGGATGCGCGGCAGGTTCGAGAAGCGATTCGAATCGCAAGCGAATCGGATGTCGCCGTCCTGTTCGTCGGATTGCCGGACCGCTGCGAATCGGAGGGTTACGACCGAACCCATCTTCGCTTGCCGGCCAATCAGATCGAACTTATTCAAGCCATTGCCGCGGAGCAGCCGAATTTGGCCGTCGTGCTCAGCAACGGTTCGCCGGTGGAGATGCCCTGGATCGGAAGCGCGAAGGCGGTGCTCGAGGCGTATCTGGGCGGCCAAGCGCTCGGAGGGGCGATAGCCGACCTGCTCTTCGGAGACGCGAATCCGTGCGGGAAGTTGGCCGAGACGTTTCCGAAGCGGCTGGAGGATAACCCGTCTTCCCTGTTTTACTTCGGAGAAGGGGACCGGGCGGAATACCGGGAGGGCATTTTCGTCGGTTATCGCTATTACGATACGAAGAAGATTGAGCCGCTTTTCCCGTTCGGTCACGGCCTCAGCTATACGACCTTCGAATATGCCGAGCTGTCGATCTCGAAGAAGGAGATGCGGGACGACGAGACGCTCGACGTTCAGGTGACGGTGAAGAACACGGGAGACCGCGCCGGGAAAGAAATCGTTCAACTTTATGTCGGCGATGTGGAGAGCACGGCAATCCGGCCCGTCAAAGAACTGAAAGGCTTCGCGAAGGCGGAGCTTGCGCCGGGCGAGCGGAAGACGGTAACCTTCTCGCTCGATAAGCGGTCGTTCGCCTATTACGACGTCGAGCTGAACGACTGGCGCGTCGAGACGGGCGAGTTCGAGATCATGATCGGCAAGTCGTCGCGAGACATCGTCTTGACGGATACGGTTCGCGTCGAATCCACAACGACCGCTTGGAAGAAGGCGACCCGCAATTCGACCGTCGGAGATTTACTGGCCGATCCGGCGACGCGGCCGATCATGGCGCGAATTCTGAAGGAGGGCAACCCGCTAGGCGGCGGCTCCGGAGAAGATGCCGAAGGGTTCGCGGACATGATGGAGGCGATCGTCAAATATATGCCATTGCGCGCCTTGATCTCGTTCGGAGGCGGCTCCATGTCCGAGGAACAGCTTGATCGGATCCTGGAGCAATTGAATGAAGAGCTGACAAGGGGGAACGGCGAATAAGATGACTCATGCGATGGCATTCAACGATCATTGGACGTTCGCCGCTACGGACGATTCGACTTATAGGTTCCAGCCGATTCCGGAGGGGGAGCTCGTCTCGCTCCCTCACACCTGGAATCGAACCGACGGCCAAGGGGGCGCGGATTCCTACTATCGCGGAGCTTGTTGGTATCAGAAAGGATTGAACATCTCGGCGGAGGACTTAACCAAGCGCATCTATCTGGAGGTCGGAGCGGCCGGGAATATCGGGCATGTGTATGTCAATGGCCGCTTGGCCGGAGAGAGCCGCTGCGGTTATGCGATGTTTCGCGTACCGTTGACCCCGTTCCTGAAGGAAGGGGACAACCTCATCGCGATTCAGGTCGACAACAGCCATCATAACGAGGTATTCCCTCTGATGGCCGACTTTACTTTCTATGGCGGCCTGTATCGGGAAGTCAAGCTTCTTTACATGGACGATATCCATTTCGAGATGATGGACAACGGGCGGGACGGCGTTTATTTGACCCCGAAGAAATCGAACGGCCAGACCTTCGAATTGCGGGTCGAAGGCCAAGTCGCGAACGAGTCCGCCACGACGGAAAGCGGAGAAGTCAGAGTTCGGCTTCAGGATCAAGACGGAACGACCGTACTGGAGAACGTCGCGCAACTGACGCTTGAAGCTCAAACGAAATTTGCCATGCGATGCGAAATTTCGGATCCGATTCTTTGGGAAGGCGTAGAACGGCCTTATCTTTATTCGGCATCGATAGAAGTCATCGTCGGGGGGCAAATTCGGGATTCGCGGAATATCCCGGTCGGCTTTCGAACGATCGAAGCCACGACGGATCGCGGATTGCTCTTGAACGGCAAGCCGATCAAGTTGAACGGCGTATGCCGGCACCAGGACTTCGGCGGCGCGGGCAACGCCATAACAAGAGAGCATATGGACCTGGATATGTCCTTGATCCGGGAAGTCGGAGCGAACAGTCTTCGGTTGGCTCATTACCAGCACGACGATTACTTCTACAGCCTGTGCGACCGTTACGGATTGCTGGTATGGGCCGAGATTCCCTTCATCAGCATTCCTTCCGCCCAAGACCCCGAGAACCGCAATGCGGAAGAGCAATTGGAGAGGCTCGTCAAGCAAGCCTACAATCATTGCTCGATCTATTGTTGGGGCGTCCAGAACGAGATAACGATCGCGGTGGAAAATGAGCATACCCATCGCTCCATACAGAAGCTGGTACGGCTCGCGAAAGAGCTGGATCCGAACCGGATGACCGCGCAGGCGAATATTAACGGCGTCGAGGATGACAGCATTATCAATCGTTATACCGACCTTGTCGGCTACAATTTGTATTACGGTTGGTACTACGGAGAGATCAAGGATTTGTACGATCGCTTCGATTCGTTTCACCGCGCTCAGCCGGATGTTCCGCTTATTCTGTCCGAATACGGCGTGGATACCAATCCGAACTATCATTCTTACACGCCTCAGGTTCAGGATTACACCGAGGAATACCAGCTTCTGTTCCATCGCAACGCCATCGAAGCGATACGCTCGAGACCGTTCGTGCAGGGCGGGTACGTCTGGAACATGTTCGACTTCGGCAGCGCGAACCGACGGGAGGGGGGCGAGACCGGCAAAAACCTGAAGGGGCTTGTGACGATCGACCGCGCCTTGAAGAAGGATGCCTTCTATCTTTACAAGGCTTACTGGTCGAAGGAGCCTTTCGTTCATGTGGCGGGCCGCCGGTTTGCGAATCGGCATCAGGAACGGAACGACATCGCGATTCTGTCTAATTTGCGCCGAATCCGGGTTTATCTCAATGGAGTACTCCTTACCGAAATTCAAAACGACGACCCGATGAAAATCGTAAAGGATGTCTCGTTATCGTATGGGGAAAACCGGTTACGGGTCGAGGGCATGGATGAGCGCGGCGGGATTCACGCGGATGAAATTCAGCTTCGCCGCGTGTCGGACATCGACCCGAGCTATGTCCATGTGAAAAAGGAAGAGGCCAAGCACGTCGTAAATTGGTTCGAGAAGTTCGATTTATCGAACACGGAAAGCATTGAATTGAAGGAAGGCTACTATTCGACGTTCGATACGATCGAAGAGCTCTATCGCCATGAAGAAGCAAGGGGAGTGTTCTTGAAATATTTCGGAGATATGACGAACAATCCCTTCTTCGAGGTGACGAAGAGCGTCATGTCGATCGAGAAGATGACGCAACTGGCCTTTTTCAATATTCCCCCGGAATTGTTGATTGCGATCAACAAAGAGCTGAACGTGATTAAAAAGAAACTGTAACGCATTTGTGTCCGATAAATAATCGCGAGAACGCACCCCCTATACTTTCCATTACTCAATTGGTAATGAAAGTATAGGGGGTGTTTCATAATGACGATAATCTCATGCGCCATCCATCTTATTTTCTCACCTTCGATCCCAATCTTACAACATTCATGCAAGGGGCGCGATCGGACGCAAACCTGCAAGCCGCCATTCTAACGGACGCCACGGCCGTTAACCCCCAAGGGTTCGTTCCGCGCGGACTAGATTCCCCTTATATTTGAAAATTCTCGCCTTATTTTTAGAAGAGAATCTCGACCCGGCCGAGCTAAACTGAGTGCATCCTTCCATGAGGCATTCCATTAGAACCGGGGGACGACTGCAATGGATTTCCGTGAAAAGCTGCATTTCGAGGAGAGGCCGAACGACCTGTTCGCGGTCGGCGAGCTGCTCGTCGACATGATCTCCGACGAGTACGACGATACGTTCCTGTCGAGCGGATATACGAAATATCCGGGCGGATCTCCTTCCAATATCGCGATCAACGCGCAGAAGCTGGGCATCCGCTCCCAGATCGCCGCCTGCGTCGGGAACGACGGCTTCGGCGAATTTTTGCTGGAACGTCTCCGCCAAGAGGACGTGAATACGCACTTCATTCAGCGGGCCGAGGAATCGACGAGCCTCGTCGTCGTGACCAAGAGCCGGGCGACCCCGATCCCGATCTTCTACCGGGGAGCGGATTATCGGCTCGCTTATACTCCGCAGCTGGAGGAGGCCCTGCTTCACTCGAAGCTCGTCCATTTCTCCTGCTGGCCGATCTCGAGGCTTCCGTCCCGCCGAACGATCGAACGCGCGATCGATGCGGCTGCGGCCCACGGGGTGCGGATCGGCTTCGATCCGAACTACCACCGGATGATCTGGCAAGCGGGAGAGGACGGCGTCTCGTACGTCAAGTCCATCCTCTCCAAGGCGGACATCGTCAAGCCTTCGGAGGACGACGCGGAGCGATTGTTCGGCCCGGATACGCCGGCCAACCAGTTGGAGAAATTCCTGGAGCTCGGGGCCAAGCTGGTCATTCTGACGCTCGGCAAGGACGGCGCCCTCGTCTCGAACGGGAAGGAGACGAGAGAGTACGCGACGATGGCTTCCGAGGTCGCGGACACGACGGGGGCGGGCGACGCCTTCTGGTCCGGCTTCTACGCGGCGTCGATCAAGGGGTATCCGCTCGAAGAAGCCCTGCGGCTCGGCTTCGCCGTCAGCGCCTATAAGCTGAAGTATACCGGGGCCGTCGTCGATCTGCCGAGGCTTGAAGACATCAAGAGCCAATATCGCTTATAGGAGGCGTCGACCGTGCCGGTACGCAATCAAGTTCAACTCATCACTTACCCGGACTCGCTGGGAGGAGATCTGCGCGCGCTTAACGAGCTGCTTCGCAAGCATCTCGCCGATCTGTTCCCGGGAGGGGTCCACATTCTTCCCCCGTTCCCTTCCTCGGGTGATCGGGGCTTCGCGCCGCTGACGTATCTGGACATCGATCCGAGCTTCGGAACGTGGGACGATATCCGCGAGATCGGAGAGAAGTTCGACGTCCTGGTCGACCTGATGGTGAATCATATCTCCAGACAGTCGCCTTACTTCCAGGACTTCCTCGCGAAGGGGCGCGAGTCGGAATACGCCGATCTGTTCATTCCGCTCGATAAACTATGGGAGGACGGCGTGCCCGTGCAGGCGGACATCGACAAGATGTTCCTGCGGCGTCCGCTGCCGTATTCCGTCTACCGGGTCGGCGAGAACGGCGAAGAAGCGAAGGTGTGGACGACGTTCGGGAAGACCGATCCTTCGGAGCAGATCGACCTGGACATTCGCTCCGGGCTGACCAAGCGGCTGCTGCGGGCGTTCTTCGAGAATTTCCATCGGCATAACGTGAAGATCGTCCGTCTCGACGCCGTCGGGTACGTCATCAAGAAGCTCGGAACGAGCTGCTTCTTCGTCGAGCCGGACATCTACGAATTTCTAGGCGAGATCAAGCAGCTCGCCGATTCGTTCGGAATCGAGCTCCTTCCGGAGGTGCACGCGCATTACGGCACGCAGTTCAAGCTGGCCGAGCGGGGGTACTGGATCTACGACTTCATTCTCCCTTATCGCGTGCTGGAGGCGCTTGTCAACCGGTCGAACAAGGACTTGATCGATTACTTGAAGGTTCGCCCGCACAAGCAATTCACGATGCTGGACTGCCACGACGGCATTCCCGTCAAGCCGGATCTGGACGATCTTATCGACACCGCCGAAGCGAGGAAGCTGGTCGATCTCTGCGTGAGCAGGGGAGCCAACCTGAGCCGGATCCTGTCGGACGAGCACAAGGCGGCGGACGGCTTCGACGTCCATCAGATTCGCTGCACCTATTACAGCGCGCTTAACGAAGACGACGACGCCTATGTGGCGGCGAGAGCGATCCAGCTGTTCGTTCCGGGCATTCCGCAAGTGTATTACGTGGGCCTGCTGGCGGGAGCGAACGATCTGGAGAGAGTCGAGCGGACCGGCGAAGGCCGCGAGATCAATCGGCATAATTATTCGGTCGAAGAAGTCGAGCAAGCCCTTGAGAAGCCGGTCGTCCGGAGGCTGATGAAGCTGATTCGCTTCCGGAACGAGTACGAGGCCTTCGACGGGCGGTTCAGCGTGCCGGAATCGGCCGAGAGCGAGATTCGCCTTCGTTGGAGCCGGGAAGATAAGTGCTGCGAGCTGTTCATCGATCTGCGATCCTATCGCACGGTCATCGAGTATGTCGATCATTCGGGAGAATCGATCTCCTGCGAGCTTTAACCGAAGAGAGGGGAGTGAGCCCGATGGCCACGATGCAAATTCATTTTTTCTCGCGCTGCCTTCGCCGGGAAGTTCCGTTCACCGCTCTGCTGCCGGTGGATTCTCCCGTGCACCCGAATCAAGAGGATCCGAGCGTTCGGCCCTTGAAGGCCTTGTATCTTCTGAACGGCTATTCCGGCACCCACACGGACTGGCTCCACTTCTCCCGCATACGCGAATTAGCGGACCGGTACCGGATCGCCGTGTTCATGCCCTCCGGAGAGAACCACTTCTACGTGGACGATGAAGATCGAGGAGCTCTGTACGGGGAGTATGTCGGCGAAGAGCTGGTCGACTTCACGCGCAAGCTGTTCCCGCTCTCCGCGGCCCGGGAGGACACGTTCATCGGCGGGCTGTCCATGGGCGGGTACGGAGCGATTCGGAACGGCTTCCGGTACGCGAGCCGATTTGGCAGGATTATCGCCTTGTCGTCCGCCCTTATCCCGTATAAAATCGCTAATATGGAGCCGGGCTTCAAGGACGAGATCGCCGATTACGGCTACTACAGGAGCGTGTTCGGCGATTTGACCCGGCTGCTCGGCAGCGACAAGGATCCGGAAGCGATCGTCAGGCGGCTGATCGAGAATGGCGAGGAGCTTCCCGGCCTCTATATGGCTTGCGGGACCGAGGACTTCCTGCTGGACGTGAACCGCCGCTTTCATGATTTTCTCGAGAAGGAGAGAATCGGGCATGCTTATCGCGAGAGCGCCGGCGCCCATACTTGGGATTTCTGGAACGAGACGATCGCGGACGGCCTGAAGTGGGCCTTGGGAGAGCCGCCCGCGGATCGGATCGCGGACTAGCTTCGATGGACGCCCCTGACTTTCGATCGACGCGATCGGGGTCGGGGGCTTCCTGAATTCGGGGAGACAGGAGAGGAGGCGTCATGCGTACGAACAGCATCGTATTCCGGTTCTCCATGCAATTGACCATCATCGTCGCGATTCTGTTCGCCGTTCTTGTCCTGAGCAACGTGTACTCGCTGGAGGTCGTGAGGAACAACACCCAGGACGGCGCGCGCAATACGCTCTCTCTGTATCAAGCCAACATACGGAATTACTTGAACAACTTCTCGAAGGATCTGACCGAGGTCTTCGAGAACCATGTCGACGCGGCGAACGACTTCGAGCAGCTGAGCGAGAGCGGACGGTACTTCCGGTCGATCCAGCTCAAGAAGGCGCTCGCCGCGAAGATGTCCGCCAACGACGCCAGCGACGGCCTCTTCATTCGATTGCCCGGCGATACGCTTCTCGCCCAGGTCAGCTCCCGAATCGATTCCAACGAGAAGCTGGCGCTGATCGACTACATCGAGCAGCGGAAGTGGGTTCCCGATTCCGACGGGACGGAGGACGAGTGGACGGTTCTCTCGGTTCAAGGCGTTCATTATTTGTGCAAATATATGGTCTACTCGGGGATGACCTTCGGCACCCTCGTGAACGCCGAATCCCTTCTGGACATGGTGAATCGGGGAGGAGGCGACCGGAACGGATACGCGCTCAGCGACCGGGAGGGCCGCCTTCTGACCTGGAACCAAGCAAGCTTGAAGCCCGTCGAGACCTTGGACGAGCTGCGGAACGAATATCGCGGCCGCTACCTGATGATCTCCGAGCCGATCGCCGAATTCGGCGAGATCACGAGCCTCGTCGCCAAGCAGAGCGTGTTCTCCAAGCTGAAGATGATCCAATGGCTGATCGTCCTGCTGGCGCTGGTGTCGCTGGTCGTCGTGCCGCTGGTGCTCCGCTCTCTGGCCAGGGACATCTTGAAGCCGGTTCTCGAGCTGGTCAAGGCGGCCAAGGAGGTCGAGAAGGGGCAGCCGGAGCTGCAAATTCCCGAAGGCGCGGACCGCTCGATGGAATTCACGAAGCTGTACCGCTCCTTGCAGTCCATGGTGCGGGAGATTACGGAGCTGAAGATCCAGTCCTACGAGGAGCAGATCGAACGAAGCCGCGCGGAGATCAAATTTTTGCAGATGCAGATTCGTCCCCACTTCTTCTTGAACGCCATCTCGACCGTAACGAGCCTGACCTATCAGAACAAGAACGAAGAGATCCGCGGGCTGGTCCATCACCTGTCCGAGCACCTGCGATATATGTTCAGAGCCGGACTCGCCGTCGTTCCGCTCGAAGAGGAGATCAAGCACGCGGTCAACTATATTCGCATGCAGGAGATCCGCTATCCCGATCAGATTTTCTATATGACCGAGATCCAGGAGGAGGCCGGCCGCTCGCCCGTGCCCCCCTTCCTGATTCAGACGTTCGTCGAGAACGTCTTCAAGCATGCGATGTTCTATGAAGAGATGCTCTCCATCTATATTCGGGCCGGCATGGAGATTCGAGAAGGCGCTTCCTTCGTCAAGATCGTCATCGAGGACAACGGAGGAGGCTTCGACGCCGAATGGCTGAGAAGCTTCTCGTCCGTTCAAGAGACGGAGGGAGGGGCGCATATCGGAATCGCCAACGTCCGCCGAACGCTTCATCTCTTGTACAAGCGCGAAGACCTGGTTCGGCTGTCGAACGGCGAACCGTCCGGAGCGCGGGTGGAATTGTGGATACCGGCAACGATAACCGACGAACGGACGGCGTAGGAGGAACCGTATGCGCTGCTTATTGATAGACGACGACATTCCCACGGTCGAAGCGCTGCTTCGCATCGTGGATTGGAACGATTACGGAATCGCGGAGACGGCGTTCGCGTACAACGTTCAGGACGCCATGCGGCTGTTCGAGGCCGATCGTCCGGACCTCATCGTCTGCGACATCGAGATGCCGCGAGGCTCCGGGCTCGACATGATCAAGTGGGTTCGGGAGCGGGAGTATGACGGCGGCTTCATCTTCTTCACCTGCCACGAGAGCTTCGAATTCGCTTCGACGGCCATCTCGTATAACGCCGACGCCTACCTCGTCAAGCCGATCGACAAGACGAAGCTGGAGGCCGCGCTGCGCAAGGCCGTGGACGCGCTTAAACAGAACCGGCTGCTGGACGAATACAGCAGGCTGGGCTTGACGTGGATCAAGAACAAGGAGTGGGTGGAGCGGAATTTCTGGCGGGACGTTCTGACGGAGGCGATCTCGCCCCGAGCGGATCTGATCGCCAGCGAGATTCGCAAGCGGGAGCTGCCGCTGTCTGCGGACGGAGACTACGTTCTGTTCCTGGCCGGCGTTCCGAGGTCCCAGGCGGAGGAACGCTGGGACGGCAGCATCCTGCTGTACGCGCTGTCCAATTTGGGCTCCGAGGTTCTATTCGACCGGGTCAACCACGACCGGGTCATCCCTTATCAGACGGAATCCGCCTTCTACATTGCCGTCATCCTGGAAGGGACGTCCGACGCGGAGCGGTTGAAGGAGCTCGGCGGACGGCTGATCGGGCTGTGCGGACAATATTTGAAATGCACGGCAACCTGTTACGTCGCCGAGACGGTAGCCATCGCCGGGCTCTCCCGGGCGAGAGAACGGCTGGAGCAATTGGATGCTTCCAACATTATCTTCCGAGGGAAGGTCCACCTGGAGAAGGTTCCCTTCCGCTACGATACGTCGGACCGCTACGCCTTGGACATGGATCGCTTCTCGCTCCTATTCGTCCAGGGCGAGAAGGTTCCGATCGTCAACGGGCTGAAGAAAGAGCTGGAGAGGCTGGCCGAGCAGAACAAGCTGGATCCGGCGACTCTGCATTCGATCCGGGAGGACTTCCTTCAGGTCGTCTATTCGCTGCTCCTTCGGAATCATATCCAGGCGCACCGGCTGTTCGCCGACGAAGCCATCCTGCAGCTGTCGCAACAAGCCGAGAGCAGCGTATTCGACTTCATGAAGTGGGCCCAAGCGATGACCGACAAGACGATCGATTCCGTTCGGGAGACGCTGAAGTCCGAAGGAGTCGTCGACAAAGCCAAGCGGTTCATTCACGAGAACTACAAGCGGGAGCTGAACCGGGAAGACGTCGCGGCCCACGTGTACTTGACGGCGGATTACCTGGCCAAGGTGTTCAAGGCGGAGACCGGCATCGCGATCAAGGAATATTTGAACGAATGCCGGATCAACGAAGCCAAACGGCTGCTCCTCGAGAGCAAGGCGAGCGTGAGCGAGATCGCGCTGGAGACCGGCTTCGACACGCTGTCTTATTTCTCCACCGTGTTCAAGAAGCTGACGGGAGAGACTCCGAACGCGTACCGCGCGAAGCATAAGCCGCAACTATAAGCCGCAACTTAGACGCAACTATAAGCCGCAAAGCGAAACTCCGCTTCCGGACGGGAGGCGGAGTTTTTTTCGAGCTTGCGGGGGAAGGACGGGAGCAGCGCTTGTTTTCTAAAATACAGGCCGTCTTTTTGAAAGCCGGGCTCGCCGCGAACAGGTAAACTGAGAGCGAAAACAACGAACAGGAGGCCACAGGATGAATAGAAAAAAGGGGTTAGCGGCGCTGCTCATGTCGGTTGCGCTTACCGGATCGGTATTGACGGCCTGCTCCGGCGGCTCGGATTCTTCTTCCACGCCGGATGACGATAAATCCGTCAAGGCGGAGGAGATCGTCTTCGCGCTGCCGTCCTTCAACCGGATCCCGGACGACCTGAGCAAGGTTACCGACGCGATCAACGCGATTACGGTCGATAAGATCGGCGTCAAGGTCGACTTCCGCGTGTACGGCCCGGCCGATTACATGCAGAAGGTCAACCTGGCGCTTCAGAGCGGGGAGAAGATGGACGTCTTCACGACGCTCGGCCAATTCTCGAACTACGTCTCGAAGAGCCAGGTCGCGCCGCTGGACGATCTTCTCGCCGAGCACGGCAAAGAGATGACCGCGATTCTGGAGAAGGACTTCGGGCCGGACATGCTCAAGGCCACGACGATTAACGGCCATATCTACGGCATTCCGGTGAACAAGGGGATGGCTCTGCCCGTCAGCTTCGTCTACAACGCGGATATGCTGAAGGAGGCCGGCTACTCGGCGGACGATATCGGCTCCGTGGACGATCTGGCGGAGATCTTCGAGGCGGTCAAGAAGAAGCATCCGGATGTCGTCCCGTTCGGGCCGATCAACGTCAATCCGAGCGACACCAACCTGATTAACCTGCTCAAGGGGATCCACAAGGTCGACTTCCTGACGGACACGACCGGAGCGGGCGTCGTCGTCGGGAACGACGGCAAGGTCGTCAACTTCTACGAGACCGATATTTTCAAGAACGGCGTGCAGATGATGAGAGACTGGTATAACAAAGGGTATCTGCAGAAGGATGCGGCGACGACGACGATCACCTCCAGCGAGATGCTGGCTTCCGGCCGGGAATTCTCCTTCCTCGGCGGCTACGGCGGCAAGGAGGTCGGCAAGACGATCAGCGCGCAGACCGGCAAGAACGTCGAGACGAAGCGGATCGCTCCGTTCTACTTCGATACGAGCGCGGTCAATTCCGTCAGCTGGATGGTATCGAGCACGTCGAAGGCGCCGGAAGCCGCGGTTAAGTTCCTGAACCTGCTCTATACCGACGAGCAATTGATCAATACGATTCTGTACGGCATCGAAGGCGAGGACTACGTGAAGGTCGACGAACATCACGTCAAGTTCCCGGAAGGCAAGGACGCGAACACCGTCTCCTATACGGCCATGATCAGCACCGGCGTCGTCGGCTCCGAGTCGCTGCAATACCAATTCGAGGGGATCGACTGGTCGGACGTCGAGCTGAAGCTGAAGGAGAACAAGGAGACGGAGCGCTCGCCGTACTTCGGCTTCATCTTCGACCCGAGCAAGGTGAAGACGCAGATCAGCGCCGTGAACAACGTCGTCAACCAATACTTGCCGGGCCTCGTCACCGGCTCCCTCGATCCGGAGACGACGATTCCGAAGTTCGTCAAGGCGCTGAACGACGCGGGCGCGGCGGACGTCATCAAGAGCAAGCAAGAGCAGCTCGATCAATGGATCGCCTCCCAAGGCGGCCAATAAAGCAAGGCATGAAGGAGAATGGAGCCTGCCGAAGGTTCCATTTTCCGTAATGGAGGAGTTAACGGATATGAGACACGCCAACGGAACCTCGAGCGCGCTTCGCAAGACGGCGCCTCTCCTGATGCTGGCCGCTCCGGGCCTGCTCTACTTTCTGATCAACAGCTATATTCCCATGTTCGGAGTGTTCATCGCGTTCAAGGACGTCAACTACGCCAAGGGGATCTTCGGAAGCGACTGGATCGGCCTGGACAACTTCCAATTCCTGTTCAAGACGACCGACGCCTGGATCATGACGAGAAATACGCTGCTCTATAACCTGGCGTTCATCGTCATCGGAACGGTCTGCTCGATCTTCATCGCGATTCTGATGGCGGAGTTGCTGACGAAGCTGTATTCGAAGCTCTACCTGTCCGGGCTCGTGCTGCCGAGCCTGATCTCGATGGTCGTGCTGTCGATGCTCGTATTCGCCTTCCTGAACGCGGACAGCGGCTTCGTCAACAAGTCGATACTGCGGCCGCTCGGCCTTCCGGAGATCAATTGGTATTCGGAAGCGAAGTACTGGCCTTATCTGCTTGTCCTCATTCAAATATGGAAGACGGCGGGCTACGGCTCGATCGTGTACTTCGCTTCCATCGCCGGGATCGACAAGAGCATCTACGAGGCGGCCAAGATCGACGGGGCCGGCAAGCTGAGGCAGATCCGGACGATCACGCTGCCGCTCCTCAAGCCTACGGTCATCGTGCTCGGCCTCATGTCGATCGGACGCATCTTCAACTCCGACTTCGGCCTCTTCTACCAGGTTCCGCTCAACGCCGGGGCGCTGTACAGCGCGACCCAGACGATCGACACGTACGTGTACCGGGCGCTGATGCAGCTGAACGACATCGGGATGTCGGCGGCGGCGGGGCTGTACCAATCGCTCGTCGGCTTCGTTCTCGTCCTGGTCGTCAACGCGATCGTCAAACGGGTCAATTCGGAAAACGCACTGTTCTAGGGGGTACGTCCATGATTCAAACGAGAGGGGAACGCGCCTTCGCCCTGTTCTCGGCCATTCTGATGGGGCTCTTCACGCTGGCCGCATTCCTGCCGTTCGTCCTGATCCTTATCGCTTCCGTGACGAAGGAGTCCAGCCTGATCAACGACGGCTACAGCTTCTTCCCGAAGGAATTCAGCCTGGACGCTTACGTCTATCTGCAAGCTTCGGCGTATACGTTCCTGAGAGCCTACGGCGTCTCGATTCTCGTCACGGTCGTCGGCACGGCCGTCGGCCTGCTCATCACGAGCATGCTCGCTTATCCGATGTCGCGGAAGGACTTCAAGTACCATAATACGCTGGCCTTCGTCGTCTTCTTCACGATGCTGTTCAGCGGAGGCGTCGTTCCTTCCTATATCATGTGGACGCAGGTTTTCCACGTTAAGGACACGCTCGCTGCGCTGATCGTGCCGAACCTGCTGGCGAACGGATTCAACGTGCTGCTCGTCCGCAACTACTTCAAGAGCAACGTGCCGGTCGACCTGATCGAATCCGCCCAGATCGACGGCGCCACGGAGACGAGAACGTTCTTCCGCATCATGCTGCCGCTCTCCGTGCCCGTTCTGGCCACCGTCGGCCTGTTCATGGGGCTCGCCTATTGGAACGACTGGATCAACGCCCTTTACTACGTGAGCAAGCCGCAATACTATGGGATTCAGAACCTGCTCGTTCAATTGATGAACAACATTCAATACCTCAATTCCGGCCAAGCGGGCAACGCGGTCGGAGCGGGAGCGGTGGAGCTGCCGAGCAGCGCCGTGCGGATGGCGATGGCGGTTCTCGGAATCGTGCCGATTCTCGTCGTGCTGCCGCTGCTTCAGAAGTATTTGACCCGGGGCGTCGTGATCGGCGCCGTCAAGGGGTAAGGGGAAGGGCCAAGAATAGAAGTGGGAAAAGGAGCGAGACGCCAATGAAGGTGCAAGACGTCATCGATCGGATCTTGGACAAAAGCTGCGGAGGACGCAAGCTGGAGCAGACGTGCGACGTGCTCGCGAGCGGAAGCCCCGACATGGAAGTGACGGGCATCGTCACGACGTTCACGGCGACCGTGGACGTCATTCGCGAGGCGATCGCCGCCAAGGCGAATCTCATCGTCACGCACGAGCCGACTTACTTCACCGGCGCCGACAAGGTGGACTGGCTGCGGGACGACCCCGTATACGCGGCCAAAAAGAAGCTGATCGAAGACAACGGAATCGCGATCTGGCGCTTCCACGACCATATGCATATGGCCGAGAGCGATCTGATCTACGACGGGCTGATGCGGGAGCTCGGCTGGGAGGACAAGAAGCTCGATCCGCCGTCGCCTTGGACGTACGTCATCGAGCCGACTACCGTCGGAGAGCTGGCGGAGTTCTTCAAGGCGAAGCTTGGCATGAGCGTCGTGCGAATCGTCGGCAAGCCGGAGTCTCCCTGCTCCCGGATCGGCATTCTGGTCGGAGGCGGCAGCCTGGGCCTCGGGCGGGAAGAGATGCCGATGGAGCTCATGCGGGACAAGGAGCTGGACGTCATGGTCTGCGGCGACATTACGGAATGGACGCTGTGCGCCTATGTCAACGACGCTTCCATGCTCGGCATGAACAAGGCGATGATCGTAGTCGGGCATGAGCGGACCGAGGAGTGGGGAATGAAGCACCTGGCGGAATGGCTGCTTCCGATCGCGGAAGGATTGCCGGTGAAGTTCGTCGACGCCAAGGAGCCGTTCGTTTATCGGTAGGAACCGGCGAACGCCGCCGGAGGGCGAGAGCTCTCCGGCGGCGTTCGCTTGATATCAGTCGATCTTAACCAATTGCCATTGCTGGTTCAGGTTGCCGCGGTACAGATTCTGCTGAATCGGCGCGTTGTTCGCCGTCGAGGAGCCGGCGACCTCGACGGCCTTGTTGCTGTTCACGTTGATGATGCTCCAATAGCCGTTGCTTAACTTGAACAAGCGGAACTGCTGCGCGGTATTGTTGAAATCGGACATCAGCTGAATCGCTTCCCCGTTCGTCTTCGTGCCGTTGCGCACGTCCATCACCTTGCCGTCGGACGAGCTGACGCTCCGCAGCTTGTAATAATTGTTGTAGCTGCCCACATCCGTGACGACCCACTGCTGGGCGGTCGCGCCGTTGTCGGTATACTGCTGCAGCTGCAGAGCGTTGGTGTTCGCTCCGCCCGGGACCTCCAGCACCTTGCCCGAAGCCCGGTTCACGATCTTGTAGGTCGAACCGGACTGGATTCCGTTCCACATCCCGTTCCATGGATGCAGCTGCGCCCGCTCGTAATACCATTCGAAGAGGAAGCGGGCCATGCCGTCCCGCGCCGCGTTGCCGTCGTATTTGAGACCGGCCGTCGGGTCCGCGAACGAGCTTCGGGGGCCGGCTTCCAGCAGGAACCCGTTCATGTGGACGGCGATGCTGACGTTGCCCGCCGCCGTGAAGATCGCTTTCGTGTTCTTGCCGAAGCCTTCGTTGGAGCCGTTGAACAGTTCCCAATAAGAGGAGTCTCCCGGCAGCGTCTTGAACCAGGTCGTCTCCGTGATGTTGATCGGATATTGATCCGCGCACGGCTTGATGGTGTTGTCCCAAATCTGCTGCAGAGTCGCGTAATCGTCATGGGCGCCGTAGCCCGGATACCAGTGAACCGCATAGCCGACATTGTTCAGCGGATCCGTCAGCGGATAAGTCGCGCACAGCTGATAATATTGATCCCAGCCGAGTCCCGCCGCCCAGATGACGTTGTCCGCTCCGTTGTTCCGAATGGTGGAGATAATGGAATTTTGGAAGTTCTTCAGCGCGTTCCAGTGGTCGGCGAAATCCGGCTCGGCGGGGTTCCCTCCCCAGCCTCCGTTCGCGTATGAGAGAACCGGCTCGTTGATGAGCTCGAACATGACGTTGTCCGCGCTCTTGATGCCGGGCTGGGAAGAGAGGTAGCCCCAGATCTGATTGAACTTGTCGAGATTCGCTTGCGTGGTCGCCTGGTTGTTGAGAATCGTGAAGTCCAGCCCGAGCGTGACGTAAACTCCTTTGGTCTTGGCGTAGTTGATGTACGGAATAATGACGTTCTGCGTGACGGCCTGCAGCCCGGCGAAGTTGTAGGTGCCGGCCGCGACGTCGCCCATGTCCTCGCGGTCGATGAACAGGCGAACCTGGTTCATGTACCAGCCATGACTGCTGCCGTACTTGCCGGAGGTCGTGGTGAAGGTGTCGGTAATCTCCTTCAAGTACTCCAGGGTCGCCGCATGCCGGTTCCCGCCGTTCCGATTCAGGTAGTAGCTGCTGTTCTGATACGTCCAATAAGAGCCGGACGGTTGGTGCCACCCGCTTAGCAATACCGGCTGTCCGCTGCTGTTCACCAGCTGGTTGCCGCTCACGCGAAGCTTGGACATGGGCATGCCCGTCCAGGCTTCCGCCGCGTTGCCGTGAAGCAGCATCGGCGTAACCAACAGGGTTAGCGCCAACAGGAATTTGCTTGCCCAGCTCCATCTTCCTTTACTCATCAATGTCACTCTCCTCGCTAATCGGTTGTTGGCGGAACTCGTGGAAGCTCGTCGTCGGCCGCAGCCGAGACGGCGCGCTCGCCTCTTCGCTGCGAGCGGTTCTCCACCCCCTCTCGATTATGAATGCGCTTTCGCAACCAGTGTAATCTCGTCGGGAGGATGGCCGCAACCTGTCTAATTATAGGAAGTGAAGCCATTAAGAGGCGTCGCGGTCGGCAAACGGTAAACGTTCGGCAACAAAATCAAAAATTGCACCTTGATCTTCGGGAGAGATATCCGGCATCATAAAAATTGCTCTAACGTATGGACTCATAAAATTCAGGATCGGCAATCTCATCCGGGGGGCCGGCAATGGACAAAGTCAAAGCATCGGTCAGGCTCGTCATGGCTTCGGCAATCTCCGTTCTTCTCTTGTCCGCCTGTCGGCAGGACGGCGCGTGGCCCGAGCCGCTTCCGGAGGGGATTCCGGAAGCGGCCCCCTATCGAGAACTCGGCTTAAGCCGATATAACCCCCCCGTCGAGCTGAGCTTCGTCCGCGAGACGAGCGACGACCTGGACAGCTTGCTCGACCAGCTGCCCGGCGAATCGCTGACGGACAACCGGTGGAGCCGATTGTACGAGCGGGTGCTGGGCATTCGGATCAAGTACGACTGGACGGCGAAGGGGAGCCTGTTCTATCAGAAGCTTGGCGTCGCTCTCGCCTCCGGCGACATTCCGGACGTCGTCCGGGTCGACGCGCAGCAGCTGCGGCAGCTGTACAACGCCGGTCGAATCCAGCCTCTGACCGACGTGTACGAGCAATACGCCACCCCGCTGACCAAGAAGACGCTGAGCGAGGAGGGCGACGGCCAATTCGAGGCGGCGACTCTCGACGGCAAGCTGATGGGCATCCCGGACCCTTCCTCCTCCATCGAAGGGGCCAAGTTCCTGTGGATTCGGACCGACTGGCTCCGCGAGCTCGGGCTGCAGCCTCCCCGGACGATGGACGATGTATTGGCGATTTCGAAAGCGTTTACAGACGGCGATCCGGACCGCGACGGCAAGAACGACACCTACGGCCTCGCGCTCACCAGCTACTTATTCGATCCCGTCGCGGGCGTATCCGGCTTCATGGCGGGCTACGGGGCGTATCCGAACCTATGGGTGAAGGATGCCTCCGGCAAGCTGGCGTTCGGCGGCATCCAGCCGGAAGCGAAGGAAGCGCTGAAGGCCCTTCAGCATCTGTACCGAACCGGTCAGCTGGACTCCGAATTCGGGATCAAGGACGGCCTTAAGGTTCGCGAAGACGTCGCCGCAGGCCGGCTCGGAATCGTCTACGGGGAGCAATGGAGCTCCTTCTGGCTGCAAGGAAGCCGGGAGCGCAACCCGGACGCCCAATGGCAGGCCTATCCGATCGTCTCTGCGACGGGGGAGCTTCCGCGAGTGCCGCTTCCGTTCAATACCGGCCATTTCTTCGCCGTTCGGAAGGATTACGAGCATCCCGAGGCCATCGTCAAGCTGTTCAACCTGCATTTGGAGAAGAATTGGGGAGCGACGGCCGAGTACGACAAGTATTACAGCACTCCGCTTGCCGTCTGGACCTTGTCGCCGGTCACGCCGTTTCCCGCGAAGAAGAACCTGGAGGCTTACCGGCAGCTGGAGGAGATGCGCAGAACCGGCGATTCTTCCAGGTTGAAGGACGAGGCCAAGGCGATCCGGAGGAACATCGAGACGTACGAGGCCGGAGGAGCCGGAGCCGAGACCGGCTGGGGCTGGGAGAGGACCTACGGCCAAGACGGAGCCTTCGCGATTCTGGACCGGTACGAGAGCAACGGTCAATTGCTCTACGAGAGCTTCGTCGGAGGCCCGACGTTGACGATGATCGAGAAGAAAACGATTCTCGACAATCTGCTGAACGATACGTACATGAACATCATTTTGGGCCGACCGATCGATGAATTCGACCGTTTCGCGGACGAATGGCGCCGATTGGGAGGAGACCGGATTACCGCCGAAGTCAACCAATGGTATGCCGCCAGAGGCAGCACAACGAGGTAACAGGCGCGATCGCATCGGAGGAATTCGCTTGCTTAAATTCCCGGCTCGTTCCTTCCGGAAGAGCCTCTTCGTCAGACTCGTCATTACGTATCTGGTCGTGATTTTGCCGCTTATCCTGCTGGGCCTGTATCTGTACAACTGGAGCTATAAGAACGCCAGCCAGGATCTGTCCAGGGCGACGCTGGCCCAGCTGACGAATTATATGAAGGATCTCAATCGCGAGATCGAATGGATGGAGATCCAGCAGTACGACATTCTGGACGACAACGAGCTGCATAGGCTCGCCGTTACTTGGGAGATGATGGACGCCGTCGAGAGAAGGTCGACGCTTAATTACGTCGTTCACCGGTTGACCTCCTTCAAGAGCAGCAGCGCTTATATCAAGGATATCTCCATTCATCTGCGCACCATTCGGAAGTCCGTCTCCGCCGGGAGAGCGGTTCACGACTTCGAAGCGGACACCTACCGGGCCTTCCGTTCCCCCGCGGGCGAGATCGCCGGCCGGTTGATTCAATGGAACGGCTCGCTCTATCTAAGCGCGTCGAAGATGACCGGGGTGAAGGGAGAGCAGCCCCTGTACGTCGTCCTGATCGAATTGGACATGGAGAAGCTGCGGGAATCCCTGCGCCAGGTCCATATGTACGCATCCAGCCGATCGTTCCTGATCGCGGATTCGTCGGATTTCGCTCTCGGCAGCGACGGGCAGGCCGACCGGACGCTTCGGGCCGGCATGGAATCGCTGCAGGAGACGAACGAGCCGACCTCCCGTTGGCTGGTGGACGGCCGGCGCTACCATCTGGACATGGCGCATTCGGACCGGCTCGCGCTCTCGGTAGGCACTTATCTGCCGGAGGAAGCCGTCAGACGGCCGCTCGGCAAGTTCGAGATCTGGGCGTGGGTGTTCTCCATCGCGTCGCTGCTGGCGGTCGTCGTCTACGCGTATTCGACTTACCGCTACGTGCACAGGCCGATGCTGTCTCTCATCCAGAGCTTCCGCCGGATGGAAGAAGGCTCCCTGGATATACGCATCGAGCACGAACAGGAGGACGAGTTCGGGTATTTGTACAGCCGCTTCAATCAGATGATCGGCAGGCTGCAGTCGCTGATCGACCAGGATTTCAAGCAGAAGCTGATGATGCAGAAGGCGGAGCTCAAGCAGCTGCAATCGCAGATCAATCCCCATTTTCTGTACAACAGCTTCTTCATCCTGAATTCTCTGGCCCAGACGGGGGACGTCGAACGAATCGAGGATTTCACGAAGATGCTGGGCGAATACTTCCGGTTCATCACGCGCAACGGCGTAGACAATGTCCGGCTCGGGGAAGAGATCAAGCACTCGCGCATGTATACCGAGATTCAGAAGCTTCGGTTCCCCAGACGAATCCGCGTGCAGTTCGACGAGCTGCCCGCCGAGATGGAGTCGATTCGGGTGCCGAGGCTCATTATTCAACCTCTGATCGAGAACGCGTACGAGCACTGTCTGGAGAAAAAGACGGGCGACGGCATGCTGCGCGTCACGTTCGAGTCTTCCGACGGAGAAGCGCGGATTATCGTCGAGGACAACGGGAACGGCATCCGCGACGAGGAGATCGAAGAGCTGCGGCAGCGTCTATCCCGTTCTTCGGACCATCAGGAGGTGACCGGGCTGACCAACATCCATCGGCGCATCGCCCTGATCTACGGAGAGAACAGCGGCCTGTATCTCTCGAGAAGCGAAATGAACGGGCTCAAGGTGGAAGTGCGAATCCGAACGGAGGAGGAGAAGGGGAATGTACAGGCTGCTGGTCGTGGATGACGAAGAGATCATCGCGGATAGTTTATACGAGGTCCTCTCCCGGCTCCTGCCGGACGAACTCGACGTCTGCAAGGCCTACTCGGCCGCGGAAGCGCTGGATTGGATGGCGCGCACGAGGATCGATATTTTGCTGACCGACATTCGCATGCCCGGAATCGACGGATTGGAGCTCACCGAGGAGATCGTCGCTTATTGGCCCCGCTGCAAGGTCGTCTTCTTGACCGGGTACAGCGAATTCGACTACGCCTACAAGGCGATCCAGATGCCCGGAGCGAGGTACGTGCTGAAGACGGAAGGGTACGACAAGGTGACGCAGACGGTGCGCGACGTATTGCGCGAGATCCACGAAGACAATCGGATTCTCGAGCTGGACCGGCAGTCGCGCGAGCAGCGCTACGCCCTCGACGCGATGGCCCAAGGAGACTACGTGCGGCATCTTCTGCAGGACAGCCGTCAGCTCTGCCGGGAGCGGGACGTTCTGACGGGCGAATTCCGGGCGCTGAACATCGCGCTGGATCCGGCCCGCCCGGTCTCGTTGGCGCTCGGCCGCCTCTGCTATCCGGAAGGAACGGCGTATTCCCGGAGAAGCGAGCTGACGAACGCCTGCCGGGCGATCGGGTCCTCTTACCTGGAGGGACAAACCCGTTGTCTCGGGGTCACGGACCGTCACGGCGATCTCGTCTGGCTGCTTCAGCCGTCCGAGGACGCCGCGGCGAGATTCTCCGATCGCATGGTGCGTTACCTGGAAGGGACGCTCGAGCTCATCCAGGAGACTTGCGGCGAGACGCTGGGGTTGACGATGGCGATCGCCCTGAGCGGAGCCCCGTGCGAATGGGAAGCCGTCACGTCGCAGTACGAACGGCTGCGGCAGCTGTGCCAGCTGCGTCTGAGCGACGGCTTGTCGGTGATTATGACCGATCGGACCGATCCGCGCGAGACTCTCGATCCGAACGAAGAATACCGGATCGGCCGGAAGGCGGAGATTCTGGCGGCCCACCTGGAGGCGGACCGCAGAGAGAAGTTCTTCGAAGGCCTGGAGGAGGTGGCCGGCCGCGCGCTGCAGCCGGACGCGAACGTGCAGACGACCGTGGAGGCTTATTACGCCGTCGCTCTCGCTCTGCTCTCCTATATCAATCGTTGGGGACTGCAGGGACAGATCGGCGACTACGGCAAGCTGATGCACTTGAACGATCATGCCTCCATGAAGGACGGCTTCCAGTACCTATCCCGCGTCGCGGAAGACATCTTCGGCATCAAGCGGCTGGACGAGAAGGAGAGGGCGTCTTGCGCCATCGACCGGATCTGCCGTTACGTCAACGAGCATCTCGGCGAGGATCTGTCGCTCGTGAAGCTGGCGGAGATCAGCTACTTCAATCCGACCTATCTCTCCCGCTTCTTCAAGCAGGAGCGGGGCCTTAATCTGTCCGAATACATCGATCAGTGCCGCATCCGAAGGGCGATGGAGCTGCTGAAGGACGGAGAGCTCAAGGTTCGGGAGGTGGCGGCGGCCGTCGGCTACGAGGCCGCTCATTCCTTTACCCGCTTCTTCAAGAAGGCGACCGGCATGACGCCGCAGGAGTACCGGGACACGATTCCCATTGTTTAAGGAGGGGCTAATGGTTGCGGGGCTTGAAGAGAGGGACCCTTGGCGCGGCTCTCGTCGTGCTAGCGGCCGTCGTCTGTTATTCGTATTACTCGGTCCATAAAATCGATAGGGAGGAAATACCCGTGAACGAAAACAAGCTCGCATCCGACTCTCCGGCCCGAGGGACGCCCGAGCCGAGCCCATCCGCGGCTTCGGCCGCCGAAGGAAGCACGCCGCTCGCGGCCTCCGTCGGCAAGACGCGCCCGAACGGCAACCCGCTCGTCTCCCATAAGTTCGGCGCCGACCCGTACGCTCTCGTCCATGAAGACCGCGTTTATCTGTACATGACAAGCGACGCGCTGGAGTACGACGCGGACGGACAGGTGAAGGACAATACCTACGGCAATATCCATAAGCTGACGGTGATCTCTTCGGCCGACCTCGTCAACTGGACCGATCACGGGGAGATCGAGGCGGCGGGGCCGCAGGGCGCGGCCAAGTGGGCCACGCAATCGTGGGCTCCGGCCGCGGCGAGCAAGACGATCGACGGGAAGATGAAGTTCTTCCTGTACTTCGCGAACAACGCGAGCGGAATCGGCGTGCTGACGAGCGACAGCCCGACCGGCCCGTGGACGGACCCGATCGGGCGGGCGCTCATCACGCGCGAGACGCCCGGAGTTCAGGACGTGACGTGGCTGTTCGATCCGGCCGTGCTCATGGATGACGACGGCAAGGCGTACATCTACTTCGGAGGCGGCATTCCGGAAGGGAAGGACGCGATGCCGAATACGGCGCGCGTCATGGAGCTGGGCCCGGACATGATCAGCGTCGTCGGCGAAGCGAAGGCGATTCCCGCTCCGTTCATGTTCGAGGACGCCGGCATCAACAAATATAACGGGACCTATTACTATACGTACTGCTCCAACTTCTACGGCGGCCCCCGCCCGGACGGAAGCCCGCCCGCGGGAGAGATCGCCTATATGACGAGCGACGGCCCGATGGGACCGTGGACGTATCGCGGCACGATTCTGAAGAATCCGGGCTTCTTCTTCGGCGTCGGGGGCAACAACCATCACTCGATCTTCCGCTTCGGCGACGAGTGGTACATCGCTTATCACGCGCAGACGCTGTCCAAGGCGATGGGCGTTCCCCAAGGGTATCGTTCGACGCACTTGAACAAGCTTGCCTTCCTTGAAGACGGATCGATAGGGGAGGTTCAGGCGGATTACGAGGGAGTTCCGCAGACGAAGCGGTTCAATCCCTATGCTCTTCATGCCGGCGCGACGATGGCCTGGAGCGCGGGAATCGGAACGGAGGCGGCGGAAGGAGAGGGGAGCGCGGGCTCGGCGATCGTAACCGGCATCGAGGATGGGGATTGGATGGCCTTGTCGGGCGTCGACTTCGGCGAGAAGGGCGCCTCTCGGTTCTCGGCGCTCGTCGCCGGCGCCGGCGAATCCGCGTCCGCGGCCATCGAGCTGCGCCTCGACGCTCCCGACGGTCCGCTTGCCGGAACGCTCGCCGTTCCGCCGTCGGCCGGGACGGAGTGGATCGAGGCGAACGCGGAGCTGAGCGGCGCCGTCGGCGTCCATGACGTCTTCTTCGTCTTCCGGGGCAAGCCCGGCGCTCCCTTGTTCCGGCTAGGCGAATGGCGGTTCCGCGAGATCGGCTAGTCCAACCTATCATGAGCGGCAGTTCGGAGGATCGCTCCTTCCGAGCTGCCGCTCTTCTTTTTTTTAACGAATCGAGGAGACGCTATTTCGTGAAATGGGCTTTGGATGCTAAACAGCGTTCCCGATATCCCCAGAAGTCTGCTAGCGATAGGGTCTTGCGCAGTTTTAGGAACGGCGGCTTAAAGAGCTATCGTTGCTAAGGTGATTGGGTATAATCTCTCGGATTGTTGGAGGGGGGATCCGGTTTTACAATCGAAAAATAGCGGCGGCGGTTGTGCCATGCGGATATCGTAGACGAAAGAGAGTGATCCCTATCGTGTTGAAGCGTCTTCTGCGCCATCGGTACTCGAAGCCTGCCTTGTGGGCCCTTCTTGTCGCGGGCTTGTTGACCTGGTATATGTCCGGCTCCGCCGAACGAACGGTGCACGCGAATCTCGTTCCGGATCTGGATAAGCTTCAGGCCTACTCGGAAGGAAGCTACCAGAACTACATCAACCCCTACAAAGACAAAGCCAGGCCCGCGGAGACGATTCAGATCCAAGGCGCGTCCTATTCCGCCGCGGACGGGTGCGATTGTCAAGTATTGGAGAATTACGAGGGGGCGGCGGGGAGCGTATTGCGCACCGGGGATTCCGGGTCCGTCACCTGGAACTTCCACGTTCCGATCGAGGGGCTGTACCAGCTTAAGCTTCGCTACTACACGGTTCCGGGCAAGAGCTCGGCGATCGAGCGCAAGCTCTCCATCGACGGCAAGGTTCCGTTCGATGAAGCGTCCTCCATCATGTTCGACCGGGTGTGGCGCAATCATACCGAGGACTTCAAGCTGGATAACCGGGGCAATCAGACCCGTCCCAGCCAGACGGAGGTTCCGAGATGGCTCGAAGAGCCGTTCAAGGACCGGCAAGGGCTCTACGCCGATCCCTTCCGCTTTTATTTCTCGCAGGGCGAGCATTCGTTGACCTTGACGGGACTTCGCGAGCCGATGGTCATCGACGAGATCGTGCTCTACCAGGAGCCGGAGCCGCCGTCTTACGCCGAGATCAAGCAGCAATACGAAGCCCGAGGGTATACGAACGCCAAGGGAGTCTCCGTCAAGATTCAGGCCGAGCATCCCGCCCTCAAGTCTTCGCCCACGCTCTTCCCGGTGGCGGACCACTCCAGCCCGGCGACCGAGCCCTACAGCGCCTCCAAGATTCGCCTCAATACGATCGGCGGTACGAATTGGAAGCTCCCGGGCCAATGGATCGAGTGGGAATTCGAGGCGCCGCAGGACGGCCTCTACCAACTCGGATTCAAAGTCCGGCAGGATCAATTGCGCGGGCTGTACTCCAATAGGAAGCTCTACATCGACGGGGTCGTTCCGTTCAAGGAAGTGGAATCGCTGCCCTTCTATTATAGCTCCAAATGGCAGATGTTCGTTCCGGGACTGGAGAAGGGGAAGAAGAAGGGAGAGGACAAGAAGGAGAGAGAGGAGCCCTATCTGTTCTATCTGACGAAGGGCAAGCATTCCATCCGGCTGGAGGCGGAGCTCGGCGATATGTCCACGCTGATCCGGAGCGTTCAATCCAGCATGCTGGAATTGAACGAGATGTATCGGAAGATCATCGTGATCACGTCCGCCGACCCCGACCCGATCCGGGACTATCAACTGGGGAAGCGTCTTCCGGAGCTCCCGGAGATTCTACGGAAGCAGAGCGACGTCCTGTATACGGTAGGCGAGAAGCTGATCGAGCTTACGGGGGAGAAGAGCGACAAGACGTCGATTCTCTACCTGATGGCGGATGAGCTGCGCCGATTCGCGCTGGATCCGGAGAAGATTCCCGAGAATCTGAAGCAATTCAAGATCGATCTCGGTTCGCTCGGCAGCTGGCTCCTGACGGCCCGGGAGATGCCGCTGCAAGCCGACTACCTGGTCGTATCCAGTCCGGACCTGAGAATGCCGAGTCCGACCAAGGGGATCGGGGCATCGATCAAGCATAACCTGGCCTCCTTCGGCTATTCGTTCGTCGAGGATTACAATTCGATCGGCAATACGACGAAGGACGGCAAGAGGATAACCGTCTGGATCGGAACGGGCCGCGACCAGGCCCAGGTCATCAAGCAGATGGTCGACGATACGTTCACGCCGAACGAGAACATCGGAGTGGATCTGAAGCTTGTCGACATGAGCGTGCTGCTGTCCGCGACGCTGGCGGGGCAAGGTCCCGACGTCGCCATGATGGTCGGCAACGGCGACCCGATCAACTATGCCATGCGCGGCGCCGTCTACGACATCAGCCGGTTCCCGGATTACGAAGACGTCGCGGCGCGGTTCGCCGACAGCGCCTCGGTGCCGTACCGCTACAACGGAGGCGTCTACGCCTTGCCGGAGCAGCAGATCTTCGACGTCCTGTTCTACCGGAAGGACATTCTGGAGGAGCTGGGCCTTCAGGTTCCCCAGACCTGGGACGATGTCTACAAGCTGATTCCGTTCCTGAAGAAGAACAACATGGACTTCGGTCTGCCCGTCGTCAGCTCGACGGCGCAGCCGGCCGGAGCGCTGCCGATCAACGACGCCTTCGCTACGTTCCTCTACCAGAACGGAGGCAGCCTGTACAAGCAAGACGGAACGGCGAGCGATCTGGACAGCGACATCGGCATGGCCGCGTTCAAGCAATTGACGGACCTGTACACCGATTACAAGTTCCCGATCGACTACGACTTCGTGAACCGGTTCCGTCTCGGCGAAGTCCCGCTCGGGTTCGCCGCCTACACGACCTATAACACGTTGTCGGTGTTCGCGCCGGAGATTCGCGGCCAATGGGGCTTCACGCTCGTCCCCGGCACGAAGAGGGAAGACGGAACCGTGGACCGTTCGGTGGCGAGCTACGGGTCGGCGGTTATGATGCTGAACGCGGCCAAGGAGAAGCAAGCGGCCTGGACGTTCATGAAGTGGTGGACAGACGAGAAGACGCAGGTGCAGTACGGCCGCGAGATGGAGAGTCTGATGGGGGAATCCGCCCGCTATCCGACGGCGAACCTGCAAGCGCTTGCCGAGCTGCCGTGGCCGGTGGAGGATTACAAGACGCTGTCGGAACAGCAGCGGTGGGTCAAAGGCATTCCGGAGGTGCCCGGCGGCTACTTCACGGGGCGGATTCTGGACAACGCCTTCCGCAGGGTCGTCAACGCGGGCCTGAATCCGCGGGATGCCCTCTATGATCAAGTGATCTTGATGAACAACGAGATCGCGAACAAACGCAGAGAGTTCGGATTGGATCGCGCCGAATCGGGGGGGACAGCCAATGGACAGAGCGGAGATTAATCGACAAGCGCGTCAGGGGCGGGCCTCGCGTCCGATGCTGCCTCCTTCGCTGAGGCTATGGACGCTCGAGGTAAGGAAGCACAGACAGTCTTATATCCTTTTGGCGCCATATATGATCCTGTTCCTGCTCTTCACGGTGCTGCCGGTCTGCATGGCGATAGCGATCAGCTTCACCAACTTCAATCTGCTCGAGTTCCCGAAGTGGGTGGGGTGGCACAATTACGCCCGTATGTTCCTGGACGACGAAGTCTTCCTCATCGCGGTGAAGAATACGTTCCTGTTCGCCGGCATCGTCGGTCCGATCAGCTACCTCATGTGCTTCGTATTCGCATGGCTGGTCAACGAGCTGAGGCCGAAGGTTCGAGCGGTGATGACGCTGTTCTTCTACGCGCCGTCGATCTCGGGGAACGTCTTCTTCATCTGGCAGATCATCTTCTCCGGCGACCGGTACGGATACGTCAACGGATTGCTTCTCGATCTCGGGGCGATCCAGCAGCCCATTATCTTCCTGAAGAACGAACAATACGTGCTCTGGATCGTGCTGCTCGTTCAACTGTGGCTAAGTCTCGGCGTCGGCTTCCTCGCGTTCATCGCCGGTCTGCAGACGGTGGACCGCACGCTGTTCGAAGCCGGGGCCATGGACGGGATCCGCAATCGCTGGCAGGAGCTGTGGTTCATCACGCTTCCGTCCATGCGTCCGCAGCTGATGTTCGGCGCGGTCATGCAGATTACCGCCTCGTTCGCGGTCGCCGACGTCTCCACGCAGCTGGCCGGCTTCCCCAGCGTCAATTACGCGGCGCATACGATCGTCACCCATCTGGAGGATTACGGCTCGATCCGGTTCGAGATGGGGTACGCTTCGGCGATCGCCACCGTTCTGTTCGTCGTGATGGTCGGTTCGAATAAGATCGTGCAAAAACTGCTTAGGAAAGTGGGCGATTGATCTCCGATGAGTACGATATCCACCGCCAAGCCGAAGCGATTGAACCGTTCGTTCATGGGGGATCTGTTCCTGGCCTTGTTCCTCGCCGCGTTCGCCGCGTTCATGGTCGTCCCGCTCGTCTTCACGGTCAGCAACGCCTTGAAGCCGCTGAACGAGCTGTTCCTGTTCCCGCCGACCTTGCTGGTCAGGCACCCGACGTTGACCAACTTCGCCGATCTGTTCCACCTGATGTCCAACTCCTGGGTGCCGTTCAGCCGCTATATCTTCAACACGGTCTTCATTACGGCAGCGGGAACGGTCGGTCACGTGCTGTTCGCTTCCGCCGCCGCTTACCCGCTCGCGAAGCACCGATTCCCCGGCAGCAGAGTGCTGTTCTCCATCGTCGTGCTCTCGCTGATGTTCTCGCCGAAGGTAACGAACATCCCGAACTACGTCATCATGTCCTGGCTGGGATGGATCGACAGCTACGCGGCGATCATCGTGCCGGCGTTCGCCGCTTCGCTGGGCTTGTACCTGATGAAGCAGTTCATGGAACAAATTCCCGACGCGCTGCTGGAAGCGGCCAAGATCGACGGCGCGAGCGAATACCGCATTTTCTTCCAGATCATTATGCCGCTCGTCAAGCCGGCCTGGCTGACGCTGGTCATTCTGTCCTTCCAATCGCTATGGGGAACCTCGGGAGGAAGCTTCATCTACAGCGAACAGCTTAAGCCTCTGCCCTACGCGCTCGGCCAGATCATTCAGGGAGGGATCGTCCGGGCGGGGCCTGGCGCGGCCGTCTCCATGTTCATGATGATCGTCCCCATCACGATCTTCATCGTGTCCCAGAGCAGCATCATCCAGACGATGACCAGCTCGGGGATGAAGGAGTAGAGCGATGATAACGACGAACTGGATTCGCGCCATAGCCGCATCGACGGCATTGACGATCGCATGTCTCGTATTCTCCGGTTACGCGAAGGCCGCCGTTCCCTATATCGGCTACACGTACGACGGCTGGGGCGACCGGGTATGGTCGCCGGTCCCTTATGTGCCCGACCGGGTCGTCGAAGGCGAAGACCTCGGCATCGGAAGGTTCAACAATCCCGACGACATGTTCGTGTCCGAAGACAAGCATGTCTATGTCGCGGATACGGATAACAACCGGATCGTCGAGATGAACGAGCGGTACGAATTCGTCCGCTCGATCGACAAATTCACCCATCAAGGGAAGGAGGATTCGCTCCTTAAGCCGAGAGGCGTCTACGTGACCCCGGAGGGCGATATCTACGTCGCCGACACGGGCAACCATAGAGTCGTTCGGCTGAAGCAAGGCGGCGAAGAGGCCGATCTGGTCATCCTCGCGCCGAAGTCGGAGTACTTCGCCGACGACTACGTGTTCGACCCGAAGAAGATCGCCGTCGACTCCGCCGGCCGGATCCTCGTCATCGCCGACCGGGTCTTCGACGGCATCATGGAATTCGACGGGCAGGGCGTATTCCGGAACTTCTTCGGCGCCAACCGGGTTACGTACAACCCGGCCGACTACTTCTGGAAGCGGTATTTCGCCACCAAGGCCCAGAAGGAGCGGATGGTGCAGTTCGTTCCGACCGAATACACGAACCTGGCGCTGGACGACATCGACTTCGTCTTCACGACCAACGCCGAACGGAACGGGACGCCGATCAAACGGCTGAATCCGTCGGGGACGGACGTTCTGCTTCGCCAAGGCTTCTCCAACCCGATAGGCGATCTCAAGGCCGACAGCCGAGGCCCGTCCACGCTGGTCGATATCAGCGTCGGACCGGACGGCACCTACAGCGCTCTGGATATCGTTCGCGGCAGAATCTTCACTTACGATTCCGAGGGCAGGCTTCTGTACGTCTTCGGTCACGACGGGAACAGAGTCGGCACCTTCAAGACGCCTTCGGCCATCGAGCGGATGGGAGACGCGATCGTCGTTCTGGATAAGGAGCTTGCGCGGCTCACGACGTTCAAGGTGTCGGAGTTCGGCCGGCTCGTCAACGAGGCGGTGCACAACCATTACATCGGCAACGAGAAGCGGGCCGCCGAGCTGTGGCGGGAAGTGCTCTCGCTGAACGAGAACTACGAGATCGCCTACAGCGGGATCAGCAAGGCCGACTTCCGGGCGGGAGAATACAAGAGGGCCGCGAAGGAAGCGAAGTTCGCTCTGGACCGCAATGCCTATTCCAAAGCGTATAAGCATCTTCGCACGGGCGTCCTGAAGCAGCACTTCAATGCGATTCTGACGACGATTCTCGCGCTCGCCGCGGCATGGATCGCATGGAAGCAAATTCGCAAGTTCAGGCGCAGAAGAGGGGGGATCTCCCATGTGGATCGAACGCCTTAGGTTTCCTTTCTACGTAATCGTCCATCCGTTCAAAGGCTTCTGGGAACTGAAATACGACAAGAAAGGGAACTGGATCGTCGCGATGGCGATCGTCTTGCTGGTATCGTTGGCCTCGATGTTCCAATATCAGTATTCCGGATTTATCGTCAATACCCATTCGCCCTACTCGTTCAATAGCCTCGTTCAATTGCGGAACGTCATCCTGCCGTTCTTCCTCTGGTGCGTGGCGAACTGGTCGCTGACGACGCTGATGGACGGAGAAGGGAAGTTCGGCGAGATCGTGATATCGTCGGCTTATGCCATGCTGCCTATCTTTATGCTCTTCGTGCCGGCGACGATCTATAGCCGATTCATCACGCAGGAGGAGACGGCCTTCTATTATTACTTGAACGGATTCGCGGTCATCTGGTTTCTCTACCTGATGTTCGTCTCGACGATGACCGTTCACCAGTACACCGTGCTCAAGACGCTCGTTACGATCGGATTGTCCGTCGTATGCATGGGCTTCATCGTCTTTCTGGGCATGCTGTTCTTCAGTTTGATCCAGCAGATGTACAGCGTCTACTTCACCATCTATCGAGAGTTGCAATTTCGCTAATAGGGGGCCGGGAACGGTGTGAAGAGAATCGTCAGCATAGCCATCGCGGTCGTCCTGGTATTCGGCTCCGGGTTGTATCTGTATGCGAAAAACAAGCCGCTTCCGGCGCTTAGCCCTTCGGAGCTGCCCGATCTGCGGGACAGAGAGCCCCAAGTCTCCGCGGCCGATCGTTACGCGAAGCCGGCCGTGCCGCTCGAGGGCATGGAGGGAGTGGTCTCCAACGGACAGCTGTCTCTCTACTACGATCCGAATACGATGGCGATCGCCGTCCGGGACAAGGAAGGACGCGTGTGGCGCTCCAACCCCGCTTCTACCGCGGACGACCAGATCGCGAACGCGTCCGTCAAGGATCAGCTCTCTTCCCAGATTCTGATCAACTTCAGCGACAAGAACGGCCAACAGTCGTACAAGACGTCGTACCAGGACAGCGTTCAATTGAAGCAGGCCGTCGCGGAACCGTTCGAGCGGGGGCTGAAGGTGACTTATACGCTGGGCAAGGCGAAGAGCGAGATCGATGCCCTGCCGAAGAGAATAAGCGCCGAGCGGTACCAGAAGCTCATTCTCGACAAAGTCGGCAAGAAGTACAAGCGCTACCTGGTTCAGGCTTATCTGAACGACAAGAACAAGGACGTCTACGAGCGCAACGATGAGACGTTGGCGGCCCTTCTGCTGAAGAAGGTCATCGAAGCGTTCCAGGAAGCCGGCTACACGGCCGAGGATCTGAAGAAGGACAACGAGGAGAACTCGACCGGCGAGAGCGACGAGAAGCAAGTGTTCACGATTCCGGTCGAATATACGCTGTCCGGAGACCAGTTCGTCGCCAGGATTATCGGCAGCGGAATCCAGTATCCGGCATCGTACCCTCTGTTGGATATCGCTCTTCTACCTTATTTCGGAGCGGCCGGCCTCCAGGAGCAAGGGTACATGTTCGTGCCCGACGGTTCCGGCAGCCTGATCTATCTCAACAACGGCAAGGAGCGGTACGATTCGTTCGAACAGCCGGTCTACGGAGACGATGGCGGCACCTGGAACGGCGAGAACGACGACGACCCGACGGTCGAGCCGATTCGGATGCCCGTCTACGGGATCAAGACGGCGGATTCCGCCTTAGTCGCGATCATCGACCAAGGGGCGGCCGTCGCCTCGATTCACGGCGAAGTGGCCCGGAAGCGCAGCTCCTTCAACAGCGTCTATGCGAGCTTCAAGTACATCTCCGACGAGAAGGCCAGCCTGGCGTCGACCTCCCAATCGGGAAGTCAAACCAAAGTCATTCCGGTGTTCCAGCAGAGGCCGGTATACTCCGACTTCAGCGTTCGCTATGCGTTCCTGCCGGAAGACAAGGCCAGCTACGCGGGCATGGCCGAATATTATCGCAATTATCTGCTGTCCAACGGATTGTTAAACAAGAAGAAGGACTCGGAAGACGACCTGCCCTTCTATCTTGAGCTGGTCGGCGGAATTCCGAAGCGGAAGTCGCTTCTGGGCGTGCCGTACAAGGCGATCGTGCCGTTAACGACATTCGATCAAGCCCGGACGATCATCGCCGAGCTCAAGGAGCGGGGGATCACAAGCCAGAAGGTCCGGCTGTCCGGATGGTTCAACGGAGGGTATTCCCATAAGGCGGCGGACGGCGTCAAGGTGGACGGAGTTCTGGGAGGCGCCTCCGGGTTCAAGGAATTCATCGATTATACGCGGCAGCAGGGCGTGGATCTGTATCCCGACGTGTCGTTCACTCACCTCTATGCGACGGACGGGAAATATACCGAAGCCAAGGCGGTATCGCGTTATATCAATCACGAGGCCGCTTGGGTATGGGAACGGACGGATTGGGCGCAGCCGTTGTCGCCCCGATTGTTGCCGAGCATCGTAGACGGCTTCCTGAACGCTTATAAGCGATTCGGCGCGGCCGGCATCTCCGTACGCAACATAGGGAACCAGCTCGAAGGCGACTATCGGAACGGCGCCGTCGTCGACCGCGTCCAATCCGAGGAGATCGACAAGCGGCAGTTGGAGAAAATCGGCGGTCAGCTGCCCGACATGATGGCGGACGGCGGCAACGCGTACATTCTGAAGTACGCGAAGGATATCGTGGAGGCGCCGATGAGCAATAACGGAGACAACATCGCGGACGAAGCCGTTCCGTTCTATCAGATCGTGCTTCACGGCTATGTCGGCTATGCGGGGGCCCCGGTGAATCTGGCCCGGATCGCGGACGTGCAGAGCTACGTGCTCAAATCCTTGGAGTACGGTTCGAGCCTATACTTCAAATGGATCTACGCGGACAACAGCGAAGTGAGAAATACGGACTTCCAGTATCTGTACTCCGTCCACTACAAGACCTGGATGAATAAGGCCGTCGAAGCGTACCGCACGGTATCGGCGGTGCTGGGCGACGTTCAGAACAAGCCGATCGTCGCACACGAGAAGCTGGCCGACAACGTATACCGGACGACCTACGAGGGCGGCAAGACGATTACCGTCAATTACAACGATTACGAAGTCGACGTCGGCGGAACCTCCGTCTCGGCTAACGATTTCCTTGTTGGAGGGAATGGACGATGAGGCGGGCTAGAAGTTCGTTCCAACAGAGAAAAGCGCGCACGGGACTGCTTTTCCTGACCCCCTGGATCCTTGGCTTTATATTCTTCTTCCTGGTCCCGATCGCGAACTCGATCCGGTACAGCTTCAACGATCTCAAAGCGTCCGACAACGGATACGCGCTGACGTTCGAGGGCTGGTCCAACTACAGCCAAGCGCTCTACGTCGATGCGAATTTCGTTCGCAACCTGACGACGGTCGTAACCAACATGGTCGTCAACGTGCCGCTTATCATTATCTTCAGCTTGTTTATCGCGGTCCTGCTGAATCAGAAGTTCTTCGGGCGCTCCTTCACCCGGGCGATCTTCTTCCTTCCGGTCATTCTCGCGTCCGGCATTATGGTCAGCATCAACAATGCCGGCTTCATGCAGCAGATCATGAACGCGAATCTGGCTTCGGGGGATCCGTCCGGCGCATCGGTGAACGGCTTCCTGCAGAGCATCGAGCTGAGGGGAATGCTGCTCGATATCGGCGTCAACGAATCGATCGTGAACTACTTGACGGGAGCCGTCGACCGAATCTACGAGATTATAAGCCAGTCCGGCGTGCAGATCATTATCTTCCTCGCCGGTCTTCAATCGATCTCGCCTTCGCTGTACGAGGCGTCCCGGATCGAAGGCGCGACAGGGTACGAGGCGTTCTGGAAGATCACGTTCCCGATGGTCAGTCCGCTTATTCTTACCAATCTGGTCTATTCGATTATCGACTCGTTCCTGAACAACAAGGTGACGCAGCAGATCAATTCGATTGCCTTCCAGACGCTCGATTTCGGTCTGAGCTCGGCGATGGCTTGGATCTACTTCTCGATCATAGCCGCGATCCTCGCGATCAGCGTCTTTCTCGTATCCCGCAGGGTGTTCTATCACGATTGATTCGAAGGATCCCGCCTTCCGTCCGTTACGCGGCCGGAAGGGCGGGGGAATAGGGGGGATCTATGGTGGTCGATCCGACCGAGTCGGCGGCAGGCTCCGAGCTTGCCTTTAACAAATCCAAGCCAGCGGCGACCGACCTGTACCGCTTCAAGCGGCGCGTGACGAACGTGAACAAGTGGTCCAAGCTGCTCTGGTCGCTGGTGAGGGCGATTCTTCTCATCGGCATGTGCTTCGTGATCCTGTACCCGATCCTGCTTAAGGTATCCGCGTCGTTCAAGTCGCTGGAGGATCTGTCGAACCCGGCCGTAATGTGGATTCCGGAGCACGCTTCATGGAACAATTACCGGCTGGCGATCGAAGTCATGGATTATTTCACCGCGATCCGCAACAGCTTCACGCTGTCGTTGGTGACGACCGTGCTGCAGACGTTCAGCTGCGCGCTGGCCGGTTACGCCTTCGCCAAGCTGCCCTTCCGCGGAATGAAGATTCTGTTCGCCGGCGTGATCCTGACGATTCTCGTTCCTCCCCAGACGATTCTCGTGCCGAGCTACATCAACTTCAAATCGTTCGATCTGTTCGGCCTGTTCCATCTGTTCGGAGGACGCGGCATCAACATGCTGGACACGTACTGGCCGTTCATTCTGCCGGCGATTACCGGCAACGCCTTGAAGTCCGGCTTGTTCATCTATATATTCCGGCAGTTCTTCCGGGGCATCTCGAAGGAGATCGAGGAAGCGGCGTTCGTCGACGGAGCCGGCGTATTCAAGAGCTTCCGGTCGATCATGCTGCCCAACGCCATCCCCGCGATGATGACCGTCATGCTCTTCGCCTTCGTCTGGCAGTGGAACGATTCGTACTTCTCGTCCAACTTCCTGCCCAGCATGAACACCCTGACGACGGCGACGCTCGCCCTGCCCTACAAGGTCAACGTCATGCTCAACCAGACGGCCACCAACGTCGATCCCTTCTACGCGTCGATGCTGGTCGACACCGGCCTGCTGCTCTCGATCCTGCCGCTCATCCTGATGTATCTGTTCGTTCAGCGCTACTTCGTCGAGAGCATCGATCGGACGGGGCTCGTAGGCTAGTTCGCGGTCGCAGAACAGTATAATCGCTAAGGCTAAAAGTGCATTCTCTCGGATTGTTGGCGCTTCCATGGCGCACTACAATAACGATGAACCCAAGCAATGACAAGATTTGCGCGATCAGGTACCTAGAACAAGGGGAGGAATACCAGTTGAACAGGACCAAGAAAATGCTTCTGCTAGGCTTAACCGCCGCTTTCGCCGTCTCGTTGACGGCCTGCTCGGGAGGCGGCGGAGGCAATTCCGCCAGCCCAAGCGCCAGTCCGAGCGCCAGCCCGAGCTCGAGCCCGAGCGCCGATGCGTCCGCCTCGGCCGGCGGGAGTTCCGAGCCTTCGCCTTCCGCCAGCTCCGACGAGAAGGAGTTCGATCTCGGCGGCCGCACGATTACGATCGCTTCCTGGTGGGATCCGACGCCGAAGGGGGAGACGGAATCGGAGAAGCAGATTTTGAAGAACATAGCCGATTACGAGAAAATGTACAATTTCAAATTGAAGTTCATGCAAGTGGACTACGCCCAAATCGCCGACAAGACGGTCAGCTCCGCGCTGGCGGGGCAGCCCTTCGCCGATGTCGTTCGCCTGCAGGCCAGCTGGATCTATCCGGGCATGATCAAGAAGTCCATCCTCCAGCCGCTCGATGATCTGATGGAATCGGCCGGCATCGACAAGCAAACCTATAACGACGAAATCATCAACAAGCTGTCGACCTACAACGGCAAGCTGTACGGCTTCAATCCGGGCCATGTCTTCACCTATACCGGCATTCTCTACAACCGCACGCTGCTTCAGAAGCTGAACATGAAGGACCTGCAGGAATACGTCAAAGAAGGGACCTGGAATTGGGATACGTTCAAGAAGGTCGCCGCGGAAGCGACGCAGGGCAATTCGTACGGACTCGCTTCCTGGAACGGCAGCATTCTGGATAACGCCCTCCTGTCCAACGGAGCCGACCTGATCGATCTGGAGGCCAACAAGCAGACGCTTGACGATCCGAAGACCCTCGAAGCGATGCAATACGCGCAAGACGTCGCGAACTCGACCTTTATCCCGAAGGGCGTCGCCAAAGACTGGCAAGCGCCGACTCCGGCCTTCCAGAAGGGCAACGTGCTGATGATGGATATCGCCAACTGGCAGGTCCCGGACATGAAGCAGAAGATGCCCGACATCGACCTGGGCTTCGTTCCGTACCCGATGGGCCCTTCCGCCACCAAGTTCTATTCGAACGACAGCGGAGAGAATTTCTGGACCATTCCGAAGGGAGTCAAGGACCCCGAGATCGTTCTGTACTTGGTTCGGAAGATCTACGACGTGCCGTCGGACGAGGAATACCCGGGCCAGAACTGGCTGGAGAAGGAGTACACGAACCAGCAGGACATCGATACGGCGATCGAAGCTTCCAAGAATCTGAGCGTTCTGAACTATCCATTGCTAATGTCGGTCTACGGCGATGACTTCTACGCGATGCTGGATGAATTGACGACGCAGAAAAAATCGCCGGCAGCGGCGATAGCGGCGCACAAGAACGTCTTCCAGAAGGCCCTTGACGATAATGCGGGGGATACGCACGGAGAGTAAGAGGCTTGGGCATAAAAGCAAAAGCAGCGCAAGGATGAGGATGATAATCTCCCTTGCGCTGCTTTTTTCTGCGAATGTCTAATTCACTAACGAAAACTTATCCCGGGATATTTCGATTCGTACTTGTGTATGAAAAATCGTATAAAATTCGCTGGTTAAGAAAGTACGCAGTTTGGTTTGTGTGAAAAACCATACAAGTTCTACCTTATGGCGGTGCGTTGCTTACGTTTTATATGAGAAATCATACAAATTTCCTCTGTTTATGATTATTTCGACGATTTTATACGAAAAATCACACACGCGCTAAACCGCCTGCATTCCGATTCTGCACAGTACGATCTATGAATTTGTTTGCCGATTTATCGGGCGACGACCTGCTTCTTGCGATACTCGTTCGCGCTGATTCCGGTGTATTCCTTGAACTTCTTATAGAACCAATCGATCTCCGTATAGCCGACTTCGTTCGCAATCTCGTAGATTCGCATATCCGTCTGTTCGAGCAGCCGCTTCGCCTTTTCCATTCGCTGCTGAAGCAAATACTCGTTGAAGGACATGTTCTCTTCATTTTTAAACTTCCGACCCAAATAAGCGCAATTGAAATGCAAGGCGTCGGATATTTTTTTCAAAGTTATGTTTTGATGCAGCTCCGCCTGAACGTATCTCATCACGATCTCGACGACCGGCGACGGCTTCGAGCGTTCTTGGGACGGCGCCGTCTGCGGAGACGCGACAGGTTCGCTCCGGTTCAGCAGTTCGATCACATTGCGAAGGCTGTCCGATAGATGAGAGCTCTTGACGGGCTCGGCCAAATAATCGTTTACTTGATAGAGCAACGCTTGCTTGACGAGCGCATAATCGGGACTGCCGCCGAGGAGGATGATCGGCACCTGGCTATTCTGCCGGATCTGCCCGCATAACTTCAACCCTTCGGCATGCGAGTGCTTCATATTGATAAGGACGAGGGAGAAACGCTGCTTGTCGAATAAAGCGCAGGCTTCGGCAGAATGGGAGGCATGCGCCTGAATGTCGAGGCCCAGTCGTGCCCAGTCGATCATCCTCTCCGTGGCTTCCCTGGAAGACGCGTCCGAATCCACATGCAACACCTTATACAAATCGGCTACCTCGCTTTCTGCTTGATTGGCCGGCAGGAGAAGACGAGCCGGCTACGAATGACTGCGCTTTCATTATGGTTGTTCCGAAGCGGGATGGGCAATGTGCATCTCTTCATCTAAGGTGCATTCGTTTACCTCTTTGGCCGGCGAACGGAGAGGGTGCAGATGATAAGGTCAAACACCTATCGAGCGGCGGGTTGTTCGTTGATCCGAAGGCGGTACACTTAGGATGAAATCCAAAACCAAGGAGCCTACGGTGAAAAAACTTAAGGGGATCGAGATAGTAGCAAGCCTGGCGCTGATCTCGGCCATAGCCGCTTGCGACGGGAATGGGTCCGGCAGCCGCAGCGTCAATCCAAGCGAGAGCTCGCCGACCTTCGAATCGGTCGTCGGAACCGCGTCCGCGTCGGATCCGGCTTCCGGCAGCGGCGCGTCGGCTTCGGCAGAGAACGGCGTGAAGCCTTCGCCGGCGCCGTCCGTTCAGACGGATATTCCGTCTCTCGCGGAGACGTACAAGGACTTCTTCCCGATCGGTGCCGCGGTCGAGCCGAATCAGCTTAACGGGCTGACGGCCGAGCTGCTGAAGAAGCACGCGAACTTGCTCGTCGCGGAGAACGCGATGAAGCCGGCGTCGATCCAGCCGACGGAGGGCGGCTTCCGCTGGGACCAGGCGGACGAGATCGTCAACTTCGCGAGAGCGAACCGGATGCAGGTCCGATTCCATACGCTCGTCTGGCACAATCAGACGCCGGACTGGTTCTTCCTGGACGCCGAGGGCAAGCCGATGGCGGACGAGACCGATCCGAAGAGACGGGATGCGAACAAGAAGCTTCTGCTGAAGCGGTTGGATACTTACGTGCGCGAGGTCGTCGGCCGCTACAAGGACGACATCCGGTCGTGGGACGTCGTGAACGAGGTCGTCGAGCCGGCCGAGCCGGACGGCATGCGGAGCAGCGACTGGTACAAGATAACCGGCACCGACTTCATCGAGACCGTGTTCCGCGCCGCGCGCGAAGCGGGAGGGCCGGGGATCAAGCTCTATATCAACGATTACGGGACGGACGATCCGAGGAAGCGCGACCGGCTGTACGAGCTCGCGAAGACGATGCTGGACAAGGGCGTGCCGATCGACGGCATCGGCCACCAGACGCACATCAGCATCGCCTCGCCTTCCGTCGACAATATCGTCGAGTCGATGAAGAAGTTCCGGGAGCTGGGCCTGGACAATCAGATCACGGAGCTGGACATGAGCCTCTACGCCTGGAACGACCGCAGCGACTACGGCGCCGAAGTGCCGGCCGACGTGCTTAGGCGGCAGGCGGAACGCTACCGCGAGCTGTTCGACGCCCTCAAGGCGAACAAGGGCCTCGTCAGCGCCGTCGTGTTCTGGGGCATCGCCGACGACCATACGTGGCTGAGCACCTTCCCGGTGACGCGCACGGAAGCTCCGCTCCTGTTCGACAAGAATTACCAGGCGAAGCCGGCGTTCTGGGCGATCGTCGACCCGTCGAAGCTTGGTGCTTAGATCTAAGAAGAAGGAGAGGAGAATGCCTCATGACCGACCCGCTCTCGCGGAACCTGCACGAACCCGGTGCCGAAGGCCCGTCCGCGCCTCGAGACGCGGCGGCCCGACGAAGCGCCGAAGCCGAGCTCGAGCCTCCGGTCGACTTCGAATCGCAGGCTTACCGGGAGATGATCGCCAAGTCTCTGCTGAACAAGGGCAATACGAAGAGGCTGAAGGCCGCCATCGACAAAGCGAGGAGAGGCGAACCCGTCACGATCGCCTTTATCGGCGGCTCGATCACCCACGGAGCCGGAGCGGTGCCGCTTCCGACGAATTGTTACGCGTATCAATCGTATTCCTTGTTCAAGAAGAAGTTCGGTCAAGACGGAGGAGACTCGGTTCGCCTGATCAAAGCCGGCGTCGGCGGAACCCCGTCCGAGTTGGGCATCGTCCGCTACGAGCGGGACGTTCTCCGGGACGGGACGGCCGAACCGGACATCCTGGTCGTGGAGTTCGCCGTCAACGACGCGGGAGACGAGACGAAGGGCAACTGCTACGAGAGCCTTGTCCTCAAGGCTCTGAACGCTCCGAACAAGCCTGCCGTCGTCCTGCTGTTCAGCGTGTTCGAGAACGACTGGAACCTTCAGGATCGGCTGGCTCCCGTCGGCTGGCATTACGATCTGCCCATGGTCAGCGTGAAGGATGCCGTGGTCGAGCAATTCAGACGAAGCAAGGCCGAAGGCAACGTCATCTCCAGACGTCAATTTTTCTACGACATCTATCATCCGACGAACGCGGGGCATACGGTTATGGCCGACTGCCTCGCCTGGCTGTTCGACGCCGCCGACCGGTCCGCTCCGGACGGGGAGGACATCGCGACCGGCAAGCCGCCGGTCATCGGCGACGACTTCGTCGATACGCGGCTGCTGGATCGGAGGAACGCCGAAGGAATCGCCCGCGTCGAGGAAGGCGGTTTCGCGGATACCGATGCCGATGTGCAGATGGCGGAGATGGACGATCGCGCGTATGCGACGCCTCTTTTCCCCTACAACTGGATGCATGCGCCCGGGTCGGGAGACAGGGCCTTCCGGATGACGATCCGCAGCAAGCGGCTGATTCTGGTCTTCAAGGATTCCGGCCGCGACGACTTCGGAAGCGCGGATATAAGAGTAGACGGACGCCTCGCGAAGACCGCCGATCCGCACGAAGTGAACTGGACGCATTGCAACGCCGTCCTTCTATACAACGAGCCGGTCGCCGAGGAGCATACGGTCGAGATTCGCATGGCGCGGGCCAAGAGGACAAGCGGTTTACGATCCTGGGCTTCGGTTACGTGCCGTGAAGAAGCTGCCGACCTTCGGCTCGTTTCGGGCATTCGGCTCGTTCCGAGATTACGATCGAGAGGAGATCGACGACCATGAAGAACGCGACTGTGACGGCCATACCGGAGGAGTACAAGCGGGCGGCGCCGGAGGGGCGTCGGGGGACGATTCGCGAGGTCGCCTATACGGTCCGGAACTATATCCACTCATCCAGGCGGCTGGCGACGGATCGGAATATCGATTCCGGCGAGGCCGGCAGAGAGACGATCGAGGGAGCCGCCATTCGCAAGACGTGCAAGATCTACGTCCCCGCCGGCTATGACGAGAACGACTCGCATACCCGATACGACACGTTGTATCTTCTCCACGGAGTAGGAGGAGACGAGAACGAGTGGCTGCACGGGAGCGGGACGGCGGACGGGAGCTTTGTTCTGGCCCATATTCTGGATAACCTGATCGCGAACGGCGACATCGAGCCGCTCATCGTCGTATTCCCCAACGGAAGAAGCGCCCATGACTGGGAGGATCGTACGTTTAACGCCGCGGGCACCCACATGCTCGGATTTTATTATTTCGACTATGAATTCAGATACGACTTGATCCCCTTCATCGAAGCCAATTACCGCACTTATGCCGATATCAAGGATGCGTCTCCGGAGGGAATCGAATCTAACCGGAAGCATAGAGCCGTCGCCGGCCTCTCCATGGGCGGCATGCAGTCGCTTAATTTGATTCTCGGCGGCTACCGGTGCGACGCGGCTGAATTCGCCGGAGCGCCGAGCGGCTGGAAGAACGGGCTGGCTCCGACGGTGCGCGCGCCCGGAATGGCGGATTTGTTCGCCTATGTCGGCGCCTTCTCGAATGCCCCTACCTCGAGCGCCGGCCATGTGCTGGGCTCCGGTCTCGCGTCCGGCGACCGCAAGCTGGAGCTCCTCTATATGACTTGCGGAGACGCGGACGGCATCGCCGTCGGCAGCTACGCCGGCTCGATCGAAGGCCTCGCGGAGGCGGCGGGCGATTCCCTGGGCGACTTTTATCAAGTCCTGCTGACGGACGGGAACCACGACTTTCAAGTATGGAACCACGGCGCCTATAACTTCGTCCGGTTGGCGTTCCGGAACGGGGTCGAGTCGGGGAAGCGGAGGCGAGTCGGCCTGGTTCTCGATATCGGACCCGTAGAACGGCATTAAACCTTGTATCGGTAGATGGTTAGATGGCTAGATCGCTAGATGGCTAGTTGGCTTAAGGCAGGCCCACTTCGAGCGGCTTCATTCTCGGAGCGGGCCTTCTCTTATGGACCACAGCCATTCCAGCGGACGAAGGGGGCACTCCGGATATGACGGCGCATTCCGGGGCTATTCCGAAGCTATTCCGAAGCATTCCGCAAGAAGTAACTTCCGAATAAAGAAGGTCATCTCCGAGAGAGAGAATCCGGTATCCTCCTTCGTATAATGAACCTATCCTATCGAACAACGAGCGAGGTTAGAGGCATGGGGATTCGATCGACCGCAATATCATCATCCAACAAGCCTGCAAGTCCGCGGCGGACGAGCGGCATGGTCCGACTGGGACGCAACGTCGTGAAGTATCGGGTGCTGCTGTTAATGCTGCTGCCGCCGGCCGCCGTATTCTTCATCAATTGCTATATTCCGATGTTCGGCATCTTCATCGCCTTCAAGAATATCAACTACGTCGACGGCATTCTGGGCAGTCCGTGGGCGGGATGGAGCAACTTCCGCTTCCTCTTCGCCACTTCCGACGCCTGGCGAGTCACCGTCAATACGATCTCCTACAACGCCGCGTTTATTGTAACGGGCTTGATTCTATCGGTCGCCGTGGCCATAGCCGTCAACGAAGTGCGCAGCAGGCTCGCTTCGCGGTTCTACCAGACGGTCATGATCATGCCGAACTTCCTGTCTATGGTCGTCGTCAGCTACATCGTCTATGCGTTCCTTCATCCGGAGTACGGCTTCCTGGTCAAGCATGTGCTGCCCCTATTCGGGTATTCGGACGTCAACGCCTACATGCACCCTCAGGCATGGCCGTATATTTTATGGCTCACGAAGATGTGGCACTCCGTCGGCATCGGCAGCGTCATCTACCTGGCGGCCATTACCGGAATCAGCGAGGAGCTGTATGAGGCCGCGGTTATGGACGGAGCCGGCAAATGGCAGCAGATCGTTCGCATCACTCTTCCGCTCCTGACTCCCGTGATGGTCATCCTGACGATTCTGAACCTGGGAGGCATCTTCCGCTCCGACTTCGGCTTGTTTTACCACGTCACGCTCGACTCCGGAGCGCTGCGATCGACGACGGACGTCATCGATACGTATGTGTACAGGGGCTTGATCCAGCTCAACGACCTGGGAATGTCGTCCGCGGCGAACTTCTACCAATCGGTGGTCGGCTTCTTCCTCGTCATCGGAGCCAACAGCCTGGCTCGCAGACTCAATCGCGATACGGCACTCTTCTAGAACGGAGAATCGACATGACCAAAACAACGAACGTCAAAGCCTATCAACAAGTCTCCGGATTGGCGGGGATCGGGCTTCATCTTCTTTTCATCGTCTTCAGTCTTGCATGCATCTTGCCCCTCGTGCTGATCGTCGCCATCTCCCTGTCCAACGAGAAGCTGCTTACCTTGAAGGGCTACAAGTTCTGGCCCGAAGAGATCGATTGGTCCGCGTACCGGTATCTCTTCAACGATTCGGAGACGCTGTTCAAAGCCTACGGGGTCACGCTGACCGTCACCTTCGTCGGTACGATCTTGGCGGTGCTGCTGATCGCCCTGTACGCGTACCCCCTCTTCCGCAAGGACTTTCCGTTCAAGAAGGCCTTTAATCTCTACCTTCTGATCACGATGCTCTTCTCCGGGGGACTCGTTCCGTTCTATCTCTTCTATATCAACTATCTGCACCTGAGAGATTCGCTCATCGCCCTTATTTTGCCGGGGCTGTCGAACGCCTTCTATATCTTCATCACGCGCACCTTCTTCCAGCAGACGGTTCCGGAGGAGATGATCGAATCGGGCAAGCTGGACGGAGCTTCGGAGTGGCGCATCTTCTTCCAGCTCGTCCTGCCGATCTCGCTGCCGGTTCTGGCTACGATCGGCCTGTTCACGACGCTCATGTATTGGAACGACTGGTTCAACTCCTTGTTGTTCATCAACGATACCGATAAATTCTCCTTGCAGTACGTCATGATTCAGATGATCCGCCAAGCCGAGTTCTTCAAAAATCAATTGGCGGGAAGCGGCGTCGCTCTGCTTGTCCAAGAGACGGTGCCGACGGAGAGTCTTCGCATGGCGATGGTGGTCGTCTCGATCGGACCGATTCTGTTCGTGTATCCCTTCTTCCAGAAGTACTTCACCAAGGGATTGACCGTCGGGGCGATCAAGGGTTAAGCCGTCTAACCCTGGCGAATTAGGCCGGTTAGAGATAGATAATAGAACGATTAGGGAGGCACTACGAAATGAAGGTAGCGAAAGGGTGGGGGATGGCGCTGGCTTCGGTCATCGCGGCCGCGCTGGTCATCTCCGGTTGCTCGGGCAACGGCTCAAGCTCGTCCGGTTCGCCTGGCGAGGAACCGAAGGCCGGCGGAACGGCGACCGCCGATGCCGGAGGCGCCAAGCCGGACATCTCGAAGTACCGCAAGCTCAAGGTGTATACGGTAGGGAACTTCCCGCAGAAGGACTCTGAAGCGGTCATCGGAGAGATCAACAAGTACCTGAAAGAGAAGATCAACGCCGAGATCGACTTCCAGGGACTCCCCTGGTCTTCCTGGGCGGAGAAGATGGTTCTGGCTTATCAATCCGGGGAACAGGTCGATCTGACCTTCGCGCCCAACTGGGCCGACTTCGCCAACAACGTGGCGAAGGGCGCGTTCCTGCCCTTGGACGACCTGCTGGCCGAATACGGGAAGGGGATCACGGATTCGCTGGACCCGAGGTTCTTCGACGGCGGCCGGGTGGACGGCAAGATCTACGCGATCCCGACGAACAAGGAGATCGGCGAGAGCCATACCATCATGTTCCGGAAGGATCTGATCGATAAGTACGGCTTCGATGTCGACTCTATCCATACCCTCGAGGATCTGGAGCCCTGGCTTCAGACGATTAAGGAGAAGGAGCCCGGCCTCGCGCCGATCTGGCTGTCGGGCAGCGGGTCCGATACGCTGAGCTACTTCGATAAGACGATACCGAGCATGAAGGAGAACTTCCGCTACGAGCTGGTCGCCGGCGCGCCGGCCGGCATCGTGCTGGATACGAAGACGGACAAGATGATTATCAGCTCCATGGAGTCCGAAGCGGCGATCTACCGGATGAGGCTCTACAGCGACTGGTTCAAGAAGGGGTATATCAATCAGGATGCCGCCACGACCAAGACTAGCGCCGAGGACGCGCTGAAGGCGGGCAAGACGTGGATGAAGTTCGGTTCGGACAAGCCGGATTCCGACAAGGAAGACTCCGCCGCCACCGGCATCGAACTCGTCAAGCTGAAGGGCAACGATCCCGAGATCAGCACCGCGAGCGTCAGCAACTCCATGATGGCGATCGGGCGCACCTCCGTCGATCCGGAGCGAACGATGATGCTGCTTAACCTTCTGCACACCGATAAGCATCTCGTCAATCTGATCGACTTCGGCGTGGAAGGCCGGCAATACGTGAAGGTGGAAGGCAAGGAGAACTTCATCAAGCTGCCGGACGGCATCGCCACGCGAGCGGACACGGGGTGGGCGCCGGGCATCGAATGGATGTTCGGGAATCAGACGCTCACGTATCTGTGGGAAGGGGAGAGCCCGGATAAGTGGGAGAAGTTCAAGGAATACAACGAGAAGGCGCATAAGGTCAAGTCCTTCGGCTTCAACTTCAATACGGATCCCGTCAAGACGGAGGTGTCGGTCGTCAGCAACATCATCAAGGAGTATCGTCCGCTGCTCGAGACGGGAAGCCTGGACGCGGACAAGGTGCTGGCGGAATACAACGGCAAGCTGAAGGCCAACGGGATCGAGAAGATCCGCGCGGAAGTCCAGAAGCAGTACGAGGAGTGGCAAGCGAAGCAGCCTAAATAAGGCAAGGGGGAGGACGCTCGACGTCTTCCCCCTTTCGTGCCGCGTCGGCGCGAACGAACCTTGTAGAGGAGAGAGACCGTGAGACTATCGTTGCGATTGAAGGTAAGCGTTCCGGTGCTGCTCCTCGTAACGCCTCTTTTTCTATTTCTGTACTATACCAATATTTATTCTACGAACATCGTGCGGGAGAAGGTCTCCGAATCCGCGTCCGGCACGTTGGCCCTTCATCTGGGAGGACTCGACGAGCTGCTTGAACAGACCGGCATCTACTTGCTTCGCACGGCAAACGACAGCATGCTGCTCGAGCTGTACGCGGAGAGCGGCCCGGACAGCGTCAATTATTATTTGTCGATAAGGAAGCTGATGGATCAATGGTACAACGACGTCAGCTATTACTCCGTTATACGAAGCGTCTTCGTCTATCATCAGGATCGGGACGAGCTGTTCCTCAGCAGCCGAGAAGAATACTACCGGGAGAAGGAGGCCATTCGCGAAGGATTGTCCTCCCGCTTGAGAACGTCCCGGCTTCCGACGTCCCAGAAGTGGGAGATCGTAACCGTCGGCGGCGAACCGGTCCTGTACAAGGCGTTGCCGGACAAGAGCGGGAGACTGCTCGTCGGCGTTCTTGTCGGCATCGATTCGTTGGCCCAGCCGCTGCTCCAATTGGATTCCGCGAGGAGCGACGAGCGGGTCGGCATCGTCTCCCGGGACGGCGACCTGCTGTGGGGGCGATTCTCGGACGACGAACTCTCCCGCATCCGCGGCCATCTGAACGATCCGTCGGACCGTGCCAGCGCCTCCGTTCGCCTGGACGACGACAAGGCCTATTTGTTCGTCAATAAGCCTTCGCTCTTCGCCGATCTCAACGTCTTCATCCTCTTGGACGAGAGGTCGCTGCTGGACGAGCTGCCTCTGTTCCAACGCGTGATCCGGTGGATTCCCGTCGCGGTCCTCGCGACGATCGTCATTCTGTTCGTTCTATTAAGCCGGCTCGTGTTCAAGCCCATTCAGCGGTTGGCGGGCGGAATGCGCACTCTGGGCCGGGGACGACTGGATTACCGGTTGAAGGAAGGGAACTCCAAGGAGTTCCAATTGATTACGCAGCAGTTCAACCGAATGGCCGAGCAGATCGGCAGCTTGAAGATCGACGTGTACGAGGAGCGGATGAAGGTTCAGCATGCCGAACTGAAGCATCTTCAAGCTCAGATTCATCCCCACTTCTTCATGAATTCCTTGAATATCGTCTTCCATCTCGTCGACCTGCGGAAGGATCAGCTGATCAAGAAGATGATCGGCCACCTCGTCGCCTACTTCCGATTCCTGATGAGCACGAACGAGACCTGGATTCCTCTTGCCGGAGAGTTCAGCCATATCCGCAACTATATGGAGATCCACAGGGTGATGTACCCGGACCGGATCGTCTTCGAGGAGCGGCTGCCGCAACAGCTCGAGAACGCGCCGATTCCGCCGCTGCTGGTGCAACCCTTCGTAGAGAACGCTATGAAGCACGGGTTCGTCAACAATCGGAAGCCCTTCCGGATCGAGTTGACGGCGAGCGAGGAAGCGGGGGAGGATGGGGCTGTGCGCATGGTGATCCGAATCCGGGACTCCGGGCCGGGCTTCTCCGGGGAGCAGCTCGAGAGGCTTAATCTCGGGGCCTACGAGAGGGAGCCGACCGACCGGCATTTAGGAATATGGAACGTGCGCAGGCGCTTGGCTATGTTCGATGACGAACGGGCGACTCTCTCGTTCCGCAACGATCCCGAAGGCGGAGGTCTTGTGGAACTGAGATTGCCCTTGCGAGAGGAGGGAGATCATTCGGATGTATCGGGTCTTGATCGTCGATGACCAATACTTCGCCTTGCTGGGCTTGCAACAGGGCGTGAATTGGGACGAGCTGGGCGTAACGGACGTCCGTCTTGCGGAGAGCGCGGAACAAGCGATGGATATGTTAAGCCGTCATACGGTCGATCTGCTCATATGCGATATCGAGATGCCAGGGAAGAGCGGGTTGGAGCTGCTGGCCTGGACGGAACGGCACTCGCCGGACACCCGGACGATCATGCTGACTTGTCATGCGGATTTCGAATATGCGCAGCGCGCCATCCAGCACGGCGCGTTCCATTACTTATTGAAGCCCGTCGATTACGAGCAGCTGAGAAAAGCGGCGGGGAATGCCATTGCCGAAGTCGGCAAGCAAAAGGAGCGGGAAAAATACGACTTCCTTATGCAGGATTACCGCAGAAAGTGGGAGCATCAGCTGCCGTTATTGGTGGAACGCTTCTGGCAGGATATTCTCAGCCAACGCTCGTCGCTTCATCCGGATTCGTTGCGGCGGTCCGCGGAGATTTACGGCTTGAGCTTCGCGCCGGACGACCGGTTCATCCTTGTTCTGTTAGGCATGGAGCAGTGGAAGGAAGACCTCAGCGCGCGGGATGAGGCTATTATGGAATACGCGCTGCGCAATTTGGCCGGAGAGCTGATCCTGGAGGAACGGGAAGGCGCCGTGATTCAGAATCACGCCGGTCTGAATCTGGCGATCGTCTATGAGAGGCGCGGAGGAGGGAGCGTCGGCGGCTCGCTGGAACGCAATTGCCGGCGGTTCCTGAACGAATGCGAACGGCTGCTTCAATGTTCGTTGTCCATCTATATCAGCGCGCCCGTCCTCCTGCCGGATGTCTTAAGAGCCTATGCCGACGTAACGGAGAGAGAGCAGAGGAACGTCGGTCGTTCCCGGCAAGTGTTCCCCGCGGAAGATCCGCGGCGGGACAAGCAACCCGAGAAGCGGCCCGCCGCGGCTCCCGTCGGCCTGTTCGCCGAATGGGCCACCCTTCTCGAGCTCGGAGAACGCGAGGAGCTGGAGCGCCGCGTCAAGCAATGGTTCCTAAGCTGCGAGGCGGACGGTTGGACGAAGGAAGCGTATCGTCCGTTCGTCTACGGCGTTCTCTTTATCATTCATGCCGTATTGGCCCAGAAGGGGCTGTCCGTGCACGAGTCGGCGAAGCTCAAGGGCTTGACGGACAAGGCGGGCTGCCCGAGAAGCCCGGCGGCTCTGCAGAGCTGGGCGATCGATTGCCTGGAGGCGGCCGTGCAGTTGCTGAAGGCAAGCGATCAGCTATCCTCCGCCGTCGTCGCCAAGGTGAGACAATACATTCGATCGCGGCTGAGCCAGGAGATCACCCGGGAAGAACTGGCGTCGCACGTGTATCTGAACCCGGCGTATTTATCCAGGCTGTTCAAGAAGGAGACCGGGCTATCGTTGTCGGACGCCATCATCCGCGAACGAATCCGGGAGGCCATGCGGCTCTTGGAGGAATCGGAATTGAAAATAACCGATATCGCGGAACGGGTCGGCTATATCAGCCTGGGCAGCTTCTCGAATTTGTTCAAGAGAACGATCGGCGTCACGCCGCAGCAGTATCGGGCGAGAAAAAGAGGCGGCGGTTGACGAAGAGGCCGTCCCAAAAGTCGCCAAAATGACTTAGGATGGCCTCTGCATCTTATGTAGCGATTGAATTTTTTTTGGGGGATCTATCGCCTTCCGGTTGCCGTTCCGCCCCGCAAAGTGACGTCGAGCTCCGAACGCTGCGGTCGCGTTTCGCAGTGCCGGCAGCTTGTCAATCTCGATCCGGAAATAAATCCGGGGGCCGAATGAACTCCCGATGCGACGATTAACATATCAAAACTAGTAAAAACGCCGTTTTATTATCGATTCCGTCCATTCATTCGGATTTGTGCCCCAACTTGTAAGAATCGGCAACAGGCGCTTCAGGACTGGGGCAGCTTCTTCAATCCGGCCGCATACAACGGACCGTGCACCAGAATGGTTGTCAGGATGCGCGCCATTTCCTCGGGCGACTCTTGCCTGCCGCTCTCCAGCCATTGTTGAATCACGCCGAGGTGCGCCGATCCCACGTACGTAGCAAAATACTTTGCCGGAACGAGGCATTCTTCTTCATTGATCAGCACGTCCGGGCTTTTCCCCAGCATCGTCTCTTGCATGAACGCTCTGATCCTGATCTGGAAAGACATGTCTCCCTTTGGTCCCAACGCCGCTCTCATGAATCGGCTGTGCCCGTTCATGAAAGCGAAGATGGCTGCAACGAACGGATAAATCGCCAATCGGGATGGCGACTGCTGCAGTTCCGTTCTCAAAGATGGAATAATCTCCTTCGCAATGTTGGACATCCCGACCATGATCTCTTCTTCGCATTTGGCCATCAGATCGTATTTGTCCTGATAATGGTCGTAGAACGTGCCGCGGTTGATTCTGGCCCGCGTCGTAATGTCTTTGACTGTAACCGCTTCGAAACCCTTCTCTTCGATCAATTCCACCAGCGCATCCCGAATCGCCTGTTTGCTGCGGACCACCCGCAGATCGGTCGTGTTCCCGCTCATCCGAATCCCTCCCGATTTTCCCGGAAAATTTTACCCGACACCTTGGCCAAACGTGTTCGTTAACCGACACATTCGCCATTATTGCTCGTTGAAGCCTTGCTTGTCCCGCATAATAATAATCTACTAGGTGCTCATTAAATTATAAATCCGTAGTTCGGGGGGAGCCAACAATAGACGACAAAATTCGGGATGGCAGAATGATGACGAAATAGATCCAATATGTAAATCGAGTCGTAGAATGTGGGAGTGTTTATCATGTTATTCATGAAAAGGCGAAGAGTCATTCCTCTTGTTTTGTCTTTCGTATTGCTGCTGACTGCAGCGGTTCCTTACGGTTCCGGGAAGGCCGATGCGGCGCAGACGGAAGCGGGAAGCGGAATTGTGAAGATCGCCGCGGGAGCCTATCATTCGCTGGCGCTGAAGTCGGACGGCACCGTCGTCGCCTGGGGAAGCAATAGCGCTGGTCAAACGGACGTGCCGGCCGAGCTTGCCGGGCCGGGGAAAGTGATCGATATCGCAGCGGCAGCGAATTATTCGCTGGCGCTGAAATCGGACGGCACCGTCGTTGCCTGGGGTGATAATCATAATGGGGTAACGGACGTGCCGGCCGGACTTACCGGGGTTGTGGCGATCGCCGCGGGAGGCGCCCATGTGCTAGCGCTGAAACCGGACGGCACCGTCGTCGCCTGGGGAAGAAATAGTCAGCATCAAACGGAAGTGCCGGCCGGACTTGCCGGGGTCGTGGCGATCGCGGCGGGAGCGTTGCATTCGCTGGCACTGAAATCGGACGGCACCGTTGTCGCTTGGGGAAGTAATACGTTTGGTCAATCGGCCATGCCGGCCGGACTTACCGGGGTGGCGGGGATCGTGGCCGGAGAGAATCATTCGCTGGCGCTGAAATCGGACGGCACTGTCGTCGCCTGGGGAAATAATAGTAGCGGTCAATCGACCGTGCCGGCCGGACTTTCCGGGGTCGTGGCGGTCGCGGCGAAATTGAATCATTCGCTGGCGCTGAAATCGGACGGCACCGTCGTCGCCTGGGGAAATAATAGTAGCGGTCAATCGACCGTGCCGGCCGGACTTGCCGGGATCGTGGCGGTCGCGGCGGGAGAGATGCATTCGATGGCGCTGAAGTCGGACGGCACCGTCGTCGCTTGGGGAAATAATGATGAGGGTCAAACGAACGTGCCGAACGGGCTTGCCAAGCCGGTCAAGGGTGGCGCTGTCGCGGCGGGATCGATTCATTCGCTGGCGCTGAAGTCGGACGGCACCGTCGAAGCCTGGGGAGGCAGCCCGGGAGATGTCTGGGGGGACGACGACCCGGATCTTGGTCAATTGACCGTGCCGGCCGGGCTTACCGGAGTGACGGCAATTGCAGCGGGAGCGTATCATTCGCTGGCACTGAAAGCGAACGGCACCGTTGTCTCCTGGGGAGATAACCGTTACGGTCAAACGGACGTGCCCGGGCTCTCCGGCGTGAAGGCCGTCTCGGGGGGAACGCAACATTCGCTGGCGCTGAGATCGAACGGCACCGTCGTCGCTTGGGGAGATAACTATTATGGTCAAACGACCGTGCCGGCCGGACTCTCCGGGGTGGTGGCGATCGCGGCGGGAGGGTTTCATTCGCTGGCGTTGAAAGCCGACGGCACCGTCGTCGCCTGGGGAAGTAATAGCAGTGGTCAAACGACCGTGCCGGCCGGACTTACCGGGGTGGTCGCGATCGCGGCGGGAGGAATGCACTCGATGGCGCTGAAGGCGGACGGCACCGTCGTCGCCTGGGGCGGTGATTTTCATGGTCAATCGTACGTTCCGGCCGGGCTTACCGGGGTGGTGGCGATCGCGGCGGGAGGGCTTCATTCGGTGGCGCTGAAATCGGACGGCACCGTTGTCGCCTGGGGAGATGATTTTTATGATCAAATAGAAGTGCCGGCCGGACTCTCCGGGGTGGTGGCAATCGCGGCGGGAGGGACTCTTTCGCTGGCGCTGAAGTCGGACGGCACCGTCGTCGCTTGGGGAGCCGGCCCGGGAGATAGTGATTATTACGGTCAAACGGACGTGCCGGGCAATGACCGTCTGAGCGGCCTGAAGGTGCAGGAGGGCGATATGGATCCCGCGTTTTCCCCTTCGGTCACCGCTTATACCTTCGTCGGCCTGTCGGAATCAAGCGTGCATATCAAGGCAACGCTGGCGGACGCGGCTAACGCCCAGCTGTATGTCGACAACCAGCCGCAAGCCAGCGGCAGCACGGCGACCGTAAGCGTCTCGGGAGCATCGACGGTCATCCCTGTTCGGGTTGAACCGTATTTGAAGCCGCCTCGAACGTACACGATCACCGTGCTGCGAGACGGAACGCCTCCCGACGTTCAGTTCGCCGCGAACGGCCAAGCGATGCCTTCGCACACGGCGGAGAGCACCGTAACCGTGACGGATGCGGAAAGCGGCGTCGACACAGCCTCGCTGCAATACGCATGGACGCAAGACACGGCCGTTCCCGCAGACGGCTGGACCGATTTTGCCGACGGCGACACGCTGCGGCAGACGAGCGGGGACGGCAACTGGTACTTGCATATCCGCGCGCAAGATCTGGCCGGGAATGTCGCCGACGCGGTATCGAATGCGTTCGTGCTGGACAACACGGCGCCGGAGCTTGCGCTGAACGGCAGCAATCCGATGAATATCCCGCAAGGCGGGACGTATGCGGAACCGGGGGCGGTGGCGCTTGATGCGATTGACGGCGCGATTCCGGCCTCGTCCATCACGATTTCGGGAGCCGTTGACACGACCCGCCTCGGCAATTACCCGATTCAATATGAGGTCACGGACCGCGCCGGGAATACCGCCGCGGTCATCCGCGATGTGAACGTGTACGACGGAGACGGACCGGCGATTTATTTGAACGGACCGAATCCCATGACGGTGGAAGCGAACAGCCCGTTTGTCGATCCCGGCGCAACGGCGCAGGATGTGCAGGACGGCGACCTTTCCGCTTCGATCACGGTGATCGGAACGGTGGATACGTCGACCCTCGGCACTTATACGCTAGCTTATAACGTTTCCGATGCCGCAGGCAATGCGGCTGCGACCGTGACGCGCACGGTCTATGTGCAAGATACGCAGCCTCCCGTTCTCACGCTGCTCGGCGATTCCGCGATGAACGTGCCGCTGGGCGCAGCGTTTGCCGATCCCGGAGCGCAAGCGACCGATGCCTACTACGGCGACATCTCCGATCGCATTGTCGTGACCGGAACGGTAGATACAAGCCAGGCGGGTAAGTATACGCTGCGGTACAGTGTGGAAGATCCATCCGGCAATGCCGCCGCGGAAGCGACGCGCACGGTGACGGTCAAGGCTCCTGCTGGTTCCAATGGCTCCGGCGGCTCCTCAGGCAGCGACGAGCCTGCGGCCATCCGCCAGGTAATCGTCAAATTCAACGGGGTGGTCAAGTGGGTGGACGCATCGTACGAATCGTCCGGCGGTCAACGCATAACCCGGATTTTCCCGACGGCGGAGCAATTGTCCGAAGCATTGGCAACTAAGCCGAACGGCATTCGGATCGAAGCGCAAGACATCGGAGACTCGGTCAAGATGGACCTTCCGGCCGCTCCGCTGCTTCGCGCGCTGGATGTTCGTCCCGACGCCCTGTTGGAATGGCGCGTTAACGGAAATGGCCTGCACATTCCGCTCCACGTCCTGCAAGGCGTTCCGAAGGATGCGGCTATTACCTTCGGGATCGCGGCGGCTGCGGGTTCCGTCAGCGACGACGGGAACGGAGCGATCGCGAGAGCGGGGGGAGAGCCGCTGCTCCCTCATCCGGTCGTGTATTCGCTCCAGGCCCGCGACGGCAGCAGCATCGATTGGGGCCGAACGTACGCGACGCTGACGGCCGCTCTGCCCGAACCGGCCAATCCGGATCGAGCGACTGCCGTACGCATCGACGAAAACGGGCGGCTGCGGTTCGCACCGGCTGTCTTCTCGAACAACGGCTCCCCCCTGGTGACGATGCGTTCGCTTTATAACGGCGCTTATTCGGTCATCCAATCGGATCATACGTTTGCGGATTTGAACGGGCATTGGGCACAAAAGGATATCGTCCTGATGGCGAACAAGCTGCTTGTCGAAGGAAGAACGCAAGACCGATTTGTGCCGGACGATCACATCAGCCGCGCCGAATTTGCCGCCATGCTCGTGCGCGCTCTCGGCCTGGACGATGAACCAAACGATTCGACGCCTTTCCGGGACGTGGCGCCGGGAGCGTGGTATGCGGGGGCCGTCTGGGCCGCTCAACAACATCAGCTCATTAACGGCTTGGGGGACGGGACGTTCCGGCCGGAGGCTCCCGTTACCCGCGAACAAATGGCGGTCATGATCGTCAGGGCGATGGAGTACGGCGGACATGCGCCGGATGCGAACGGGGCGACGGCGAGAACGTTCGCCGACGCAGCGGACATCGCGCCTTGGGCGGATGCCGCGGTGGAGCGGCTGACCGAAGCCTCCATCATCCGCGGGTTGACCGAAACGGAGTTCGGCCCCCGGGAATATGCGTCCCGCGCGCAAAGTGCCGTCCTGTTGAAGCGGATGCTGCAGGCGATGCAATTTATCAATCCGTAAGTTTTAAAAGTAGATTTTTAGCTCACTTTAAGAACACCCCGCTCACAAAAGGGGCATTAACCTCAAAATGGCGGCGTAAGGGAGGCTATCCCTGCGCCGTCATTGCACGTTTTTGGTCCTTTGACGCTTTCTTAAGAACAACCTGTTATATATGGAACGGTTCGAACGCTTGAGACGGGAAAGCGAGGAATTCGTGCATTTATGATTCAGTGGAAGACAACGATTGGAGGTGTTTGGCATGCAAACATGGTTCATTACAGGAGCGTCAGGAGGCTTGGCTTCACGTATAACTCGCCGGTTGCTTGATAGGGGGGGACCGTGTAGCCGCAACAGTAAGCAAGCCGGGTGTGCTGGATGATCTGCAGGCACAGTATGGCTCCCAACTATGGCAGGCTGATATGCTCCTCTGCAAGTAGCCGGTTTATTTATTTATGATACGATTCTCCACCCTGTCTGTAACGGCAAGTTAAAAGCCAACCCACAGATATGCTCACGAAATTGTTAGTAAAATTTCCGCTACCTGACTCTCAAAATTGGAATCGTCAATCGCATCCAGATGTTCCGGCCTAATCATTTGATATTGTTTCATCTTTTAATATTCGATTATCGCTTGTTTCAACGTGAGATCATACCATTGAATACTGAAATTCGGTTCCATGATGCGCCGCAGCGTGGCGTCATCTTGAATCAAGGGCAGCATGGGATTCATTCTGTTGAAAACCTTCCGGTCCATCCCGGTCTCAAAAAAAGCCTGTAAATTCTTATTTCGATTTTATTGGGCCAGGACTAGCTTATCATACAGCGTCGGATAAAATTCCTTGAGATCTTGCAGGAACAGGTCAGATAAATAAACAACGCACAGCAGCGACTGCAGAAAAGTTTTTTGGAAGCGATCTACATAAGAGAGGGAATCATCATTTACAACGATATCAGCCTGCTGCAAGTACTGAATTTCATATTCGACAACCTGTTCGATGATATCATCTTTGGATGAAAAATGTTTATATAGCGTCACTTTACTAATATCCATATATTTTGCGATATCGCCTATCTCAATTGGCTGACTTCGTTTTTCGAACGATAGGCTTAATTTTGTTCAAGTAATGATTAGCGCTCATCGGTTTCCTCACGACTGGAGCCTCCTTTGATGCTTACTCTACAATAGTATAGGAAAACCGATGGAATCACAATTTTCATTAACGAATTTTATTAAATTAACTATTTAAGTTAAATCGGTTTACTTTGGTGATTCCTTATCGTATAATCTGTCCTGTACCTAATCATGCCACACACTATGACTGAAAATTTCGCCGTCACTTGTGATACGGTTCTCCTTACGGTTCCATCGGGGAAAATCGATAAAGGAGCTGCCGCAGCATGCTCCTTTTTTGATGCTCACATGGATTTTATTTCTATGATCTGCAAGACAGGCTGACGATTCGGCAGCGAGGCACTTTGAGGTGCACGTGGATCACCTTACTGATTGCGTTCAAAATAATGAACCAGATTGTTTCGCGTTTCCTGTAACGGCAAAAACATCATCATTCTGATGTCCGGATCGCTGGGAACCTGCAGCGTGGTATGCTCGAATTCCAGAATCCCTAGCACTGGATGCTCCAACGCAATATATCCATCAAGGACGCTGCGCGCATGGTGTTGCAGCCATAGCCGGCCAAAATCGGCATTGACTGCCTTCAAATCCTCGATTAGCCCTTCAAACGAAGAATCCTCCAAATAACGGGCTTTTGCCGTGCGAAATTCCGCCACCACGCCGCTCGCGACCTGCTCCCAAGCCCGGAATCGCCCTTTCAATACCGGGTTGGCGAAAAACTGCCACAGCAAATTCAATTCGTAAGACGGGTTTATCCGATCGGGCTGGGAAATCGCAAATATGTCGTTGGCCGCTTTGTTCCACACCAAGTAATCCCAGCGCCGTCCGATCACAATGGCAGGAGCCGATCCGAGTTCATTGACCGCTTGCTGCAATAAGGAGCCGGTCTTTTCCTCTATTTGATTCACTTGAGGTGGGAGAGATTGCCCGGAGAGCAGGTAGAGATGGCGCCGTTCGTCCGGGGTAAGTCTGAGCGCCCGGGACAGGCTTTCCAGTACTTGCACTGAAGGGTGAATATCGCGTCCTTGTTCCAGCCAAGTGTACCAGGAAACGCCAACATTGGCGATCTGCGCAACCTCCTCGCGGCGCAACCCCGGCTTCCTGCGGGGATTGGTGGGCGGGAACCCTGCGTCACCCGGACAAAGATTTGCCCGTCTATTGCGTAAAAACTCGCCGAGCACCTTGCGTCGCTCGCTATCGTTCATATCCACCGCTCCTAACTGTTACTAGGAAACCTATGATTAAGGCGCCCACGTCCCGTCGGCACAAATACAGTATAATCAAGCTCAACAAGCGAAACAACATTGAGATCCCCCATCTTATTCAAAGAAAAAGGAGACTACATGATGCAGAATCATTTCCAATCAAGCACGCCGGATATCCGTCCTGCCGGAGTCTATCCCTTAACGCTCGGAGATTTCTACTGCCTTGTAATCAGTGATGAAGTAAGCTATTCGCTGCCTACCTCTCTCATAACAAATGCAACCAAAGAAGAAGTAGCTGCCACCCTCAGAGAATATGCTTTGCCTAGTACGCATGTGCCGATGCAGATTAGCGTTCTGTACATTCATACAGGACAGCATCAAATTCTTATCGATACGGGGCTTGGACATTTGCCGGGACCGAGCGGCAGAGCAGACTTCGTCGGTAAGGTGCGTTCGAACCTGCAAACATTCGGCATTGCTCCTGAGTCGATTAATACCATCATCCTTTCTCATGCTCACACCGATCATTATGGCGGAATCTTCGACGAAGAAGATCGATTTTCTTTTCCTAACGCCACTTACGTACTCTCCAAAGCAGAGTGGACGTTCTGGATGGAACAACCCGATTTAAGTTCTCTAGCACTCCCGGAACCTCTCAAACAAAGAACGGTGCAATTGGCTCAGGACTGCCTTACTCGCCTTCAACCAAAACTAAGGCTGATCGATGATGAAGAAGTCATTATTCCGGGAATTGCCGCGATTTCCGCCAAAGGAGAGACGCCCGGACACAGCGCGTTCCTTGTCTCCTCCAAAGGCGATTCGATGCTGGTAGTCGGAGACGCTTGGTCTCATTATAAGCTGACGCCGGAACACCCCGACTGGCTTACCGCCTTCGATTTGGACCCTGAGCAGACCGTCCGCACGCGACGCATGCTGCTGAACCGCGCTGCCGAGGAACAACTGCTGGTGCTAGCCTATCATTTCCCCTGGCCGAGCTTGGGGCGGATCTTAAAGCGCGACGTGAATTGGTCGTGGGAACCGATTGAATACACGTGGACGTATACCACGAATACAGAGGCACCATCCTGAAGAATTTGAGGGTACTTCACAGGCTGCTTTATCATAAGAGCGCGTATAAAATTGATCAAGTCAGCCAGTGATATACCCTGCTTGCAAAAATTTTCGCTTCACTTGTGATATGGTTCTTCGCGCTGTCTGTAACGGCAAGTTTCAACACGAAGGGGACACCCGCAGGTGCCCCCTCTTTATCCTAAACTTGGTCATTAATAATTTTGTCAAAAATACTAAAGAGCATATCAAAATTCCTAAAGCTACTGGGTTCAAAGGTCGGAACAATTTTCTCGGCAAAAACTGTTTTTGTATTACTTTCAACTTGAGCATACTGCAGTTCATTAGTCTCAAATTGTTTAACGATCACGCCCATAAATTTTGCTTGAAGTACAGGTTGAATCAATCCGAGGGAGTAACCATCAACCTCTTTGCGCAAATCGGCCTCTTCAAAGTAAAACTCAATAGGTAGGTTTTTGGTTGTCTCAAAATCCTCTCTTCCTTCAGGGATTGGAAGAAGTACTGCAAACCCTCTTCCGTTTTTATTCCTCTTGATATTTGAATATCCTTCAGTTAATGTGTAGTTTTTATCTAGCTTAAATGCATCCATTCCAGCCTGATCATAATCAAATAACCCAATAATGATGTTCGGACTATCATGTCTTACTGATTCTAGTTGTTTCCTCAGTATGCCACACCCTGCAGCCCCCCCACCTGAAGTGCCATCTTCTAAATCACAGCTAGTAATATTGAACGGCATCTCTCTTTCTGGGTATAACTTCGACCATGCCGTTTCAAGAATCATTTTATCAGTTTTCCCTTCAGTTATTACCGTTGGTTTTCGACTCGTAGCTATTTCGTCTTGTAGTATCTGCAACTCGCGCTTTTGGAGTTCAATTTCTTCTACTCTCTTTAAGTAATATTCATGTTGGTCCTGCAATAACTTTGTTAGACCTAATTCTTCATTCAACACATGAACAGATCCCTGATCGGATTTGTTTAAGGATACCACCTTAGTTTGGTACCCTTGCTTATAAATCCTATACAAAGACGTCTTAGTATTATTTATGGAAATAAACGCAGGAGAATGACTGGTAGTAAAAATTTGAATTACCTTTGAATAAACCTTTTCAAAGTCCTCTGCCATCTTTGTGCAAAGCTTATATTCTAGAGAATTTTCCGGTTCTTCAAATCCCCAGATAAATTGTTTGTTTGATATATTGGCTATATAATTCAATATGCTGGGAATATACCTAACCTTAATGCCATCCCCCCGTTGCTCTAACGGAACTTCATCTTCACCATAAATCGTGTTTACTAAAAAGGAGGTGTACAAGGACTGAAGGTTGGTTGGCAAACTTAGACTACTTGAAATACCCGTTGCACTTTCAAACTCGACATTTAACTTTTCAACAAGCTTTGCAATGTCTCCGTTTATCTCTTTTAACTTATTACCTCAACTTTCGCAGAGAGAA
>NZ_JACJVR010000037.1 GCF_014212175.1 Cohnella xylanilytica | reverse complement strand
ATCGTTACTACTTAGGTCTATGGAAGAATAGGGTGCCCGCGAAGGGCGAGGGAAAGGGACGGGAGAACGGAAAGTCCTTGCTTGAGCAAGGTGGATACGACACTTCGCAGTCGAGCAAAGATGAATGCTCCGGCTTCCGTGCGAAACGCGCCAGAGATCTTTTGCTTTACCTTTACCATCCGCAAGTCTCGTTCCGCCTGGTTATTGTCAAACGGCGTTTCGGCTCGCCAAAGAAACGACAGGATCGCCGCTTTGTGCTTCAATAACCGTTCGCCTAAGTTGCCTGCCTTGCTCTTTATTTTACGGCCACGCGTCCCGGTTTTTTCGCGCACTTGGTCTTTCGACCATTCCTGCTGACCGGTCTCCAGAATCGCGTCATAGCGGGCGAGAATGTTGAAAATGACTTCTGCACGCACCGACGTATTCGCTTGTCGAGATTCGCTTGCGAGCCGCCAGCTTTCTTTCAGGAGCTCGCTCATCTGCTTGGCCCACACATGCCCGTCGTGCTCCGCAATACCCTTGCATTCCCGCAGCAGGTGTACGTTGCAGAGTGCGTGGTCAAACGAATAGTGATCCTTGAAGTACCCTTGCATGCAATCGTGGACCACCGTCCCGGCGTATCTCGGCAAAAAACCGTGCGCATCCATCGCCTTGCTCCCACGCTGCGCATGAAAACGAAGCAACGTATACTTCTCGTCGGAGATCACATGCATCCACCCGGTCTTGCCGCCGACTCGGCATCCCGTTTCATCGGCATGCACGACGGATTTCTCGAGCAAGCGGTCGATTAGGATTTTCTCGGTGGGCTGCAGCGCGTCCGAGGACTTCTCCAGTAGGGTGAGCAACGTAGCTTCGCTGGGTCCATGGCCAGTCAGATCGCTAAACAAGCGGGAAATCCGGTCCAGCGGCAGCAACTGATAGGCATGCAAATAGACGGTCCATGCGACCCAACCGTCGCCGTATTGGGCCGGAGCTTTCACTTGCTCCGGGAACGAGGCGCTTTGCATGCAGCGACAATGCGAACAGTAGGCCTTTTCGGCTTGAAACTCGGTGATGAACAGACGTGGAGGCGGCAAATCGAATACTTGTCGCTTCTCCACCGTCTTGCGTTCCGCATCGGTCAGCGATCCTTGACAGCAAGGGCAAGAATCCAGGGGAATGACGACCACTTCATCCGGTTGCTCCGCTTGACACAGTGTCGTGCCGCGGTGTCCCTTGGGCGCTCCTTTTTTGCCGCCTGACGTGCGCAAATTCGTCGGTTTGCGCAGGCCATCGCTCGAAGGGGGCTTGCTGCTGTTGCTGCTATTGCTTTTGAGTTGCCGTTCCAGTTCATGTACACGACGTTCAAGTTGCTCAATGCGATCCGCCTGTTGATTGAGAAGGAATTGAACAACGGAAGCGATTTCCTTGTCGCCCTTGCAAATCGTCATCACTTGCTCCGGTGTCAGCCGCATTTCCGTCACTCCTCGCTCGATTTCAACTCTGCTCCTATTACTTCGACACGAGGGGCTCGATCTCCTTACGAACATCAAAAAAAAGTTCCCCTAATATGGGGAACCTAAGTAGTAACGA
>NZ_JACJVR010000036.1 GCF_014212175.1 Cohnella xylanilytica | reverse complement strand
GACATAGCACCGCTGCTCTCTCTGACGATTAGACTTCGCAACGGGCCAAACGGTTTTGGGCTATTCGAAAAAAAATCGCGCCAGTCGTGCGGCAAGGGAACCGCGGTTCAGGCGCTATCGGGCCGACTCCCGCCTGCCGCGTCAACGCTCAGGTGCCTTCCGGCGGGATTAGTGGTAAAATGCAGTTTTAGAGATCAAATAGCCGATTATGGAGGTGCGCCTGCTTATGGCGACTACGCAAACTTTTGCTTTTATCGGATCCTACGCGGACGCGGGCGGGCCGGGACTGTACGCATGCTCGTTCGACGCGGCGGAAGGAACGTTGAAGCTGCTCGACCAAGCGGACGGGCTGCGCAACCCGACGTTCCTGGATATCGACGCGGAAGCCGGAAGGCTCTACGCGATTATGGAAGGCCAGGACGCGGAAGGGCGGAAATGCGGGGCGGCCGCCGCGTTCGCGTTCGATTCCGCCGCGGGCAAGCTGCGGAAGCTGAACGAGGAGATTACGCTTCCCGCCACGACGTGCCACATCACGCTGGATCGCTCCCGCAAGTTCGTCATCACGTCCAGCTATCACGGCGGCTCGATCAGCCTCTCTCCGCTGGCGGAGGACGGGCGGATCGAGCCGGCGGCCGACGTGCATAAGCACGAAGGCTCCAGCGTCGCGCCGGCTCAGACCCAGGCGCGGGCCCACTCCGTCATCGTCGACCGCGCGAACCGGTACGCCGTCGCCTCCGACCTCGGCATGGACAAGCTGATCGTGTACAAGCTCGATCTGGCGAACCGCCGGATGGTGCCGCACAGCGAGACGAGCGTCGCTCCGGGTTCGGGGCCTCGGCACTTCGTATTCCACCCGACGCTGCCGTTCGCTTACGGAATTAACGAACTGAACAGCACGATCACCGCGTACGCATACGACGCGGAGGAGGGACGGCTCACCGTCGTGCAGACGATCTCGACGCTGCCGGCGGACTATCAAGGCGATAACGCGTGCGCGGATATTCACCTGTCGCCGGACGGACGGTTCCTGTACGGCTCCAACCGGGGCCACGACAGCCTGGCCGTCTATTCCGTCGACCCGGCGACGGGGCGGCTCGAGATCGTCGAGTACGCTCCGACGCTCGGGGGCCATCCGCGCAACTTCGGGCTGTCGCCGGACGGACGGTTCGTGCTCGTCGCGAACCGCGACTCCGACAACGTCGTCACCTTCCGCCGCGACGAGCGGACCGGCAAGCTCGCGCCGACGGGCAGCGAGTTCAAGGCCTCGAAGCCGGTGTGCATCCGCTTCGCGGAGTTCAAGGCTTAGAGCGCTAATAGGCAAGGGGCCGGGGGCGGTCCGGTCAAGGGAAGCCGCGGTTACGCGCTTCCTCGGACCGCGCCTGGCCCCTTTCGCGTGCAGCAAGACGGTTTTTTCCGCNNTTTCCGCTTGTTGGAGCCGCTTCGGCCGCCGCAGGATGCGGCCTATGCCATCATGCAAAAAAAAGGGCCGCCCTCGCCGAATTCGGCGTTGGGCGGCCCTTCGCTATTGATTCGATTAGCCTTCGATCAGCAGCGTCTCCGGATCTTCGAGCAGTTCCTTGACCTTGACGAGGAACTGGACGGCTTCCGCGCCGTCGACGATGCGGTGGTCGTACGACAGAGCGATGTACATCATCGGACGGATCGCGATCTCCGTGTTGTTGTTGATGGCGACCGGACGATATTGGATCTTGTGCATGCCGAGAATGCCCACTTGCGGAGCGTTCAGAATCGGCGTCGACAGCAGCGAGCCGAACGTGCCTCCGTTCGTGATCGTGAACGTGCCGCCTTGCAGCTCGGAGAGACCGAGCGTGTTCGAGCGGGCCTTGGCGGCGAGGTCGGCGATGGAGCGCTCGATCTCGGCGAAGCTGAGCTTGTCCGCGTCGCGCACGACCGGAACGACGAGACCTTCCTTGGCGGCGACGGCGATGCCGATGTCGAAGTACTTCTTGGCGATGATGTCTTCCCCGTCGATCTCCGCGTTCAGCAGCGGGAACTTCTTCAGCCCGCCGACGACCGCCTTCGTGAAGAAGGACATGAAGCCGAGGTTGACTCCGTTCTGCTCCTTGAAGGCGTCCTTGCGGCGCTTGCGCACGTCCATGATGGCGGTCATATCGACTTCGTTGAACGTCGTCAGCATGGCGGCCGTATGCTGCGCTTCGACCAGGCGCTTGGCGATGGTCAGGCGGCGGCGGGACATCTTCTTGCGTTCAGCCGGCTTGGCCGGGTTGAACTCGGCCGGAGCGGCCGCGGCGGGCGCCGGAGCCGCGGCCGGTGCCGGGG
>NZ_JACJVR010000035.1 GCF_014212175.1 Cohnella xylanilytica | reverse complement strand
CCGCCGTCGCCGAACCAGCCCCGGCTCGACCGGGCCGTGCAGCTGCTGCGCGAGCTGGTGGCGGAGGACGCGGTCGAGGAGGCGTCCATCAACGAGCCGAACGACCATCTGCCCACGCTCGTCATCAAGAACGAGCATTGGCCGGCCGCGGCCCGCCTGTTCCGGAGCCATCCGGAGCTGAACGTCAACTACTTGCGCAACGTGGCGGGAGTCGACCACGAGACGCATATGGAAGTCGTGTACCACCTGCTCAGCCTGGACAGCGGACACGTGTACGCAGCGAAGGTGCGTACCGATCGCGCCGCGCCGTCCGTTCCCTCGGCGACGCCGGTGTGGGAGACGGCGAACTGGAACGAGCGGGAGATCTACGACTTGCTCGGCATCGAGTTTCCCGGTCATCCCGACTTGCGCCGCATCATGATGCCCGACGACTGGGTCGGCCATCCGCTCCGCAAAGATTACGTGCCGCTGGACCCGGAGGTGTGAGCCGCGCATGATTCGTACCGAAGAACTGCTGCTGAACGTCGGACCCCAGCATCCGAGCACGCACGGGGTATTCCGCATCATCGTCAAGCTCGACGGGGAGATCATCACGGAAGCGACGCCGGTCATGGGCTACCTGCACCGGGGAACCGAGAAGCTGGCCGAGAACCTGAACTTCACCCAGATCATTCCGTACACCGACCGGATGGACTACGTGTCCGCGATGACGAACAATTACGTGCTCGTCCACGCCGTCGAGAAGCTGATGGGGCTGGAGGTGCCGGAGCGGGCCGAATTCCTGCGCCTGATCGTCATGGAGATGCAGCGCGTGGCGAGCCACCTCGTCTGGTGGGGCACGTACCTGCTCGACATCGGAGCGCTCAGCCCGTTCCTGTACGCGTTTAACGACCGGGAGAGAATCCTTCAGCTGTTCAACGAGCTGTGCGGGGCGCGTCTCACCTACAACTACATGCGCGTCGGCGGCGTGAAGTGGGACGCTCCGGAAGGGTGGATCGACAAGGTCAAGGACTTCGTCCGCTCGATGTACGGCAAGCTCGAGGAATACGACGACCTCGTCAGCGGCAACGAGATCTTCCTGTCGCGGATCAAGGGAGTCGGCGCCTACGACGCCGAGACGGCGATCGCCTACGGGCTGTCCGGCGCGAACCTGCGGTGCACGGGCGTGAAGTGGGATCTGCGTAAGAACGAGCCTTACAGCCTGTACGACCGCTTCGAATTCGACGTCCCCGTCGGCCGGAACGGAGACTGCTACGACCGCTACCTCGTCCGGCTGGCGGAGATCCGGCAGAGCCTGCGCATTCTCGAGCAGGCGCTGGAGCAGTTCCCGGAAGGCGGGGAGACGATGGGCAAGGTGCCTCGCGTCATCCGGCCGCCGGCCGGGGAGATCTACGTCCGCATCGAGTCGCCGCGCGGGGAGATCGGCTGCTACATCGTCTCGAAGGGCAAGGCCGAGCCGTACCGGCTTAAGTTCCGCAGGCCCTCCTTCGTGAACCTGCAAATTCTGCCCAAGCTGCTCGTCGGCGAGAGCATGACGAACCTGGTGACGATCTTGGGCGGCATCGACATCGTGCTCGGGGAGGTGGACTGCTGATGCAGCGCTACTGGGACACTCCCGTCACCTGGGGGCACGCCGGCCTCTTCCTGCTCGGCGCCTTGGCGGTTCTCGCCGTCGTCATTCTGTTCGTCACCTACGCGATCTACTTCGAGCGCAAGGTTCTCGGCTGGATGCAGTACCGCAGAGGGCCGAACCGCACGGGCCCGCTCGGCCTGCTGCAGACGGTGGCGGACGTCGCCAAGCTGCTGATCAAGGAAGACACCATTCCGGCCAAGGCCGACCGCGCGCTGTTCATCCTCGCTCCCGCTCTGGCGTTCGTGCCTTCTTTTCTCGTGCTGGCGATGATTCCTTACGGCCTTCATCTCCAATTCGCCGACCTGAACGTCGGCTTCCTGTACTACATCGCCCTCTCGGGCGTCACGACGATCGCGATCGTCATCGCCGGCTGGTCGTCGAACAACAAGTACGCCCTCCTCGGCGGCATGAGGTCCGCGGCGCAGATGATCAGCTACGAAGTACCGCTCGTCATGTCGGTCGTCGGCGTGGCGATGATGGCCGGCAGCCTTAATCTGAGGGACATCGTCCTCTACCAGGAAGGCTACTTCTGGCACTGGAACTTCCTGCCGCAGATCGTCGGCTTCGCCGTGTTCGTCGTCGCGGCGGTGTCGGAGCTGAACCGGACGCCGTTCGACCTGCCGGAGGCGGAATCGGAGCTGGTCGCCGGCTATCACGTCGAGTACAGCGGCTTCCGCTTCGCGTTCTTCATGCTGTCGGAGTACATCTATGTCTACGCGATCGCCTGCCTGGCGACGATCCTGTTCCTCGGGGGTTGGAACCCGCCGTTCCCGCAGCTCGACTTCATCCCCGGGCTGATCTGGTTCGCGCTCAAGTTCGCGGCCGTCGTGTTCTTCCTGTTCTGGATTCGCGCCACGCTGCCCCGGCTGCGGGTCGACCAGCTAATGGGACTCGCCTGGAAGGTATTGCTTCCGCTGGCGATCGCGAATATCTTCCTGACGGCGCTCGGGATCGAATGGTTCGGCAAAGGAGGCTGAAGACAATGAAGGGAACGGGAATTATCAAAGGGCTCGGCGTTACGCTCCGGACGATGGGCGGCAAGAAGGTGACGCACAAGTATCCGGACGTCCCGATCGAGATGCCGGACCGGTTCCGCGGCATTCAGTACTTCGAGCCGGACAAATGCATCGTCTGCAACCAATGCGCGCGAATCTGCCCGACCGAATGCATCACGCTGACGGGCAAGCCGAATCCGGATCCGGACAAAAAAGGCAAAGTCATCGACACGTTCGACATCAACTTCGAGATCTGCATCCTGTGCGACCTGTGCACGGAGGTGTGCCCGACCGAAGCGATCGTCATGACGAACAACTTCGAACTGGCCTCCTACAGCCGCGACGAGCTGTTCAAGGACCGCGACTGGCTGTACGGCAACGATAAGAACATCCGCCAGGACAACAACAACATCGGCGCCCCTCAGAGAGGGGGGGCGAAATAACCCGTGAACTTCAACATCGACTTCACCGGAGAGTTCTTCGCGTTCTTCCTGCTCGCGGTGTGCGCGATCGTCGGAGCGGTGCTCGCGATCAACTTCGAGAAGGTGGTGCACACGACCCTCTCCCTCGCCTTCACGTTCGTCTCACTCGCGGGATTGTACGTGCTTCTCGAGGCCGAATTCGTCGCCTTCGTCCAGGTGCTGCTGTACGTGGGCGCAGTGACGATTCTCATGATCTTCGGCATCATGATGACGAAGCACCAGGGAGAAGGGAAGGAGCCGGGCCGCCCCTTGCTGGAGGCGCTGGCCGCGATCGGATGCCTGTGCCTGTTCGGCATTCTGTTCTACGCGATCCGCAGCGCCGGGTTCCCGGCGCCGGCGGCGGACTTGCCGGAAGACAACACGCTCAGCATCGGCAAGCTGCTCTATTCCGCCTATGCGATCCCGTTCGAGCTGGTGTCGGTGCTGCTGACGGTCGCCTTCATCGGGGCGGTCGCGCTCGCGAAGAGGGAGGAGGAGGACTCGTGAGCATGCTCGGTTCCTACCTGACGCTGGCCGCCGTGCTGTTCTGCATCGGCCTGTACGGCGTCCTCGTCAAGCGCAACGCCATTATCGTTCTGTTATCCATCGAGCTGATGCTGAACGCCGTCAATCTGAACCTGATCGCGTTCTCCAAATACGGCGTCGTGCCGTCGCTGACGGGGCAGGTGTTCTCCCTGTTCACGATGACGGTCGCCGCGGCCGAGGCCGCCGTCGGCATCGCGGTGCTGATCGCGCTGTACCGGAACCGGGCGACGGTGAACGTGGACGAATACGACGAGTTGAGGAGGTGACGTCATGGCAACCGTGTTCTCGCAGTACGCGTGGCTCGTTCCGGCGTTCCCCCTCGCCGCGTTCGCGATTCTGACGGCGCTGGGGCGAAGCCTGAGCCGGACGGGCGCCTGGATCGCGACCGTCGCCTCGCTCGCCTCCTTCGTCTACTCGGTTATGATCGCGGCCGAGCGGCTCGCCAAGAACGCCGAGGATTACATCGGCGGCTTCGCTTGGCTGAGGGCCGGCTCCGTCAACCTGACGGCCGGCTACGAGGTGACGAACCTGACGGCTCTCATGCTGGTCGTCGTCACCTTGGTCGCGCTGCTGGTCAATCTCTATTCTCTCGGCTACATGAAGGACGACGAGCGGATCTCGACGTTTTTCTCCTACGTGGCCCTATTCACCGCTTCAATGCTCGGGCTCGTGCTCGCCGACAACCTGATGATCCTGTACGTGTGCTGGGAGCTCGTCGGCGTCTGCTCGTTCCTGCTGATCGGGTTCTGGTACCGGAAGCCGGAGGCGCGGGCGGCGGCGAAGAAGGCGTTCATCGTCACCCGGATCGGCGACCTCGGCCTATTGATCGCGATTCTGCTGCTGTTCTGGTACATGCCGGGGCACGCGCTCGACTTCGCGAGCCTGCACAACGTGTTCTACGCGCAGAGCGGCATCATCTCGACGTCGATCACGACGCTGATCGCGCTGCTCATCTTCCTCGGCGCCGTCGGCAAGTCGGGCCAGTTCCCGCTGCACGTCTGGCTTCCGGACGCGATGGAAGGGCCGACTCCGATCAGCGCGCTTATCCATGCCGCCACGATGGTCGCGGCCGGCGTGTTCCTCGTCGTCCGCACGTTCGACATCTTCGCCGCCGCTCCGGCCGCCCTGGACACGGTCGCCGTCGTCGGGGCGTTCACGGCGATCTTCGCCGCGACGATCGGCCTCGCGCAGAACGACATCAAGCGCATTCTCGCGTATTCGACGGTCAGCCAGCTCGGCTACATGATGCTGGCCGTCGGCGCCGGCTCCACGACCTCCGCGATGTTCCACCTGTTCACGCACGCGTTCTTCAAGGCGCTGCTGTTCCTCGGGGCGGGCAGCGTCATCCACGCCGTACATACCCAGGACATTCGCGAGATGGGCGGGCTCGGAAGCCGGATGAAGATCACCGCCTGGACGTTCGGCATCGGCGCGCTGGCGCTGTCCGGCATTCCGCCGTTCTCCGGCTTCTGGTCCAAGGACGCCGTCCTGACGGCCGCGCTCGACGACAACCCGTGGCTGTTCGCGGTCGGAGTAGTCGCCGCCTTCTTGACGGCCCTCTATATGGCGAGGCTGTTCTTCCTCGTGTTCGCGGGCAAGCCGCGAGGCGACGCGGGGGCGCATGCGCGCGCGAAGGAGTCGCCGGCCGTCATGACCGCGCCGCTGATCGTGCTGGCCGCGCTCGCCGTCGTCGCCGGCTTCGTGCAGACGCCGTTCTCCGGCTGGCTCGGCTCGTGGCTGACCGGCGGGGCGGAGGAGGAACACGCGAGCGGCCTCGCGATCGTCGCTTCCGTCGCGGCGTCCCTGCTCGGCCTGTATCTCGGCTGGCTGATCTATTCCAAGGGCGCGGTGCGCCGCGACGCGGTCTCTTCCCGCTTCCCGCGGCTCGTTCGGCTGGCGGAGCGCAAGTACTATATCGACGAGCTGTATGACGCGCTGTTCGTGAAGTCGCTGCGGGGGCTCGGGAAGGCGCTCTCGGCGTTCGACGACGTCGTCGTGGACGGAGCCGTGCGGCTGGCGGGCCGCTCGGCCTTGGCGCTCGGGCGGCTTAATACGCGGCTGCAGAACGGGCAAATCCAGACGTACGGCCTGGCCGCGCTCGTCGCGGCGGTCGTGCTGGTGCTGGCCATCGCCGGAAGGAGGTTCTGGTGATGCTGGAGAACGTCCCGGTCTTATCGCTGATCGTCTGGATTCCGCTGCTCGGCGCGCTCGTCACGCTGCTGCTTCCGAAGCACCACAGCCGGCTGCTTCGGGGGTTCGCTCTTCTTTTCACCGTCATCCCGCTGCTTCTGGCCGTCTGGCTGTACGCCTCCTACGAACCGGTCGCGGGTGGCGGCGCCTTCGCCGAGCACGGAACGTGGCTGTCCGTCCCTCTCAATACGGAAGCGGGGCTGCAAGGGACGGGAGTGAACGTGACCTCCTACCGGCTCGTCTTCGATTACCGTCTCGGCGTCGACGGTCTCTCGCTGCCGCTCGTCCTGCTGACGGGAGTCGTGGCTGCGATGTCCGTCTTGGCGTCGGTGCACATTCGCAAACGGTGGAAAACCTACTTCTCCCTGTTCCTGCTGCTGGAGACGGGAATGTACGGCGTGTTCCTCGCCCGCGACTTGACTTTGTTCTTTATCTTTTTCGAGTTGACGCTGATTCCGATGTTCTTCCTGATCGGCATCTGGGGCTACTTCGGCCGGGAGAAGGCGGCGAACCGCTTCCTGCTCTACAACGGGCTGGGCTCGGCGATTATGCTGCTCGCGTTCCTCATCCTGATCGCGACGCTCGGCTTCACCGTGACGGAGACGGCCGGGGGCGCGGCGATCTCCTTCGGCGGCGACTACGAGACGCTGCTGGCCAACCTGGCGGACCCGAACGCGGCTGCCCACGCCAGCGGCGCCATGTTCCTGTCGGAGAACCTGAAGTGGGCGGCGTTCGTTCTCCTGCTGATCGCCTTCGGCATCAAGCTGCCGATCTTCCCGCTTCATACGTGGATGCTGAAGGTTCACGCGGAGGCTCCGCCTTCCGTCGTCATGATCCATTCCGGAATCCTGCTCAAAATGGGGGTGTACGGACTCGTCCGCTTCGCCGCCTTCCTGTTCCCGGCGCAGCTCGCCTCTTGGGCGACGGTCATCGCGATTCTCGGCGTCGTCAACATTCTGTACGGGGCGGTGCTCGCCTGCGTCCAGAAGGAATTCAAGCTCGTGCTGGCCTACTCCAGCGTCAGCCATATGGGCATCGTGCTGCTCGGCATCGCCTCGCTGAACGAGACCGGCTTCGAAGGGGCGATCTATCAAGCCGTCTCGCACGGGCTCATCTCGGCGCTGATGTTCCTGATCGTCGGCAGCCTGTACGAGAGAACCGGCACGACCAAGATCGACGAGCTGGGCGGCCTCGCGAAGGTCGTTCCGTTCACGGCGGGCATTCTGCTGACGGCGGGGCTGGCGTCCCTCGGCTTGCCGGGACTCTCCGGCTTTGTGGGCGAATTCCTGTCGCTGCTCGGCTTGTTCGGCTCGCTGAAGTGGCTGACCGCGATCGGCGCGTTGGGCGTTCTGCTGGCGGCCGTATACGTGCTGCGAAGCGTTCTGGCGATTACGTACGGTCCATTGCCTGAACGGTTCGCCGGGATGAAGGACGCCCGCTTCGTCGAGGCGCTGCCGATGGTCGTCCTGACCGCGCTGATCGTGCTTCTGGGCATCTATCCGTCCTTGCTGACCGACCTGATGCAGCACGGCTTCGACGGTTTGCTCAAGGAACTCCAGACGAGGGTGGGGGGCTGAACATGGAAGCTTTGCAGACTTTGACGTGGAGCGACACGCGGTACCTCGCCCCCGAGCTCGCCCTGGCCGTCGCCGCCGTCCTTCTGGCCTTGCTGGACCTCATCCTGCCTCGCCGCGCGAGCCGGGACCTCATCGGCTGGGGCGCGCTCGTCGGGCTGCTGGCCGCGGGCGTCTTCGTCGGCTGGCATATCTACGATCTGCAGAGCGCGGTCGACGCCGGCAAGGAGCCGATCCGCAACCTGCTGGGCGGCAGCTATCGCGTCGACGACTTCGGCAACCTGCTGAAGCTGGTCTTCCTGGGGGCGACGGCGCTCATCGTGCTCGCCTCCCTGGGAACGGTGAAGAAGGCCGAGGTGCCGATCAAGGGGGAGTTCTACTACCTGCTCCTCCCGGCCGTCATCGGGGCGATGGTCATGGCCTCGTCCGGGGACCTGATCACTCTTTTCGTTGGGATGGAGCTATTGAGCATTACCTCTTACGTGCTGGTCGGAGTTCGGAAAAGAAGCGGGGCATCCGGCGAAGCCGCGTTCAAATACGTGGTGACGGGCGGGACGGCTTCGGCGTTTATTCTGTACGGGATGTCGTTCCTGTACGGGGTGACGGGGTCGACGAGGCTGTCGGATATCTCCGGAGCTCTGGGAGACGCTCTGGCCGATTACCGGGCTCTCGTCTACGTGGCGTTTTTCTTCATGATCGTCGGCTTCGCGTTGAAGCTGGCCCTGGCCCCGTTCCACGCCTGGGCGCCGGACGTTTACCAAGGGGCGCCGACGCCGGCGACCTCGTTCCTCGCGATCGTCGCCAAGGGCGCGGCGTTCGCCATGCTGTACCGGATCTTCATCTTCCTGTATCGGGCGTTCGGCTCCGAAGGGGATCAGGCGGCGGTGCGAGAGGATCTGTTCCTCGCGCTGGCCGTTCTGGCGGCGGCGGCCATGATCGTCGGCGTCGCCGGGGCGCTCAAGCAGCAGAACGCGAAGCGGCTGCTCGCGCTGTCGGGCGTGGCGAACGCGGGCATTCTGCTCGTCCCGCTGACGCTCGAAGTGAACAGCCTGCACTCGTCGATGTTCTCGGAGTTCGTGTACTATCTGATCGCCTACGTGTTCATGAACGCGGGGGCGTTCGCGGTGCTGACCGCGGTGTCCCGGTCGTCGGGTCACGAGGAGCTGTCGGCGTTCGCCGGCATGTACCACCGGGCGCCGTGGACGGCCGCGGCGATGACGGCGCTGCTCTGCTCGCTCGCCGGGCTGCCGGTGACGGGGGGCTTCTTCGGGAAGCTGTTCATTCTGTTCGGCGCCGTCCAGACGAAGGCGTACTGGCTGGCGGCGATCTTGCTGGCGACGACGGTGGCTTCGTATTACGTCTACTTCTCGTTCATCCGCCAGATGTACATGCGCAGCGGGGAGAGCGATCAGGCGGTGGCGGTTCCGGTGCCGACGGGCATCGTCATCTGGCTGTGCGCGGCGGCCTCCGTCGCGCTCGGCATTCTGCCGAAGCCGATCCTGGACTGGATCGACGGCATCTTCTCGCTTGGCGCGGATTTTCTGGCGCGGTAGCGGGAGGAGCTTGCAGCACCCTGACGGGCGTTCAGGGTGCTGTTTTTGTTGGGCGGCTGCGGAGCGCGGGAGCAGGGGCGGGGCCGCCGGCGTTGCGCCGCAAGATGGAGCGACAAGAGGGGCGTGATTGCGACAAAAGTCCCTTTTTTTCAACCGGGGAAGGGAAGTCGCTGTCGAAACTCGAATTAGAAAAAGGATAGGATTCGTCCGTTCCTCGGAACGGAGTCAGATAGATGAGGCCTGGGTACATAGGGTGTAGGCCAAAAAATGCAGCGAACGAGTTGCGCAAGGGTTGGGCAAAGGTTGTGATCGACCGTGAGACTCAGTGTTAGGACGAAGGTCATCGCCTGCGCGGCCTGTCTGTTGGCCGCGGCGATCGGAGCAGGCGCGCCGCTCCACGGGAAAGGTGCCGGCGGCGGAGATCGGCCGGTCGGCGAGGTTCGGGCGCAGGCCGAAGCCGCTTCTGCCGCGCAAGCCGCGAAGCCGCCGTCTTTCCTCGAGGCGATGGGGATTCCGGCCGCCTGGCGTTCGCTTACGCGCGACGTGACCGGAACGATCGCGATCGTCGACACGGGAGTCGATCTGAAGCATCCCGCGCTCGAGCCGTACTTGACCGGCGGGATCAACCTGCTCGACGGGCGCAAGCCTCCCCAGGACGACAACGGTCACGGAACGGCCGTGGCCGGCGTGATCGCCGAGATCGCCGAGGCGGCGAAGGCTTCTTCGGCCCGCGTATCGTGGACGAAGAAGATCATGCCGATCAAGGCGCTGGACCGCAACGGAGAAGGGGATGAAGACAAGCTCGCTCAAGGCATCCGGTACGCCGTCGATCACGGGGCGGATATCGTCGTGCTCTCGCTCGGATTGCGCCGGGATACGCCGGAGATGAGGGAAGTGGCGGCGTACGCCGAGAGCCGCGGCGCGCTTCTCGTCGCGGCCAGCGGCAACGACGCCGCGGCGTTCGGAGCGAAGGCGGCGGTGCAGTATCCGGCGGCGTACCCGACCGTGCTGGCCGTGGCCGGGGCGAACGGAGGAAGCGCGCAGAACCGTTCGACCCCCGGCCCGGAAGTCGACGTGGCGGCCGCCTGGAAGGTGGAGACGCTGAAGCTCGGCGGCGGCACGACGACCATGGAAGGCACGTCGATGAGCGCGCCGCAAGCGGCCGGAGCGGCCGCGCTGCTCAAGGCGAGCCGGCCGGAGGCGTCCCCGGCCGAGCTCCGGAATGTTCTGAAGCGGACGGCCGAGGATATCGCGGCCAAGGGCTGGGACCGCAACACGGGCTACGGCCGCGTCCGGGCGGACTTGGCCGTCAAGGCTCAGGGCGACGGCGACTGGAGGGAGCCGAACGACAAGCGGACGACGGCGTCGGCATTCCCGGTCGGCACGGAGATAACGGCGTTCTGGTCGTCTCCGGAAGACCGGGACGTATACGCGATCGACATGCCGTACGACGGGAAGTTCACGGTGTCCTGGCGGATCGACGATCCCGCCTACGCGGCCGCCAAATCGCCCGCCCCCGGGCTCGTTCTGTCCCCGGCGTCCGCCTCCTCCGGGAAGGTGGACCCGTTCGTCCGAGCGGGCTCCTCGGCGAGTTGGGAAGTCGCCAGAGGGAAATACTACCTGACGACGAGCAAAGGGAATTGGGGAGGCCAGGAGAAATCCTCCTACCGGCTGACTTCGCAATTCCGGATGGGTCCGGACGCGATGGAGCCGAACCCGAACGCTCTGTCCGCCTTCACACTCGCCCCGCGCAGCCAGAAGTGGACCGGCACGTTCGACCGCCAAGGCGACGAGGATTGGGCGGTCGTCACCCTGCCCAAGGAAGGCAAGCTGCGCATTCGGGTAGACGCCGACACGACCCGGATCGATCCCGCCGTTTATCTGCAGAGAGCGGGGGAGGCCGGGGAAGAGACGGACAACAACGGAGACGGCCGAAGCGAAGAGATCGTCCTGCCCGGCGCTTCGGCCGGGAAGTACTATATCCGGATCCGCAACGCGGTCTCCCCGAGTCCGGATCCCGTAGTCGGGACGTATACGGCGCAATTGGAATATAGTACTCCATACGAAGATCCTAACGAGCCGAACGACGGGGCGTTGACGGCGACCCCCATGAAGCCGGCGCCCGTCTGGACGGGAGAAGGGCTGATCGGTTCGGCGAGCGACGACGACTGGTTCCGGTTCGAATTCGTCGAACGGAAGCAGCTGCGCTTCCAGCTGGCCAATCTGCCCCGGTCGGCGACCGCGACGGTTCGCCTCTACGACAAGAAGCTCGCCGTTCTGAAGTCGTGGAGCAGCGCGGAAGGACGCGCCGCCGTGAACGGAGGCATCGATCTGGATCCGGGCACGTATTATTTGGCGGTGTCGGCGGACCAAGCATCGCTCGGCTCCCCGTATAAGCTGACCGTTCGGGAAGTGGAGGTCGGGCCTCTCTTCGCGGACGTTCTGGGACATTGGGCGGAGAAGCCGATCCGGGCTGTCGCGGAAGCGGGCTGGATGGCGGGCTACGGGGAGTTCGAGTTCGGTCCGGACCGTCTCTTGACCCGGGCCGAAGCGACGGTCATCGCGGTGCGGGCGTTCAAGCCCAAGAGCGCGGCCGCCCGTCCCCGCTTCAGCGACGTGCCCAAGGGCCATTGGGCTTACGAAGCGGTGCTGAAGGCGGACGGAGCCAAGTGGCTGAGCGGCATCGCGGGCACGAAGTTCGAGCCGGCCGGCCGGATGACGAGGGGAGAAGCGGCGATCCTGTTCGCCAAGGCGGCCGGGCTGTCGCTGTCCGCATCGCCGGAGCGGACGTTCAAGGACGTTCCGGCGGACAGCCCCGCGGCTTCGGCGCTCGAAGCGTTGTCGCGCAAAGGCTGGATCGCCGGCTTCCCGGACGGCACGTTCCGGCCCGGCGCCCCGCTCACCCGGGCGGAATGGGCCGCCATGCTGGCCCAGTTGCTGTAAGGAGATGAAGCTGCCAAATGAGCGATATTTACAGTTCGGCGGGTTGGAACGCCTTATTTTCCATGTTCGTGACGCTGGGCTTGATCGTGGTGGTCTGGTTCTTGTTCAAGGAGATCCGGTGGGATAAAATCTTCCGCCACCCCTTGAGCCCGGGGGCCCGGCTGCTTCAGCTGCTGCTCGCCATTATCGTCGGCCACCTGCTGGCCCGGTTCGTGCTCGATTATTGGAATTGGACCTCTTCCTTGAAGTGGCTGTTCGGTTCCGGCTGATCCGGAGCCGCGCATAACGGACAGCCGGATAGACAACAATGGGTAATATGGCGCGAGAGCGATCTCTCGGCGTATATCCATTGGTTGTGCCCTGTCCGAATTTGTCAGAAGTTGCCGCTTGTGCCATATGCATCGGCAGTGATATGATGAAGTTTGGGTTTTCCGGGGGACGGCTAATGCCGGCGGCTTCGGAATGACTAATTACCCGCGGAGGGAACCACCCATGAGCAAAATCATCGTCCGCGGCGGCCGTCCTTTGTATGGGACAGTCCGCGTACACGGCGCCAAAAATTCAGTTCTGCCCATCCTGGCCGCTTCGATACTGGCGGAGCAAGGATCTTGCGTCATTCATGACGTACCCGCCCTGGACGATGTGACGAACATTCTACAGGTGCTCGCGGCTTTGGGGGTTCACGCGAAGCAGAGCGACGGCAGTGTGCAGTTGAACGCGACCCGGTTGACTTCGCATGACGCTCCTTACGAACTTGTACGCAAAATGAGGGCTTCCTTCCTCGTGATGGGCCCCTTGCTCGCCCGGCTGGGCCAGGTACGGATCTCTCTGCCCGGAGGATGCGCGATCGGCACTCGCCCGATCGACCAGCATCTCAAAGGCTTCGAAGCGATGGGAGCCGAGATCGGCTTCGGCCAGGGCTCCATCGAAGCGCGCGTGAACGGCAAGCTGCGCGGCGCGAAGATTTATCTGGATATCGCCAGCGTAGGCGCCACCGAGAACATTATGATGGCGGCCGCGACGGCGGTCGGCACGACGACGATCGAGAACGCGGCCAAGGAGCCGGAGATCGTCGACCTCGCGAACTTCCTGAACGCCATGGGAGCCAAGGTGCGCGGCGCCGGAACCGGAGTCATTCGCATCGAAGGCGTGGAACGGCTCTCGGGCGTGGAGCACGCGGTCATTCCGGACCGCGTCGAGGCCGGTACTTACATGATTGCCGCGGCGATTACGGGCGGCAATGTCTATATCGAAGGCGCGATCCGGGACCATCTCGGCCCGATCGTCGCCAAGCTGGAAGAGATGGGCGTCGTCGTCGACAGCGACGAGAACGGCATCCGCGTCATCGCGGAACGGAGCCTTCGGGCGGTCGACGTCAAGACGCTTCCGTATCCGGGATTCCCGACCGACATGCAAGCGCAGATGATGACGCTTCTGCTCCGCGCGGAAGGAACGAGCATCGTCACCGAGACGGTGTTCGAGAACCGGTTCATGCATGTCGACGAGCTCATCAAGATGGGCGCGGAGATCAAGGTCGACGGCCGCACCGCCATCGTGACCGGCGGAGCGAAGCTGGTCGGCGCCCAGGTGTGCGCGACCGACCTGAGAGCGGGAGCCGCGCTGATCTGCGCCGCCCTGGCCGCGGACGGAGCGACCGAAGTGACGGGCGTCCACCACATCGATCGCGGCTACGTCGACATCGTCGGCAAGCTGGCGGCGCTCGGAGCGGACGTATACCGGGCTCCGTCGCCGGAGGACGTGCTGGCCGAAGCCGAACAGGCTTCCCGCCGCCCGGCGAAGATTCTGGAAGCGATCGAAGACCGCGCCGCTCTCGACGTGGCGAGAATTCGCGTGCAGCCGACGCTGGCTTAACCGCCGGAGATCGGAGACGTTCCCCAGTCGGCTCGCCAACGGACTTCTTTTTTTCGATCATAAGAACGACTCGACGGCTCTGTCCGCGAGGCCAGCCCGCCGCAAGGCGGACGGCTTCCCGGACGGAGCTGTCTTTATGTGACGGCATCGCCGTTCCTTCCCGCCCCTCGCCGTACCCGCCGGCCCCCTCGTTCTATCGATCCTAAGCGGATCATAGACTAGAGACGGACAGGCGCTACGATCGCGGAGGTGGAAGATGCTTGGACGAGGCATGAGACGATGGACGAGCTTCCCTTGGTGGGTGGACGCGGCGGCGTTCGCGGGCGGAATCGCGATCGCGGCGGCGCTCTGGTTCTCCCTTCACGGCCGCTCGCCCGACACGGAGGCGCTGAAGGAGCCGGGGACAAGAGCCGTCCAGGAGGCGGCGAAGGAACTAGACGCGGAATCGGAGCCGGCGAACCGAGAGAGCGTGGACAAGCCGGCAGACAGGGAAGGGCCGGCCCTCCCGGGGGCGGCGGACGGCGCGATCCGGACGGAAGAGGCCGCGGGCGCTTCCGGCGGCGGCCCGGCGGCGGGAGCGAAGGCGCAACGAGAGGCGCCGGGCGACGCCGACGATTCGGGACTTCGGCAAGAGGACAAGGCGGGGGAGGCCGATTCCCGTCCGGTCTCGGCTAGCAGCCGGTGGAGCGAGAGGACGTTCGTTCGAGTCTATCTAAGCGACAAGAAGAGGGTCGAGACAGTTCCGATCGAGACTTACGTCCGGGGAGTGGTAGCGGCCGAGATGCCGCTCGACTTCGAGCCGGCCGCGCTGGAAGCGCAGGCGCTGGCTGCGCGAACCTATATCGTTCGCCGGCTGCTCGCCGGCGACCGGACGGGCGTGCCGGTGCCGGGGGCGGACGTGACGGATACGCAGACGCATCAAGTCTATCGCTCTCTCGAGGAGATGGCCCGGCTGAAGCTGGCGGACGAAGGGGCCTGGAAGAAGGCGGACGACGCGGCCAAGCGGACGGCGGGGCGGGTTCTCACCTATAACGGCTCTCCGATCGAGGCTCTCTTCTTCGCGTCGAGCAACGGGTATACCGAGAATTCGGAGGACGTCTTCCCGTACGGGCTTCCCTACCTGCGCTCGGTCGAGAGTCCGTGGGACCGCGAGGAGGCGTCCAACTGGAAGGAGACACTGGAGTTCACGGCGCAGCAATTCTATAAAGCGCTCGGCGTCAAGCCGGGAGGCATCCTCGCCCGCGCCGGCGGCCGGATCGCCGCCCGGGTCGAGGAACGGACGCCGGGACGGCGGGTGAAGACGCTCAAGGTGGGATCGAAGGAGCTGACCGGCATCGAGGCGAGGGAGAAGCTCGGGCTGCGATCGGCCGCGTTCGATCTGAAGCTGGAAGGGCGCAGCGTCGTCGTCACGACCTACGGCAACGGGCACGGCGTCGGCCTGAGCCAGTGGGGAGCGGAAGGGATGGCGAAGCGGGGGAGTACCGCCGAGCAGATCGTCAAACACTACTATACCGGAATTCGAATCGAGGAAGCTTCGAAGCTGGCAGACCGTCTCTCCCTATAAAAATGTCAATCTTGCAAACCGCCACGTATAAAACTCTATCACCTGGTAACACTTGCTTACTGAGGTGATAAAAAATGAGTGACCAAAACAAAACCACTCGCAAGTTGGAAGAAGCCCCTAAGACGGGGGCTGCGACGTCGCCGGTTAAGCCGACAGGGATGAAGAGGTTTTTCTCGAAGCGTTGGGTATTTCCAGCAGTTTACATGGCCGCCGCAGCAATCATCGTAACGATTCTCTGGCTGAATGCGGGCGCGGGCGGCTCGAAGGATCCGGAGAATTCGGTTCCGGTGTCGGGAGTCGAGAGCCAGGGCGCGGCTGCCGAGACGAACAGCCCCGAGGCGGTAGAAGCCGCAGCCGGAGGAGAATCGCTTCAATGGCCGTTCGATTCCAAGGACGTAATCCAGACGTTGTCGTTCTACGATTCGAGCGCGTCGGAGGAGAAGAAGCAGGCCGCGATGGTCGAGTACAACAACAGCTTCTATCCGCACACCGCGCTTGACTTCGCCGCCAAGGACGACAAGCCGTTCGAAGTGCTCGCCGCCATGAGCGGGAAGGTCAAAGTGGCCGAGCAAAGCCCGATCAACGGGTACGAAGTGGAGATCGAGCATCCGAACGGGCTCGTCACGGTCTATCAGAGCCTGGAAGACCTGAAGGTCAAAGCGGGAGACGAAGTCAAGCAAGGCGACGTCATCGCCATGGCCGGCCGCAGCGAGATGGAGAAGGACGAAGGCGTTCACGTCCACTTCGAGGTTCGCAGCAACGGCCAATCGATCGACCCGAACACGCTGATCAAGGAACAATAATCGGCGGGAATCGGGCAAGCGGGCACGGAAGCCGGCCGCGCGGAGAGCGAAGCTCTTCGGCGGCCGGTTTTTTTGCATTCCGCGCGCGTCTCTCTATCGCCATTTTTTGTCGGATTATGGTACGATGTTCCTACGGGCCTATCGAGGCTATCGAACCAGGAGCGAATGAGAGAAGGGGCGCCATGAGGGAGATTCACGTGAGCGAGCTGAAGCCCGGGGACGTCGTGGGCAGGACCGTGTTCGGGAAGAACGGAATCGTCATGCTGGAATCGGGCACCGTGCTGACCGCCGCCTATATCGAGAGGCTTCGCGCGCTCGGATTCGGCCGCGTCGCCGTTCGGGGGAAGGAGACGCGGGCGGAGGAGCTGCCGGCCCGAGGGAGAACGCCGTCCGAGGCGGAAGCGGCCGCGGAACGAAGAGACCCGGCCGACATCGACTGCCTGAAGCAGGACCTTGGGGCGAGGAAGATTACGGAAGAGGCGATCCGAAGCTTCGTAGAGTCGGACGCGACCTTCGCCAAGCTCGCTCTTCCCCTCCACGAATCGGCCCGGTTCCGGAGAGCGTTCCGGGATCGCGTGCTGGAAGCCGCCGGCCATCGGCCGATCGCCGACGAGCTCGGCGTCATGAGGCAGACGGACGGCCAGCTGTTCGGCCATTCCCTGCAGGTGTCGCTGCTCGCCGGCATCGCGGGCGACGTGAGCGGATACGACGCGAACCGGATGTACGAGCTGACCGTGGCCTCCCTTCTGTTCGACATCGGCATGACCCGGCTGCCCGAGTCTCTGATCAAGGCGAAGCGCAAGCTGACCGAAGCCGAGCGGAAGACGATCCGCGAGCATACCCGGCTCGGCTACCAGGTGCTGTCCGGCATCCGCGAGGTTCCGGCCCAGGCGGCCAGAAGCGCGCTGCTGCATCACGAGAGATTCAACGGGGGAGGCTATCCGCTCACCTTCAAGGGCAAGGACATCCCGGAGCTCGCCCAGCTGATCGGCCTCGCCGACGTCTACGACGCCCTTCTCTCCCGGCGCCATCACCGGGACCCTTACCCGAGCAACGAAGCGATGGAATACTTGTTCGCCGCCGGCAATTACGACTTCGGCATGGAGATCATTCAGGTGTTCCTCAAGCATATCGCCGTCTTCCCCGTCTCGTCCGTCGTCCTGCTGAGCAACGGACAGCTCGGCGTCGTCGAGACCGCGGCGGGACGCCTGGCGCACCGGCCGGTCGTCCGGATCATCCGCGAGGCGAACGGGGAGGCGGTCCTGCGTCCCTATTCCGTCGATCTGAACGCGGATCGCCACCTGGTCATCGTGCGGACGGTGCCGGACGGCGGAATCCGCCCATAGCGCGAGCGGCGCGGGATTCGCCGTCCCGTCCCGCAAGGCGCAAGACAAGCCGCATAAAAGCGAGAGCCTCGTTCCGACCCGGAACGAGGCTCTTCTTCGCGCTTGTCCGATTGTTCAGTAATCGTTCAGCGCCGTATGAGATTATAATAGCGATGAGAGGGTATAAAAGAACATGGTAGGTCGCACAATAGCGATAGTAAGACATTTTTGTCTCCTATTCTAGCATATGCTGTCAATGATGTCATCGTCGTACCAACCGCTCCCGGGGGGTTCCGTAGCTCGGTCCGAGCCCGGCTCTACCTCGATGCGAGAAGATCCCGCAAGTTGTCCGCCACGTAATCCGGGGCGGCTTTTTTCATTTGTTCGACCGTATGCAGGTACCGCTGGGTCGTCGTGATCTGCGAATGCCCGAGCGTCTCCTGCACTTGCTGCAGGGAGGCTCCGCCCAGCAGCGCCAGCGTGGCGTTCGTATGGCGCAGCCAATGGGCGGAGACGGCCTTGTCGAAGCCGCACCGCTTCCGGGCCGCTTCCAGAATGCGGGCCACCTGGCGGGACGAGATCGGGAACAGCAGGGAGCCGGCATCCTCCCGGCGCCGATCCGGATCGTGCCGGTGTTTCTTGATCATTTTCCACAAGGGCTCGGGAATCTTGACGCTCCTCCGCTTGCCCCCCTTGCCGTTGCGAATGTGCAGCCAGACGCCTCTCCCCTCGATATCCTCGTAGAAGTCCTCCCATCGTACGCTTATCAATTCGGATACGCGCAGGCCGGTCAACGTCAGCATCAGCCCGAGCAAATAGTTGCGGGGTCCTTGGCGGAACAGCTCGGACAGCAGCTTCGCCAATTCCTGCTTGGTCAGGTAGCGGTTGCGGGAGGTGACTTCCGGCTTGGGCAGCCTCACCGCCGTCGTGGGGTTATGGGGCAGAAGCGCGATGTTCGGGTCGCTCGCCCATCGGTACAGAGAGCGGAGGGCGGCGAGCTGCACCGCGACGGAGGAGGGGGAGAGACGGGGGCCGGACGCGGAAGTGCGGCCGAGCAAGTAATTTTTGAAGTGCTCGATGTCCAGCCAGCCTGCTTCCTTCAACCGGCGGGGGAACAGCAACGAGCGGAAGCGCTGGATCCCGAGCCGGTAATTGCGCAGGGTATGGGGGGAGCGGTCCTGGAAGGAAGCGAGGAACAAGGTGACGATGAGGTCGTCATTGTCCCGGGCGGTCGGCGGATAAGGCGGTTGAATCGTCCATAAGGCTGCGTCCTGCATGGCGGCGGTCCTCCTCGGTAATGTCTTACTATCGCTATTGTGCGACATTGTCCGTCGGAAATCGACCAAAATCGTAGGGGTGAATAGGTCTATGGGCGAGGTTCAAGTGCAACTATTGTCGGAAGGAGACGTGCTGTCAAGGCCGGTAAGGGGGAAAAACGGGCTCGTCATGCTGGAGGCCGGGACGGTGCTGACGGAGCAGTACATTCGGCGGTTGAGGGGGCTCGGCGTCTCCCACGTCTCTCTGGAGGCGAGAGGGAGCGCCTCCGCAAGCGGCGGCCGAAGCGGGACCGCAGCCGCGGCCGCGACCGCGACGGTCCCCGAAGAATCCGTCCGGCCGGAAGCGGCGGCGGAGGCCGCGGCGGAACGGCTGAAGAACAACGACGCCGCCCGCAAGGAAGCCTGCGAGATCGTCGTGAAGCTGGCGATGTCCGATCAGGCGGCGGGGCGGCTCGCGGCCGGGATGATGGAGGACCGGTTCCGCCGGCAGTTCCGCGGCATCGTCACGGAGATCGTCACCCAGAGGGCGATCGCGGAGGAGCTCGGGGTCCTTCTGCAGACCGACCGGTACCTGTTCGATCATTCGCTGCAGGTGGCGCTGCTCTCCTTCGTGGTCGGCATGGCCAAGAGCTACGACATGGCGAGCCTCTACGAGCTGACGGCGGGCGCTCTCCTGTTCGACATCGGCATGACGCGGCTGCCGGCCTCCATCGTCAAGTCGCGGACCGAGCTGACGCCGACCGAGAGAGCCCAAGTCCGCAAACACACGATCACGGGCTACGAGATTCTGTCCGGCATCCCGGGAATGCCGGCTGCGGCGGCCCGATGCGCGCTGATGCACCACGAACGGTACCGCGGCAACGGCTACCCGTTCGGCCTGAAGCACGAGGACATACCGGAATACGCGAGGATCGTCGGCCTGGCCGACCACTACGACGCGCTTATCTCGCCAAGGCACTATCGGAAGCCGTTCACGTTCGGCGAGGCGATGGAATACTTGTTCGCGGCGGGTAACTACGACTTCGATCTCGACCTGGTCCAGATCTTCCTGCGCAACGTCTCGATGTACCCCGCTTCGGTGGTCGTCCGGCTCAGCAACGGGCAGATCGGGGTCGTGGCGGACGTGGAGCATTCGTTGAACCATCGGCCGGTCGTCCGAATCATGCGCGAGGCCGACGGGACGAAGGTGGCGAAGCCGTACGAGATCGATCTGTTGAACTACCGCGATCTGGTCATCGTTCACGCGGCGCTCGAGGAGTACGAGAAGGATTGAATACGGCCGGCCGCAAGCGCCGGCAACGGACGGACGGGGGGCGGCCCCCGTCTTTTCTCATGCTTCCTAAGCCGCATCCCTTGGACGTTCGACCCATAAGCCCCGCCGCATATGGACTTTCAGGGCTTGTCAGGCTTGGGAACAAAGAATAAGTGACCGCGCCCCTCATATAATGTACCAATCTAATCGAGCAGGGAGGCGGGAGCGTGCACGATTACATCAAGGAACGCACCATCAAGATCGGCCGGTGCATAGTCGAGACGCGCAACACGGTACGGACGATCGCCAAGGAATTCGGCGTCTCCAAAAGCACGGTGCATAAAGACCTGACCGAGAGGCTTCCGGAGATCAATCCGGATTTGGCCGACCAGGTGAAGCACATTCTGGAATACCATAAGTCCATCCGGCATCTGAGGGGAGGAGAAGCGACGAAGATCAAGTACAAGAAGACGACCGTCAAGAAACGCGAAGTTTTGACGGCGGGCAAAGCGTAAAGTCCTAAGATTTTCCTCGACAAAAAAAGGATTTTCCCAATGGACAGCGAATAATATACTATTACGATATTACTGCGCCGTGGGGGATTCTCGGGAATGTTAAGCAAAGACATCGGAATCGATCTGGGCACCGCCAATGTGTCCATTCATGTCAAAGGAAAAGGCGTCGTGCTCGACGAGCCGTCCGTCGTCGCCATCGAGAGCGATACGAGAAGGGTGCTCGCCGTCGGCGAAGAGGCCCGGCGCATGGTGGGCCGGACTCCCGGCAACATCGTGGCGATCCGTCCGCTGAAGGACGGCGTCATCGCGGATTTCGAAGTGACCGATATGATGCTGAAGGCGTTCATCGGACGCGTCGGAGGCAAGACCTGGTACAGCCGTCCCCGAATCCTCATCTGCGCGCCGACCAACATTACGTCGGTCGAGCAGAAGGCGATCCGCGAAGCGGCGGAGAGAAGCGGCGCCAAGGAAGTCTTCCTCGAAGAGGAGCCGAAGGCGGCCGCGATCGGAGCGGGCATGGATATCTTCCAGCCCAGCGGCAATATGGTAGTCGATATCGGCGGAGGTACGACGGATGTCGCGGTCTTGTCCATGGGCGACGTCGTAACCGCCTCTTCTCTTAAAGTCGCGGGGGACAAGTTCGACGCGGCGATAATGAAATACATAAAGAACAAATACAAGCTTCTGATCGGCGAGAGAACGAGCGAGGACATCAAGATCAAGATCGGAACCGTATACATGAGCGGCCGCAGGGAGGAGATGGACATCCGCGGCCGCGACATGGTATCGGGATTGCCGCTTACGGTGACGATCCATTCCGACGAGGTGCGGGAAGCGCTGTGGGAGCCCGTGTCGTCCATCGTCGCCTCGGCCAAGAGCGTGCTGGAGCGCACTCCGCCCGAGCTGTCCGCGGACATCATCGACCGCGGCGTCATCCTGACGGGCGGAGGCGCGCTGCTCGACGGCTTGGACGCCCTGCTGGCCGAAGAGCTCAAGGTGCCGGTGCTCATCGCCGAGGATCCGATGCACTGCGTCGTCAAGGGAACGGGAATCATGCTCGACCACCTGGACAAAATGACCCGCAAGCTGGGCTGACGGAGGGAACTTCATGTTAAGAGGACTGTACACGGCCGCATCCGGCATGATCGCGGAGCAACGGCGCCACGATACGGTGACGAACAACATCGCCAACCTCAACACCCCGGGCTACAAGGGGACGAGCTCGGTCAACCGGGCATTCCCGGAGATGCTGCTGTCGGTCATGGGGGGAGAGAACCCGCCGAAGGCCCCGATCGGGAAGATCAACACCGGCGTCTTCGCCGAGGAGAATTTGATTGCGCTCATGCAAGGCGATATGATGGAGACGGACCGTTCCCAGGACATGGCCCTGATCTCGGACATCCTGGTGAACGGAACGACGTTCGACGAATCCGGCAAGTCGGTCGACGCGAACGGGAACGTCACCTATCAGCCGCAGGCGTTCTTCACCGTCGGGACGCCGGACGGGGGGCAGCGCTATACCCGGAACGGAAGCTTCCGGACGACGGAGGACGGCACGCTGATCAATTCGGACGGCCTCCCGGTTCTCGGCGCGAACGGACAACCTATCGTCGTGCAGGGAACTTGGGACAACATATCGGTATCGCCGGACGGACGGCTGCTGGACAAGACGACGAACGCGCCTCTGGCCGGGAATCCGCGGCTGCTGCTGACCCGGGTCGACAATCCGAACGACCTGATCCGCGAGGGCAACGGCTTGTTCCGCTACGCGGGACAGCCCGGAGGCATCGCGCAGGTTCAAGCGGGCGAGCGGGTGGAGATCCGCCAGGGCTTCCTCGAGCGCTCCAACGTCGACTCCTCGCAGTCGATGGTCGACATGATGGCCGCGCTGCGGGCTTATCAAGCGAATCAGAAGGTCGTGCAATTCTACGATAGAAGCCTGGACAAGGCGGTTAACGAAGTCGGCAAGGTATAACGGGGTCTTCCCGACGCACCCTTAACGTACGTCCGAATTCGCCACCGATCCCAGCTTAAGGAGGGCACCACTTGAACAACTCCATGATCAGCGCGGCCGCGTCGATGGGCGCCATGCAGCGGAAGTTCGATATTCTGGCGGACAACATCTCCAACCTGAATACCCATGGATACAAGCGCAAGAACGCCGTCTTCGAGGATATTCTGACGAGCATTCAGCCGCACGAGGCCGACTTCCTGCAGCCGGGCCGGCGCAGCCCGCTCGGCTATACGCAGGGCTGGGGAGCGCGCGTCGTCGCCCAGACGCTGGACATGGCCCAAGGGCCGCTGCAGCAGACGAACAACTCGACGGACGTCGCCATCGAGGGCAACGCCCTGTTCGAGGTGCGGACCGGAGCGACGCTGAACAGCGAGCGGGCGTTCACCCGCCAGGGCGCGTTCCAGCTGATGCCGACGGCGGCGGGCCAGCGGCTGCTCGTGACGAACGCCGGGTATCCGGTCGTGGCCGACAATGGCGGCGCCGATACGCTGATTAACGTGCCGGAGGGCTACGAGCTGACGGTGGCGGCGGACGGCACGCTGACGGCGCATACCCAGGACAATTCGGAGACGCTCGAGCTCGGCAAGCTGAAGCTGGTCGAGGTCCTGAAGCCGGAGCTGCTGCAGGCGGTCGCGGACAACCTGTACGGGGTGCCGCAGAACGTGGCGGCGACGGATGTCGTCCAGGCGGTACAAGCGACGCCGGACGCGGCCGGCGGCTTGGCGATCCGCCAAGGCTTCCTGGAGCAATCGAACGTCAATCTGATCGACGAGATGACGGATCTGGTTACGGTGCAGAGGGCTTATCAGCTGAACGCGAGGGCTCTGGCGTCCGGCGACCAGATGATGCAGATGGCGACCGACCTGCGCGGATAACAGCGAGAGGGGGGAGCGCGTTGACGGCTTCCAACCGTCCGCCTGCCCGGAAGAAGCGCTCTGCGGGGCGAATTCTGTGGCAGGTTATTTGGACGAGCATCAAAGTATTGATCATTCCCGTTCTGTGCGTCGTCGCCTTGATCGCCGGAATGGCTATCGGATATGTAGTGCTTGGCAAGAGGGAATTGGCCGACGTGTTCGACATCCAGACGTGGCGGCACATGTACGACCTCGTGTTCGCCGAGAGCTAGGCCCCGCAATCCGCACAAGGGTTTGAACGCAACAGGAACGAAGGCTCTCCGGCATTTACGAGGAGGGTTTTCTTTTTGGCCGCCGGACCGGGAGCGGGGGCGAAGGCGGCGAGCCCGTTTACGCTGGCCCGGCCGAACGTTATAATAATGGGGAACTTCGGAGAGAGAAGGGGGAATTCCGGGAATGAACGTGCCTAATATGCTGACCATGTCCCGATTCTTGATGATCCCCTTGTTCTTGGTCCTGTACTTCTACGATCATCCCGTGGCGGCCCTGCTCATCGTGCTGCTGGCCGGGCTGACCGATCTGCTGGACGGTTACGTGGCGCGCCGGAGCGGGCAGATCACCACGACCGGAATCATGCTGGATCCGCTGGCGGACAAGCTGATGATGCTGTCCGTCGTCGCGGCGCTGCTCATCGGGGGAGAGATTCCTTGGGCGGCGGCGGCGACGATGGCGGTGCGCGAGGTCGGGATGATCGCGAGCTCGGCGTTTTTTCATTTTCGAGGGATGAAGACCGTTCCGGCGAACGCGTTCGGCAAGGTGACGACGGCCGTCTATTACTTGGCCATCACGCTGCTGTTCCTGGACGGACCGGGAGGCGTCGGCGTTCTCTGGTGCGCGGTCGCGCTCAGCTTCGTGACCACGGGCGTCTATCTGATGAAATTCCGCCATTTGAATCGGGCATCCTAGACGGGGGTCTTGGCAGGGGAGAGAGGGAATTCCGGACAGATTAAAAGAACCCGCCGCCGTCGTTCGCGTGCCAAATCGGCTCATCGGCGGCGAGCCCTCTTATCTCAACCTTTGCGCTGCAGTTCGCAAAAGGATATTCGTAGTATGGACGTTGAACGGAAAGCTTATGCGATTCGTCAATAACAAGGAGGAAGTTAACGATGCTGAATATTGAGCAGATTCAGGAGATCATTCCGCACCGGCCGCCGTTCCTGCTGGTCGACCGCATCCTGGAGCTCGAGCCGGGCAAGAGGGCGGTGGGTCTGAAGAACGTGACGATGAACGAGCCTTACTTCGTCGGTCACTTCCCGGGCTTCCCCGTCATGCCGGGCGTGCTTATTCTCGAAGCGCTGGCCCAGGTCGGGGCGACGGCCATTCTCGGCGTGGAGGACAACCGCGGCAAGATCGGGCTGTTCGCCGGAGTGGACGAGTTCCGCTGGAGAGGGCAGGTTACGCCGGGCGACACGCTGACGCTCGAAGTCGAGATCATCCGTCTGAAGGGACCGGTCGGCAAGGGACAAGCAACCGCCAAGGTCGGCGATCAAGTCGTCGCGGAAGGCGTTCTGATGTTCGCCCTGGTCGACCCCTCCAAGAAGTAAGCAAGCCGCATCCCAGCCCAGCAGACGAGGTGAGAAGCCTACATAGGGGTAAGTAGAAGTCGGACGCTCTGGCGCCAACGCCGGGCGCTGGCTTCCTAACAGATAAAAGATGAGAGAGGATGAAGGAATCATGCTGAATGAGACAAGCGCCATCGAGAACTATCAAGCCTGGCTGAACGATCCGAACGTCGACGAGAAGACCAAGGAAGAACTCCGCGGAATCGCGGACCAGCCCAAGGAGATCGAGGACCGCTTCTACCGCGATCTCGAATTCGGAACGGGCGGCCTGCGGGGCGTCATGGGCGCCGGCACGAACCGGATGAACCGGTACGTCATCGGCAAGGCGACGCAAGGGTTCGCCGCCTACCTGCTCAAGAGCTCGTCCTCTCCGTCGGTCGTCATCGCGCACGATTCCCGGAACAATTCGGACGTCTTCTCGCTGGAGTCGGCCTGCGTGCTGGCCGGCAACGGCATCAAGACGTACCTGTTCCGCTCGCTCCGGCCGACGCCGCAGCTGTCGTTCGCGGTTCGCGACCTGAAGGCGGACGGGGGCATCGTCATCACCGCAAGCCATAATCCGCCGGAATATAACGGCTACAAGGTTTACGACGCCGCGGGCGGCCAGCTCGTTCCGGCGGACGCGGAGAAGGTCATCGCCTCGATCCGCGAGGTGACGTCGTTCGACCAGGTGAAGCGCCTGTCCCGGGAGGAAGCGGAAGCCCGCGGGCTGATCGTCTGGCTGGACGCGGACGCGGACGAGCGGTTCATCGACGCGGTCGCGGCGCAGTCGGTCAATCCGGAGCTGCTTCGCGGGGGAGCGGGCCGGGATCTCGCGGTCGTGTACACGCCGCTGCACGGCACGGGGGACATGCCCGTCCGCCGCGTGCTGGAGAAGGCGGGCTTCGCGAACGTGCACGTCGTGCCGGAGCAGGAGCGGCCGGACGGCATGTTCCCGACGGTGAAGTCGCCGAACCCGGAGGAGCATGAAGCGTTCACGCTGGCGATCGCCCTGGCGGACAAGGTCGGCGCCGATCTTATCATCGGCACGGACCCGGACGCCGACCGGATGGGCGCGGTGGTGAAGAACGACGAAGGACGCTACGTCGTCCTGTCGGGCAACCAATCCGGCGCGATCATGGTGCATTACCTGCTCTCGAACCTGAAGGAGCAAGGCCGCCTGCCGGCGAACGGCGCCGTCGTCAAGACGATCGTGACGAGCGAGATGGGCGCGGACATCGCCGCTTCGTACGGCTGCGAAGTGTTCAACACGCTGACGGGCTTCAAATATATCGGCGAGAAAATCAACGAGTTCGAGAAGACGGGTTCGCACCAGTTCCTCTTCGGCTACGAGGAGAGCTACGGCTACTTGACCGGCACCTACGCGCGGGACAAGGACGCGGTCGTCGCGGCGCTGCTCATCAGCGAAGCGGCCGCCTACTACAAGTCGCAAGGCAAGACGCTGTACGACGTCCTGCTCGAGCTGTACAAGCAGTATGGAACGTATCTGGAGAAGCTCGAGTCGCGGACGCTCAAGGGCAAGGACGGCGTCGAGAAGATCGCCGGCATCATGAGCGACTGGCGCTCGAACCCGCCCGCGGAAGTGGCCGGCGTGCAGGTGACGAAGGTGCTCGACTACGAGCTGGGCCTGGACGGCCTGCCGAAGGAGAACGTGCTGAAGTACCTGCTCGCCGACGGCTCCTGGTTTACGCTCCGCCCCTCGGGTACGGAGCCGAAGATCAAGGTGTACTTCGCGGTGCGCAAGGACAGCTTGCCGGCGGCCGAGGACGCCATCGCGCGGCTGGTCGCCGAGGTGATGGCCCGCGTCGACGCGCTGAGCTGAGGCGGCGGTCAATTGAACCGAAGGGGGCCGGGAGGCCCCCAAGCGGACGCGGGCAAGCAAGCGCTTATGGCGCGGCTTCCCGTTTTGCTTTTTTGGAACGTTATACATGGTAAATTCCGTTATGAGCACACTATCGGTAAGCTCGGCACGGACCAACTAGAGGAGTGACAGTTGTGCCCCAGTGGCTGGAACAGTGGAACCGCAAATTGGCCAAATGGCTGTGGGGAGTCGTTCTGATCGGCTTGATCGGCTCCCTGCCGTTGATCTACGCGCGCGTGCAGACGGAGGCCTCCTCCAAGAACGTCGAATTCGTCATGGACTATCGGGATCTGTTGCAGGTGTCGTACACGCAGGTCGATCCGCAGGGCTATCTCCAGAGCCGGCTCGCTATGCTCAAGGAAGCCGGCGTGAACGCCATGGCCGTGTTCGAGAGCACGCTCGAGGAGTACAACTGGTCGGGAGACGTCACGGTCTACAACGCCCAACAGGCGGCGCTGCTGGACGGCCAGCTTCCGAAGCCGGGCGACAACCGCACGTTCCTTCTATTTAATAAGCCGGAGAACGAACCGGTTCTCCGCCCTCTGATCGAGAACGCCTTCAAGAGAATCGGCGTTACCGTCGAGACCTGGTCTTCGCACGACCGGACCGGCTTGATTCTGGGCCTCGGCCCGGACGACGCCTATATGCGTCCGATGCAGCCGAACCCGATCGCGATGAAGATGCTGAAGGATCAGGGCTTCCTGATCGTTCCGCGCCTGTCCGACCGCACGCAGCCGTACGACGACGAGGAGATGGGCAAGTGGATCGACTCGTTCAAGGAGCTGGGCGTGACGAGGATTATTTTCGACGGGGATGCGGTGACCGGGTTTAACGATCAGGAGGAAGAACAGAGCCTGAACAAATTCGCCGACCGCCTGAACGCGGCGGGGATCGGCATCGGCGCGATCGAGAACCTGAAGATTCCGCAGAAGGGGCTCGGGACGCTCGCGAGCAAGCTCGATTACAACGTCGTCCGGGTGCATTCGGTGTCCGAGGGCGAGATGAACGTCGCGAAGCCGGTCGTGCTGGCGGATCGCTTCCTTCTCGCGGTCAAGGACCGCAACCTGCGGATGGTCTATCTGAACGCGATGGCGGTGAAGGATTCCTCCAAGGGGCAAGTGACGAACCCGATCGATACGATCGTCAAGACGCTCGCGGGCGACGAAGAAGAAGACGTGAAGGGCGCGATCGAACAGATCCGGGACTTCGGCTTCAAGGTCGGGGAAGCCCAAGCGTTCGACGTTCACCACGCTCCCGCGGAGAAGCTGTGGAAGGCGCTGGCCATCCTCGGAGCCGTCACGCTCGTCGCGCTGACGATCGGCCTGTTCATTCCCGCGCTGCTGCTTCCGGTTACGATCATCGGCCTCGTCGGCGGAGCGGGGACGTTCGTGCTCGATTCCTCGCTGCTGAACCAGGCGCTGGCGCTGTTCGCGGCGATCGCGGCTCCGACCGCGTCGATGGCGCTGCTGATTCGCTGGCTGCGGGTCAAGCACGAGCGCCGGGACGCGCTGCCGAAGAGCGCTTGGGGCCGTCTCGGCGGCGCGGTCGTGCTGTTCCTGAGAACGTCGGTCATGTCGCTGTTCGCGGTGCCGTTCGTCATCGCCCTGCTCAACCATGTCTCGTACCAGCTCGTGCTTCAGCAGTTCCGCGGCGTCAGCCTGCTGCATCTGGCCCCGATCGCGCTCGTCGCGCTCTATGCGGTGCTGTATGGATACGGCGGTTCGGTGAAAACGAATCTTCGCAATCTGCTCAAGCAGCCGATTACGGTGCTGTGGGTCGTCGTCATCGCGGTCGTCGGCGCCGCCGGCATGTATTACCTGTCCCGCACCGGCAACAGCGGGCAGGCGACGGGTCTGGAGCTGAAGTTCCGCTCCTTCCTCGAAGGCACGTTCGGAGTGCGGCCGAGGTTCAAGGAGTTCATGGGCGGGCATCCGATCTTCCTGCTCGGCCTGTTCCTGGCGCTCCGGTACCGTTGGGCGCTCGTGTTCATCGTCGTCGCGACGATCGGGCAGCTGTCGATGGTGGACACGTTCGCCCACATCCATACGCCGGCCTATCTGTCCGCTATGCGAGACCTGCTCGGCCTGGCGATCGGGGCGATCATCGGCCTCGTCGGCATCGGCGTCTGGCAGATCGCCGAGGGCATCTGGCGCCGCTGCCGGCCGGGAGCTTCCGCCCGCGGATAACGGTGCGAATAACTAGATGCGGATAATTATAAGGAATGCGACAATTACCTGTATGCCTTACAGGTAATTGTTATGTATGAGGAATTTCTAAGCGGAATTCTAAGCTGAATTTAATGTAAAAACGGGCGGTGCGTGACATAATGAAGGGAAAGTCGAACAGCGGCGTCCGGCGGCTGGTGCTGTCCGGTTACTACGGATTCCGCAATAGCGGGGACGAAGCCGTGCTGCTGAGCATCCTGACGGCGCTCGAGCAAGCGGCGAACGCCCGTGGGATCCGGGTGGAGCCGATCGTGCTGTCCGGCGACCCCGCCTGGACGGAGAAGCAATACGGCGTGCGGGCGGTTCCCCGGATGAAGATCGGGGCGATCCGCCAGGCGCTGCGCGAGAGCGACGGGCTCATCAGCGGCGGCGGCAGCCTGCTGCAGGATGCGACCGGACTGGGCTCGATCCCGTATTATCTGGGAGTGATGGCGCTCGCGAGGTGGGCCGGCAAGCCGACCTTCGTGTACGCGCAAGGGATCGGACCCGTGAATCGCGGGATGTTCCGCTCTCCGATCGCGAAGGCGTTCCGCAAGGCCGCCTACGTATCGGTGCGGGACGCCGAATCCGCCGAGCTGCTCGCGCGGTTCGGCGTCCCCCGGGACCGGATCGACGTCGTGCCCGATCCGGTCATGGGCTTGCCGCTGCCGGAGGCAGGGGCGCCTGGCGGCGCGGCCGGGCGGCGGGAGC
>NZ_JACJVR010000034.1 GCF_014212175.1 Cohnella xylanilytica | reverse complement strand
GCTGCAGGCCGCGGGGCGCCCTGCAGCTGGCCGCGGCGCTGCTGGCCGTCGCGCTCGCCGCGGCCGAGACGACGGCGGCCGCGCGGCTCGTCGCCCGCCAAGCGGAGGAGAAGCCGGCCGTCTACCAGCTGGCCGACTACCTGCGCGCGAAGGCGCCGGAGCACGCGATCGTCTACACGTGGGAAGAGGAGCGGGTGCTGAACTATTTGGACGTTCCGGCGGAAGCCCGGCCTATTTTCACCTATGCGTACTTCGTCGCCGAGACCGAGGCCGATCCGAACGCGCGGATTCTGCTGACGGACAGCGTGCTGCGGGGGTTCCGCGCCCAAGCGGACATTCCCGATTCCCGGGTGAAGAAGCTGGCGACGTTCCGCTCCGACTCCCGTCTCGATCCCGTCTACGGAACCCTGACTCTGTATGAATGGGTCCGTTGACGGGCGGCAGGGCAGAAGCTCCTATTGACACCTCAATTGAAAATGATTATCATTTGTTCGACATCGATTTGAACCGACCGAATGAAGACCTTCCCGAATCGAAAGGTGCCAATCTATGATCCATACGACATCGAGGCTGCTCGTCGTCCTGTGCGCGCTGTTCTGGCTCGCGCCGGCGTCGGCGGGAGCTTATTCCTACGGCAACGCGAACACCGAGGACATCGCCGTGGCCTTCAACGATATCAACGCGAAGCTGAGCGCCGGGACGCCCGATTGGGCCGGCGCCCAAGCCGCCTACGACGAGAGAAAGGCCGAGATGGGCTCGCACTTCGGGGAGCAGGTTCCGAAGGAGCTGGACGCCGCCTTCGCGGCCAAGGACAAAGACCGGGTTCTCGCCGACATGAAGGGCGTGCTCGTCCTCAACATCGAGCGCCGCTTCAAGTACGCGAAGGAGGGCTTCTCCGACTACAACCAGGCGAAGCTGCTGCTCGCCAAGGCGCGGGCGACCTTCGAGGCGCTGAGGCCCCACATGGCCGGCAAGCTGAGCGACGAAGAGCTGAAGAAGATCGACGGCCAGTTCGACACGGCTCTGACCGCCCTCGGCAACCCCGGGCTGTTCGGCGTCGGCAAGCAGGAGTCCGATCCGAAGCTGTTCGAAGCGACGCTTCAGGAGATCGACGATAAGATCCGGCCGCTGTTCCCGTTCGAGGGAGGGACGATTACGGACGACGCGGGCGAGGAAGCGGGCGCCGCGTCGTCTTCGCCGAGCGCGGGCCACGCCCCGATGGAAGAGGCGGACAAGACGAATCCGGCGGTGACGATCGGCGTGCTGGCCGGCGTCGTGATCGTCGGAGGAGCGATCGCCTGGCGGCTGAGACGGCGGAAGTAGCGGCCGGGCAGAGGCAAATGGGGCAAGGACAGGGTCTAGGCAGGGCAGGGCGACTACGTTATCCGGGAGTGAGTTGTTGTTATGAACATGCAAGCCTTCCTCATCACTTTCCGCGAAGCGATGGAAGCGATTCTGATCGTCGGCGTCATTCTGACGTACATCCGGAAGATCGGCGAGACCCGCTGGAACAAGTGGGTATGGACGGGAGTCGGGCTGGCGATCGCGGCCAGCTACGGGGTCGCCCTTCTTTTCCAAGTCGCCTTGTCCGGCTACGAGAGCATGTCGAATCAGAATTACCTTCGCATCGGCATCATGCTGATCTCGACGGGGCTGCTGACGCACATGATCCTGTTCATGGGCAAGCAGAACCGCGCGTACCAGCAGAGCGTGGAGAGCAAGGTGGCGACGATTCTGACCGCGGGCGGCGTGCTGAACATGATCGTCCACTCCTTCCTCGTGACGCTTCGCGAAGGCGTGGAGACGGTGTTCTTCTTCGCGGCGATCGGCGGCGGGGACATCCAGTCGGCTCTCGCCAGCTGGGGCGCGCTGCTCGGCGTCGTCTGCGCGGGCGTGCTCGGCTTCGTTATGTTCAAGGGCGCGAAGCGCGTTCCGATCGGCAAGTTCTTCAAGGCGACGAGCGTGTTCCTGATGCTCATCTCGGCGGGGCTGCTCGTGCAGGCGGTCGGCATGCTGCAGGACCTCGGCATCCTCGGCTCGGTGTATCGGACGGCCGGCGGGCAGATCGGGGAAGTGTACAACATCGTCGCGTTCATGCCGGAGCATCCGAACGACGAGATGCATTACATCCGCGACACGGGGCATCATCCTCTTATCAACGGGCAAGTCGGGGTGTTTTTCAAGGCGTTCCTCGGCTACTCGCACAATCCTTCCGTGGAGGAAGTCGTCGCGTACTGGGGCTATCTGTTCCTGCTGTTCATCGGCTTGTCCAGGCGGAACCAGGGCGGCGCGGTCCGGACGGACAGGGCGGCGGATTCCGGCGCGGCAGCGGAAGGGGCCCGCGTTGCCGGAGGCGGCCCGGGACAGCGTCAAGGCGCTTGACGGCGCGCATTAGCCCGGATCGAAGAGCCGGCCGAAGGAAGATCGGTTAGCCTGACCGATATGAACCGGAACGTGCCGAACTTAACGCTCGTATGCGAAGCGCATAGCGGGCGTTTTTATTTTTACGCAGGGCGGGTCGAATGCGCTATTCGGTTATTCGGCGATTGTAGCGGGTTCCGCCCCCTATCTCGGCACCCAAAGCTCCCGCTCAGCGCGATCGATAAGAAGAGGAATTTCCGGGAACCGAAGCCAGGATGCGAGTTAGGCGATCGTGGGTGAGGGTTCAAGCGAATGCGGCGGCGGATGGTTTGCGTTCGGGCTTCTCGGGTACATTATTTGGGAACCAAGATACCGGGAGGTATGCGACATGAACAAGAAAATCGTGGACAAGCTGAACGTTCATCTGGCCGACTGGAACATTCTCTATACGAAGCTGCACCATTACCACTGGTACGTGACGGGCCCTCACTTCCCGACGCTGCACGCCAAGTTCGAGGAGCTGTACGAGTTCGCAGCGGACGCTCTCGACGAGCTGGCCGAGCGGATTCTGGCCGTCGGCGGCAAGCCGATCTCTTCGCTCAAGCAGTATCTCGACCAGACGCTGCTGACGGAAGCGGGCAAGGAATCGACCGACGAGGAGATGCTCGAAGCGGTGATCGAGGACTTCCGCAAGGTGTCGGAGGGACTCAAGAAGACGTCCGAAGAAGCCGACGAGGCGGGCGATTCGGTGACGGCGGATTTCCTCAACGGCCACGTCGAGAAGCTTCAGAAGCAGATCTGGATGCTGACGGCGACCGCGAAGGGGCTTCCGGTCAAGGCTTAATCGCGTCCTCGGTCCGAGGGAGATCCGGGAATACCACCTATTAGATTTCTAATGGGTGGTATTTTTCTGTTTTTAGGTCGGAAAACCGTACATTTTTCAACAAGAGTCATCCAAATTCAGGTATACTGTTTGATAGTTAAATCGCCTTTTTTCGACAGAAGATGGAAGCGGTCGAGCCAGCTGGCGGCCATTCGGTCGAGCTGGGTTCGGGCGGTCGGGGCGCGGCAGACGGGGAGTCGGTTCCGCTGAGGCGGCAGACCCGGAGCGCTCTATGTTTGAACCCTCCGAGTTTATTCTCTCCATTTTATAGATACGGAATGAAAGCTATCATACGAAGGAGCGGATACGACATGAAGAATTGGAGAAAAGCGGGCATCGCGAGCCTGGGCGCAGTGCTGCTGGCGGCGGGGACGGGCGCTTCGGCGTATGCCGCCGCGGCGGACTACGGCTGGACGGGCTCGTCCAGGCTGTACGAGGTTCGCACCTGGGCGGGCCAGAACCAGTGGGGCTCCGCCGACGGAGCGGCGCGGCAGGCGACGCTGTTCCGGCCGAGCTCGGTCGCGCTGCTCCCGGACGGCCGGCTGCTCGTGGCCGACAAGGGCAACCACCTGCTGCGGGCGCTGACCGCGGAGCAGGCTTCGACCTACGGCGGCCTCGCCTTGGGCGAAGACGAATCGGGGCTGCCGGTCGGCGCCTTCCATGACGGCAAGCTGGACAAGGCGTTCTTCAACGAGCCGTCCGGGCTGGCCGTCGACGCGAGCGGCAACGTGTACCTAGCCGACGCGGGCAACAACGCCGTCCGCCGCGTATCGCCGGACGGGACGGTGACGACGCTCGCCGGCAACGGCCTCATCGGCCTCGCCGACGGCAAGGGGGCGGACGCGCGGTTCTACGCGCCGTCCGACGTGGCGGTCGAC
>NZ_JACJVR010000033.1 GCF_014212175.1 Cohnella xylanilytica | reverse complement strand
TATGCGCTTTCGAAATTCAGGCTTATTTAAAGGAGACATAATGTAATATGAAAAAATTTTTTTATTCAATGGTACCCGCGTTGCTATTAACTGCGTGCTCCGATGCGACAACAAACATCACGAATTCACCGACTCCTTTATACGCGGCAACCGCAAGTCCAATCCAACCTTCGCTTACAGCCGCATCCAACACAATCCTTGTAACGGGACCGCTCACATTGTCAAGGAACGATCTATTCCAGATTACAAAAAAGCAAGAATACTTGAGTGTGGTACTTACTAACGGAAAGTATTTCGAAGACTGGTCCCCTGGGCCTTTAATGGGTCGCAATTGGGAGGGGGAATTCCAAATCCAGCTTTCCAATGAAAACGGCGAAGTGGAAAGCGCCGTCGATTTAAACGGTTATTTTAATGACAAAATAGTGTTCAACTCGTTCTTTGACATCGAGTTCGATGATTACAACGGGGATGGGAATATCGACTTTACAATTGGTCAATATGCATCGAGCAACGGCAGTATATTTAAGCTGTTTACGCTTGATAAGTCTGGACAAATCGAAGAGTTGCCTATTAAAGGGCATCACGAAATATTCGCGAGCGGTATTGGGCGTTATTCCACCAAGTTAGCTAAAAACAAATTGGGTTTTTCAAGCACGTATTATGACAACAGTATCGGAAAAGACGTAGTACAATCCTTTGCGTGGAACGGAAAAGAATTCGTTAGTGAATCGGAATTCGTCCAACCGATAACGGACTCAGAATACGATGTCTCCAATCTGGAACTGCCTCTGCCGAAGGGATGGAACTCGAGTACCGAAGACCGCTTTGGCGCATCTATCACCGACGAGAACGGAGTCAATCTCGGGAGTGTTGTCACGTACCCGTATGCTGACGATTTTGACTTTAGATCTTACAAGCCCAACCATAGCGAAATTATAAATGAAGAAACGATCGATACTCCCATCGGAAGCGGTAAACTATATACGCTCGACGCTGACAACGGTACTGCCGCCTCCGGCCTAATTGGCACACATGACGTCTATTTTGCCGTTATCCCTATACAAGACAGAATTGTTTACGTACTGGAATTTTCAAAGCGTGATAAAGAGGCTGCGTCCAAAATGCAATTCATCGGTCTACTAAACGGGTTGCGGTTAAAAAAGTGAACTCCAACCGATTGGAGATAAGGCTGATCAGGGAGGCCCTTCAGCCCTCGGGCTTTATTTTCGCGTCCTAGTCTGCCGTTGTTATTTTTATCGGATCCAGTCCAAAACATAAATATGCCTGAAAGACAAGGGACAAGGCCTCGCATCTTCATTGTCCGCAAAACACGTCCGACATCGCGCGGACGCCAAGGGCAGTCGAGGTCGTGAAGGGCAATCAGCTTCGTTTGTACATTCGTTCCCGCGTAGGGTAAGCGCCCGGCGCCTTGCCGCATTACTACGGCAGGTTTCCAAACGCTCCCCTCCGAACCGTACATACAACTCTCGCTGTATACGGCTCTCCAGTATTCTTAGTCTAGCAATCCAGCGTGTAATTTTTTATGACAGCTAACACAGAGCGCCATCGTTTTCCGTTTCCGAGCGACCATCACCTTTTCCCAAGCCCGTTTGCCCTTTAGGTCTTTTAGCTTCCTAACATGATGCATATGGATGGAGACTCCTCCTTTACCGCACCATTCGCACTTGCAGGCTTTTATCCGGTCCATCATGCTTGTTCTAGCCATAGTGACCGAGATATTGTCGGGATTGTTATCTATGGATGGCCTCGTATCCGGCATTTCTTGGCGTCTGAATCCTCCATTGTACAGAAACAGCGTCTTTTCACCTGAAGTCGTCTGGTATCTGACCGCGAACTTCCCGTCAATGCAATATTTCCTTTTGAGTTTTCCAATACTGCATTGGTATTTCAGGCAAAAGGTTCTGTACATGCTGTATTCCATCACATATTTAAAGCTTTGGAGGTTACTGACGTTGTGGGCTAATCGGTAATAATTGTACATCCCCAGAATTTCGCTATTGTACTTTTTCAGAATCTCAAGGTCATCATTTTCTACCAGATACCGTCTATGCTTAGGTCTCCAGATTTTTTTTTGGTCTCTGTCCGTTTTGATGCGAAGCGCCTTATAGGCCAGCAGTTTTTTCAGCCACTTTTCTTGCGGCATATACAGCAAGACTCTGTTGCTCATGCTGCGCCTGCCGTAGTGTGTCTGTTGATCGCGGCAGACACAGATGTCGTAGCCTAGAAACCGGGCTTTTGTTGCCGTGTGTGTAATCAGCGTTTTTTCCTCGGACATTTCCAACTTCAAGGTTTCCCGAAGATAGTTGCCAATATCACGTTTAACCTGTACGGCATCTTCTTTTGAACCGATAATTCCGACCAAAAAGTCATCTGCATACCGGACATATTTGAGCCTGCGGAATGTGGGATCAAAGGGATCGCGACAATGCACGCTCTGCATGCTGGTCTTCAAAGCCTTGATTTCCTGTAAAGCGAGTTGTTTCTCCTCGTCGAACATACCGTTCCATCTCGCCGTGGTTTCTTTGCGCTTGACCGAGAGTTTGTATTCCCAGAAGCGGTATTCTTTTGTTCGTTGGTGGAAAGGGAAAGTTCCTCTATCAAACGATTTGATATACTTCTCCATATGTTTATCAAACCGGTCAAGATAGATATTTGAAAGAATCGGACTTATGATAGAGCCTTGCGGCGTGCCCGAGTAGGTATTATGAAATTTCCAATCTTCCAAATATCCGGCTTTAAGAAACTTCCATATCAAGGCGATGAAATATTCGTCATCGATTCTTCGACGTAGTGTATCGACCATAATATGATGATCGATGTTGTCGAAAAATCCTTTAATGTCGCCTTCAACGAACCATTTCGCTCCTGTAAATTCCTTTTTGATTTGCACAAGCGCGGTGTGGCAGCTTCTGTTTGGCCGGAAGCCATGAGAAAGACGGGAGAATGTACGCTCATAGATGCTCTCCAGCATCATGCGAACTACTTCTTGCACCAGTTTGTCATCGAAAGATGGGATACCAAGAGGCCTCATTTTTCCGTTTGCTTTCCGAATGTATACCCGTCTTGCGGGATTTGGTTGGTAAGAATGATTCCTCATACTGTCGATGAGCTTGGAGATACGTTCCATTCCCATGCCATCAATGGTTTGTCCATCCGCGCCTTTGGTCATGTTACCCGGTTTTGCGTAGATGTTTTGGTAGGCCATCAGATAAAATTCAGGGTTGTACAAATTCCGATATAGCCGTTGAAATCGGTACTTGGAGTTACACGCCTTTGTGCTTAGACTTTTTAATACCTCTAAAGGATTTCTCAATGTCTCGCACATCCTTCCTTTTTCAGTATTAAACGAATACCTGTTTCCCTTCGCCATGTAGACGGCTTTCCCGTCCTCGGACTACTATGGAAACTCCGTTGCCTTATCGGATTTTCAGAGCCTTACGCTCATAGCTTGTTGCAAGCGTTCCGACTTAGGCAATCTCCGTTTAGACGATTGAAAATGGCATGCTGTGATGTCGGATATGACGTTCGTCCTTTTCCGTAGATTACGGCTTGGAAACATGCGGTATAGTGTAAATGCACATGGGATACCGTACATTTACGCATGTTATACGGCGTATCAACTATCTTTCGCCGTAGCTGCACAATAGGGCCCATCGGACTGTCATTCAAGCAGTTTAGCCTTTATCCTCATTCACAGCTTTTCATCTCGCCATTCAGTCGCGGTAGCGATAGTTTACCGACTTATGGCTTTTCCTGCGTGCTATTGTCCCCGTCCAGTTTCCCTTTCGAGTAAGCAGGCTGATGATAGAGTGGTGTTATGACACCGTTTATACCTTTCTCTACTACCTTGCCACAGGTAGAATTCTCAATCGTCCACAGATCAGCTAGAAATCTGGCTGACCTTTACGGACGCACGCCCATTTTGAATGTCGATCCAAGCAGTATCCGAACCTGTCCGCTGCGTACTTTGGCGAACAATTCCTTTTTCTTGATCTCGGTATTAGCGTCGTGAATAAAGGCGATTTCGTCAGCCGGGACACCTTTCTCCATCAGCTTGCGCCGCAGCTCGTCGTACACATTGAAGGTACCATCCTGTTTCGGAATGGACAAATCGCAAAACACCAACTGGGTCAACCGCGTCTCCTGATGTTCCTCCCAATACCGGAAGACATTGTCCGCGCAGGCGCTGACTTTGCTGCCTTCGTCGTCGGGAAGCAGGGGATTAGCCAGCCGCTGATCGAGCGCCAGTTTGCGTCCGTCATTGGTGATCGTCAGCATATTGTCCTCATGCGGCTCTACTTCCTTCGCCCGCACCCGCTCGGCGCGGCGGGCAAGGTCCGCGACCATATCGCGCTGAAAGTCGCTCGGCGGCACGGCCACATTATGGAAGTGGGCTTTCGGCACGGGAAGCTGGAGCATGTCAGCCGTCTGGATATCGGCCACTTCTTTGAACATATTCATCAGTTCCGGCAAATTGTAAAAACGGGCAAACCGGGTTTTCGCCCGATAGCCCGTTCCTTCCGGTGCAGATTGTCAAGGAGGTTATTACTCAAATTGTTATTCGTCTGTGATAATGTCACGGTGTAACTATTTTGAGATAATGTCACTATGAGACAGGAGAGCGACTGTGGGGTACCTTTCAAGACCGTTTGGTCATTGAACTTCGGCTGCTGGGTTTAAATACGCTGGAAGAAGCAAATCGAGCATTGCCGGAACTCATAGAAAAACATAACCGCACTTTTGCGGTTGAACCATAGGAGGCGGAATCCGCATACCGTCCTCTACCTGCGGAGACCGATTTGGAGTATGTTTTGCTGTTCGAACTTATAGACAGATTGGTTCTTGCCAAACTCTTTCCTATAGGGGAAACTTTATACACTAGCCGAAAAGCCTTCACAGCCCTTTGAGACGAAAACAAGCGAGGAAGTACGGGAAACTATGCAGGTTACGCTGGTCATTTGGCATAAAGGACATGCATTAGAATCACGGGAAACCCAAAAACCATCCCGTCGTCAGGAAACCAAGCCAGAAACAAAAACAGCGAGCCCTGCGCCGCCACGCAAGCCCGCTGCTTCGCTTCCATGGCGTAAACCATGGTCTCAAAAGCAAATCCAACGTAGCATAAATGCGTGAAAATATGAAAGCATTTGGGCTATTCCCTTTTTTTCCTGGCCTTCTCCTACTAAGACCCTATCCGAAACCATTTGTGAAAAAGTAGGAAAACGGTGGAAAATGTCGAATTCCTTCAAGAGAAAAGTTTGGAGACGATCGTCATGGCAACCGCACCGAAACAGCAATCCTTTACAATTCCTGATGAGTTGTGGAATAAAATCCAACCTTGTTACCGGTGGAACCGCGAAACCCGAAGAGCGGTCGTCTGCGTATGGACGATCATCAGGCGATGACGGCAATCTTTTACGTGCTCCGCACGGGCATCCAATGGAAAGCGTTTCCTTGTGAGATGGGGGCCGCTTGTACGATGTATGATCGTTTTCAATGCTGGCAAAAGCAAGGCCTTTTCAAACGCATGTGGGAAGCGGGGTTACAGGCGTACAATGAATTTAAAGGTATTGAATAGACCTGGCAAGCGGTGGACGGAGCCATGATCAAGGCTCCGCTTGGGGAAAAGGAACGGGACCTAATCCGACGGATCGCGGCAAGCGTGGCGCGAAACGGAGTCTGTGGCCGGATGGACGGCGTCGTTATAGATGGGGCGAATCTCCATGATATGAAAATGTTCAAGACCGCGCTGTCTGAGGCAATTGCACCAAGACCGGAACCGGACGAAAAGAACCCGTAGTATTTGTACCCGGATAAGGGATACGACTATCCGATCATTCGGGAACAAGTGGCCGAGTTGGGATACATCTTTAACTTGTGTTCGCGCGGTAAGAGAAGGCATCGATTCCGGGATACCGGGTACAGCGATGGATGGTCGAACAACCCACTCCTGGATCAACCGTTTTCGCCGACTGCTCGTTCGTTGGGAGAAGAAGTGGAGAACTACGAGGCGATGCTCCATTTTGCTTGCACCTGGATTTGTTTCCGCCATGCAGAGGTTTTCGGATAAGTTCTTAGAGGATCTGGTTGTAGAATACAGCGACGAGGCAACAGAGAGTGTGGCGGCAGCCCCCAGAATAATGCGGAACTCCGATATTTGCCGGAAGAAGTCCCCCGATGATTTGTCGAATCGAGATTAAATCAATGGGACGTGCCCCGATCAAGGATCCATTAGCTTATGTTTCATATCCGGAACGGAAGGATTACTCCGTCGATGAGATCCATAAAAAGCGGGAGCATGCTTTGAATGTTAGAAAGACACAACAAGGGAGGCACACTCCCTAAAGAAGGAAGGGGTGCAGTGGATTTGGAAAACATATTACTTCTCTTGACTTCCTCTAATTTTTCGGCGCTTGATATAACCATTCAACGTAGTGTATACCGTGAGTTTTACACCTTGGTCTATAGGGTGGTCATACAAATGGTCAAAGATCATGCAGCCACAGAGGACATTATACAAGAGGCATTTCTGAAGGTGATTCGAAATGTTCCAATTGTTGATAATGAAACCCAACTGAAAAGCTGGTTAAAAGTTGTCGTTCGGAACACCACATACAACTACATCCGAAAAAATAAAAAAAACTGCAACCAAATTGACTCCGATAATGTTTTTTTTAGATAACAATATTGCCTACGCTACTGATGCAGAAATGATCGAGGACCACATTGAGATGAAAATGATGGCCGACATGATTGGTCGATATCTTCAGGACCTTAAACCAGAATTCCGCTGTCTAATTGAAATGCGCTGGAAAAACTGTATGTCGTATAAAGAAATTGCAGAGGAACTCCATACAAGCGAGGATTCAATCAAATATAAGTTGCACCGAGCTCGGAATTCGATCAAAAAGCGCTTTATCAAGGAGTGGGGTGAGAGCAAATGAACAAAGATGAATTTGATCGGCTCTTTGATACTGCTTTTGAAGAAGCAGTCAAAAAACAATTGCCGGTTGCAAACCCCGAACCTTCATGACAGCGGCTTGAGCCAAAATTGAAAGCACGTCGATCGCATAAACGGTTTTTGCTTTTACCATATGTAGTGGCCGCTTCATTTCTTATTGGCGCGTTCATCGTCGGATCACCGACAGCCACAAAAGCATTCAGCCCGTTCTTTCAGACCATTAAGCAAATTCAATCGGGTGTCGTGAGTTTTATTTTCGGGAACGATGCTGAACCGACCGGCAAGGCGAGAACAGCGCCTCCTCCTGACTCTCCACTCGAAAACGAAGGAAAAAGCATCGATTCCGGCGTACTTCAAGAGCAGCATTATGAAACGTGGGAAGAAGCGGGCGACCACTTGCTATTTCCAGCTCCTAAAATCGGCTATATACCCCCGGCGTTCATTTTGAATGATATCCTTGTTTTTTCAAAAGGCGGAGAGAACGCGAAGAAGGCTGTCCTTATCTATAGGGATCCGAATGCAGGAAAATCGTTCATGATAACCATTCGCATGTTGGAGAAAAACGAAACGGTGACTTCAGGATTTGATAAGGATGCTGGTGACTACAAAAAAGTTAATCCTGAATTTCGAAAGT
>NZ_JACJVR010000032.1 GCF_014212175.1 Cohnella xylanilytica | reverse complement strand
GCTCCGCCGAGGAGGCGTGCCGCGCCGCCAAGGCGTTCGTCCACGCCGCCATCTCCCGCGCGGTGCCGCTCGGCTCCGGCATCGGCTCGCTCTGGCATGCCGCCTGGCGCGATGGCGTTGGCGGCGCGCCGGGCGGCGTCGGCGGCGTCCGCCCGGCCCCTTTTCCCGAACCGACTTGATTGCGGCCTCGCATTCCCCTATAATACGAACTAATAGTTTGCACAAATGCGTCGATGGAGACAAGTACGCAGCGCCTTCCTCTCAGGGAGGGAACGCCGGAGACTGGGAGCGTTCCTAGGAAATCAGGCTGCCGAAATTCACTCCGGAGCAGTTCCTTGAACTTCGCCGCGGGCGGACAGTAGAGGGGAACGGCAGCGGCCCGTTACGCCGCGCATGAGCGGGAATGTTCCAAGCGGTCGTCATCGGCGATCGAGCCGAGCGCGGCGGACGTTCCAACAAGGGTGGTACCACGGTCCTATCGTCCCTTTCACGGGGGAGAAGGGCCTTTTTTATTTTTCCGGATAAGGAGAGACGCGTCCAATGAGAGACAAATTGGAAGGACTCCGGCGCGAAGCGCTGGAACAGCTCGGCGGGGTAGCCGACCCGGGGCAGCTAAACGAATTGCGGGTGCAATATCTCGGCAAAAAAGGCCAGCTCACCGAAGTGCTTCGGGGAATGGGGGCGCTAAGCGCCGAGGAGCGGCCGGTCATCGGGCAGATCGCGAACGAGGTTCGCGCCGCCATCGAAGCCGTCATCGCCGAGAAGCAGGAGGCGTTCGACCGCGCCGAGACGGCCCGCCGCCTTCAGGCGGAGACGATCGACGTTACGCTGCCGGGCAAATCGCGCGGTGAAGGCACCATCCATCCGCTGACGAAGGTGACTCAGGAGATCGAGGATATTTTCCTCGGGATGGGCTATCGGATCGCGGAAGGACCGGAAGTCGAGACGGACTTCTTCAATTTCGAAGCGCTCAACCTGCCGAAGAACCATCCGGCGCGAGACATGCAGGACTCGTTCTACCTGACGGAAGAGATCCTGCTCCGCACGCACACGTCCCCGGTCCAGATTCGCGCGATGCGCGCCGCGAACGGCCAAACTCCGCTCAAGGTGATCTGCCCGGGCAAGGTGTACCGCCGCGACGACGACGACGCGACGCATTCGTTCATGTTCCACCAGATCGAAGGCATCGTCGTCGGCCCGAACATCCGGATGAGCGACCTGAAGGGGACGCTGCTGCAATTCGTGCAGGCGATGTACGGTCCGCAGACGCAGATCCGGCTGCGCCCGAGCTTCTTCCCGTTCACCGAGCCGAGCGCCGAAGTGGACGTCACCTGCGCGCAATGCGGCGGGCACGGCTGCCGGATGTGCAAGCATACCGGCTGGATCGAGATTCTCGGCTGCGGCATGGTGCACCCGAAGGTGCTCGAATACGGCGGCTACGATCCGAAGGAAGTGACGGGCTTCGCCTTCGGCATGGGCGTCGAGCGCATCGCGCTGCTCAAGTACGGCGTCGACGACATCCGTCATTTTTACAACAACGATCTTCGATTCCTCGGGCAATTCGCCCGAATGTAGGGAAGGAGCGGACCTGAACCCATGAACGTATCTTACCGTTGGTTGAACGAATATATCGATCTGAGCGGCATCGAACCGGCCAAGCTGGCCGAGATGATGACCCGCGGGGGCATCGAGATCGACTCGGTGCCGTCCCGCAACCAAGGCGTCTCCAAGGTCGTCGTCGGATTGGTCAAAACGCGGGAAAAGCATCCGGACGCCGACAAGCTGAGCGTCTGCACGGTGGACGCCGGCACGGGCGAGGAGCTGCAGATCGTGTGCGGGGCGCCTAACGTGGCGGCGGGCCTCAAGGTGCCGGTCGCGCTCGTCGGGGCGGAGCTCCCGGGCGGCCTGAAGATCAAGCGCGCGAAGCTGCGCGGCGTCGAATCCCAAGGCATGCTCTGCTCGGCGCGCGAGCTGGGCATCAACGACAAGCTGCTGCCGAAGGAGCAGCAGGAAGGGCTGTACATCCTGCCGGCGGACTCGGAGATCGGCGCCGACATTCTGGACGTGCTCGCGCTGGACGACTCCATCCTCGAGCTGGATCTGACGCCGAACCGCTCCGACTGCCTGAGCATGCTGGGCGTCGCTTACGAGGCGTCCGCCCTGACGGGCCGGCCGCTTCGCCTGCCGGATCCCTCCAAGGATCTGTACGCATCGACGGACAAAACGAGCGACCATGTTCAAGTGACGATCAGCGCGAAGGAGCTGTGCAGCCACTACTCGGCGCGCTTCATCAAAGGCGTGAAGATCGGCCCCTCCCCGCTGTGGATGCAGAATCGCCTGATCGCCGCGGGCATCCGCCCGATCAGCAACATCGTCGACATCACCAACTACGTCATGCTGGAGTACGGCCAGCCCTTGCACGCGTTCGACGCGGCGAAGGTCGCCGGCGGGCGGATCGACGTCCGCCTCGCCCGCGAAGGCGAGACGCTCGTCACGCTCGACGGGCAGGAGCGCAAGCTCGAGCCGCACATGCTGCTCATTACCGACGCCGAGAAGCCGATCGCTCTCGCCGGCGTCATGGGCGGACTGAACTCCGAAGTGACGAACGATACCGTCGACATCATCCTCGAGTCCGCCCGGTTCGACGGCGGCAGCGTCCGCCGCACCTCGCGGCAGCTCGGCCTCCGCTCCGAAGCGTCGGCGCGCTTCGAGAAGGAAGTCGACCCGGGGCGCGTTCGCGAAGCGCTTGACCGCGCGGCCGGACTGATGGGCAAGTACGCGGACGGAGTCGTCTCCGAAGGCGTCGTCGAGACGATCGTCTCCGAAGCGAAGCCGTCCGTCATCACGCTATCCCTGGAGAAGATCAACCGCTTCCTGGGCACGTCCTTGTCTTCGCTCGAGGTGAAGACGATCTGGTCGCGGCTCGGGTTCGAAGCGGCCGAGACGGAGAACGACGTCTGGCAGGTAACCGTGCCGACCCGGCGCGGAGGCGTCCACCTCGACGTCGACCTGATCGAGGAAGTCGCCCGCCTGCACGGCTACGACGAGATTCCGACGACGCCGATCGAAGGCCCGACGACGACCGGCTCCTTGACGAAGCCGCAGGCGATTCGCCGCGATCTGCGCGGTCTGCTGACGGGCAGCGGCCTGTACGAAGCGATCAACTACAGCGTCACTTCGCCCCAGGCGGCCGGCCTGTTCCCGGACTTGAACGGGGCGGACGACGGCTGCAAGCCGATCCCGCTGGCCATGCCGATGAGCGAGGAGCGCAGCGTGCTGCGGACCGTGCTGCTGCCGAGCTTGCTCGAAGCGGCCGCGTACAACCAATCGCGCAAGAACAACGACGTCGCTCTGTTCGAGATCGCGAACGTCTACCACTCCAAGGAAGCCCCGCTGACCGGTCTTCCGAAGGAGAAGCCGAGGCTCGCGCTCCTGCTGACGGGCAACCGGACGGCTCCCGCCTGGAACCGGGCCGCCGAGAAGGTCGACTTCTACGACGCGAAGGGCATTCTCGAAGCCGTCTTCGAGAGACTCGGCGTAAGCGGCAAAATCGCCTACGAGGCGGCGCAGCCGGAGCACTTCCATCCGGGCCGCACCGCGGCTCTTACGCTGGCGACGGAGAACGGCCGCGAGACGATCGGCTACGTCGGCCAGATTCACCCCGACCTGCAGCGCGAGTTCGATCTCGGCGACGTCTACGCGGCGGAGCTCGAGCTGGCTCCGCTGTACGCCGAAGCGGACGGGGACATCGCGTACCGCCCGCTGCCGCGGTATCCGGCGGTCGAGCGGGACCTCGCCGTCGTCGTCGGCCGCGAGGTGCCGGGCGAGGCGCTCGCTTCCGCGATCCGGTCGGCGGCGGGCGAGCTGCTGGAGTCCGTCCGCGTGTTCGACGTCTACACGGGAGAGCGCTTGGGCGCGGACAAGAAGAGCGTCGCGCTGGCGCTCGTCTATCGACATTCGGATCGAACTTTGACGGATGAGGAAGTAACGGCGTCGCACGAGCGGGCGCTGGCAGAATTGGAACAATCTTTCGGAGCCGAGCTGAGAAAATAAGCAGGAAACGGCAAGACGCGCAGCGAATACATCATGACGCATTCCAACCGATGTGCCGCCATCCTTACGGGAGCGGCCCGGACGTTCGGTGCGCGCGGTGGATTCGCTGCGATTTTTTCTTAAAGAGGTTGGGAGGAACAAACCGTGAATGCTGACGATCGGACACGCGTAACGGTTGACATATACGGAACGCAATATACGCTGACGGGACACTCGAGCACGGATCACATGAAGCGCGTGGCCAACATGGTCAACGAGCAGATGCACAAGATCTCGAACGGCTCCCCCCGGCTGGATCTGTCCAAGCTCGGCGTGCTCGCCTCCGTGAACATGGCGGACGAGCTTCTTCGCTTAAGGCGCGAGAACGAGCGGCTGCTGCAGGAAGAGAACGAGCGGAAGAGGCTGGAGGAGGAGCTGAACGCGACGCGCGGAGAGGCGGACTCGCTCCGCGAGCAATTGGAAACGGTTCAGCGACAGGCCCGGGAGGAGCTCGCCGAGTCGAACCGCAAGCACGCGGAGCTGCTCGAAGGGATCGCGGCGGATTACGAGGAGCGGCTGGCCGCGCTCCGGAAGGAGCACGAGGAGAAGACGGCGGAGCTCGTCCGGCGCTCGGAGGAAGAGGCGTCTTCGATTCGGGAGGAGTGGGACGCGAAGCTGCGGACGACGACCGCCGAATTCGAGGAGAAGCTGCAATCGGTCGCGGGCGACTTCGAGGAACGGCTGTTTTTCGCCCAGGAGGAATTGGCGGAAGCCCAGACGAACCTCGCGGCTGCCCGGGAGGCGCTCTCCGTCTCCGAGAAGAGACGCTCGGACGAGACGGAAGCGATCAAGCGGTCCCACGAGGAAGAGAAGGCCGAGCTGCTGAGAGCGCACGAGGAAGAGCTGGCCAAGCTGCAGGCGGGGTACGAGGCCGATCTGAGCGCGCTCACCTCCGAGCACGAAGGCTTCCTTCAATTGCTGAAGGCTTCGCACGCCGAGGAGATCGAAGCCGGAATCTCTTCCTACGAGAAGAAGCTGGCCGACCTGGCGGCCGAACACGAAGCGAAGCTGGAGGAAGAGAGAACGATCCTCATGTCGCGGTCGGAAGCGCTGCTGTCCGAATATTCGTCCCTGCTGGACAAGACCCGGGCGGAGCACGCGGAGCAGATCGAGCGGATGGAGACCGAGCACGCGGAGCAGATCCGGAAGCTGCAATCCGAGCACTCGGAGCAGATCAAGAAAATGCAGACCGAGCATTCGGAGCAGCTCGAGCTGATGCGAATGGAGCACGAAGAGCAAGTCGAACTCATGGGCGGCGACCACAAGAGTCAGACCGAGCGGCTGGAGGCCGTGCACGCGGAACAGCTCGAGAAGCTGCGGAGAGAGCATGCGGAACAGATCGAGCGGATGCAAACCGATTACGAGGAGCAAATCGACACGTTGCGCTCGGAACGGGAGGCCGCGAACGCGGAGCGGCAAGCGGTTCGAACCGAGCTCGAAGCCAAGGCGGAGAGACTCGAGACGGAGCATGCCGAGCAGCTGGCCAAACTGCGCGAGGACCATTCTTCCGAGCTGGAGAAGCTTCTGTCGAAGCATATGGCCGAGCGGGACAAGCTGGAGAAGGAGCTTGCCGAGCTCGCGGCCAAGCTGCAGGCGGAACGGGACGCCGAGCTGGAGGAGCTCCGGTCGGAGCACGCGGCCGAACTGCGGAAGCTCCGGGCGGACCATGCGGACGAATTGGCTCTTGTTCAGATGGAGCTCAAGGAAGAGCTGGAGACGGTCCAAACCGAGCTGAACGCCGAGCTGGAATCCGTCCGGTCGGGGCACGAGCAGAAGCTGGAGGAGCTCCGGGCGAAGCATGCGGCACAATTGGAGAAGGTGCAGGCCGAGAAGTCGGCAAGCCTGGACGCTTTGCGCTCGGAATACGATTCCGTGCTGGAGTCTCTGCAGTCGGAGCGCGATGCGAACGTGTCGTCGCTCCAGGCTTCGCATCGGGCGGAGCTGGAGAAGCTGGGCGCGGAGCTGGAGAGGCTGGGCTCGGATCTGGCGAAGTGGGACGCAGAGAGAAGCGGATGGCGGACCAAGGAGGAAGAATGGACCTCCGTCCGGAAGCGGCTTGAGGACGAGATCGCCCGGCTCGGGCGGAATTACGAGGAGGCCAGCCAAGCCGCGGCGACGCTGGAGCAGGATCGGAAGGCGCTCGAGGAGGAAGCCGAGGAGCGGCTCTCGGCGGAGCGGACGGCCCGCGAGCTGGCCGAGAAGGAACGCGACGAACTCGCGTTGCTGCTGGACGAGCTGGCGGAGCAGGAACGGACGATGAACGATTCCGCGGCCCGGATGCGGGAGCAGCTGCAGGTTCTGGAGCGGCAGCGGAAGGAAGCCGAAGAGCGAGCTCAGGAGCTGGAGTCGAAGCGGCTGGAAGCCGAGGACAGAGTGCAGGCGCTGGAGAAGCTGCGTCGGGATGCCGAGGAGAGAGCGCAGGCGCTGGACCAGCAACGGCAGGTTGCCGAGGAGAGAGCGCGGGCGCTGGAGCAACAACGGCGGGATACCGAGGACAGAGTGCAGGCTTTGGAGCAGCAACGGCAGGATGCCGAGGAGAGAGCGCATGATGTGGAGCAACGGCTGCTGGAAGCCGAGGAACGAGCCCAGGCCCAGGAGCGGAAGCGACGGGAAGCCGAGGACAAAGCGCAGACGCTGGAGCAGCAACGCCTGAAGGCGGAAGGAAGAGCGCAGGCGTTGGAGCAGCAGCGGAAGGAAGCGGAAGAGAGAGCGGAGCTCTTGGAGCTGCAGAGCATGGAAGCGGAGGAAAGAACCGGGGCGCTGGAGCAGAAGTATCGGGAAGCGGAGGAGAGAGCGCAGGCGCTGGAAGATCGGCTGGCGGAGCTCACGCGGGAAGCCGACCGGCGCAAGGAAGCGGCGGAAGCCGCCGAACGGGAGCTCGAAGCGGCGAGAGCGCAAGCGGCCGCAATGGAAGCTCTCGAGGCGGAGCGCGCTGCCGAGTTGGAACGGCTGCAGACGCAGCGGGCCGCGGAGGTGGAGGCGCTGCAGCAAGAGCTGGCCGCCCGTCGGGAAGAGCCGAATCCGGAGTCCGGCGCCCAAGTCGAGCGTCTCGAGACGGAGCTTCTCTCCGTTCGCCGCGAGCTCGAAGCCCTACAGGAGGAATACGCGAAGCTTCAGAACGAATACAACGAATGGATCGACATGCTCGAGGATCAAACCTGATTTTAAGAAAAAAAGAAGCGGCCATGTTCCGGGAACTGTCGGGGCGTGGCCGTTTTTTGGCGCCATCCGTTTCAAGGGCGTATGGTCCAGGCTGCCACTGGTCGTAACGGGTTGACATGGCTTTATCCCCTACGCTCAGGATGGACCGAACGGGCTGCTCTCTCCATATTTCCGAAAGTTAGGCCACATGCCACTATCCCATGGACTCAGAAAAGGTGCCACATTCCGCTATCCCATTTACTCAGAATAGGCACCACATGCCACTATCCCTTTCGCTCAGATAGGTGCCGCATACCACTATCCCATTAACTCAGAAAAGGTGCCACATGCCGCTACCCCTTTCACTCAGAAAAGGTGCCACATACCACTATCCCATTCACTCAGATAGGTGCCGCATACCACTATCCCTTTCACTCAGAAAAGGTGCCGCATACCACTATCCCTTTCACTCAGAAAAGGTGCCACATACCACTATCCCTTTGATTCAGGAACGGGCGAACGGTCTCAGCAGACTCTCCCATCATTAAGTGGAAGAAGGACCGGACTATTCAACTGGACCTGAAAAAAGTTAACCCATTGACGCAAACTTTCCTGATCCGAGGGGATAAGGGGACGTTAGGGCAAAGAGCGCAGGACACGAACCTCCTGACAGAATGGGATAGGGGCAGGAGAGACGGTGATCGGACGCTACCTGAATGGAGGGGATAGGGGTACGTTGATCTAAGAACGGCATGGATGAGCGGTTCCCTGACGGAACGGGATAATGGGAGGAGTGGGGACAGAAGGGGAAGGCGAGTTGAAGAGATGGGAAGGAGAAGGGAAGAGAAGAGGAGAGAAGCGGAAAGAAGCGGAGTGAAGAGGAGAGAAGAGGAGTGGAATGGGAAGAGGATTGGGAAGACTCCTGAACGGAAGGGATAAGGGTAGGAAAAGGGATGTGCAGACTCACCCCTGAGCGGAAGGGATAGAGGGACGATTCGACGGCAAGCGACGCGGGGGTTCGGCCTAATCGTTCGACCGTTTGCGACGAGATCGGCTAGTCCGGCGGCTTTTCGACAAACATGGCCTATATATCGGAGGTGTAGTCCCTCCGCGAAGTTAGTCCTAATAAAAACGAAAACGGCATCCTCTCTCCGGAAAACCGGAATGGGATGCCGTTCCCGCGGCGGACGGTTTACTTCACGACCAGCTTGGCCGTCATGGCCAAGTGGCCGGTGCCGCAAACGATGCTGCATTTCATCTCGTAGGTGCCTTCTTTGAGCGTGACGATCTTGGACGTCTTGCCGTTGCTCAGCTTGACGTCGGCTCCTTTGATCTGCAGGCCGTGGGCGCCTTCTTCGTTGACCAGCTTGATCTCGACCGGAGTGTCCTTCGGAATGGTGTACTCCTCTTGGTCGAACTTCCAGTTGGACGCCTTCACGACGAGCTGCTCCGATGCCGTCTGCGGTTCCGCGGACGACGAAGCCGCCTTGTCGCCGCCGTTCCCGCCGCCGCAGCCCGACAGCGCCGCGACCAGCGCGGCGGAAGTCAGCAACGCGGCCCATTTGCTCCGCATTAAGATCCCCCCAGGTCATTTTTCCTGTCCATCATATCACATCGAAGCGGGGGAAGACATCCGCAGAGGGAGCCGCGCCGCGCGAAGGGAGCACGCGAAGGGAGTTGCGCGAAGGGAGCCTCGTGAAGGGTGCACATGAAGGGAGCTACGTGAAGGGAGCTACGAGAAGGGAGCTGCGTGAAGGGAGTTACGTGAACGGGTCACGTTGAAGGAAGCCGCGCGAAGGGAGCTGCCCGAAGGAAGCCGGACCAACTAGCCGGGCGCCGGGCGCCGGGAAGTGGACATATAGCGGATGAGGAGGTAAAAAGGCGGGCGGCCGCGGACGCAAAGGGCTTGCTATCTCCGGACGAAGACAACCCCCGCGCGGCGTCATGCGCGGGGGTTCGTCTCTCGCCGTCGGACGGGACGAGGCGGGTTAAGCGCGGCTGCGGCTGTTGTTCCCGGCGCGGAACGGGCTGGCGACGGGGATGAACAGGTCGACGATGCCGATGACGAGCGCGGCCAGCAAGGCGCCGAGGATCGTGGCGTGGACGTTGCCGACGACGAATTGGGCCAGCCAGATGACGAGCGCGCTCGCCAGGAAGCCGACGATGCCGCGGCCGAACGGCGTAACCCGCTTGCCGAAGATGCCTTCGATGACCCAGCCGAGCAAGGCGATGACCAGAGCGAGCATCAAGGCGCTCCAGAAGCCGCCTACCGAGAAGCGGGGCACGATGTATCCGACGATCATGATGACGATCGCGGAGACGATGAAGCGAACGACATGTCCGAGGAAGTTCATTGTTCGTTCCCTCCTTCTGTCAGAGTTCCGGTTAGAACCGGTAATAGGGCTAGTGTAACCTTCTTCCGGAGGACTATGAGTGGAAGGTTTCGCAAGCGGCGGCGGCTGAGCTATAATGAGGGATGAGAGGAGTTGGAACTTACGCCGTGAACGACAAGGCGCTCTATACATTGGAATATGACAAAATCATCGCGCGACTGACGGAGGCCGCGGCCACGTCGCTCGGCAAGGAAGAGGCCGGCAAGCTTCGGCCGTCCTCGGACGCGTCCGAAGTGAAGCGCCGGCTGGCCGCCACCGACGAAGCCGTGCGGGCGGTGGCGCTTAAAGGCCATCCGCCGTTCGGCGGCGTGACGGACGTCCGTCCGTCGCTCGCCAGGGCGAGGCTCGGCGGCGTGCTCGGCCCGACCGAGCTGATGGACATCGCCGGGCTGATCATGGGCTCCCGGCGGATTCGCAAATACGCGGCGGCCGTCGCGGACGAGATCGACATCCCGCTGCTGAGCGACCTGTGCGAGCCGCTGATCGACGCGAAGCCGCTGGAGGACGAGATTCGCCGGTGCATCGACGAGACCGGCGAAGTGCTGGACGCGGCGAGCCCCGAGCTCGCCTCCATCCGGCGGGACATCCGGGTGAACGAAGGCCGCGCCAGAGAGAAGCTGGACAGCCTGATCCGCTCGTCGTCCGTGCAGAAGATGCTTCAGGACGTGCTCATTACGATCCGCAACGACCGGTACGTCATTCCGGTCAAGCAGGAATACCGGTCGCACTTCGGCGGCATCGTGCACGATACGTCCGGCAGCGGGGCGACCTTGTTCATCGAGCCGGAAGCGGTCGTGCAGATGAACAACAAGCTGCGCGAGCTGAAGCTGCGCGAGCAGAAGGAGATCGAGCGGATCCTGCGCCGGCTCAGCGAGCTGGCCGGGGAGAAGGCCGAGCTGCTGTCTTCGGACGCGGAGTCGCTCGGGTATATCGATTTTATTTTCGCCAAGGCCGCCCTCGCGGATTCGATGTTCGCCACGCTGCCCGAGGTGAACGACCAGGGCAAAATGCGGTTGAAGCGGGCCCGGCACCCGCTTATCTCTTCGAAGAACGTCGTTCCGATCGATATCGAGCTCGGGGAAGAATACTCCGCCATTATCGTCACCGGACCGAATACGGGCGGCAAGACGGTCTCGCTGAAGACGGTCGGACTGCTCAGCCTGATGGCGATGTCGGGGCTGTTCATCCCCGCCGACGACGGCAGCCAGGCGTGCGTGTTCGACGGCATCTACGCCGACATCGGCGACGAGCAGAGCATCGAGCAGAACCTCAGTACGTTCTCGAGCCATATGACGAACCTGATCGGGATGCTCTCGGAGGTCACCTCGCGCAGCCTCGTCCTGCTGGACGAACTCGGGGCGGGCACGGACCCGGCCGAAGGCTCGGCGCTGGCGATCGCGATTCTGGAGCACCTTCACAACCTGGGCTGCCGCATCGTGGCGACGACCCACTACAGCGAGCTGAAGGCGTACGCCTACAACCGGGACGGCATCATCAACGCCAGCATGGAGTTCGACGTGGCGACGCTGCGGCCGACCTACCGGCTGCTCGTCGGCGTGCCCGGGCGAAGCAACGCGTTCGCGATCGCCGAGCGGCTCGGCCTGCCGAAGTCCATCATCGAGCACGCCCGCGGGGAAGTGAGCGAGGAAGAGCTGAAGGTGGACACGATGATCGCTTCCCTGGAGCAGGACCGGCGGCGCGCCGAATCGGAGCGCCAGACGGCCGAGAGGCTCCGCAACGAAGTGGAGTCGCTCCGGCAGCAGATCGAGGACGAGCGCTTCAAGTTCCAGGAGCAGAAGGCGAAGCTCATGGAGGAAGCTCGCGAAGAGGCGAGGCAGGCGGTCGTCAAAGCGCGGCGCGAGGCGGAGGAGATCATCTCCGATCTGCGCAGGCTGGCGATGGAGGAAGGCGCTTCGGTCAAGGAGCACAAGCTGATCGAAGCGAGAAGGAAGCTCGAGGACTCGATTCCCGACCCGGTGAAGAAGCCGCGGCGCGCCCCGGAAGGCAAACCCGCGAAGATCGAAGCCGGCGACGAGGTGAAGGTATACAGCCTGAACGGGCAGAAGGGCCACGTCGTGGAGCTGACCTCCGGAGACGAGGCCTTGGTTCAGCTCGGCATTCTGAAGATGAAGGTGCCGCTGTCGGATCTCGAGCCGGTGCGCAAGCCGGCCCAGGCGGCCGCCCGAACGGCGGTTCACGTGACGACGGTTCAGCGTTCGCGGGACGACAACGTCCGGTCCGAGCTGGACCTCAGGGGAACCACTCTCGACGAGGCGCTGCTGGAGACCGACCGGTTCCTGGACGAAGCGTTCCTGGCCAACCTCGGTTCGGTCTATATCATACACGGCAAAGGCACGGGAGCGCTCCGCGCGGGCATCCAGGACTTCCTGCGCAAGCACAAGCACGTGAAGAGCTACCGCCTCGGCAACTACGGGGAAGGCGGCGCGGGAGTGACCGTGGCGGAGCTGAATTGACAAGACGGGAGGCGCGGGAAGCATGCAGGATACGGGAGCGGTCGACTCCTTGATGGCTCACCCGGTGGCGGCGATGCTGGCTTATTTCTCGGTCGGCATTCTCATGCTCATCGTATGTCTGGCCTGCTTCGAGTGGGTGACCAAGTACAACTGCTGGGAGGAGATCCGCAAGGGCAACTTGTCGGTGGCGCTGGCAACCGGCGGGAAGATATTCGGAATCTGCAACATCTTCCGATTCTCCATCCAGGCCCAGGATACGATCTACGAGAGCCTTCTGTGGGCCACCGTCGGATTCCTTCTGCTGCTCGTCGGGTACTTCCTGTTCGAATTCCTGACCCCGGTGTTCCGGATCGACGAGGAGATCTCGAAGGACAATCGGGCCGTCGGGGCGATCGCGTTCATTTTGTCGGTATCTCTATCCTATATTATCGGAGCCGCGGTCACTTACGGATAAAGCGCGCCGGGCGGGAGGATCAAGCGGATGAAGTATTTGTGGGGCACGCTTCTGGCGTTCGCCGTCGTTTTCTTTACGATCGGGATTATCTATATGGTAATGGAGGGGTAATATGGCGGTCATCGTATGTCCGTGGTGCCAGAGCGAGGTGACGCAGGAGGAAGGCCAAGAGCCGGAGAAGTTCTGTCCCATCTGCGAGAACGAGCTGGACGGCTACCGGACGCTGCGCATCGACATCGGCGGCTACGACGAGGAAGAGGACGAGGAGGACGAGGACGGCGAAGACGAGTCGTTCTCGGTCGGCGAGGAAGGGCTTGGCTGGGAACGGGACGAAGATCTCCGGGAGAAAAACGAAAGCCTTCTCGCCTACGAGGAGACGGTCGAGAGCCTGCTCGACGAGCAGGACGTCGTTCCGGAATGCCCGCAATGCCGCGAGTATATGCTCGAGGCAGGGGAGAGGACGGTCGGCGCGGACGAGTTCGTCCCCCGGGTGCCGGAGGAGCTGGGGCGGCCGGTGCTGGAAGCGCCGTTCGTCATGACGGCGTACGTCTGCCCTTCCTGCTTCGCCATGCAGTATGCGCTTGGCGAGAACGACAGGAGCCGCTTGGCCCAGAGGCTGAGCGGGGGACGAGGGAATCGGAGAGAGGGACGGGCATGACGAGAATGTACGCTTCGGTCACCGAGCTGATCGGCGACACGCCGGCCGTTCGGCTGAACCGGCTCGTCGGTCCGGAAGACGCGGAGGTCTTGGTGAAGCTGGAGAAAATGAATCCGAGCGGAAGCGTGAAGGACCGCGCGGCGCTGGGGCTTATCCTCGACGCCGAAGCGAAGGGGCTGATCGCGCCCGGTTCGGTCATCGTCGAGCCGACGAGCGGCAATACCGGCATCGGCCTCGCGATGAACGCCGCCGCGAAGGGTTACCGGCTGATCCTCGTCATGCCCGACAACATGACGGCGGAACGGATCGCCCTGCTGCGCGGCTACGGGGCGGAGGTCGTGCTGACGCCGGCCGCCGAGCGGATGCCGGGCGCGATCGCGAAGGCGCGGCAGCTGCTGGAGGAGATTCCGGGCAGCTACATGCCGAACCAGTTCGAGAATGCGGCCAACCCCGACATTCACCGGAGAACGACCGCCCGCGAGATTCTCGAGCAGACGGAAGGACGGCTCGACGCCTTCGTCGCTACGGCGGGAACGGGCGGCACGATCACGGGCACCGGCGAGACGCTGCGCGAGGCGCTGCCGAAGCTGCACATCGCCGTCGTCGAGCCCGACGGCTCCCCGGTCCTGAGCGGCGGCCAGCCCGGGCCGCACAAGCTCGTCGGAACGAGCCCCGGGTTCGTTCCGAAGATCCTGAACACGGACGTGTACGACGAGATCGTCCGGGTCAAGGACGACGACGCGCTGGAGACGACGCGGCTGCTCGCGCGCAAGGAAGGGCTGCTCCTCGGCCCGTCGTCCGGCGCGTCCGTCTGGGCGGCGCTGCGGATCGCCAGGCGCCTCGGCCCGGGCAAACGCGTGCTCTGCATCGCCCCGGATACCGGCGAGCGTTACTTGAGCATGGGGATATTCTGAGAGGTCGCTCGCGGCTATACAGCAAAGTGATAAGCGTCGTTCCGTCCGGCCTTCGGGGCCGGAGGGGCGGCGTTTTTTTATGCCCGCTTGGCGCATAACGTTCGGAGGGACGAGGCACACTACGCCTGTTGATCACCAAGGATGGAAAAAGGAGGAACGCCAAGTGAACCTCATGCCGATCACCGCGAAAGAGCTGGAGTACATCGCGGATTCCATGTCGAACGAGGATTTGCTCATCAAGCAGTGCACGGCGGCCGCGGCTTCCTGCACGAACCCGCAAATCCAGCAAGTGCTTCTGCATCAATCCCAGGTGCACATGCAGCATTATCAAGCGCTGCTCAACTGCCTGCAGCAGCATCAAGCGATCGCCCCGACCCAACCGCAATCCTAATCCGGCGAACGCCGACGACGACCCGAATCGACAAGTGAAGAGGAGGTAGCCAACCTATGTACGCTTCCCAACAACAACCATTCATGCCGGACGGCGATCTGGCCTATACCGTGTTGGCCGACCTGAAGCGGGTGACCCGCGAGTACGCGACGGCCGCGACGGAATCGGTCTGCCCGACGGTCCGCCAGCAATTCACCCAATTGATGAACACGACGCTGGCGATGCAAGGCGAGCTGTATACCGCCATGACCCAGCAGAAGATGTACAACGCCGCGTCTCCCGCCCTGCGGCAGGAGATCGACAAGCAGTTCAAGCAATACCAGTCCACCCAGCAGAAGACGAACCAGTTCGTGCAGCAGCGCAAAAGCGCGATCCCCTCCCAATCGCCCCAGGCGTTCGGCAATTGGGCGTACCAGCCGGCGCCGCAATGGCAGCAGCAGCCTCCGGGCTACATGTGAGGCCGAACATTTAGGCAAGCCTGGCGGAAGGCATTCCCCGCGGCGACGTGGCCGCAGGGGAATGCCTCTTTACGTTAAGGTCCTTCTCGTCATTTCCGCTTGGCACGGCCGGAGAAGATCTCTTGGCGCCCCGTCCGGGTATCCGTCCACACCGATAGATCGCTCTCTCCCTTGAAAGCCGTGGTGATATAGTCGCCGATAAACGTGCTGGGCGTGCCGAACGTAGGATCGGCGTTCGGGTTGAACGACTTGTCGGTAATCCGGAGATTTCGTTCGAACGATCGTCCCCCGTCCCTGGATCGGGCAAGGTAAACGTCGATTCGCTTCCCGGATCTTCGGTTCGTGTAATAGATCACGTTCACCGTTCCGGTATGGGGAGAGACGGCAGCCGCGGAGAAAAAATTCTGAGTGCCGAGACGGCTGTCGTTCACTCGGATCGGATCCGACCAGGTCGCCCCGTTGTCGACGGAACGGGCCAGCAGCACGTTGGCGGACCCTTCGCTCAGATCGTCCCAGACGGCGTACACGGCGCCGGGGAAGTTGCCCGACGTGTCCGCCCTGACATTCGCGAAGGTAAGCACCCGGAAGTCCCATCCCGGAACGGGCAGAGGGTCCTGAATCGGGGTGATCGCGGCTGCGGATACGTCGGGGCCGAAGGTGACTCCGCCGTCGTCCGAGCGTCGAACCCGAATCGACGATCGGTCCCCGTTGTAATCGATCCATGCCGCGAAGACTTCCCCGGAGAGTCCGATCCCGATGCTGGAACCTTGAACGAAAGGAAATCCGACCCTGACCTCCGAGATCCGGACGGGTTTAGACCACGTTCGTCCTCCGTCCGTCGACCTATGGAAGAAAATAACGGAGCCTCGGCCGTTGTCGAAAAACCGGGTATAGCTGATGTAGGCGTTCCCGATGAAAGGGCTGGCGGCGGATTTATCCACGGCGACGTTCGGCTTGTCGTTGGAGATTCTCTCTCCGAATCCCCTGTTCACGACGATCGGAGCGGAGAACGTCTTGCCGTTATCGACCGACCTCTGAACGTAGATCGTCCCGTCTTCCCCGGAGCCGTTGAAAGCCAGGCCTCCCAGAAGGAAGAAGCCCTTCCGGGTATGGCCGACAGGGAAGCCCGAATCCAGCACGGGATCCGAGGCGACCTCGAACCCCTTCGGGATGGGCAGAATCCGGTTGTCGAACGTCTTCCCGCCGTTTGTCGAGCGCGCTAGCCCGAGGGGAACGAGATCCGCGTTGTACGACGAGACGATCGTATTCTCGTCCAAGGGGTTTACGGCGACGGTCGGCTCGTTGTTCGGACTCGCGATGCGGGTGACGCGCACGTTGCGGTCCGCCTTCGTCCGCCGTTTGCCGCGAAGGCGAAGGGAGCTCCTCTTTTTGGAAGAGGCGCTTGGCGCCTTGGGAGTTCTCTTCACGTTCCTCGGTTTGGTTCCGACCGGTCTGTAGCGGAATTTATAAGAGTAATCCTCCACGCGATCCCATCTTTCCTCCGATACTAAGCCGTGCAATCGCAGAGAGCGAACGCGGCGATGCCGCCTCTCCGGGACCGCAGCCTATTGATTACATATGAAAGAACGGGCGGCAGGGCATGGGCGATGGGCTAGACGGCGGCCGCCTATTTTCTTGCCGGTCCGAAGCGGAGCGATGCCCCCGCCGTGCCGCTCGAACGCGGGAACCGCCGGACCGCATCGGCTCCGGGCGCTTGAAATGCTCCTTTTCATCCGGCCTGTATTTGATGTAATATGAGAGGTATTCAGGAGGGATCCCCATGAACGAATTGAAGGCCAAAATCTTGGATCTGCTCAAGGAAGACGCGCGTCTCTCCCCCGCGACCATCGCGACGATGCTCGGGGCGGAAGAAGCGGAAGTGTCCTCCGCCATCGACGAGATGGAGCGGGACCACGTCATCGTCAAATACGCCGCTGTCGTCAACTGGAGCAAGGTCGACGACGAGAAGGTGACCGCTCTCATCGAGGTGGAATGCTCGCCCGAGCGGGGCCGGGGCTTCGAGAGCATCGCGGAGCGAATCTACCTGTACCCGGAAGTGAAGTCGGTGTACCTGATGTCCGGAGCGTACGACCTGTGCGTCGAGATCGACGGCAAGAACCTGAAGGAAGTCGCTTCGTTCGTCTCCAACAAGCTGTCCACCATCGAATCGGTCATCTCCACCAAGACCTTTTTTATTCTGAAGAAATACAAGCAAGACGGCATCATATTCGAAGAATTCGAGGACGACCATCGTCTCCCGATCTCGCCGTAATTCATCCGCCTGACTAACGGGAAGAAAGAAGGAACCAGAGACCCATGATCAAAGACGTGGAGACACAGCCCGAGACCCGGAACAAGCGAAGCGGCATGCAGGATTACCTGGCGGCCGGAGCCCGCGCGATTCCGCCCTCGGGAATCCGGCGTTTTTTTGACTTGGTCAGCGCCAGCAAAGACAGCAGCATCATCTCTCTCGGGGTCGGCGAGCCGGACTTCGTCACGCCGTGGAAGTACCGCGACGCCGCGGTCTACTCGCTCGAGAAGGGCAAGACCCAGTATACGTCCAACGCGGGCATGCCGGAGCTCAGGGAAGCGATCGCCGAATATTTGCACGGGCGCTTCGACGTCCGGTACGATCCCGCAAGCGAGGTGCTCGTCACGGTAGGCGGCAGCGAAGCGATCGACCTGGCCATCCGCGCCTTGATCGAGCCGGGAGACGAGCTGCTCATTCCGGAGCCCTGCTACATCTCCTACAATCCGATCACGACGCTGGGCGGCGGCGTGCCCGTCGGCATCGAGACGTTCGCGAAGGATCAGTTCAAGCTGACGGCCGAGAGCCTGCGGGCGGCCATCACGCCTCGCTCGAAGCTGCTCATCCTGTGCTACCCGAGCAACCCGACCGGAGCGATCATGACGTACGAGGACTTGCTGCCGATCGCGAAGATCGTCGAAGAGAACGACCTGATCGTCGTCTCCGACGAGATCTACGCGGAATTGACATACGGCTCGAACCATGTCAGCTTCGCGTCGCTGCCCGGCATGAAGGATAGGACCATCGTCGTAAGCGGCTTCTCCAAGGCGTTCGCGATGACGGGATGGCGAATGGGATACGCCTGCGGCCATCCGGACCTCATCGGCGCGATGCTGAAGATCCACCAGTATACCGTCATGTGCGCCCCGATCATGGGGCAGGTGGCGGCTCTCGAGGCGCTGCGGAACGGAATGGACGAGATGTACAAAATGATCGAGTCCTACAACCAGCGCCGGCGTCTGGTCGTGCAGGGCTTCCGCGAGATCGGGCTGCCGTGCCACGAGCCGCAGGGAGCGTTCTACGCGTTCCCTTGCATCGAGGGAACCGGGCTCACCTCCGAAGAGTTCGCGTCCCGGCTGCTGACGGAGGCGAAGGTGGCGGCCGTTCCGGGCCACGTGTTCGGCAAGGGCGGGGAAGGCTTCATCCGCTGCTCCTACGCCACCTCGGTCGCTCAGCTAACGGAAGCGTTGGAGAGGATTGGCGGATTCTTGAACAAATTGCGATAATCTTGCAATTTGCTCCAAATCGTTAGTTTTTTTCCGCATGTTCTGCTATAATAACCCTTGTTTTTCAACCCGTGGATGGACAGTCGTCACGTGAAAGGGGAGAGAGCATGGAGACGGCGGAACACGACTCCTCGTCCAACCTGAATACCGCGGTCCATTCCCTCTCGTTCGCTTCGGGGGACCGGACTTTGGCGTATGCCGACGCGAACCGCAGATTGGTCGAGGAGATCGACGAGTTGCGGAAGACGATGACGGAAGCGTTCCTGAGGGAGGAATCGTTCACCTCGGATTCCGTGATCGAGATCAGCCGCCTGCTGGATACGAAAATTATCGAATATATGAGACTTATTACCGTTAACCGTTAAAGCCCGTCGGTCCCGTGACTGGGCTTTTTCTTTTGTGCTATAGTTAACGATAGGATGGCTCGGGGAGGGATACGGTCATGCTATGGTTGGTCACCGGCGGCGTCGGCAGCGGGAAATCGGCTTTCGCCGAGAGATGGGCCGCCGCGCACGGCCGCGAGGCGATCAAGCTGGCGTGTCCCGCCTGGCCGAACGGGAACGGAAGGTTCGAAGACGAAATCGCCGTCTCCGCGGAGAACGCGAAAGCCGCGAATTGGACGACGGCTCCCGCGGATCACGGGCTCGCCGAGCGGCTGCGCCGGATCAATCTCCGGTCGAATCCGTTCCGGGCGAGCTCGCGGGTCGTCGTCGTGGACAGCTTGTCGGGGTGGCTCCGCCGCGAAGTCGAGGAGACGCGCAAGCTCTTCCCGCGGGCGGAAGCGCCCTCGCCGCCGAGAAGAGGACGCCGGAGGAAGCCGGTCGAGACGGAGGAAGTGTTCTTGCGCCGCGCCGCCCTGCTCGAGAAGGCGCTCGGGGAAGTGGTCGAGGAGCTGCTGAGCTTCGACGGCAGCCGGATCGTCGTCACCGAGGAGGCGGCCGCGGGGCTCGCCGACGATCCGTGGGAGCGCTGGTACGTCCGCCAGCTGGCTTACGCGAACCGCAGGCTCGGGGAGGCTAGCGACGGCATCCACCGGCTCTCCTTCGGCATCGCGACGGAGATCAAAGGGACGAGGATAAGAGAACGGGGGACGAACCGAGATGAGAATCTATACCCGAACCGGGGATAAAGGCAGCACGTCCGTCATCGGGGCGAGGGTATCCAAGGACGACGCGAGGGTCGAGGCGTACGGGACGACGGACGAGCTGAACGCCTTCGTCGGGCAGGCCGCGGCCTGGATGGCGGCGGACAAGGAGCGGAGGGGAGACGCGGTCTGGGATCGGCTTCTGGAGGAACTCGGCGTCATCCAGCACGAGCTGTTCGACTGCGGCTCCGACCTGTCGTACGCCGAGCCCGAAGCGTCGAAGATGAAGGTGTCGGCGGCGATGACGGAGCGGCTGGAGGCGTGGATCGACGCGCACGAGGCCGCGCTTGCGCCGATCGAGCGGTTTATCCTGCCCGGGGGCAGCGAGCCGGCCGCCTTGCTGCACGTCTGCCGGACGGTCTGCCGCCGGGCGGAACGCCGGATCGTGACGCTGGCGGGCTCCGGGCAGCCGGTTCCGGAGGAGGTTCTGCGCTACGTGAACCGGCTGTCGGATTATTTCTTCACGGCGGCGCGGGCGGCGAACGCGGCGCTCGGCGTGTCCGACGTCGAATACGAACGCGGCGCGAGCGTGTTCGGACGGAGGCCGCGGCCGGAATGAACGACAGCTACTACGCGCCGGTCGTCCACGTGGCGGACGAGCGCGACGAGGGCCGGATGCTCCGCGACGTGCTGCGGGAGAGGCTCGGCCTGTCGAGACGCCTGTTCGTCAAGCTGAAGCAGTCGGACGAGGGCTTGACCGTCAACGGGAGCAAGGCGTATCCGAGCTTAAGGCTCGCGGCCGGCGACGTGATCGAGTTCCGGATGCGCCAGGAGTCGAGCGACGACATTCTGCCGCAACCGATGGAGCTGAACATCGTATTCGAAGATGAGCACCTTCTCGTGCTTAACAAGCCCGCGGGCATCATCGTCCATCCGACGACGGGCCACTACGCGAACACGCTCGCCAACGGAGTCGTCCATTATTGGCGGGAGAAGGGCGAGCGCTGCCGGTTCCGGCCGGTTCACCGGCTGGACGAGGACACGTCGGGGCTCGTCATTGTCGCGAAGCACCCGTACGCGCATCAGCAGCTGTCCGTCCAGATGGGCGAAGGCACGGTCGGGAAGCGGTACCGGGCCTACGTCTACGGCCGGCCGCCCGCGGACGAAGGGGAAGTGAACGAGCCGATCGGACGTCTTCCGGAGGATCCGCACCGCCGCGCGGTGCTGCCGGACGGCGCCCCGTCGCTTACGTACTACAAGACGGCCGAGGCGTACCCGTGCGGAGCGTCCGCGCTCGACGTGCGGCTCGGGACGGGAAGAACGCACCAGATCCGCGTTCATCTCGGCCATATCGGCTGTCCGCTGATCGGCGATTCGTACTATACCGACCCGCGCTGGGAAGCGACGGAGCTCGCCGCCCGCCTGCGCGAGGTCATCGGCCGGCAGGCGCTGCACGCGTCCGAGCTCTCGTTCCGCCACCCGGTGACGGGCGAGCCGATGAAGCTGATCGCCGAGCTCCCGCCCGACCTGCGGGAGCTCGAGCGGGAATTGTCGCGGCTGTCGACGCCTCCGGCACCTCGTCTCGAATCGTCTACGACTTAGGAGGATACGACACACGCATGAGCAAGAAGCTGACCGTATATCAATACCCGCCCTGCGGCACTTGCCGCCAGGCGGTCAAATGGCTGAAGGAGCAAGGCTACGAGCTGGAGCTCCGCCACATCGCGGAAGCCCCTCCGACGCCGGAGGAGCTCGGCGAGCTGATCCCGCAGAGCGGACTTCCGATCCAGAAGTGGTTCAACGTGTCCGGCGACGCCTACCGGGCGATGGGCCTTAAGGACAAGCTTCCCGCCATGGGAGACGACGAGAAGATTCGCCTGCTCTCCTCGAACGGAATGCTGATCAAGCGTCCCGTCATCTCGGACGGCCGGCGGGCGACCGTCGGCTTCCGCGACGACGCGATGGAAGCTTGGCGGACTCGCTGACCGAAGCGCGGCGGCATAGGCCGCCGAATCGATCCCGGCGGGGATGAAGGAGGTTCGGACCGTTGCAACCAGAATCGGGCTCCCCGTACGGAGCGGGCGCGAATGGCGAGAACGATGGGAATAGAGTGAGACAAGAGAGACAAGAGAAACAAGAGATTCAAGAGAATCACGGGAACCAAGAGAATCGCGAGAGTCAAGAGTATCGCGAGGATTACGAGAAGCGCGAGCATCAAGAGAATCAAGAGAATCAAGAGAATTATGAAAATCACGAGAGCCGCGAGAACGACGAAAACGCCGGGAACCGCGAGAACCGCGAGTACGACGAGAATCGAGCGAGTCGAAGCCATGGCGGGAACCCATCGTTGTACGGGTACGCCGGCAACGACGCAAACGCGCGCAACGACAGCAAGGAGAACGACGGCCCGAGCGCGAACAAACGGGGCAAAGGCTCCTGGGCTTGGGCGGCGGGCCTCGTGGTCCTGCTGTCCAAAGGCAAAGGCATCCTGCTCGCGCTGCTCAAATTCGGCAAGCCGCTCCTCTCGATGCTCGTCACAGTCGGGGCTTACGCGCTAGTCTATCCGTGGACGTTCGCGCTCGGCTTCGTCGCCCTTATTTTCGTGCACGAGATGGGGCACGTCTGGGTGGCGAAGCGCAAGGGGCTTCCCGTGAGCGCCCCGGTCTTCATCCCCTTCCTCGGGGCGATGATCCTGCTCAAGAGGCAGCCGAAGGACGCCGTCACCGAAGCCGCGATCGCCATCGGCGGCCCTCTGCTCGGATCGGCCGGAGCGCTGCTCTGCTACGGAATCTGGTATTGGTCGGGCAGCGAGGTTTGGCTTGCGCTTTCTTACGTCGGCTTTTTCCTCAATCTGATCAACCTGCTGCCGATCCACCCGCTCGACGGGGGGCGCATCGCGGTGGCGGTCAGCCGCTGGCTGTGGGTCGTCGGCGCCGTCGCGGGACCGTTCGTGATCTGGTACACGCACAGCATCCTGTTCCTGCTGTTGTGGATCTGGTTCCTCTGGCAGATGTACCGCAGGTTCTTCGGCAAGAGCAAGGGCGGGGGCCGGGCGCATTACGCGGAAGGCATGTATCGGGCCGACGTCGACCCGGCGCTTCCGGATTGGTATTTGTCCGGCCAGCTGCACAAGCGCGAGCTGCCGTTCACCGCCTACTGCCGGATGGACGGCCAGCATGTCGTCGAATTCAGCTGGGATACGCTGTCGTTCAAGGGAGAGCTGGAGATCGACCAGCCGTGCACGATCCGCAGCGTCTCCATCGTCCAGGTCGCCGGCCCCGACGCCGAACGCCGCGTGACGCTGCGCGTCCGGGCGGAAGGCGAAGTGCACGAGCCGTCCAACTATTACGAGGTGCCCCTGGCGGCCCGCTGGCGCTTCGGCCTCTTGTACGGCGGCTTGGCGGCGGGGCTCGCGTTCATGATGTGGCTCGTCCACGAATCCGGCTTGACGCGGCCGTAGCGCCGCAGTCGAGCCTCATCTGGCCCTCATCGAAGAATCCTCTGAGCGATTCAGCGACGAACGGAAGGAAGTATCGGAAAAATGACTCAATCGAAATGGCGGTCCGGAAGGCTGGACCGCCTCGGCTCCTCGATTTTCGCGGAGGTCGCCCAATGGAAGAGGGATGCCCGGTCGCGCGGCGTCGACGTCATCTCGCTGGACATCGGCACGCCGGCTTCGCCGCCGGCCGAAGAAGTGCGCGCCGCGCTCGCGCAAGCCTGCCTCGACCCCGGCCTGTACGGATACCCGGGGTCGCACGGCTCGCCGCGGTTCCGCGAGACCGTCGCGCGCTGGTTCGAGCATCGGTTCGGCGTCGCGCTCGATCCGAACCGGGAAGTGCTGTCTCTGATGGGCACGCAGGACGGCCTCGCCCATCTGGCGCTCGCGGTCACGGACCCGGGCGACGCGGCGCTGCTGCCCGATCCCGGCTACCCGGTCTACCAGGCGGGACTCGCCGTCGCCGGAGTCGAGACGGTTCCGCTCCCCCTGCTGGAGGAGAACGGGTACTTGCCCGACTTCGACGCCGTGCCGGAAGAGGCCTGGAGCCGAATCAAGTTCATGCTGCTCAACTACCCGAGCAATCCGCTGTCCGCCGTCGCCGACCTCGCGTTCTTCGAGAAGGCGGTCGCGGTCGCCCGCCGGCGCGGCGTTCTGCTCGTTCACGACAACGCCTACAGCGAGATGGCGTTCGACGGCTTCCGTCCGCCGAGCATTCTGGAGATTCCGGGGGCGAAGGAGATCGCCGTCGAATTCCATTCGCTGTCGAAGTCGTTCCACATGGCCGGCGCCCGCATCGGCTTCGCCGTCGGCAACCCGGACGTGATCGCCACGCTGCTGAGGTTCAAGGACAACATCGACTTCGGCGTATTCCTCGCCGTGCAGGAGGCCGCCGCCGTCGCCCTGGAGCGCGACATGAGCGAGCCGGACCCGGCGTCCTCGCTGTACGAGCGCCGCCGCGACCTGTTCGTAGGCGCGCTGCGCGAGGAAGGCTGGGACGTGCCGCTCCCGCGAGCGACGATGTTCGCCTGGACGCCCGTGCCGGAAGGCTGGACGTCCCGCGGCTTCGCGCGAGGCCTGCTGGAAGCGGAAGGCGTCGCGCTCGTCCCCGGCAACGCGTTCGGCGAGAGGGGAGAGGGCTACGTCCGGATGGCCGTCGTGGAGCCGGAGGAGAGGCTGCTCGAGGCGGCCCGGCGGATCGGCCGGTTCCTGCGCTCCGGTGGGCCCGGAGCTTAAAGAGAGGAGGATGCGAGTTTTGACCTTTATCGATAAAGAGACGCAGCATTCGGTGCTGCTCGTGGACGGAATGGCGGTCCTGTTCCGCGCCTATTACGCGACCGCTTACGGCGGTTCCGTCAAGCGGACGCGGACGGGCGTGCCGGTCAACGCGATTCACGGCTTCCTGCGCTACCTCGGCGACGCCGTCCAGAGGTTCAAGCCGAGCCACGTCGCTTGCTGCTGGGATCTGGGCAGCACGACGTTCCGGACGGCCGACTATCCGGCCTACAAGGGCAACCGTCCCGAAGCGCCGGACGATCTCATTCCGCAGTTCGAGCTGATCAAGGAAGTGACCGAGAGCTTCGGCATCCCGAACGTCGGCGTGCCGGGCTACGAGGCGGACGACTGCATCGGAACGCTGGCCCGCCGCTTCAAGAGCGAAGCCGCCGTTACGGTTATGACGGGCGACCACGACATGCTGCAGCTCGTCGACGAGCGCGTCACCGTCGCCATCATGAAGAAGGGCCATGGCAATTATGCGCTTTATACTCCCGAATACTTGATGGAGGAACGCCAGATGACCCCGGCCCAGATCGTCGATCTGAAGGGGCTCATGGGCGACGCCAGCGACAACTATCCGGGCGTCAAGGGAATCGGCGAGAAGACGGCGATGAAGCTTATCCGCGAATACGCTTCGATCGACGGCATTCTGGACAACCTGTCCCTGCTGCCGGCAACGCTCCGCGGCAAGATCGAGGCGGATCTCGAGATGCTGCGTCTGTCCCGCCAGCTCGCGACGATCCACTGCGAGGCGCCGGTGGCGATGGAACTGGCGGATTGCCTGTGGAAGGTTGATCTGGGGCGCGCGGCGGCGAAGTGCGAGGAGCTGGAGTTCCGCGATCGCCTTCGTTGGATCGCCGGTTAAGACTATGCGAACGACCCTATCGAAGTCCGACTCGCAAGATCGCGGTCGGACCCCGATAGGGTCGCGTCGTCTAAGTCAGTCCGTCTTCGGATAGCCGGCCGACTCGTCCCCGGCTTCGTCGTGCAAGCCGTGGTCGCCGGGATATTCCCGCTCGAAGCCGGCGTGCAGCTCCCGGTTCTCGTACGAGTAGGTGTTCGGCGGCCGCTGCTCGGGCCTCCAGGGCGTGCTCTTGCCGAGGGACGCGGCGACGATGGCCGAGCCGTAAGGCCCTTCGGGGAATTCCTCGGCCGTCAGGTCGTTGCGTCTGGATTCGACGGTGGCGAGATCGCCCGTCGGTTCGCGCTGGTCGCGGCGCAGGTAGAACATGGGAACGATACCTCCTTCCGGCGGATGTCCCTTTAGGGTGTCCCCGGCCGGAGGTTCCATGCGCGCCTTCCGGCTGACGAGTCAGTCCGTGAAATGAACGTCCCCGAGCACGAACGTCAGGAACTGGGCGAGCTCGGCCGCTTCGTCGTCGCTCAGCCTGAACACCGACTCCAGCACCCCCTCTTCCTCGAGATCGTCCGCGCCGAGCACGCCGCTGCGTCCCGATTGCATGTCGACGACGAGCTTCTTCCCGTAGAACCGGTTGGTCGTCGTGACGGCCAGGTCGAACCGCCGCAGCCCCGGGGTGATGAAGGTGACGAACCTCGTCGAGGTCTGCTCCGTGCTGTCCGACAGGAAGTCGAAGTCTTTGAGTTGCATCGTGATCCCTCCTCCTGGAATACCGGCCCGATCGGCCGGCTCGTCTTGCTAATCCGCGTAAGGCCGCGGCTGAGGGGCGAAGCCGGGAAGCACCGTCTTGTCCTCGAAGCTGTCGTGGAATATCGGAGTCAGCGCGGGCGACAGCGGCGGAATGAGCCACGACCACCTGCCCGTGACTTCCCGTCCTTCCTTCTCTTCGTTGCGGCTGAACGTCATGAACTGCTGCGCGGCCGTATGATGGTCGACGATGCTGACGCCGGCTTCGCGGAACGAATGGAGCACGGCGACGTTCAGCTCCACGAGCGCTCGGTCCTTCCACAACGTCGAGTTGCCGCTAGTGTCGAGGCCCAGATTGGCGGCCACCTTCGGCAGCAAGTCGTAGCGGAATTCGTCCGCCAGATTGCGCGCGCCGATCTCGGTTCCCATGTACCAGCCGTTGAACGGGGCGGCGGGATAGCGGACGCCTCCGATCTCGAGACACATGTCCGAGAGGATCGGAACGGCGTACCAGCGGGCGTCGAAGCCTCGGAAAAGCTCCTTCTCGGGGTGCGACAGCTTCACCTCCAGCACCGAGGATTCCGGCAAGGGGAACCAGCGGGGCTCCTTGCCCTCCAGCTGGATGACGATCGGCAGCACGTCGAACGGGGTTCCCCGCCCGCGCCAGCCGAGCTTCAGGCATTGCCGCGTGAAGGCGACGGAGGCCGGGTCGCCGACGATTCCGTCCGGCGTCTCGTAGCCCGCGTAACGGATCAGCTGGTGGTTCCAGATGCGGACCGGCTCCCGGTTCGCGGCCGCCGGCTTGAACAGCGTCAGCGCCGGGCGAATCTCGCCGCCGTTCGTCGCGTAATCGATATGCCGCAGGAGGGCCCGGAAGACCTCCTCCTCGGAATCGCAATCGCGCGCGTCGAACACGTGCAGCCGGTTCCAGAACAGCCGCCCGATGCAGCGGTTGGCGTTGCGCCAAGCCATTTTCGCCCCGTGGGCCGCCTCTTCGTACGTGTGCGCGTAGACGCCTTCGCGTTCGAGCTCGGCTTCGATCTCATCCAGCCGCGTCTTTAGACCGGCCTCGGGCTGGCGAAGCTCCGCGCGGCAGACGCGCAAGAAGCTCTCGGCTTCGGCGAGCGCGCGCGCGGCGTCCGTCATCCACTCCTTCGTCCTATGCGTCATTCCCGCCGCATCCTTTCCCATCGCGGCCCTGGGGTCCATGGCCGTCCTTATTAACCTAACAGTACCATAGGTCGAAGAAGCCGGGCAAAAGACAATCGTGTGACAGAAAAGCGCCGGAAACCGATGCCCTCTCTTGCCAATGTCGCCCAATTATGCTAATATAGACGTACATTGTTCGGGTTGCTCGGTAGAGGAAGCACCTCTCCGCCATGTGCGGAAGGGTGCTTTCTTTTTTGTATTCCTTCTTCCGCCGGGCTCGCGCCGGAACGAGACTATTTTCGCCGCAGAAGCGATGGAGGAGGAAGCGCAAATGGAGATCGTGTTTTTGAATCGGTTCGAACGCACGGAAGGGACGGCGGATACCGAGAGAGGCCAGGTGTTTATCGGGGAGGAGCAGGGGACGTGGTCGTCCGGCTGGCATTCGCTTCCCGACCAAGGCGAAGCGAAGCAGGACGTCTGGTACGAAGGGATGAGCTGGGAAGAGCTGCTCGCTTCGTTCCGCCACGGGGTCGCCCGGAAGATGAGGGAGGGCTTCCGCCCGCTGCTGGACGGCATGCTGGAAGACGCGCCGTTCTGGGAGCGCAGGCCTCCGCTGCCGGCCCTCCTGCAGTGCTACGCGGATCAATTCGACATGAGCGAGGCGCTGGAGCCGCTGCGGCTATGGCGCCGGGCCAAGTCCGCCGAGGAGAAGCGGACGGCGTACCTGATCGCGACCAACCGCGAGCTCCAGTCGCTGGCCGTGTACGTGCCGCGAACGCTCGAGGAGCTGAAGCAGATACCGGGCTTCGGCCACAAGAAGATCGAGCGCTACGGAACCGAACTGCTCGAGCTGGTGCGCGAGCTTCCCCGCGACCACGAGTTCCCGCTCGATTGGGTGGCCTCGGTCGTCTCGGACGAGACGCTGGCCGAATGGACGTTCAAGCAGAAGGAAGAGAAGTACGGGAAGAGCCTGACGAGCGTCCAGGAGAAGAAGAAGCTTCTCGCCGGCATCCGGCAAGGACATAGCCTCGCCGAGCTGGAGAAGGAGATGGGGATCTCGCGGAGACTGCTGCTCGAGAGGATCGACCGGCTGGACGAGGAAGGGTACGACGTTCTTCCTCTCGTCGAGCAGGAGCTGTCCGCCGTGGACGCCGCGGAGATCGACGAGGCGGAGAAGGCGATGGGCGAGCTGGGCGACAAGTTCCTGAAGCCGCTGTACCAGCGGCTGTACGCCGAAGGAGACGGCGCCGGCGAGACGGAGCGGAATTACGAGAAGCTGCGGATGCTCCGGATCCGGTTCCGCCGGACCCGCCAATCGGCCGTGTAGCCCGCGAGGCGCCTAAGCCCGCGAAGCCGCGACGAAGAACGAACGAGGGGCCGTCTCCCGGGTCGCCTGGACCTAGGGGGCGGCCCCTCGTTCATGAGGGACGTCTCGCGCCTCGGATTCGCTCATAGCCAATCCTTCTTGCGGAAGAAGTAGAACATGCCGAAGCCGAGGCAGACCATGACGACCAGCAGCACGATCGAGCCGTTCTTGTCGTGCATGCCGGGAATATAATCGAAGTTCATTCCGTATACTCCGGTAATGAACGTCAAGGGCATGAAGATCGTCGTCAGCGCGGTGAAGACGCGCATGATCTCGTTGGCGCGGTTCGCGACGCTGGACTGGTAAGCTTCTCGCAAGTTGCCCATCAGATCGCGGTACGTCTCGAACGTTTCGTAAATTTTGACGGCGTTCTCGTAGATGTCCCCGAAGTACTTCTGCAGTTGAACGTCGAACAGGCGAAGCTCCTTCTTGTTCAAGGCGCCGATCACGTCCCGCTGCGGGCCGAGCACCTTCTTCAGCCACAGAATCTCGCTTCGCAGACCGATGATCTCGGTCAGATGCGACTTCTTCGTGTGCATCAGGATGTCTTCCTCGAGGCTCTCGATCCTGGCTTCGATCCGGTCCCCGACGAGGAAGTAGTTATCCACGACGAGGTCGACCAGGTGGTAGAGCAGCCGGTCCGCGGAATTGACTTCTTCTTCCCACAGAATGGGCTTGATGGCGCGAAGCTCGTGGATCTTCTGCTTCGTGACGGTAATCAGGTAATGGCGCCCGAGGAAGATGTTCAAGGCTCTCAGGAAGATCTCTTCGTCGTCGAACCGGATGCTGTTGATAACGATAAAATAATGGCTCTCGTGCACTTCCAGCTTCGGGCGCTGCTCCTCTTCGGTCAGGCAGTCCTCGACTTCGAGGTCGTGGATGCCGAACAAGGGCTGCAGCTCGAGCAGGTCCTCCGTGTCGGCGTCGATCCAATAGAAGCCGTTGGCCGGAGGGACGAGCGTCTGCGTAATGTCTTCGATCGGCGTAAAGATGCCGTTGGTCACCAGTCGGATCTTCATCGGAATCCGCTCCTTCTGCATGGTATTCATGCAGGGCGTCAATCCGCGCCTAAGGAAGGCGATCCGACCGCGGAGCCGGCCGTAAGATCCCCTTCGTCGCGCGGCAGCGTCCCGCCGTGACGATAAACAAGCTGCGACTCGGCCCAGGATGATCTCCTTCCATGACCGGCTCCCCCCTTTCGATACCGTATTAGAATCGTGCGCAATTCGTGATAAGTATAATCCTCCTCCAAGCCCCTTTCAAGGGCATTTTCATGCGTATTCCGCGTCTTGACGGTGGGGGCGTTTTCGGGTACAGTAGGATGTAGATTTGATCGACGACAACCGAATAGGTTTTGCCATCTTATCAAGAGCAGGCGGAGGGACTAGCCCGATGAAGCCCGGCAACCGGCGTTCGCGAGGACGCACGGTGCTAAATCTTGCAGGATGCGCGGCTTCGGACGCGCATTCGGGAGATGAGAGAGGCGAGCGTACGAATACCGACGACGACCCTTTCTCATGCGAAGGGTCTTTTTTATTGCGCGGGATCGACGCCGCCTACAGACTGAGGAGGAATGAAGAGATGCCGATCAAAGTTCCGGACAACCTGCCGGCCAAGGAGATTCTGGCCGGGGAGAACATCTTCGTCATGGACGAGAGCGTCGCCTTCCATCAAGACATCCGGCCGCTCCGGATCGTGATCCTGAACATCATGCCGACCAAGGAGACGACGGAGACGCAGCTGCTCCGCCTGATCGGCAATACGCCGCTTCAAGTGGAGATCGTGTTGCTCCATCCGAAGACGCATATATCGAAGAACACGTCGACCGAGCACCTGGAATCGTTCTACAAGACGTTCGACGAGATCTCCCACCAGCGCTACGACGGGATGATCATCACCGGAGCGCCGGTCGAGCAGCTCGACTTCGAGGAAGTGAACTACTGGGAAGAGCTGAAGGACATCATGGATTGGAGCGCCAAGAACGTCACCTCCACCTTCCACATCTGTTGGGGGGCCCAGGCCGGTCTATTCCACCACTTCGGGGTTCCGAAGCACAACCTGGACAAGAAGCTGTTCGGCGTTTTCCCGCATACGGTGACGACGCGCAACATCAACCTGCTGCGGGGCTTCGACGAGCTGTTCTACGTTCCGCAATCCCGCCATACCGAAGTGAGGAAGGAAGACATCGAGAAGATTCCGGAGCTCGAGATCTGGTCCGAATCCGAAGAAGCCGGCGTCTATATCGCCGCCACGCGGGACGGACGGCAGATCTTCGTCACCGGGCATTCCGAGTACGATCCGCTCACCTTGAAGTGGGAATACGACCGCGACAAGGCGAAGGGGCTCCGCATCGACGTGCCGGTCAATTATTTCCCCGGCAATGACCCGACGAAGATGCCGCTCTCCAGCTGGAGAGCCCATGCCAATCTGCTGTTCTCCAACTGGCTCAACTACTACGTGTATCAACAGACGCCTTACGACCTTGGAGCCGGCATTTAGTTCTTTGTTACCCGCATAATAAGGATCGCAAGCGAAGCTTGGAGGATCGGAGAGGGAGAGCCCCGGAGGGAAGGGAATCTTCCGGAAGAGCTTGCGCCCGCCTTCGCTCGCCGATCGCTACCTTTGACAAGCTTGTTCAAGGCAATCGGCAAGCGACGGCCGGCCGGAGGAGGATGCCCGCAACCGGGAACCCCATTCGATGCTTGCGCCGCGCGCGATCCATTATTCACTACCTGACCAGCAGGAGGCCCGCCAATCGATGAACATTGAGAGCCGTTTAGCCCAGATCGGATCGCAGGAGGATCCGAAGACGGGAGCCGTCAGCTTCCCGATCTACCACGCCACCGCGTTCCGCCACCCGAAGCTCGGACAGAGCACCGGGTTCGACTACTCCCGGACGAAGAGTCCGACCCGGTTCGTCCTGGAGGCGGCCGCGGCGGAGCTGGAGGGCGGAGACGCCGGCTTCGCCTGCAGCTCGGGCATGGCCGCGCTGACGACGATCTTCGCGCTTTTCTCGCACGGCGATCACTTGATCGTCTCGCTCGACCTGTACGGCGGAACATACCGTCTGCTGGAGAGAATTCTGTCCCGCTACGGGATCTCGGCTTCCTATGTCGACACGAACGACATCGACGAGCTCGAATCCCAGTGTACGGACCGGACGAAGGCCGTTCTGATCGAGACGCCGACCAATCCGCTCATGATGATCACCGACCTGGAGAAGGTGTCGGCCTGGGCCAAGCGCCGCGGGCTGCTGACGATCGTCGACAACACGCTGCTGACGCCGTTCCTGCAGCGGCCGCTCGAGCTGGGAGCCGACATCGTCATCCACAGCGCCACCAAGTATTTGGCCGGCCATAACGACGTCCTCGCCGGGCTTATCGTGACGAAGGGCAAGGAGCTGTCGGAGCAGATGGCGTTCCTTCACAACTCGCTCGGAGCCGTTCTCGGCCCGCAGGATTCGTGGCTGCTCATGCGCGGAATGAAGACGCTGGCCCTGCGCATGGAACGCCACCAGTACAATTCCGTCAAGATGGCCGAGTGGCTCAAGACCCACCCCGCCGTCGACGAGGTGTATCACCCGGGCCTGCCGCACCATCCCGGCTACGACATCCAGCGCCGCCAATCGTCCGGCGACACGGGCATCTTCTCGTTCCGCATGAAGGACGCCCGCACGATCGAGCCGATCCTCCGCCATCTGAAGCTGATCGCCTTCGCGGAGAGCCTGGGCGGCGTCGAATCGCTGCTCACGTACCCGGCCGTGCAGACCCACGCGGACATTCCGGAGGAGATTCGCCGGAAGGTCGGCGTCGACGACCGGCTGCTGCGCTTCTCGGTCGGCATCGAGCACATCGACGACCTGATCGCGGATTTGGGCGGGGCTATCGACGCGGCATTGAAGGAAATCGGGGAGGCGTAAGGCCATGAGCCAGGGCAATTCGAATCATGAAGACAAAGACTTCGCGACGAAGCTGATCCACTTCGGCCTCGAGATCGATAAGGCCACAGGAGCTTCGAGCGTTCCGATCTATCAGGCTTCGACGTTCCACCACTTCGATCTGGACAACCCTCCGGCGCACGATTACAGCCGTTCGGGCAACCCGACCCGGGAAGCGCTCGAGCATTACATCGCGCTTCTCGAAGGGGGAGCCCGCGGCTTCGCGTTCTCGTCCGGCATGTCGGCGATCTCGACGGCGTTCCTGCTGCTGTCCGCGGGCGATCACGTGATCGTGACGGAGGACGTGTACGGGGGCACGTACCGGCTCTTGACGACGGTGCTGAACCGGCTGAACATCGACTCCACGTTCGTCGACATGACCGACTTCGAGCAGGTGAAGGCCGCTCTGAAGCCGAATACGAAGGCGGTATTCCTCGAGACGCCGTCCAATCCGACGCTCAAGATTACGGATATCGCCGAGATCGCTTCCTGGGCGAAGGAGCTCGGGCTCCTGACGATGCTGGACAATACGTTCATGACTCCGTACCACCAGCGCCCGATCGAGCTCGGAATCGACCTCGTCATTCATAGCGCGACGAAGTTCCTCGGCGGCCACAGCGACGTGCTGGCCGGGCTCGTCGTCACGGCCGACGAATCGCTAGGCCGCCGGGTGAAGCAGCTGCAGAACGGTCTGGGCACCGTCCTGAGCACGCAGGAGAGCTGGCTTCTGATGCGGGGCATGAAGACGCTGAAGGTGCGCATGGAAGCGAGCGAGAGCGGCGCGGCCAAGCTGGCCGCCTGGCTGAGCGCGCATCCGGCCGTGGAGCGCGTCTATTACCCCGGGCTCGCCGATCATCCGCGGCGCGAAGTGCACGAGAAGCAATCGAAGGGCTACGGCGCGGTCGTCTCGTTCGACGTCGGGAGCGGGGAGAAGGCGCGGAAGCTGCTCGGGCGGGTACGGATCCCGCTCGTGGCCGTCAGCCTCGGCGCCGTCGAGAGCATCCTCTCGTACCCGGCGATGATGTCGCACGCCGCAATGCCGAAGGACGTTCGGCACTCGAGGGGCATCACGGACGGCCTCGTCCGGTATTCGGTCGGGCTCGAGGACCCGGACGATCTGATCCGCGACCTGGAGCAGGCGCTGGAAGCTTGACCCTTTTTTTGTGCCAAACTCTTCTATTCAGCGTCTAAGCGTTCATGATACAATGTTCGTAACGTCACATAAGGGTGGCTGAGCTGTTGTGAACGTCCAATTGCTGATCGATCGCTTGGTCTTCGGCGCCAAGCTGCTGATGACCGACCGGGCTCTTAAATATTTCCCTCCGGACTTCACGATCCGGAGACCGCTCCTCTCCATGCTGGACAAGCATATGCGAAGAGGAGACGAATGCTATCTGGCCCTGTTCCGCTGGGAGTGCCCGGACTCCTACCTGGATACGTGGAAGAGCGTTCTTCCCCGGCTTCGCGAGGAGACCCGCCGGCTGCTCCGGGAATTGGGAAGCCAGCTGTGGGAAGAGAAGGATCTCATCGGGATGGACCAGTACGGCCCGCAGGAGTTCGTCGTCCTGATCCGGGGCGACCGTCCGTCCGAGGACGAATTCATTCCCGCGGACCTGTTCCGGAGGCTGGATCATCTGAGACACTGCCTGGAGCTCGGTCCGGATGCCGGCGGGCAGCCGGAGTACCGGAAGCATCTGAAGCTGACCGGCACGTACGTTCCGCTTAAGCTGCAAGGCTCGGAAGGCGGAACGACGGCGGAGCGGCTGGAGGAAGCTTACCAGTTCGCGCTGGCGCTCGCGACGAAGCAGGTGACCCCGCAGGTGATCGCCGCCCGCAAGCAGCTGGACCAGATCCTTCAGGACTGCAACATCTCGGTGCTGGCCCAGCCGATCATGAACCTGAACAACGGAGACGTCTTCGGCTGGGAGATTCTGACGCGCGGCCCGGTAGCCAGCGTCTTCCACCTCCCGGACGAGCTGTTCCGCTTCGCCAGCCAGAGCAAGCAGCTGAGCAAGCTGGAATTCATGGTCGTCAAGTTCGCCCTGGAGGAGATCGCATCGCGCCAAATTCGGGAGCCCGTGTTCCTGAACGTAACGGCGGTCACGTTGTCCCATCCGTTGTTCCTGTCCCACGTTCTGCAATGCCTGGAGAAGCATCCGCCGCTCTCGCCCGCGCAGATCGTCTTCGAGATTACGGAACGGCACGAGGTCGAAGACTTCAAGGCGATGACCGAGACGCTCGACCGGTTCCGCCGGCACGGCTTCCGCTTCGCCGTCGACGACATGGGGGCGGGCTATTCCAGCCTGCAGTGGGTCGGCGAGCTGGCGCCCGAGCTGATCAAGATCGACCGGTCCGTCATCCAGTTCGTCGACCGCTTCGCGGTGAAGATGAGCCTGCTGCGCGCCATCGTGACGGCCGCCCGCGAGATGAGCTGCGAAGTGGTGGCCGAAGGGGTCGAGCGCGAGGAAGAAGCCGACGTCCTGTTCCGCCTCAACGTGGGCATGGGCCAAGGGTATTACTTCGCCAAGCCGAACGTTCTTCTTCGCGAGAACGAACGGGAAGCCTTTCAAGAGACGAAGCAGCGCATTCAGAACCGCCGCGATCAAGTCGCCTCTTAGGTGACTGCGGCGGTCTTTTTGTGCTAGGATAGATATTGTGAAGAAAAGAACGAGTCCGAAGGAACGAAGCTTCAACGGAGAGGAGAGTGCGGGCGATGAGCACCGTAGATCGAATATTGCAGCAAGCCCTCCAGGGGGAGAGGCTGATGCAGGAGGATATTATCGCGCTGTTCGAGAGCGACGAGATCGAGAAGATCGGCGACGCGGCGAACCGGATTATGCTGAAGCATCATCCCGAGCCGATCACGACGTTCGTCGTAGGGCGCAACGTCAACTACACGAACATCTGCGACGTCTATTGCCGGTTCTGCGCGTTCTATCGGGCGCCGGGCTCGAAGGAAGGGTACGTGCTGCCGGACGAGACGATTCTGCAGAAGATTCAAGAGACGGCGGACGTAGGCGGCACCGAGATTCTGATGCAGGGCGGCACGAATCCGGATCTGCCGTTCACTTATTATCTGGATCTGCTCCGCAAGATCAAGGCCCGGTTCCCGAACATAACGATGCATTCGTTCTCCCCCGCGGAGATTCGCAAGATGCAGGACGTCTCGAACGGCCTGTCGCTGGAGGAGGTCGTGCGCCAGCTGCACGAAGCCGGGCTCGATTCGCTGCCGGGCGGCGGGGCCGAGATTCTCGACGACCGCACCCGCAAGAAGATCAGCCGCCTGAAGGGAAGCTGGCGGGACTGGATGGACGTCATGACGACCGCCCACAAGGTCGGGATGACGACGACGGGCACGATGGTCATCGGCTTCGGGGAGTCGATGGAGGAGCGGGCGCTTCACCTGATCCGCATCCGGGACGCCCAGGACGAATGCCTGAACAACGGCTACCCGTCGCGCGGCTTCCTCGCCTTCATCCCGTGGACGTTCCAGCCGGACAACACGAACATGAAGCGGGAGAAGGCGACTCCCGAAGAATACTTGAAGACGCTGGCGATCAGCCGCATCGCTCTCGACAACATCCCGAACTTCCAGTCGTCGTGGGTGACGATGGGGCCGGAGATCGGCAAGCTGTCGCTCTCTTACGGCGCCAACGACTTCGGCAGCACGATGATGGAGGAGAACGTCGTCTCCGCCGCGGGCACGACACACAAGGTCAACATCGAGGCTTGCCTGCGCATCATTCGCGAAGCCGGGAAGATTCCCGCGCAGCGCAACACGCAGTACGAGATTCTCAAAGTGTACGACGACGTCAACGAGAAGATCGACCGCGACTTCGTCATGCAGAACTGATCGGCCTACATTTATCGGAACAAGCAGCCCTTCTCGGGGCTGCTTGTTTGCGCGTATGGGCGGCGAATGTCGGCACCGACAGCCGATTGATGTTCTAACGGACGATTCGTCCGTTGCAGCGACCAATCTTCGCTCATGGGGCTCGGTAACGCTAATGAGCGGTGGAGCAGCCGAGTTCGGTATGCGAGCGAAGAGCTATTTTCCGAAGACCGTGGCGGTAGGATGAAGTCGGTTCGGCGACGTAAAATAGTTTGTGTACCATGATCTGGAGTCTCTCCAGAACCCAAAAAAGTAGGGTTCTCGGGATTGCTGAGATCACCAAGAAGGAGCCCTACTCGATTAATGGTCTACTTGAAAATGCTGTATCTAAGTTACTACAGGACAAACTAGAACAGCTGCTGCGCGAAGAAATCCAAAATTACATCCGGTGCTAACGGACTCAGGAGACGCTAATTCCCAAAAAACGCGCCAGATTTGATTCTAACGGACCCAGGAAGCGCTATTTATGTATTAAGGCCCCTATTTGACCTCAAATTTGGCAAATAGCGTCGCTGGAGTTCGTTAGAAAATAAAACACCCCTATTTTTAACAAATAGCGCTTATACGATTCGTTAGAGAAGCCGACCCGAACCATAACGGCGGGTCCCATCCGTAAATGTCCAAAAAACGAAAGGCAACAGCAAGCACTAACCCGCAATAGCCGATCCCCAAGCTCCCCCTTATCGGGCGAGCACGGTCCGGTTCTTGCCATGCCTCTTGGCTTCGTTCAAGGCCGCTTCGGCCTTCTCGAAGAAAGCCTCCTTGCCCTGGCCGGGCGAATACGAGGCGACCCCGGCGCTGACGGTGACGGACTCGCCGCCGATCGCCGGCTGCGGCCTGGCATGGATCGTGCCGCGGATCTCCTCCATCCGCTCGTACGCCTCCTCGGCCGTCATGTCCGCGAACAGAACGGCCAGCTCTTCCCCTCCGTAACGGGCGACGATGTCGTGCACGCCGACCATGGAACGGACGACCGAGCCGACGTCCCGCAGAACCGCGTCGCCCGCCCGGTGGCCGTAGCCTTCGTTCACGCTTTTGAAATTATCGATATCCAGCATCGCGAGCTGAAGCGGCATTCCGCTCGATTCGCTCTGTTCGACCAGCCGCTCGAGATACTCGTGAAAGGCCATATGGTTGTACGTCTCCGTCAACGCGTCCGTCTTCGCGAGCTTGTCCATCATGATGGTCCGCAAGAGCAGCTCCTGATTCGATTCGTAGGAGGACTTCAGATGCAGCCTCAGCTCCCGGCCCCGCAGCAGAATGCCGACGGCGACGATGCTGAACAGGATGAGGATGCTGACGATGCCGACGAAGGAGCCTGGAGTCAGAGAAGCGCAGTTGACTTCCCCGAACGCGAAGATCGCGGCCAGGGAGACGAAGCCGTTAAGCAAAGCGAACAGCAGGTGGGTCAGCTTAAAATAAAAGATGCTGATCATGACCGGGAAAAAGAGGGTGAAAATCAGGTAAGGTTCCTCCGGGTTCGATACCGTCAGAACGCTGGCGATCAAAGCCGAGGCGGAGATCAGGACGTAATCGTGCTGCTTCGGCAGGAAGCGAACTCCCGCCTCGGCGAGCAGAATAATCGCGAGGATAAGCGCCGAAGGGCGAACGATAAACGCCCAGACGAAATATTCCGGCCGGTCCGTCATCGTGAAGTAAACGCTCTCCACTCCGATCGAGAGGATCAGCACGAACCAGAAGCCGCGAAGCAAAAGACGATTCCACCGGAGCTGGTTATAGTCGGAAGACTGGTCGTCGAGCACGAGTATCGCCTCTCATCTGCCGGAAGGAGCGTAAGTCTGGCACGTCGCAAAAATAGAAGGATTTGTCTATTCGCTTATAAAATATACCATACCCGATCGCCGATCGTATATCCCCTTTTCGGCCACCATATAGTAAGAAAAGGGGAAGCCGGAGGTGGTCAGGTGAAGAGGGATGAATGGACGATCGACGCGGGAGGGGACCGCGATTCGGCGGCGCGTCTGACGGCGCTGCTGAACCAGCCTTTCGCCGGGTTGACGGGGCGCGGGGGCGAAGGACCGTGGGAGCTGTCGGAGGCGGACGGCCGCATCCGATGCGCCCTGACGATCGAGACGGGACGGGAGGACTTCTGCGCCAAGACCGGCGCCGCCTTGTCCGAATATATCGTGGCGGAGAGGGAGCCGGCGCTGCTGAGGCGGCTGATTCGCCATCCGATCGGCCTCAAGGCCGACAACGTGGAGGCCGACGTGCTCGTCTCGGAGGCGATCGGCCTGCTCGACGGCGAGCCCGAACCCGGCTCCGAAGCGCTGTCCGCGGGGCGGGGCAGGGAGCGGCGAATCCGCAAGTGGGGGCAGCTGTTCGCGGCTTATTTAATGGAGCATGAATACCTGCACGTGGAAGGATTTATCCGGTTCCGGCTGAAGGACTACGAAGCCGAGGTCCGGGAGGCGGCGGAGGCCGCCGTCGAGGAGAGACTGATGGAGCGACAGTACCAGGAGTTCGTCACGCTGCTCCAGTCGATGGTCGAATGGCAGGAAGTCCGGGTACCGGCCGTTCACGTGCTCCATTCGGGCGGACATGCCTTTCGCCTTCTCGACGACAAGATGCGTCCCCTCGAGAAGGATGCGGAAGCCCATGAAGCGCCGCGGCCGGCCGACGGGAACGTCCTGGACGAGCAGGAGGAGGAGAGCTTGCTCGTCAGCCGTCTGCTCGCGGCTTCTCCGAGGCACCTGTACATTCATACGGCCGAACCGGATGCCCAGGTGATCCGGACGCTGTTGGGCATCTTCGGAGAGAGGGCCGCCTTATGCCCGGACGTGCCGAAGTAACCGGACCCGATCGGACAACCGGTTGACCGAATCGGCTTGACCGAATCCGCTTGACGGGCGCGGGACGAAGGGGGTATAATTCCGGGTATCAACCTTGCGTGATCCCGGGAGACGTCGCATGACGGAATCCCGCCATATCCGAACAGCGATGAGAAAGACACCGATGCCCGTTATGGACGGCCCAGAGAGAGGAACCTCGGCTGCAAGTTCCTTCCGATACCGGCAGGCATCGACCCCTTTCGAGCTGCAACGCCGAACCCGCGGCCGATCCGGAGAGGATCGCAGGCGGCAGTAGGCGCTGCCGGGTCATGACCGTTACTCATGCCTGAGAATCGGCCGCCGTGCGCACATGCGCAAGCAGCCGGTTGAATAAGGGTGGAACCACGAGACGCGAACGATACCGAGCGCTCGTCCCTACGGGACGGGCGTTTTTTGTTTTTCTCGAAGGACCGATGCGCTCGTCCCTTGCCAAGTCCGCATTCACGACAAGGTAGAATGATCCAAGGGAGGCTGCAGAGTATGGCATTGAACATCAAGCTGCCGGACGGCTCCGTCCGGGAATACGAAGCCGGCGCGACCGTCGAGGACGTCGCCGGTTCGATCAGCCAAGGGCTGAAGAAGAACGCCGTCGCCGGCAAGGTGAACGGGAAGGTCGTCGATTTGAACACGGAGCTTAAGGAAGACGCTTCGCTCGAGATTCTGACCCTCGACTCTCCCGAAGGCCTCGAGGTCATGCGCCATAGCACGGCCCACCTGATGGCCCAGGCGATCAAGCGGCTGTTCGGGGGCGACAAGGTCAAGCTCGGCATCGGGCCTGTCATCGAAGACGGCTTCTACTACGACATCGACCTCGAACAATCGATCACTCCGGACGATCTCGCAAGCATCGAGAAGGAGATGGAGAAGATCGTCAAGGAGGATCTTCCGATCGTCCGCCGCGTCGTCTCCCGCGAAGAAGCTCTTCGCATCTACCGGGAGATCGAGGATCCGCTCAAGATCGAGCTGATCGAAGGGCTGCCGGAAGGCTCGGTTATCACGATCTACGACCAGGGCGAGTTCTTCGACTTGTGCCGCGGACCTCACCTTCCGTCGACGGGCAAGATCAAGGCGTTCAAGCTGCTTAGCGTCGCCGGCGCCTACTGGCGCGGAGACAGCAAGAACAAGATGCTGCAGCGCATCTACGGCACGGCGTTCGCGAAGAAGTCGCAGCTCGACGAGCACCTGCACTTCCTCGAAGAAGCGAAGAAGCGCGATCACCGCAAGCTGGGCAAGGAGCTCGGCATGTTCACCTTCTCCCGCGAAGTGGGCCAAGGGCTGCCGCTGTGGCTGCCGAACGGAGCGAAGGTGCGCCGCACGTTGGAGCGCTATATCGTCGATCTCGAGGAGAAGCTCGGCTACCAGCACGTCTACACGCCGGTTCTTGCGAACGTCGAGCTCTACAAGATCTCGGGCCACTGGGAGCATTATCAGGAAGACATGTTCCCGCCGATGGCGATGGACAACGAAGAGCTCGTCCTGCGCCCGATGAACTGCCCGCACCATATGATGGTGTACAAAAGCGAAATGCGCAGCTATCGCGACCTGCCGATCCGCATCGCCGAGCTGGGCACGATGCACCGCTACGAGATGTCCGGCGCCCTGACCGGGCTGCATCGCGTACGCGCGATGACTCTGAACGATTCGCATATCTTCTGCCGGCTCGATCAGATCAAGGACGAATTCAAGCGCGTCGTCCAGCTCATCCAGCGCGTCTACGAGGACTTCGGCATCAAGGAGTACCGGTTCCGCCTCTCCTACCGCGATCCGCAGGACAAGGAGAAGTACTGGCCGGACGACGTGATGTGGGAGACTTCCCAGCGGATGCTGCGCGAGGTCGTGGAGGAGCTCGGCCTGCCGTTCTTCGAAGCGGAAGGCGAAGCCGCGTTCTACGGCCCGAAGCTGGACGTGCAGGTGAAGACGGCGCTCGGCAAGGAAGAGACTCTCTCGACGGCGCAGATCGACGTGCTGCTTCCGGAGCGCTTCGAGCTCGAATACGTCGGCGAAGACGGCAAGAAGCACCGTCCAGTCGTCATTCACCGCGGCATCATCAGCACGATGGAACGCATGACGGCGTTCCTGCTGGAGAACTTCGCCGGCGCCCTTCCGACTTGGCTGTGCCCGGTTCAGGCGAAGGTCATTCCGGTCAGCCTGGCCTACGAGGACTACGCGCGCGAAGTGGCCGAGAAGCTGCAGGAAGCCGGCGTCCGCGTCGAGAACGACCTGCGCAACGAGAAGATGGGTTACAAGATCCGCGAAGCCCAGCTGGAGAAAATCCCGTACATGCTGATCGTCGGCGAGAACGAAGCCGCGAACGGCACCGTATCGGTCCGGCGCCGCGGGGAAGGCGACATCGGCGCCCAGCCGGTGGCCGACTTCATCGCCCGCGTCACGGGCGAGATCGCTTCGAAGCGTCCGGACTGACGATTCGCCGGTCGCGCCGAACCGGGCCGCGTCCCGCATAAAGCTTGCCGGCATGGGGCACCCTTCCGTACAGGGGAGTGTGCCATCATGCCAGCAAGCTTTTTTGTCATGCCAAGACGTTACCTGCGCAAGTGGGTCGTGCTTCCGGCCTTGCTCGCTCTGCTCGGGCCGGCGGAAGCGAGCGCCTACGCCGGCATAGGGCTCGACGCGGCTCCGGCGGCCAAGCAAACGGTCAAGCCCGCGGCCAAGCAAACGGCCAAGCAAGCGATCAAGCCCGCGGCCAAGCAGGCACACAAGCCCGCAGCCACGCCGATACACAAGCCGACACACAAGTCCGCGGCTAAGCAAGCACTCAAGCCGGCCGGCAAGCAAGCACTCAAGCCGACGGACAAGCAAGCGGACCAAGCGGGCGTCCGGCAGCCCGCGATGCCCGGCGGCCCCGCGAAGCCGGTCCAGGCCGCGGAGAGAAGCGCGGCGTCCGCCCTCGCCTCGGCCGGACAGACGATCCGGGTCGTGGCAACCGGCTATACGGCGGGGGTCGAATCGACCGGCAAGCGGCCGGGCCACCCCCAATACGGGATCACGTATTCCGGGGTGAAGGTGCGCAGGGGCAAGGTATCGACGATCGCGGCGGATCCGAAGCTGTTCCCGATCGGAACGGTGCTCTATATTCCCGGCTACGGCTACGGAATCGTGGCCGATACCGGGTCGCGGATCAAGGGGAGGAAGATCGATCTCTACTTCCCGTCGACCAAGCAGGTATTCCGAGAATGGGGCAAGCGGACGGTCGACGTCAGGGTGATCCGGCGCGGCACGGGGAAGGTAACGGAGACGATGCTGGACTCGATCGGCGAGGTGATCGCTGCGCGGCCGAACAAAGCGACTTCCGGCTGATCGGCCAATTGTCGCTTTTTTCCTATTAAATGGAAAATATTCTCTTTTACTCGCACCTATGTTACAATGGTCGGAGAGTCATACGTTTCTCCAAGGAGTGACCGCTCTATTATGACGAACTTCCTTCGAGATTTTGGACCTCCGGATCGGGCGAACATGGAAGAGGACATGCTTGACGAACTTTACAGACAAATGGTGCGGGTCGTGCGGCACAAGCTTCACTGCAAAAGCGACGTCAGCGACGTCGTCCAGGAAGCGTGGGTGCGCATCCTGGAGAAGAGAGACACTCTTCGCGAATCGGACAAGCTCATCCCGTGGGCGAAGACGATCGCCTCGAATCTGGCTTCGAACGCCAATCGGGCCAGGAGGCTGTCTTCTTCGTACGACGGCGGAAGAGACGACTACGAAGCGGCGGCGCGTTCGGGGCCGGATCCCGAGCTGATGACCGAGCTGTCGGACTTGTTGGGCCGTCTGGACCCGACGACGAGAACGCTGCTTTTGTACAAGTTCTATTACGGCTTCCGAGACGAAGAGATCGCATCGGCGTTCGATCTGCCAGTCGGAACGATCAAATCCCGCATTCACCGCGGCAGGGAGAGGCTTCGAGCCCAGGACAAGGACGACCCCCCGCGTATATAGAAGGGCTGCGGCCTATATACGATCGGATGAAGGAGGGACGATGGCTCCCTCTTTCTTTATGCCTATTTTCGGAGTATAATGTGAGAAATTCTTACATTTTGCCGGATAGATCGTCATGAATCGGGGGATGGATATGGCGCAGTGGCAGCGTTGGAGAAGGGATCGCGGCAACGTCGTCCGCATCGCGAAGGCGACGGAGCCGGAAGGTGCGGCATCGACGGGAGCGGATACGAATGCGGAACCGGGCGGCGCGAACCGGGAAGCGCTGAGGCATGTCATCGAAGAGGCGGTCGTCACGTCCGACCGGCTGCAGGCGGCCGTGGCGGAAGTCGATTCCAGCATGGGGCAGCTGGAGGAGATCGCCCGGCATGCCGCCGAACAGGAGCAGCTTCTCCGGAGGAACAGCCGCGGCGCGGCCGAACGGCTGGAGCAGTCGTTCTCCGCGCTTCAGGAAGTCGCCGCCTCGTCGGAGCAGATTCGCGCGACCTCGGAGGAGATGAGCGCCCGGAGCCGGGAAGCGAAGGACGTCGTCATCGAGGTGGCCCGTTCCCTGCACCAGACGGACGAAGTCATGAACGACCTGGCGCTTCACCACGGCACGATGGAGGAGAGGATCCGCGCGTTGATCGAGCAAGCCTCCAAGATCGGCGAGATGAACGCCCTCATCCAGGAGATCGTCGCCCAGACGTCGCTGCTCGCGCTGAACGCGGCGATCGAAGCGGCGCATGCCGGCGAATACGGACGGGGCTTCTCCGTCGTCGCCGGGGAGATCCGCAAGCTGGCCGAGCAGAGCGGGAACGCCGTCAAGCGCTCCTCCACCGTCGTGCAGGACATCGAGGAAGGCATTCGCCAGGTCGTCGCCTCGGTCGACCGGGAGAAGCGGTCGGTCTCGCGCGGCCTGGAAGAGATGAGGGCCAACCGGGAGCGGATGGACTCCATCTTCAATCACATCGTGAAGGTGGACGGGCAGGTCGGGCAGACGCTCGCCGCGACGGTCGAGCAGGCGGAACGGACGGCTTCGGCGAACGGGATGCTGAAGGACGTCGTCGACTCGGTGGAGCGCATGGTCGGAAGCGTGGACGACGCGCTGGCCCACAGCGAGCTGCAGAGGCAGGCGCTCGCGAAGCTGGGGAGGGTGTCGGCGGAGGTGAAGCACGCCGCGGACGAGCTCGCCGCCGCCGTGCAGCAGGCCGGCGGCCGCGTATGGGGCGAGCGGGGCGCGACGGACGCGACCCGGTGGATCGCCCGGCTCGCGGAAGCCGCCGAGGACCCCGCCCTGGCAGAGCTGGACGAGTCGGTCCATCGCCGCGTTCTCGGCGCGCGGCTCTCGCGCGTCGACGGAGTGGAAGCCGTCTGGTCGAACCGGAGCGACGGCTCCTTCGTCTTCTCGCAGCCGGAAGCGGGACTGCTGAACGCGAAGGGCCGGGAATGGTGGCGCCGGGCGATGGAAGGGGAGACCTTCGTCTCCGACGTCTACCTGTCCGCCATTACGAAGCGCCCCTGCATTACCGTCTCGGTGCCGCTGAGAGGGCCGGAACGGCAGCCGATCGGCGTGATCGGCATCGACATTGTCGTTTCTAACTAAAATACCTGACATAGAGATTCTCAAACCGGTCTTTTTCCTGTACAATATGTTTAAGTGTCACAAAAGTTAACGGGAATAGACAGGTGATATCTCATGCAGGAATCGGCTAACATCGCGCCGCCGAACGCTTCTTCCCGGCGGAAGAATGCGGAAGTGTATTCGTTTCTGGAATCTCTCATCGAGAAGCGCCAGCAGGAGATTGCCGAGATCGAGCAGATGGTCGAGAGATACGAGCGCCGCATCCGCAAGGAGGAGCAAGCCTATCGATCGATGTCCCCGATCCGCCGCATTCTCGCCGGCAAGAAGCCGGATCATCATGTCGCCGTCGAATACATCCATTACGTGAAGAAGCCGATGGAGAAGGCGAAGCTTCTTCGCGACGAGATCGCGCGCTACCGGGAGATGCTCGAAGGCAAGGTTCCGGTGGATATCTCCGACCTCTAGCGCGGCGATGGCAACAAGTCGCCTCTATGACATAGAAGAAGCTCCTTCGGTTCGCCGAAGGAGCTTCTTCTATTCGGATGGGGGGATTACCGTGGAGCGAAGGGACGTCGCCTGGCTCAGGCGGACGGCTGCGGGCTCAGGGAGCCCGCAGCTTGTCGACTTCGATGAAGTCGTGCTCCCGGCTGTAGGCGGGAACCCCGTGAATGCTGACGTCCAGCCCGACGAGCTCTTCGTCGGAGGAGACGCGGACGGGGCGCCACAGGTTGATCGCCTTCAGCGCGATCCACGTCAAGCCGAAGCCCCATACGGCGACGACGGCGAGGCCGAGAGCCTGGACGCCGAGCAGATGCCAGCCGCCTCCGTAGAACAGCCCGCTGTGCGATGCCGCGCCCGGCAGCGCGAACAAGCCGACGGCCAGCGTCCCGATGCTGCCGCTGATGCCGTGAACGGCGAACGCCCCGACCGGGTCGTCGACCTTGCGCTTCTCGAGCCACTCGGAAGCGAGCACCATCACGATGCCGGAGACGGCGCCGATCAGAATGGCGGCTCCGTCGGAGACGAAGGCGCAGCCGGCGGTGATGCCGACCAGTCCCGCGAGAGCGCCGTTGATGACCATGGGCGGATCCGCCTTCTGGTAGCGAAGAATGGTGAACAGGATGCAGGCGGCGCATCCGGCGGCGGAAGCGAGCATCGTCGTGACGGCGATATGCCCGATGCCCGGGTTCGTGGCGCTGAGCGTGCTGCCCGAATTGAAGCCGAACCAGCCGAACCACAGGATGAACGCGCCGACCGAAGCGAGAGGCAGGTTGGAAGGCGGAACGATGTTCACCTTGCCGTCGGCGCCGTAGCGGCCGAGCCGGGGGCCGAGGAACAGGGCGGCGGCGAGAGCGGCGAAGCCTCCCAGCGCGTGGATCGCGGCCGAGCCCGCGAAGTCGATCATCCCAATCTTCGCCAGCCAGCCGTTCGGCGACCAGATCCAGTGGCCCGAGATCGGATAAATCAGACCTGTCATAACGATCGTATAGACGATGTAGGCGCGGAAGTGAATGCGTTCCGCCGCCGCTCCCGAGACGATCGAGATGACCGCGATGACGAACGCGCATTGGAACAGCCAGAACGTATCGTGCGAGACGTTGGCGGGGAGATGCGTCAGATCTCCTCCCATATTGAACCCGGTGAGGCCGATCAGGCCGCCGGCATCTTTGCCGTGCATGAGGGCGAAGCCGAAGACGTAATAGATCAAGGCGCCGAACGAGATGTCGACGAATACCTTCATGATGATGCTGACGGCGTTCTTCTGACGGACGAAGCCGGCCTCCAGCAGCGCGAAGCCGCCTTCCATCAGCAGGATCATGGCGGCGGTGAGCACGACCCAGACCGTATCGAGGCCGTTGGACAAATCGGAGAGCTGCATACGTTCATCCCCATCTTTTATTGTGGAAACCTTACATGGAATCTTCGAAACCGCCCTCATTATATAGTGGAGAGTTACCTATGTCAACAAATAATGTTAACGTATATCACATATTACATGAGGTGTCGCCCCGCCTCCGTCTCCAGACCGAGGCCGAATTCCACCCCGCGCCGCTGTGGCATCCCGCTCGCATCCGTTATAATGAATCTAGCGATACGAAATTAAGCGACGAAGGCTTCGCGAGAGCAACCCGCTTATAACGGAGGAATCGATTATGCAGCAATCCGTCTTGCATCGAATATTTTGGGGGATCGTCCTGGTCGGGGGCGGGGTCGTCTTCCTGCTGAACCAGACCGGAGCGATCTCGATCGACATCGGCGAGCTGTTCCGCAACTTCTGGCCGATCATCCTGATCCTCGTCGGGGTTCAAGGGCTGCTGATCCAGCGCCAGGGAGGGTTCTGGTGGAACCCGATCGTCATCCTGGTCGGCGTCTTCTTCCTCGGCAAGAACATGGGATGGGTCGAATGGGACTTCGGCGATCTGATCCGATTCGCCGGTCCGGTCATTCTCATCGTCTACGGGCTCTGTCTGATGACCCGCGGCGGACGTTCCCGAGCGAAGAGGGAAGAGCCGAACGGTTGGAATTCCGTGACGCCCCAGTCGCCTCCGTCGCCCCCGCCGGCTCCGGGCCCGGACATGGGGCCTCCGCCCCCGCCTCCTCCTTACGACGCGGAGTACGGTTTCGGTCCCGAACCTTCTCCGCAGGAGAAGAACGACGCCGGAGACCGCTCGCGGCCTCCGTTCGGGGAAGGGAGCGGCCCGTCCCCGTCGTCCGGTCCGTCCGCCGGTCCCTCGTTCCGGGAGATGCCTTCCGGGGATCCCCGTTCCAAGGAAGGGCGCCACTGGAAGCATCAATATTGGAAGGAACACCACCAGCCGCCGTGGAAGAGCGGCTACCAGGAGTACGGGCGCGAGGACCACAGCCGGTTCATCGGCGACTTCGTCATCGGGCAGGATTATTTCGAGCTTCGCCCGATGAGCATCTCCCATTTCATCGGGGACACGAAGCTGGACCTTACCCGCGCGCAGATTCCTCTCGGCGAGACGAAGATCTACGTCTCCTCGTTCATCGGCGACGTCAAGGTGTTCGTGCCGAACGACTTCTCCGTCGGGGTGCGCGTCGTATCGAGCAGCCTGGTCGGCGACGTCAAGGTGATGGAGCAGAAGCGGGGAGGCCTGTTCAACCAGATGAACGTGGAGACTCCGGGGTATATCGACGCCTCCCGTCAGATCGTTCTTATCGTCAGCACGTTCATCGGCGACGTCCGAGTGACGAAGGTAGGTTGAGTCCGGGATGAGGCTGATCCGCAACAGCAAGTGGGAGTGGGCCTTCTACTCCGGCGCTTCGTCGGCCGTCTTGATGGGGCTTATCTATATCAGTTGGAAAACGACGCGCGGCGACTTCTCGAATCCGGAATGGTGGATGAGCTGGGGGCCGGGGCTGATCGTCTTCCATATCGCCTTCGCGTATATATTGGGAAGGCGGACGCAGAGGCGGATCGATCAGCTCCAGCTGGCGATGAAGCAGGCCGCGGCGAACAACTGGAGCGTCCGGCTTCCGGACATCCAGGGAGACGCCTTCGCGGAGACGTACCAGGACTTCAACGCGATGGTCGCGAAGCTGGAATCCCGGATGAAGCTGCTCCAGCAGCTTGGGGAGCAGCGAGTCATGGAAGAGGCTCCGGCGCTCGAAGCGGCCGTTCAAGAGGAACGCCGCCGTCTGGCGCGCGACCTGCACGATACGGTCAGCCAGCAGCTGTTCGCCCTGCACATGGCGTCCTCCTCCCTTCCGAAGCTGATGGAGCTGGACGCCGAACAAGGGCGCAAGGTGATGGAGCAGCTGATCGTCATGTCCTCGTCCGCCCAGCGGCAGATGCGGGGCCTCATCGCGCAGCTTCGCCCGATGGAGCTTCAGGGACGGACGCTGCACGAGGCGCTAGACCGCTGGTTCCCGGACTACTGCCGTCAGAACGGTCTGCAGGGCACGCTCGAGATTCAATCCGACGTGGAGCTGACGGAAGCGAAGGAGCATCAGATGTTCCTGATCATCCAGGAAGCGATGGCCAACGTCGTCAAACATGCGGACGCCAAGGAAGTCCGTCTCATGCTCGGAGAGACGGACAGCCGCATCTCGCTGCAGATCGAGGACGACGGCTCGGGCTTCAAGGCGGAGCAAGTGCGAGCCGGAACCTACGGCCTGTCCACGATGCAGGAGAGGGCGCAGAAGCTGGGCGGCGAGGCGGAGATCGTGACGAAGCCGGGCTCCGGCACGCGCGTCCGCGTCTGGGTCCCCAAATTTTGACGGATCTCCGACATTCCTACATTTTCAACCCCAAAAGGAGCCAGTAGAATGAATGCCGAAGCTACCGCATGCAACGTGCTGATCGTGGACGATCACGAAATGGTAAGAACGGGCCTGCGAACGTATCTGATGCTGGACCCGCGCTTCTCCGTCATCGGCGAGGCGTCGAGCGGGAAGGAAGCGCTGGACGCCCTCGCTAACGGAGGGTACGGCGGCAAGATGCCCCAGCTCGTGCTCATGGACCTGATGATGCCCGACATGAACGGCGTCGAGGCGACGCGGGCGCTGCTCGAGAGATATCCCGGTCTGCGCATCGTCATTCTGACGAGCTTCCTCGAGGACGACAAAGTCGTCGAAGCGATCGAAGCGGGAGCGGTCAGCTACGTGCTCAAGACCGTGTCCGCGGACGAGTTGATCTACGCGATGCAAGGCGCGATGCGCAGCATGCCGGTCATGAGCGGGGAAGTGTCGCAGGCGCTCACCCGCGGCCTCAGGCGCCGCTCGGTCCAGGAGGAAGACGAAGGGCTGACGGAGCGGGAGCGCGAGGTGCTTCTCTTGATCGCGGAGGGCAAGTCGAACAAGGAGATCGGAGACGAGCTGCACATCAGCATCAAGACGGTCAAGACGCACGTCAGCAACCTGCTCATGAAGTGCGAGGCGGAGGATCGGACCCAGCTCGCCATCTACGCCCACCGCAAAGGCTGGGCCCAATAGCGAACGGACATAAGCCCCCTTCGATCCCTTTCCCATGGGCGGAAAGGGATAACTTGCGTAAAAAACGGTTACGCTAAAGATAAAAAGGGAGGACTGTCCGTGCATCCGCTGCAGTCCCGATTGACCGGCCAGGAACAGGAATTCGCTCCCGTCCGGAGCGCGCTGGCCGAGAGAGGCTTCGCGCTCGGAGGGGCATGGGAGTACGACCGCGGTTCGTTCGACTGCGCCCTCGACGAAGGGAACAAGGTATGGCTGCGCCTTCCGTTCCGCGTGACGAACGGGAATCTCGACGGCGAGACGGCCGAGAACGACGCGAAGATCCGGTTCGACGAGCCTTACGTGCTCAAGCACTTGTATAACGAAGGGTTGGACGCCGAAGCCCAGCCCCGGACGTTCGGGGCCGTGTTCGATCAATTCCAGGATCCGGTCGAGCCCGACGCCGATATCGAGCCCAGATGGATCGACGAAGCCCGCGAACGCCTGGAAGAGGTAGAGAGAATTTATCCCGCCTGAAGCGGCGGCGGATGCGAGCGCCCTCCGGGCCCACCGGGGGGCGCCGCCTTTTCTGGAAATCCGGCGCCGTCGTTCATCTTCCGTTCATCTTTTTAGTTTCGGCTCATTTCGGTTTAATATAGTTTTAAGGTTGACGAGCGAAGATAGAGTCAAGCAGAACGGAGATCGCGACCGCCCAAGACGCGCAAGACCCGGGCGCCGCGCGACTAGAGGAGGAATAGACGATGAGTGATCAATTCAAGAAGCCGGAAGATTTGTTCGGATTCCGATATGCAGAAGAGCCGTCGAAGGAGAATCGGGAAGCCGAAGAGCGCGAGCCCGCCGCGGAACGCGCGGAAGCGGAAGCGGCGGATGCCGGCGAGACGGTGTACCGCCCGTACGGCCCGGTCTCCGGCCGGGAGAGCGGGAACGAGAGCCGGACCGAGGCGACGACGTTCACGTACGGTCCGTTCGGGGCGGCTTCGTCCGCCGGCTCCGGCAGCGGGGACGGCTCCGGCCGACACCTGCCGGCGAACCGGGAATACCGTCCGTTCACCGTCTCGGGCAACGGGCGCCACTGGGAGAATCCTCCCCGCCGCCGCACGTCGCTTCGCGCCGTATTCGCCTCGTTCATGGTCGGCGTCGTGGCCGTCGGCGGCCTGATGTTCGCGGCGGACCGCGGCAACTGGTTCTCCGGAACGCAGCTTGCGGGCGGATCGTCCCCGACGCAGGCGACTTCCGCGAAGCCGGTCAGCAGCACCGTCTCCAACGCGGTCGATACCGTAAGGCCGAACAACATCTCGAAGATCTTCGAGCAGGCGAGCCCGGCGGTCGTCAAGATCGAGACGTATACGACGGTGCAGAACCGCTCGGGCGGCAACAGCCTGTTCGACGATCCGTTCTTCCGCCAGTTCTTCGGCGACGACTACGGCAACGGCAACGGCGGCAATGGCGGGAATAACGGCGGCGGATCGCAGGAACAGAAGAGCGGCATGGGCTCCGGCTTCATCTTCGATTCGACCGGCTACATTCTGACGAACGAGCACGTCATCGACGGCGCGAGCGAGATCAAGGTCACGGTGAACGGCTACGAGCAGCCGTTCACGGCGAAGCTGCTCGGCTCGAGCTACGATCTCGACCTGGCCGTCCTCAAGATCGAGGGCAGCAACTTCCCGACCTTGAAGCTGGGCGATTCCAACGCGACGAACATGGGCGACTGGGTCGTCGCCATCGGCAACCCGTACGGCTTCGACCATACGGTGACGGTAGGCGTGCTCAGCTCCAACGAACGCGAGATCAGCATCCAGGACACGAACGGCACGCGCAACTACGAGCATCTGCTGCAGACGGACGCTTCCATTAACCCGGGCAACTCCGGCGGCCCGCTGCTGAACCTGAACGGCGAAGTCATCGGCATCAATACGGCCGTCAGCTCGGAAGCGCAAGGCATCGGCTTCGCGATTCCGACGAGCACGATCAGCGAAGTGCTGGATAAGCTGAAGACGAACACGAAGATTCCTTCGAAGCCGGTTCCGTTCATCGGCGCGACGCTGCAGGACGTCAACTCGACGATCGCAAGGCAGCTGGGCCTCGACAGCGCCAGCGGCTCCTACGTCTACAGCGTTCTGTACAACTCGCCGGCATATAAGGGAGATCTTCGCCAATACGACGTCATCACCGGCATGGACGGCAAGACCTACAAGACGTCGACCGACTTGATCGAGGCGATCAAGAAGAAGAACGTCGGCGACAAGGTGACCTTGAACGTCATTCGCGGCGGGAAGAAGGTCGACATCAACGTCGAGATCGGCGACAAGAACGCCTTCGAGGATCAGCTCGAGCAGCAACAGCAGCAGCAACCATAATCGCGGGCCGGATCGCGGATCCCGGACCCAGCGGAGAAGGGGCAGTCTTCCACGGCTGCCCCTTTTCAAATAAAATAGGGATTACGGAACGGGCCACGGGCTTTGATTAACGACGGTCAAAAGGAGTATGGCATGAGATCTCATATTGTAGTGATCGACGACGACGAGAAAATCACTTCTTTGCTTCGGCGCAGCCTGGCCTTCGAGGGCTACGAGGTGACGACCGCTCCGAACGGGCAGGAGGGTCTGCGGATTCTGCAAGGCCGGCATGCGGACCTCGTCATCCTGGACGTCATGATGCCGATCTTGGACGGCTGGGAGGTGTGCCGCCGGCTACGGGCCGCGGGCATTCAATCGCCGGTCCTCATGCTGACGGCGAAGGACGACGTGCAGGATCGCGTCAAGGGGCTGGACATGGGAGCCGACGATTATCTCGTCAAGCCGTTCGCGCTAGAGGAGCTGATGGCCCGCGTCCGCGCGCTGCTGCGGCGCAAGCCGGAGCAGGCCGAGGACAACCACCAGCTGCGGTACGAGGACCTGCTCATGGACGTGGACGCGCGCGAGGTCATGCGCGGGGAGCATCGCATCGAATTGACCGCGAAGGAATTCGATCTGCTCCATCTGTTCATGCAGAATCCGAAGCGGGTGCTCTCCCGGGATCAAATCATGGAGCGTATCTGGGGCTACGATTACAGCGGCGAATCGAACGTGCTGGAGGTCTACGTGGCCATGCTCCGGCAGAAGCTGGAGGAGCACGGAGGCAACCGGCTCATTCTGACCGTCCGGGGCGCCGGGTATGTGCTGAAAGGAGAAAGCTGATTCGCCATGTCCATCCGGCTCCGCCTCACCTTATGGTATTCGGGACTGCTCGCCGTTACGTTGGTGGCGTTCGGATTTTTGGTCTATTACGTTGTTTATCACAATACGATGCAGGACGTAAGACACAAACTTAGATCCGAAGCGGACAATATGGGCTATGATTTCAATATCGGGAATTTCACCCAGACCCCTCTAACGCTTCGGGAATCAGGCGAATTGGGCCGCGATCAGATGGGCGCGCAGCTTATTCTTTATACGCAAGACGGCAAAGGCGTCATGGGGGACCAAACCAGTTTTCTTCTTCAGAACAATATCCAATTCCCATACCCTGATCAGAAGCATGCTCGCGATCGTTTCGTCAAATATAAGGTAAATGGCCACCCCTTCTACGTCTTGGAGCAAAGTCTTTACTTAAGGGGAAGCGACAAGGTTGTCGCTCTCTTGCAGATTGCCGCTTACACCTATAAAGAAGAAACTTTGTTTTCCCAGCTTCGTACTATCCTGCTGCTGACGGGAGCCGCCGGTCTGCTCGTCGCGTTCCTCCTCGGACTCTTCCTCTCGCGCAAGGCGCTGCGTCCGATCGAGCAGGTGACGGAAGCGGCCGAGCGCATTCAGAGCGGGGTCGACCTGAGCATCCGCATTCCGGGGAACAGCCAGGACGAGATCGGCCGCCTGCGGAGCACGCTGAACCATATGCTGGAGCGGATCGAACGGGCGTACAACGGGCTCGAAGAGACGAATATCGCCCAGCGCCGGTTCGTGTCGGACGCCTCCCACGAGCTGCGCACCCCGCTGACCACGATTCGGGGCAACGTCGACTTCCTGGAGAAAATATGGGCGGACAGCGGCCGGCAGTCGGGCGGCGCGGAAGACGCGGAGAGCGCGGGCGCTTCGGGACGCGCGCTCACCATCGCGGAGCGGGAGTCGATGTCCAAGGAAGCGATCCACGACATCGCGGACGAAGCGCGCCGGATGAGCCGGCTCGTGAACGATCTGCTGTCGCTCGCCCGGGCCGACGCGGGCTACGTTATGGACATGGAGCGCGTCGAGCTGAAGTCGCTGGCGGAGGAGGCGGCCCGCCGGGCGGCGTTCCTGCCGCGGACCGCGGAATGGAAGCTCGGGTCGCTGGACGCGCTGGACGGCGTCTGGGTGAAGGGGAACCGCGATTACCTGCTGCAGCTCTTGTTCATTTTCATCGAGAACGGGTTCAAGTACACGCCGTCCGGCGAAGTGCGGCTGGAATCCGTCCGGGCGGACGACAAGGTCGGGCTCATCGTCTCGGACACCGGCATCGGCATGAGCCGGGAGGAAGTGCCGCACATCTTCGACCGCTTCTATCGCGTCGACGTCTCGCGGGGGCAGACGCCCGGCACCGGCCTCGGGCTGTCGATCGCCAAGTGGATCGCCGACATGCACAACGCCTCCCTCGAGGTCCGCACGAAGCTCGGGGAAGGAAGCCGGTTTATCGTCTGGCTGCCCATCGACTTTTCCGAACCTCCCGAATGCGATATAATAGAAGGTACGGTACGCCCGGAGCTTCCGAACAGGGAGACTTGAATCACTACAACAAGGGCGGGAAAGCAGGCGTTAGACAATGGAAGTCGTGAAGATATCTCCGAGAGGCTATTGCTATGGCGTGGTCGATGCCATGGTTCTGGCGCTGCAGACGGCCCGGAACCTGGATCTGCCCCGCCCTATTTATATTTTGGGCATGATCGTTCACAACAGCCACGTGACGGATTCGTTCAAGGACGAAGGCATCATTACGCTGGACGGGCCGAACCGGCTCGAGATTCTCGAGCAGATCGAGAGCGGCACCGTCATCTTCACCGCGCACGGGGTCTCTCCGGAGGTACGCAAGCGCGCCCGCGACAAGGGCTTGACGATCGTCGACGCGACGTGCCCGGACGTGACGAAGACGCACGATCTCATTCGCGAGAAGGTCGCCGACGGCTACGACGTGATCTACATCGGCAAGAAGGGCCATCCCGAGCCGGAAGGCGCGGTCGGCATCGCGCCGGAGCACGTTCACCTGATCGAGAAGGAAGAAGAGATCGCGCGGCTGAACCTGAAGAATGACCGCATCATCATCACGAACCAGACGACGATGTCCCAATGGGATATCAAGCATCTGATGGCCAAGCTGCTGCAGACGTATCCGTCCGCCGAGATTCATAACGAGATCTGCCTGGCGACGCAGGTTCGCCAGGAAGCCGTCGCCGATCAGGCGGGGCAAGCGCAGCTGTGCATCGTCGTCGGCGATCCGCGGAGCAACAACTCGAACCGGCTGGCGCAGGTGTCCTCGGAGATCGCCGGCGTTCCGGCCTACCGGATCTCGGATTTGTCCGAGCTCAAGCGGGAGTGGCTCGAAGGCATCGAACGGGTCGCGGTCACGTCGGGCGCTTCCACTCCGACGCCGCTTACGAAGGAAGTCATTCAATACTTGGAGCAGTACGATCCTAACAATCCCGACACTTGGGAGATTCGCAGAACCGTCAACATGAACAAGCTGCTGCCTACCGTAAGGGACAAAACGGTATAGGGGTGAGGGAATCGGCGCCGTAGACAGCGAGAAAGGAGCGCCTATGAACACCATACGCAAGATTCCGCGCTGGCTCAAATTCCAATACGTCAAGCTTCTCAGGGCCAAGGGAGGGGCGTCCGTCGTCGCCATGGGATTCGCCGTCGGCCTGTTCGTCGAGATGTTCAACCTTCCGACGTACGGGACGTCCTTCCTGCTCATCTTCCCGCTGAACTTCATACTTCGCGGAAGCTTCGCGGCGGCGCTGGTCGGCTTCCTGTTCGGGAAGATGATCTACATTCCGATGTCCTTCCTGAACGCGAAGATGGCCGGAACCGTGCTGCCGAAGAACTTCGCGATTCAAATCTCGTTTCTGCCGGAGTGGATCAATCACATTCTGCTGCTCAATCTGAAGCTGATCGTCGGCGGAATTATCGACGGGGCGATTCTCGGATTGCTCTTCTACTTCCCGATCCGCTACAGCGTCGAAGCCTTCAAGCGGAAGAGACGGGAGAAGCGGAGGCTGAATCGAGCCCGGGTGGAGGCGAACACGGTTCTTGAATAAGATAAAGGCAAGAGATGCGCAATGCTCGAAGCTCGCGAGTCGATGGGGAATTCTCCTCGATACGCGCAACGACGGCGTTGACATCCTGCCTTTTTTTCGATATAGTTGCTTTAACGGATCAAAGCTTAAAAGCGGATAAGCGTCGAAGCGGATAAGCGTTAAAACTAACTGGAGCGTGAGGAATCATGATCGTCATTACATCCCCGCAAATTTCCGAAGAACGAATCTCCGAGATCGTCAAATACATCGAACAGAGCGGCGTCCAAGCGCACGTATCCCGCGGAACGGACCGCACGGTTATCGGCATCATCGGCAAGGCCGACCCGCACCTGGCCGATCATATCCGGTCGATGAAGGGCGTCGAGAACGTCATCAAGATCTCCAAGTCCTACAAGCTCGCGAGCCGCGACTTCCATCCGGACGACACGATCATCGAAGTGAAGGGCATCAAGATCGGCGGCGACAGCCTGGTCGTCATGGGCGGCCCCTGCGCGGTGGAGACGCCGGAGCAGATCGACGAGATCGCCCGTCTGGTCAAGACGGCCGGCGGCCAAGTGCTTCGCGGCGGCGCGTTCAAGCCGCGCACCGGTCCTTACAGCTTCCAGGGCATCGGCGTGGAAGGACTGAAGTGGATGAAGGAGGCCGGCGACAAGTACGGTCTCGTCACGATCACGGAAGTGATGGCGCCCGAATTCGTCGACATCTGCGCCGAATACGCCGACATCATGCAGGTCGGCACGCGCAACATGCAGAACTTCGATCTGCTCCGCAAGCTGGGCACGATCAAGAATCCGGTCCTGCTCAAGCGCGGCTTCAGCGCCACCTACGACGAATGGCTGAACGCGGCGGAATACATCCTGGCCGGCGGCAACCCGAACGTCATGCTCTGCGAGCGCGGCATCCGTACGTTCGAGACGTACACGCGCAATACGTTCGACCTGACCGCCATTCCGGTCATCCAGCAGCTGTCCCACCTGCCGGTCATCGCCGACCCGAGCCACGCGACCGGCCGCCGCGAGCTGGTCGAGACGATGACGAAGGCGTCCGTCGCCGCCGGCGCGAACGGCCTGATCATCGAGATGCATACCGATCCCGACAACTCGGCGACGGGCGACGGCGTCCAATCGCTGTTCCCGGACCAGTTCGCCAACCTGCTGAAGGAGCTGGAGCAGCTCGCTCCGCTGCTCGGCAAGCGGTTCGACACGGCGAAGGAGCCGGCGGAAGCGTTCCGCACCTGGAAGATCTAACTGCCGGCGTCAAGACCGGAACGGAATAAGAAAAGGAAGAGAAAAGACCGTCCGTTCGGCCCTCGAGCCGAGCGGGCGGTTTTCGTTCATAAGCGAAGGTTTATGCTATTCTTGACGGGAGAAGGTTCGCATACTAGTGGAACAGGGAGGTGTCCGCATGGTCTTGAAGCTGGGCGTATTGGACCAGTCGCCGATCGGCCGGGGAGAGGACGCCGTCGTCGCCTTCAAGCATACGCTGGAGCTGGCGCGGGCGGCCGATCGGTTGGGTTATTCGAGATTCTGGGTGTCGGAGCATCACGATACGACCGGGCTGGCCGGGTCCTCGCCGGAGGTGCTGCTCGCCGCGATCGGAGCGAACACGTCGCGCATCCGCATCGGATCGGGAGGCGTGCTTCTGCCGCATTACAGCCCTTACAAAGTCGCGGAGAACTTCCGCGTGCTCGAAGCGCTCTACCCCGGAAGGTGCGATCTCGGCATCGGCCGCGCGCCGGGAGGAATGCCGCTCGCCTCGATCGCTCTGCGCAACGGCGCTCCCAAGCCGCCCGAGGAGCGGTTCCCCGAGACGCTGCGGGAGCTCGGCGCTTATCTCGAGTCGGGACCGCCGCTCGGGCCGGAGCACCCGCTGGCGGAGCTTCGCGCCACTCCGAGGGTCGGGACGGTCCCGGAGATCTGGCTGCTCGGCTCGAGCGGCTACAGCGCCGCCGTGGCGTCCCGAATGGGGGCGGGCTTCTCGTTCGCCCACTTCATTAACGGCTACGGCGGGCAGGGCGCCGTCTGGGATTACTTGCGTTCGTTCCGCCCGGGCCCTCTCGGGACGATGCCGCGGGTGAACGCTTGCGTGTTCGTCATCTGCGCGGACACCGACGCAATCGCGGAACGGGAGGCCTCGTCGATGGACCTGCGCTTGCTCTATAACGAGAAGGGGGAGTTCGGCCGGCCGTTCCCGACGGCGGAAGAAGCGGCGGCCTACCCCTATTCGGAGTGGGATCGCGCCCGAATCGCCGACAACCGGAAGCGGATGATCGTCGGCGGGCCGGACCGGGTGCGGAAGGCGCTCGCCGCGTTCGCGGACAGCTACCGGACCGACGAAGTGATCGTTACCTGCATCATGTCGGATTTCAGGCTGCGCATGCGGAGCTACGAGCTGCTGGCCGAGCTGTTCGATTTGAAGGGGCGTTGAGACGTATTCCTTATAATGGAAGAGATTGCTTTTCGTTAGGTTTGTTGGCGTCGAGAAAAATAGAACGATCGGACGGCGTGCCCGGTTGGGAACGCGCGTCGGAGAAGAGGCCGGAAAGCGCTTTATCCGGCCTCTTCATTTTTGGCGATTATCGCCGAAGAACCGAGTCGCGGCGCGGCTTCCCGGCTTCGGGGAGAGGGTTGGGGCGGCCGGGTCTGTGGCCAAATTGTGAACCTTTTATGAAAGTGTGAGGATAGCTTACACTTCCACAAAAAATACCTTACATAACTATTGACGCTCCCTATAGCGAGAATTATAATAGCCTCAGTGAGTTGGGTTAAACTTGAACGTTCAAGGTGAAATGAAGACTTAATGTTCGGAAATGGGGAGGAAATTCGAAAATGTCCGTACAAAAAGTATTGGAATTGATCAAGGAAAAAAACATCGAGTTCGTTGATTTCCGATTCGTAGACCTGGCTGGCCGCGCTCACCACATCACGCTGCCTGCTTCCGAAGTTGACGCAGAAACGTTCGTGAACGGAGTTGCGTTCGACGGTTCCTCGATCGCCGGCTTCCGCGGCATCGAAGAATCCGACATGGTCATGATGCCGGACGCGGAGACCGCTTATGTCGATCCGTTCACGGCTCATTCGACCCTGATCGTCATGAGCAACATCCATACGCCGGACGGCGTTCGCTACGAGCGCGACCCGCGTTCGATCGCTCACAAGGCCGAAGAGTACCTGCAAACGACGGGTGTCGGCACGGCTGCGTTCTTCGCTCCCGAATCCGAATTCTTCATTTTCGACGACGTTCGCTATGAATCGACCATGAACTCTTCCTCCTTCTTCGTCGACTCCGAGGAAGCGGCTTGGAACACGAACCGCAAGGAAGAGGGCGGCAACCTCGCGTTCAAAGTCGGCGTCAAGGGCGGATACGTTCCGGTCGCTCCGGTCGACTCCCAACAAGACATCCGCAGCGAGATGGTTCGCCTGCTGCAAGAATCCGGACTTCGCGTCGAGCGTCATCACCACGAAGTCGCGACGGCCGGCCAAGCGGAGATCAACTTCCGCTTCGACACCCTGACGAAGACCGCCGACAACCTGATGAAGTACAAATATATCGTGCACAACGTAGCTCGCCAATACGGCAAAGTCGCTACGTTCATGCCGAAGCCTCTCTTCGGGGACAACGGCAGCGGCATGCACGTTCACCAATCGATCTTCAACGAAGGCGAGCCGCTCTTCTACGAGAAAGGCGGTTACGCGAACCTGAGCCAGATGGCGCTGAACTACATCGGCGGTATCCTGTACCATGCTCCGGCTCTGATCGCGATCACGAACCCGTCCACGAACTCGTTCAAGCGTCTCGTTCCGGGTTACGAAGCTCCGGTTAACCTCGTATTCTCCAAGGGCAACCGTTCCGCTGCCGTTCGGATTCCGGTCGCAGCGGTTACTCCGAAGGGCTGCCGCATCGAGTTCCGCACGCCGGACTCCACGGCGAACCCGTACCTGGCGTTCGCGGCTATGCTGATGGCCGGCCTGGACGGCATCAAGCGCAAGATCGACCCGACCGCGCTCGGCTATGGCCCGTACGACAAAAACATCTACGAGCTGTCCGACGAAGAGAAGAAAGAAATCCGCAGCGTTCCGGGAACCCTGGACGAAGCGCTGGACGCTCTGGAAGCCGACTACGAATTCCTCACCGAAGGCGGCGTCTTCACGAAGGAATTCATCGACAACTACGTCGCGTTCAAGCGCGCCGAAGCCAAAGCCGTCTCCATCCGCGTACACCCGTACGAGTACGGCCTCTACTTCGACTGCTAATCCCCAATACGCTCGTCAAGCTCCCTTCGGGGAGCTTTTTCATTTTTTACCGGGACAAGCGGGGGGACGGCATGGCGGAGCTGTCTGTCGCCTGTCTGTCGTCTGCGGTCGACGTCAGGGTTAAGGCTTGACATGGCACTATCCCGTCGATTCAGGGAGAAGGTTGCGGGATCGGAAGCAGCATGCCATTATCCCCTTGGGTCAGGAGGCAGGGGGGGGCGGAATCGAGGGGACGTACTCCTATCCCGTCGAATCAGGGAGAAGGTTGCGAGAACGGAAGCGGCGTGCCATTATCCCCTTGGGTCAGGAGGCAGAGGTGCGGAATCGAGGGGGACGTCCCCCTATCCCGTCGAATCAGAGAGAAGGCTGCGAGAACCTAAGCAGCGTGCCATTATCCCCTTGGGTCAGGAGGCAGAGGTGCGGAATCGAGGGGGACGTCCCCCTATCCCGTCGAATCAGGGAGACGAACGAGCGTTATCCTGATGGGAGGGGATAAGGCGACAAAAGGTAGTGGCGCGAACGACATCCCACGCCTGAGTCGGAGGGATAGTGGGAGGACGGGGAGTTCTGTACCTGAGCAGAAGGGATAGTGGTCGTAAGGCGCGGCTAGGCGTAATGCATAATTCGTAATGCGTGGTCGGGCCCGGCTCCTGACCGGAAGGGATAAGAGGACGTATCGCGAGAAAAGCAAAAGGGATGCGAAGCGTCAGGGCCTCCTGACGCGAAGGGATAATGGGACGGCGAAGACGGAAGAGGATTCCTTCTGCACGGAAAGGGCACCGCGCAAGGGCAGTACGGGCAGCGGCAAAAATGTTCGAGCAAGTCTCAGGGCCGCCGTTAGAGCCCGAAGGGGAATTCGGCGATGCGCTCGTAGCTGGGGCGCCGGCCGAGGTGCGAGCGGTACAGCGTGATTCCGCTCGATGTCCAGAAGCCGGCGGGGCCGTCAACGAGGGCTCGGCCGCTGTCTTCGCCGCTGGCGGTAGCGGGCGGCTGGACGTTATGGCCGTCGCCGCTGTCAGGCGCGAGAGGCTGCGCGGTTCCGTCGCCGCGGGAGCCGAGCGCCTGCACGGCGCGGGACCAGGCGGCCCGGAGGGAGGCGGAATCCCCGCTGCCCGGGCCGCCTCCGCGCGCGAGCGTAATATGCGCGCGGAACGGACGCTCCTCCGGCACGAAGCCGGAGGAGGCGGCGAGACGCCGCCCGAGCTCGGCCTGCAGCGCCGCCAGCGCGGACAGGCCCGCACCGCTGGCGGCGGCGCCCGGCTCCCGGACGCCGCACCAGAGGATGCGCGGCGCCGCGGGAGAGCCGAACGTGCCGGGCTCGCCCAGCTCGAGCGCCAGCGGCGCCGCGTTCGCCGCGGCGGCCCGCGCCGCCTCGGCGACGGAGTCGACCCGCGACGAGGGGGTGTCGCCGAGGAAGTGGAGCGTCATATGGTAATCGGACGGATGGGTCCAGGACCGGAAGACCAGGTCGCGCGCCAGCCGTTCCGACAGTGAAGCCAGCCTCTTTTCCGCCTCGTTCGACAACGCGATTCCGAGATAAAGACGAAGATTCTCCATTTTGCGCACCGCTTTCGTTCGGAATTTCTTATAATCGACATCATTTCGGACGTTTAGACGGTTGCTTGTCCCTATGGCGCTTTGATATGATAAGCCTATCATGAATATGCACAAGGTGGGAAATGGAATGAGCAATCGGGCTTACAATTTCAACGCGGGACCGGCCGCGCTGCCGCTTGAGGTGCTGGAACAGGCGCAGGAGCAATTCGTCGAGTACAAGGGCTCCGGCATGTCCTTGATGGAGATGTCGCACCGCGGCGCCATCTACGAAGGCGTACACCACGAAGCGGAACAGCTGCTGCGCGAGCTGCTCGGCATTCCGAACAATTACAAGGTGCTGTTCATCCAAGGCGGAGCCAGCACGCAATTCGCGATGGTGCCGATGAACCTGCTGCAGCCCGGCAAAGTCGCCTCGTATGTCTCCACGGGCAGTTGGGCGACGAAGGCGATCCAGGAAGCGAAGCTGTTCGGCGAGACGGCGATCGCCGCCTCTTCCGAAGCGGATAAGTTCACGCGCATTCCGTCCGCGGCCGAGCTGAAGATCGCTCCGGAATCCGCCTACCTGCACCTCACGTCCAACGAGACGATCGAAGGCACGCAATGGGCCGAGTACCCGGAGACGGGTTCGGTGCCGCTCGTGGCCGACATGTCCAGCGATATTTTGTGCCGCCCGCTAAACATTTCCCAATTCGGCCTTATTTATGCCGGAGCCCAGAAGAACCTCGGTCCTTCCGGCGTGACGATCGTCATCATCCGCGAGGATCTGATCGGCACCCCTTCCCTGACGGTCCCGACGATGCTGCGGTACTCCACGCATGCGAAGAACGATTCGCTCTACAACACCCCGCCGACGTTCGCCATTTACATGACGAACCTCGTTCTGAACTGGGTCAAGGCCCAAGGCGGAGCCGCGGCCATCGAGAAGATCAACAAGGAGAAGGCCGGCCTGCTGTACGCCGCCATCGACGGCAGCGACGGCTTCTACCGCGGAGTCGCCCAGGAAGGCAGCCGCTCGATCATGAACGTCACGTTCCGGCTCGGCAGCGAAGAGCTGGAGAAGCAATTCGCGAAGGAATCGGAAGCGCAAGGCTTCGTCGGGCTGAAGGGACATCGCAGCGTCGGCGGCCTGCGGGCGTCGATCTACAACGCCGTTCCGCTCGCCAGCGTCAAGGCTCTGGTCGACTTCATGAACGACTTCAAGCGCCGCAACGGCTAATCGGATAGAGGAACGAGCGGAAGGAAGCAAAGATGACGAGGATCGTCCAACCGAAATCGCGGCTTAGGCCGCGGTTTTTGTTTGAACGCTTCCTTTCGAATCCCTATCGGGGATAATCAAAGGTTAAAGGCAAACGCAACGTTCCGAATAAGGAGGCAGCATACCCCAATGGCATTTCACATCGTGCTGGTCGAACCGGAAATTCCGGCGAACACGGGCAACATCGCCCGGACGTGCGCCGCGACGGGAACGCATCTTCACCTCGTCCGCCCTCTCGGCTTCTCCACGGACGACAGGGTGCTGAAGCGGGCCGGGCTGGACTATTGGTACGCCGTCAACATCTCGTATTACGATTCCTTCCAGGAAGTCCGGGACAAGCATCCCGAAGGGCGCTTCTTCTTCGCGAGCACCCGCGTCAGCAAGCGTTACTGCGACTATCAATTCCGGGACGGGGACTTCTTCGTGTTCGGCAAAGAGACGAAAGGGCTGCCGCAGGAGCTGCTGGACGCCAACCCGGATACGGGGATGAGAATCCCGATGACCGACAAGGTCCGTTCGCTGAACCTGGCCAATTCCGCGGCGATCGTCGTCTTCGAAGCGCTTCGCCAGACCGGGTTTCCCGGCCTGGAGGGCTGATGTCGGAAAAGCGTAGAATTTCGACTATTTTTCGCATTTTATGTCGAAATATTGTACAATTCTAAGCAAAATACGTCTAAAGAAGGAAATAAAGGCTCACTATCGAAAGTAAAAAAAGGCTAAGGTTTCAGGTTACACTAGCTTAGATTACCGGAAACGAATGGGAGGAACTGCGTTGAAACCTGCTGGAGTCGTTCGTAAAGTGGATCAACTCGGCCGCATCGTGCTGCCGAAATCCTTGCGCAAAAGGTACCAAATGAATGAAGGAGATCCTGTCGAAATTTTGGTGCAGGGTGACCATATCATTTTGGAGCGTTATCGCCCCCGCTGCGTGTTCTGTTCTTCGATGGAAGGCGTCAGCGAATTCAAAGAACGTTACGTATGCGCTTCTTGCATGGGCGAGATGCAAGGAATGCTCTAATAAGCGAAGGCGCCGGCGCCTCGTTCGCGCGCAAAAAAGCACCGATTCTCCCGTCCGCGACGGGCAGAGCCGGTGCTTTGATTCATTCTTGGCGCGAGAGGCGAAGCCCGACCGGGTTCGCCGTCCCCCCCGATATTCCTTACAATCCCTTGGTCTTGTCGTCGTTATAAGCCGCGGTCAGAATAGCCGTCAGGATCATGGCGAAGACAAGAATGACAATCCAAAATTTATCGCTCAATCCCAGAAACATCTTCCACACCTCCGATTAACTTCCTTTATTATAACCAACCCCCGCCAAAAAGAAAACGCAAAATGTTGCGAATGGCCGGCATAGAATGGTAACGGGACCGAAGTCGCATCCGCTTAGCTGACAAGGAGGGCGCGCGATGGGCGAAATCATCAATTGGATGGGCGGCTGGCCGAAGGAAGGGCTGCTGGCCGCCGCGGATTGGGAGAGCAGGCTGGCCGAAGCCGATGCGCCGGCCGAATCTTCCGGGAGGGGGAAGGCGGGTCCCGCGGAGACCGCGCGCCTTCGCGAGCTTCTGGCCGAAGCCGGCCTGCTGCGGCTGTCGGCTCCGGAGGCGGCAGGGACGACGGAGGCCGATGGAACAACGGGGGGGACGGGGGCAGGGAGAGCGGCGGGAGGAGCCGCGTCGGCCGCGTCGGCGGGGGCGGCAGCTTCGCGGCGGCCCGAATTCGTCGTCGCCGCGGGAGCCGACGCCGCTCTGGAACGCGTCGCCCGCCTCTGGCTGCAGCCGGGGGACGCGGTTCTCGTGGAGTCGCCGACGAGCCGATCGGCGCTTCAGACGTTCCGCAAAGCCGGGGTCGTTCCCCACCCGGTGGCCGGCGACCGGTACGGCATGCTGCCGGAGGAGCTGGACCATTCGCTCGCCCAGCTTCAGCCGCGGCTCGTCTACGCGGCTCCGGCCTGCACCGATCCCGAAGGCCGCTCCTGGAGCGAAGAGCGGCGCAACGCCTTGCTGAGGCGCTGCGCGGAAGCCGGCGTGCCGGCGCTGCTCGACGACCGGCAGGCGGCGCTTCTGCCGGAGCCTTATCCCGCCGTGCCGGAGGAACTGCTGGAAGCCGGCTCGGTCTGGACGATCGGAGAGCTGCCTCCCGGCTTGATCGGAGGCTTGCGGTTCGGCTGGCTCGCGCTCGGCGGCCTGCCCGCCGAAGGGAGCGAATCGCTGCTGGAGGGCCGGGGAGCCGCGGCCGGGGTGCCGCTTCGCGAGCAGCTCGCCGTCTTGTCCTGGATGGAGGACGGCGAGCTCGGGCCCCTTCTCGAGACGCTGCGCTTCGTCTGCCGCGCCCGCAACGGCTTGCTGGCGGAGCAGCTCCGCCTTCGGCTGCCCGACCTGTCTTGGCGCGAGCCGCAAGGCGGCATGCACCTGTGGCTGTCGCTGCCGGAAGGGCTGGACGGCGACGCCCTGCTGCGGGGCGCCTGGCTGAACGGCCTGCTGTTCCAGCCGGGCGGAGCCTTCTACGCGGCCGAGCCGGAACGCGGCACGATCCGGTTGACCGCCGTCCATTCGGAGGAGAAGACGATCCGGGCGGGGGTCGAGCGGCTGGCCGCCACGGTGGAGGAGTTCCTCGCCCGCTGGGGTTAGCCTGAGGGGCCGGCGGTCTCATCCCGCAAGCGGCGGCTCTCTCCCGCGTCCGGCTTCAGTAAGGAGAGCCGACGGCGTACAGCCCGTCTTCCCTCGCCTCGACGTCCAAACGCACGAGGCGTTCGCCCGGGTTGTTCAAGCAGCCTCCGACCGACCGGTCGAACGTCCAGAAGTGAAGCGGGCAAAAAAAATGATCCCCGAGCAGGCGAACCTCGCCTCCGGCATGGGGGCAGACGGCCATCAGCAGGCCGTACCGCCCGTCTTCCCGGCGGACGAGCCAATATGGCGTTCCGCCGACGTCGACTTCGGCCGGCAGCTCGGGGTAGGCGTCGGCCGGTCCGATTCGAATGCCTTCGTTCATCTCGCTTCCTCCTCTCCGCCTTGTATCCGTTCCTCCCACCCGGAGGCCCATTCCAGCTTCGCCGCCCAGACCGCCGTCACTTCCGCGAACTCCCTCAGACCTAAGCGGCCTTCGCGCGTCAGCTCGTACAGGCCGCGTCCCGGCTTGCGGAACCAGCCGTAATGGTTGTCCCGCAGCAGGCCGCCGGCGTTCGGAACGCCGGTCAGCGCCTGGATCTCGCGCGGCGCGAGCGGCCCGCGGCACCCGAGCGCCAGCGCGCATTGAATCGCGCGCTCGCGATAAGCGGTTACCAGCTTGCGGCCCGTGCTGCCGCCGACGTTGTAGTCGCCGCTGCGCGCGGCGAACTCCCGCAGCAGCGGCTTCGCCCCCGCGCGCTTGCGCCCGCCCGCCGAGGCGGCGTACCCCGCGGCGTAAGCCGCCTCGGCCGCCTCGGCGACGCCGCTTCCGGCGGCGCCCGCGGACAGCGCGTACGCGCGGCCGCTTACCGCGGCCGGCTCGCGCCACACCTCGATGACCGGCTCCTTCGTCTTATAGAAGGTGACGGTCATCAAGCCCAGCCCGAGCCGCCCGCACAAGGCGGCCAGCTCGGGGAAGCGCTGGTTGTGCGCGCCCTTCTTCGTCCGGTTCCGCTCGACCGCGAGCCAGACCGCCGCCCCGGTGCGCTGGCGGTCGACTCCCTGCAGAAGCAGCGGGAGCGTGAACGTCTTCTTCATCTCGACGATGACGGGCATCTCCTCGTCCGGGCGGAGGGCGACGAGGTCGCAGCCGCGCACCTCGGCGCGTACCTCGTATCCCCGGCTCGCGAAGTACGCTTTGATCGGCGGGTACAGGTCTGTCTCATGCTTGACGGCCACGTCATCTATCCTCCTGCTTGCTCTTGGCAACATCTCATGAAAATTATAGCACGATCGGAGCGAAGCGTAAGAGCGGCGCGGATTTCAAGGCATTCGAGGGCGGGAGGGTGGACGTCCCCTGTCGTTTTCATCGCTTTTCGGAGCAATTTCGTCCTTCCAACCGCATAGTTATGTAATACGTTTCGTAACGGAGGGACTAGGTGAGGAGGTAGCGGCATGGATATATTCAGACGTCTCGCCGAGTATCGGACCGAGAGCGAGAAGCTGACATGGTCCGGGACTTTCAGGGATTACATCGATTTGCTGCGCCGCGATCCGGCTCCGGCGATGACCGCGCATGCCCGGGTATATGACATGATCGTCTCGCACGGCGTGGAGGAGATCGGTGGTCACAAACGATACAAGTTTTTCGAGAGGGAGATCTACGGCCTGGACCGGACGATGGAGAAGCTGGTGGAGGAATACTTCCATTCCGCCGCCCGCCGGCTCGACGTCCGCAAGCGGATCCTCCTGCTGATGGGACCGGTCAGCGGGGGCAAGTCGACGATCGTGACGATGCTCAAAAAAGGGATGGAGCAATTCTCGCGCACGGAGCGCGGCGCGGTCTACGCGATCCAGGGCTGCCCGATGCACGAGGAGCCGCTCCACCTCATCCCGAACGAGCTGCGCTCGGACGTGGAGAGGGAGCTGAACGTGCGCATCGAGGGCAATCTGTGCCCCTCCTGCCAGATGCGGCTTCGCACCGAATTCGGCGGAGACATCGAGCAGGTGCCGGTGGAGCGCGTCCTCATCTCGGAAGAGAACCGGATCGGGATCGGCACGTTCAGCCCGTCCGACCCGAAGTCGCAGGACATCGCCGACCTGACGGGCAGCATCGACTTCTCGACGATCACCGAATACGGCTCGGAGTCGGATCCGCGCGCCTATCGCTTCGACGGCGAGCTGAACAAGGCGAACCGCGGCCTGATGGAATTCCAGGAGATGCTCAAGTGCGACGAGAAGTTCCTCTGGAACCTGCTCTCCCTGACGCAGGAGGGCAACTTCAAGGCGGGCCGGTTCGCGCTCATCAGCGCCGACGAGCTGATCGTCGCCCATACGAACGAATCGGAGTACAAGGCGTTCATCTCCAACAAGAAGAACGAGGCGCTGCAGTCGCGGATGATCGTCATGCCGGTCCCTTACAACCTCAAGGTGACGGACGAAGAGAAGATTTACGCCAAGCTGATCGGCCAGTCCGACATGAAGCATGTCCATATCGCGCCCCACGCCCTGCGTTCCGCGGCCATCTTCTCGATTCTGACCCGGCTCAAGGAATCGAAGAAGCAGGGGATGGATCTGGTCAAGAAGATGCGGCTGTACGACGGCGAAGAGGTGGAAGGCTTCAAGGAAGCCGACTTGAAGGAGCTTCAGAACGAATACTCCGAAGAAGGGATGTCCGGCATCGACCCTCGCTACGTCATCAACCGGATCTCCAGCGCGCTCATCAAGCACGACCTCCCCTGCATCAACGCGCTCGACGTCCTGCGCGCCCTCAAGGACGGCCTCGATCAGCACCCTTCGATCACGAAGGAGGAGCGGGAGAAGTACTTGAACTTCATCTCGGTGGCGCGGAAGGAATACGACAACCTGGCCAAGAAGGAAGTCCAGAAGGCGTTCGTCTATTCGTTCGAGGAGTCGGCCCGCACGCTGTTCGAGAACTACCTGGACAACATCGAAGCCTACTGCAACTGGGCGAAAATCAAAGATCCCCTCACGGGGGAAGAGATGGACCCCGACGAGAGGCTGATGCGCTCGATCGAGGAGCAGATCGGCGTCTCCGAGAACGCGAAGAAGGCGTTCCGCGAGGAGATTCTCATCCGCATCTCGGCTTATTCCCGCAAGGGCAAGAAGTTCGATTACAGCACGCACGAGCGGCTTCGCGAAGCGATCGAGAAGAAGCTGTTCGCCGATCTCAAGGACATCGTCAAGATCACGACTTCGACGAAGACGCCGGACGAGAACCAGCTCAAGCGGATCAACGAGGTGACGAAGCGGCTCATCGACGAGCACGGGTACTGCCCCGTCTGCTCGAACGAGCTGATGAGGTACGTGGGAAGCCTGCTCAACCGCTAAAGCGCCGCTCGCGCCGCGGGAACCGGCATTCGCCCGAGAGGGCGGATGCCGGTTTTCGGCGCGCTCGACCCCTTCTTTTCCCCATGCCGCCGCGCTGCATTAAAACCCTCTAATGATCGTTTGAAGCCCGTCCGGGCGTGTAAATAAAGGATGTGCAACACCATAACATCAATCCTAGAGGAGTGACTTGGCATGCGCAACGGCAACGAAGACAAGATGAGTCGGGAAGAAGCGGGACGCAAGGGCGGGGAAGCGACCTCCAGGAACCACGATCGCGAGTTCTACCAAGAGATCGGCCGGAAGGGCGGGGAAGCGACCTCCAACAGCCATGACCGCGAGTTCTACCAGGAGATCGGCGAGAAGGGCGGAGAAGCGACGTCCAAGAACCACGATCGCGAATTCTACCAGGAGATCGGCCGGAAGGGCGGCGAAGCCAATTCCGGTTCCCGCAGCCGCGATTCGGACGGCGAAGGCGACGGCTCGGACCGGGACGGAATGAGCCGCGAAGAGGCGGGACGCAAGGGCGGACAAGCCCGTTCCCGCGATTGACGGATTCGGCGCGGACTCCGGCAAGGGAGTCGTTCATAAACGGAAGCCGCTCCTGGAACGGATCGAGACCGTAGCACGGATCGAGTTCCGGGAACGGCAGAAGGGGTTGTCCCGGCCATGGCGCGAAGCCGATGGGGACAACCCCTCTTCCCGTATGGCCGCCGTCAGGCGCTGCGCGGCCGAACCGCTTCGCGGTAGGCGGACAGCGAACGTTCGACGATCGCTTCGTACAGGCCTTCGCGGCTTTCCGGCACGACGGCGGACGCGTACCGCCAGGCGTTCTCTTCGATCCGCAGCGCGACGCGGGCCCGCTCTTCCGGCGCCAGCGACGGATCGTCCAGCCGCGCGGACAGCTCCGCCAGCTCCCCGTCCTGCGCATGCCCGAGCTCGTGCGCGAACACGATCAGGGCGAATTCGTCCGCGGCTTCCTCGGAGCCGAACAGCAGCGCGCACTGCGCGCGAATGGTCTCGACGTACAGCGTGATCGTGTCGGAGGACGGACTGTACTTTCCCCCGACCATCCTCCCCCCGGGAAACCGCTCTTCGATGGCGACCTTCGTCCCGCTCCCCGCGGAAGCGAGAAGCCCCCGGATCGCCACGTTCAATCTCTCGATATCCAACTCCCGCATCACCCGTTCCCAGCTTTCTACCGTCTACTTATACGACGTTCGGCCTCCGAAAGTTCCGCGCCGCCCCCGCCGCCGGAACGAAGAGGGACCCCGGACGGGGGACTTTTTAATAGGATATTGCAAAATCAGGAATCGTTTGTCCGAAATTTTGCTATTTCCAGCGATCCGAACCATAATTTAAGATATGAAAAATGATGTAACATTGGTAAAATGGGACTATAGAAGTCGAGGTGCGGGGGATCTTATGTCGTTCATCATGTTTATTGCGGCCTCAATGCTGGAGTACATTTCTTTCTTTATTTTCGTCATGGTCCTGTTTCGCTTCTCGGTCAAGGAGAACATTCTGAAGTTCGCGCTCGGATCGGTCATTCTCGCCTTCGTGTCCAACACGGTCCAGACCGAGTCGCTGCAGGATATATCGCCTCTCGTCAACGTGTTTATCTTGTTTTTCCTGCTGACCATCATCCTGAGAACCAAGCTGTTCCATTCGTTCATCATGGTGGCGATCGGATACGTGGCGCAGGCGCTCGTGCAATGGCTGCTCGTCACCATCCTGATCCACTTCGGCGTCTTCGATCAGATAACGACGTATACCGGGAACGCTTATCGCGTCCAGGTGATGACCTTCTTCGTGATGTGCCTGATCTCGGGCTTCATCAGCGTGACCAAGGGAGGCTTCAGCTATATCCAATCGAACAGCCGGTTCTATAAGGACACCCTCCGAGGGAACAAGCTGTTCGCGATCTTCATGATTCTCGGACTCGTCGTTCTGTTCGCGGGCAATATCTTCTATATGACGTACGAGAGACTGTCGGATTCGTTCGCCACGATCTGCATCGTCGTAGTCGCCATCTTGACCGTAATGATCTATTTCTCGATCCGGAAGGAAGGATAGCATGATTGAAAAGCTGGCATTATCCATCGCGACCTCGATTAAGAACGTCGACTCCGAGCAAACGCCTAGCATCGAGGTCATGAAGTTCTCCCTCATTACGATCCTACATACGCTGTTCGCCGTCGTTCTCGTCGCCGTCATCAGCCTGTTCCTCGGCAAGCCGGGGGTCACGCTGTACGGAATGGGCTACTTCATGGTGCTCCGCTTCTTCTCGGGCGGGTACCATATCGAGAAGTCGGGCCTGTGCACCGCGTTATCCGTTCTTCTCATGTGCGCGGCCCCCTTCATTCCGCTTGACGAGAAATACGTTTACATTGTCAACATAGCGAATTTATTGATGATGTTGTTTTTTGCTCCGGCCAACATTAAAGGATTTGCGCGAATTCCGGAGAAGTATTTTCCTATCCTCAAGTTGGTTTCGATGGCGATCGTGTCTGCTAACTTCTTGTTCAACAACGCTACGCTCGCTATCCTTACCATATTTCAATCCGCTTTGCTATTGATCAAACAGAAAGGAGGAGAATCCGAATGAAGAAAAAAGCGGCTATCGGCGTTGCCAAAATCTTGGGCGTGTTCGCTGTCTTTTTCGTCAGCACGGCTTGCTTCTACCTCTTCCATCGGCCCGAGATCCCTGCCGAACTGAAACGCTCGTAAAGAAACGGAGGGAGCGCCATGTCTGGTTTTCGCCTATTGGATGAGGATGGCAAACCGGTCGAAGTCGAGCTCGAAGAGGTGCTGGCGATCCGTCCGACCTCGAACGGCCCGGAATTCCACACGAAGCGGGGAATCTTCTATTACCCGACGACGCTCGAGGAATTCCAGTCGCTGCTCGGAGAGTCCGGCTTCGAGAGATTGGACCGCGGCAATCTGGTCAATATGAACCATGCCGTCGCATTCGACAAGAAGACAAGAAAAGTGTATTTCGAGGATCCGTGGTCGAAAGACAGCTTGTTCGCCACCGTCTCCGAAGCGAATATGCACAAGGTCATGCATCTGGTCCGCGAGGAGCAGACGTCCTACCAACCCGCCGCGAAGAAGCTGTTCTGGACCCGCAAGGAAGTTTGAATTCCGCGGGCCGCGGGCGGCAGGACGCCGTCTATCGTTTTGCTTGTCCTTCATCTCCCAAGCCGCAAGGCTTGGTTTTTTTTTATTGCGGAGGCTCATTGACAGCCGGAGAAGATTGGGTCAAACTGGGATCAACTCTACTAGGGAAGAAAATTACGAGGGATACCGTCATCATGAATCGACTGGCCAAATGGAAGACCATCCTGCTGCTCACGCTGCCGTCGTTCTTCTCGTTCGCGACGCAGACCGTGACCGGCTCTATCAATCTGATTATGGTAGGCCATCTCGGCGTCTTGACGATCGGGATCGTCGGCGTCGCCAACATCATCATGTACAACGTGTTCGCGTTGTTCTCGGGGATCGGGCATTCGGCGAGCTACCTCGTCGCCCAGAACTTCGGCGCGGGCGAGATGCGCAAGGGCATCGCCCGGCTCTATCTGGCGCTGCTGACCGCCGTCGGGGTCGGGCTGCTCATCGCCCTTGCCGGCTGGGGAGGGAGCGACGCGACCTTGCGCTGGACGGGAGGATCGGCCGAGCTCGTCGCGGCGGGCTCCGACTATCTGGAGCTGCGGTTCTACGCGATGGCGTTCGGGATCGTCAGCTTCGTGTTCCACGGCTTCCTGCGGGGCGTCGGAGATACGCGAACGTCGATGATCGTCTCCATCATCGGCAACGGGACGATGCTCGTTCTGACGTACGCGTTCACGAACGGCGCGCTCGGCCTCCCCAACCTCGGCTTGCGGGGAGCGGGGTACGCCATTCTGATCGGAGAGGTGCTTCAGCTCGCCTGCTGCCTGTTCGTGTTCTGGGTTCCGCTGCACAAGCGGTTCGTCACGCGGATAATGCCGAAGCCCGATTGGAAGGAGCTTCGGCTCATTCTGAAGGAGAGCGGCAAGCTCGGGCTTCAGGAATTCTCGATGAGCATATCGATGTATATCTTCACGATGTTCGTGGTCGGTCTCGGGGAAGTGGCGCTCGCCGCGAACGAGGTGGCGCTCAACGTCATGTCGCTCGGCTTCATGCCGGCGTTCGCGTTCGGGGCGACGGCGACGACGCTCGTCGGCCAGGCGATCGGCCGGAGCAGCGCCGCGGACGGCAGAAGAGCGGGCACCGACACCGCGATCATGGGCTCGATCTTCCTGCTGCTGCTCGGGACGGCCGAGATGATCTGGTCCGTTCCGATCGCCCGCGTCTACAGCTCCGACCAGGCGGTGTACGAAGCGGCCGCGCACCTGATTCAGGTGTCGGCCTTCCTGCAGATTTTCGACGGCTTGTACAACTTCTACGCGGGGGGCCTGCGGGGAATCGGCGATACGACGTTCCTCATGCGTTCGTCGATGGTGCTGAACTTCTTCCTCTTCATTCCGCTCGCCTATCTGTTCGTGGAAGTGTTCGATTGGGGAGGGACCGGCGCCTGGCTGTCGTTGTACACGTTCCTGACCGCGCTGGGCCTGACGGTCATGATCCGCTTCTACCGGACGGACTGGACGTCCGTCCGGCTCAAGGAAGCGGGAGCCTGAACGGACGAGACTCGGGGAGCCGTCTAGGCAGAGGCGCGGATAGAGACACGACAAAAGCGGACAGCGACCGGGCTGTCCGCTTCTTCATAGTTCCGCTCGTTCATCCGTTCGCTTACCCGTTCACGATCTCTCCGCCGTTGACGTGGAGAACCTGGCCCGCCATATAGGACGAGTCTTCGGAGGCGAGGTACACGTAGGCGGGAGCCAGCTCGTCCGGCTGCCCGGCCCGCTTCATCGGCGTGTCGGATCCGAACTTCGCGACCTTCGTCTCGTCGAAGGTGGAAGGGATAAGCGGCGTCCAGATCGGGCCGGGCGCGACGGCGTTCACCCGGATGCCCTGGCCGATGACGTTCAGCGCCAGCGAACGGGTGAACGAGACGACGGCGCCCTTCGTGGACGAGTAGTCGAGCAGCGTCGGGCTGCCCTTGTAGGCGGTGATCGAAGCGGTATTGATGATGGCGGAGCCCGGCTTCAAGTGGGGCATGGCCGCCTGCGTCAAGTAGAACATGCCGAACACGTTCGTGCGGAACGTCTTCTCGAGCTGCTCGGGCGTAATCTGCTCCAGCTTGTCCATCGGATGCTGCTCGGCGGCGTTGTTGACGACGACGTCGAGCTTGCCGAGCGACTGGATCGTATCCGCGACCGCCTGCTTGCAGAAGGCGGGATCGCCGATGTCTCCGGCCATGATATGGCAGCGGCGGCCTTCCTGCTCGACCTCCCGCTGCGTGTCTCTCGCGTCGGTGAATTCGCTCAGGTAGACGATGGCGACGTCCGCGCCTTCCTTGGCGAAGGCGATGGCCACCGCGCGGCCGATGCCGCTGTCGCCGCCGGAGATGAGAGCGACCTTGCCCGTCAGCTTGCCCGCCGGGCGGTAGATGGGAGATTCCGCTTCGGGGCGGGGGTGCATGTCGCTCTCCAACCCCGGCTGGCGATCCTGATGCTGCGGCGGGAAGCGATCCGGGCGGTTCGGGGCGGCCGTCGCCGGCTGCCGGTCGGATGGTGTCGTCATGATGGCAATCCACTCCTTTCCTTTAGGAGTAGATTACGACCGCCGCCCGATTTTTAAACATTTCTGCGCGTCGTCTTCTTGCCGTCGCAGCTGAACAGGACGGGCTTGCCGTCGACGACCGTCTCCAGATGCGCCGGCTTGCCCCAGAGCTGCACGACGTACGGCATCGTCCGCTCGACGTACTTCAGGTCGAGCTCCGTGCCTTCGTACAGATGGGTCAAATACAGCTCCCCGGCGCGCTGGTAATCCCCGTCGGTGACGACGAGGTACGGGAAGCCCCCGTTCACCCTCGAATAGACGAGCTGATCGCGGACGTTCTCCCACGCTTTGTCCGTGATCGTCCATTCCGGCCCTTTTTTCTCGAATACGTACAGGTCCAGCTCCTCCGTCAATTCCTTGGTCAGATAGTTGCGCAGGAACGAAGGGTCCGAATCCAGCTCCCGCACCTCGAAGATCTTCTCCCGTCCCCACCGCTTCTCGATGTCCTCGAAAATCTTAAGCCCCAGATAATACGGGTTGAGCGAGCTCCGCGACGGCTGCACGACGGCCGAATTGAGCTTCGCGTACTCGATCGTCTCCTCGCTCGTGAGCGGCAGCTCGCGCATGATCCGCTGGTGCCAGAACGTCGCCCAGCCTTCGTTCATGATTTTCGTCTCGATCTGGGGCCAGAAGTAGAGCATCTCCTCGCGCAGCATCGACAGGATGTCGCGCTGCCAATCGGTCAGGTAGGGGGAGAATTCCTGAATGAACCAGAGCAGGTCCTTCTCGGGCTCCGGCGGGAAGCGGCGCGTCTCCGGGGCGGACGTCTGCTCGGCCGCCTTCTCCTCGTTCTCCCTCTCCTCCAGCGACCACAGGTCGTCGTAGGGCGTGGACGGCCCCGCGCTCCTGCCGGCCCGCTCCTTCTCTTCGCGCTTCTGCCACTCCAGGTAGCGCCGCTTGTCGAGCCCTTGCGGCCGGACGAGCCGCGGATCGACGTGCTCCTGGATCGCCATCACCGCGTCGAGGAACTTCTCCACTTCTTCGCTGCCGTATTCGATCTCGTATTGGTTCACCCGCTCGGCGGTCGCCGACATGCTCTCGACCATGTTGCGGTTCGAGGCGGAGAAGCGGGCGTTGTTCTTGAAGAAGTCGCAGTGCGCGAGCACGTGGGCGACGATCAGCTTGTTCTGGACGAGGGTATTGCCGTCGAGCAGGAAGGCGTAGCAGGGATTGGAGTTGATGACGAGCTCGTAGATTTTGCTGAGGCCGAGGTCGTACTGCATCTTCATGCGATTGAAGGTTTTGCCGAAGCTCCAATGGCTGAACCGGGTGGGCATTCCGTACGCGCCGAACGTGTAGATGATGTCGGACGGGCAGATCTCGTACCGCATCGGGTAGAAGTCGAGCCCGAAGCCGCGCGCGATCTCGGTGATCTCCTCGATGGCGGCCTCCAGTTCGATGTATTCGTCTCCATGGGACATGAACATGCGATGAACCCCCTTGCCGAAGGCAATAGTATTACCACGCTATGTATATGCCGGAACCCGGCCGGGCGTGACTGGGGGACGAGCCGGCGGGGCGGCAAGTGTCGCGGGGAGGGGGGGCGGCACGCGGAGTTATGGAAAAAAAGGCAGTAACGAGCGGGGAAGAAGCGGAGCGTACGAGTTATTGAAAAAGGGACGGCGGAAAAGTGAAATTGCGGTATCCGCCCTATTGACATACCGGCGGTCGGTATGGAATAATGAACGCATGGCATACCGGCGGTCGGTTTGAAGGGCGAGGAACGCGCAAGCCCGCAGATCTGCAACACCGCAGCACAACAACGCCGCAAACCCGAAACGCCGCAACATCGCCGCCGGGCAGCAACCGAAAAGGGGAACGAACATGACCGTCTCAACCAACAGTTTGCAGAAAATCATGGACGCCGCCGAAGCTCTCATCCAGGAGAAGGGCTGCCGGCAGATGACGCTGCAGGATATTATCCGAAGCTCCGGCCTGTCCAAGGGCGCGATCTACCACTACGTGAGCAGCAAGGACGAATTGCTCGGCCTCGTGCTCAAATCCCGGGTCGAGAAGGCGAACCAGCGCTTCAACGAAGCGGCGAACGATCCGAACTCGTCGGGGCTCGAGAGGCCGCTTCGGACGATCGCGGAAGGAATGGCCAGAGCCTCGTCCTATGAGAACGTCACGAACAAAATATTCATTTACTTGCTCAGCCAGATGGATCAGCCGAAGGTAGCCGAGCTCGTCGAGGAGATTCACGATTACACGCTGAAGACGTGCTCGTCGTGGATCGAAGCGGGGAAGAAGGCGGGCTACATCCCGGCGGAGGCGGACAGCGCGAAGCTCGCGGAATCGCTTATCCTCTTCATGTACGGCATGCGCACGCACAGCGCGGCCACTCGAAGGAACAACTCGATCACCGTCGAAGAGCTGGTTCAATTCATGAGAAGGACTCTGAGCTAGTCGGCAATTTCTAACCCAATCGATAATAAAGGTGGTTCATTCCATGTCCAAACGCGCGCAAGTCATCCTTACCCTTCTGCTGAACGGGGTCGTCCCGTGGGCGCTGTACGTCTGGCTCCAACCCTACATGAGCAGCCTCGCCGCCCTGTCCGTCGCCACTCTCGTGCCGCTCGCCGAGAACCTGCTCTACCTCGCCAAGCACCGCAAGCTCGACGCGTTCGGCTCGCTGATGCTGTTCACGTTCATTCTGACGTTCGTCCTCGTCCTGCTCGGGGGCAGCGAGAAAATTCTGCTCGTCCGCGAATCGCTGATCACGGCTTCCGTCGGCCTCGTATTCCTCGGCTCTCTGCTGTTCCGCCGTCCCCTCATGTTCTATCTCGCCGAGCGGTTCGTCGGCCAGAGCCAATTCGCCGCGAACTGGAACTACGTCTACTTCCGGTTCGTCATGCGGCTCATGACCTTCGTATGGGGCCTCGTTCTGACCGCGGAAGCGGCGGTTCGCGTCACGATGGCGTTCGAGCTGTCCACGGAACATTATCTGGCGCTGTCCAACTTCGTGCTGTACGGCTTCATCGGGGCCGCCGTGCTGTGGACGGTCGTCTACCGCAAGCATTCGGTCGGGAAGCTGAACGCCATCAAGTCGGCGGAACGGCGATAAGAGGGGGAAGCCGATGCAGATCGAGAAGCTGGTTCCCGAGGACAAGAGGCGGCTCCTGAAGCTGTATCGGACGGTGACGGCCGATCTGCGCAAGGACGGGGTGAAGCAGTGGGACCTGTTCTATCCGAACGGGTTCGTTGTGAAGAAGGATCTTCTCCGCGGAACCGCCTTCGGGATTCGGGACGGGGGGCGGATCGTCGCCGCCGTCGTCGTCGACCGGGAGATGAGCGACCTATACGGGCCGCTCGACTGGGAGGACCGCGAAGGGACGCCGGCATGCATCCACCGGCTGGCCGTTCATCCGGAGCTGCAGGGCCGAGGGGTGGGGAAAAGGCTGCTGGCGTTCGCGGAGAACGAGGCCCGGGAGATCGGCGGCACGAGCATTCGGCTCGACGTGTTCAGCGGCAATCCCGGGGCGTTGTCGCTGTACGGCAAGAACGGATACCGGGAGGTCGGCCGGGTCCGGTATCCGATGAGGAAGCTGCCCTACTTCTGTATGGAGAAGCGATTATAAAAACGAGAGACGCCCCGCGGACAACCGCGGGGCGCCGCGCGTCATTGCGGGCGGATGCGGACGACTCCGATCTCCGACGCGTTGATGGAGATGGCGTTGCCGCCTTGGTTGATAACCGCGCTGGCGGATTGCCGGACCCGGACCTTCGTCTTGCCGTCGTTCCATTTCCGCGTGCGGGAGGACGAACGCTTCATCGGGAGCACCTCCTTTCCCCGAACGGGCGGCGAAGGGGTGCCGTTTAGCCGCGCTTGACGGTCTTCTTGATCTGGATGTTCAAGGCGTTGCTCGCGAGAGCGTTGCCCGATTCGGCGCGAGCCGCGGCCGTCTGGTAAATCTTGATGATCAGGTAGCGGTTGCGGCCGATCCGGCGCCGGAACGTCCGGATGCGGGTGCCGGTGCTAGCGCGCTTGCGTCTGCGCGTGCGTGCCATCGGAGACCTCCTCGTCCGTGAGCTTCCCGATAACATATGAAGCGTTGGACGGATTCGCCCGCGGCGAATGGCGGCGGTACGCGAGTCCATTTTGCCGGTCCGCGCGGCTTGCACTCTGCCGGTCGGCATGTTACAACAAGGGATATCGATAAGTTCGCCAGGGGAAAGGAAGAGGCTTGTGTCGAAGGAGCGGTCTATCCGCGAGGAAGAGGAACGGCGGCTCTCCGAGGCGCTCGGCGTCATCGAACGCCGGCTGCTGAAGGAGCTGTCGGTGCTGGGCGAGCGGCGCGGAGACGTCGTCGGCATCCGGCAGGAATTCTGGGACGACGTGACGGTCAATTTCTCGGACGCGACCGAGCTCGGGGAGACGTGGAGCAGCATCGTCCAGCAGGCCGAGCTGCTGGCCGAGCGCGAGCGGAGCCACAAGGTCGCGTCCACCGCCGCGTCGCGGCTGGCGCTGCAGCGCGATAATCCGTACTTCGCGAGGATCGACTTCGCGGAGGCGGGGGAGGGCCAAGCGGATCGAATCTATATTGGAAGGTCCACGCTCGTCGGCGACGACGGGGAGACGTTCTACGTCTACGACTGGCGCGCGCCCGTGTCGAGCCTGTTCTACGATCACGAGCCGGGTCCGGCCTCGTACGAGACGCCGAGCGGAACGATCGAAGGCGACTTGACGCTGAAGCGGCAGTTCGTCATCCGCGGGGGCGTCTTGAAGCACGTCTTCGATACGGAGGAGACGATCGGGGACGACATTCTGCAGGCGGTTCTGTCCGAGCGGTCGGATACGTCCATGAAGAGCATCGTGGCGACGATCCAGAAGGAGCAGAACCGCATCATCCGCGACGAGAAGCACAAGCTGCTCGTCGTCCAGGGAGCCGCCGGAAGCGGGAAGACGTCGGCCGCGCTGCAGCGGATCGCGTATTTGCTGTACCGCTACCGGGATACGTTGACTTCGGAGCAGATCGTGCTTTTCTCGCCGAATCCGGTGTTCAAGGGCTACGTCTCGCGCGTGCTGCCCGATCTGGGCGAAGCCAACATGCGGCAGATGACGTTCCGCGAGCTGATCGAATCGAGGCTCGGGCGGCGGTACGAGGTCGAGGACCTGTTCTCCCAGACGGAGGCGCTGGCCGCCGCGGAAGGGACGCCGGACGGGGAAGCCCGCGAGCGGGCGGCCCGGTACAAGGGCTCGGAGCATTTCTTCGAGACGGTGAACCGGTACTTGAAGAGGCTGGAGCGGGAAGGCGTCCGCTTCCGGCCGCTGCGGTTCCGCAAGGATACGATCGTGTCGGCCGAAGAGACGGCCGAGCGGTTCTACGGCGTGCTCGGAGGCGAGAACTTCGGCGACCGGCTCGTCAAGACGCGCAGATGGCTGAACGAGCGGCTGGATGCCTGGGTGGAGAGCCAGCTGAAGGAGCCGTGGGTCGAAGAGGCGGCGGAGCTGTCCGACCAGGAGGACATCCAGCGGGCTTACGTGGAGCTGCGGCGCGAAGGCGGGTACAGGGAGGAGTCGTTCGACGACGAGGACCGGATCTCCGGGCTGCTGCTCAAGAGGGCGGCGGAGAACGCGATCGCCCCGCTGCGCAAGGCCGTCAAGGGGTTCCGGTTCATGGACCCTCTCGCCACGTATGGGGAGCTGTTCCGCAGCCGCACGCTGTTTACGGCCTGCGCGCCGGACGGCAGGCTTCCGCTCGGCTATGAGTGGATGGCGCAGCGAGCCGAAGAGACGCTCGGCCGCAAGACCATCGACCACGAGGACGCGACGCCGCTGCTCTACGTGATGGAGGCGCTCGAGGGCTTCCGCAAGGTGGACGGCGAGGTGCGCCACCTGTTCGTCGACGAGGCGCAGGATTACTCGCCGTTCCAGGCCGCGTTCCTGCGCAAGAGGTTCCCGCGCGCGAGGCTGACGGTGCTCGGGGACTTCAACCAGGCGATCTACGCGCAGGCGGAGGAGAGCGGCGGCTTCGGCGGCTGGACGCGGCTTGTTCCTCCGGAAGAGACAGAGGTGTGGCGCCTGTCGACGAGCTACCGGTCGACCGAGCCGATCGTCCGCTTCTCGAAGCGGATTCTGAAGCCGGAGGACGCGGCCGGCATCGCGCCGTTCCACCGCGACGGCGAGCCTCCGCGGGTCGCGGAATGCGGCGACGGGGCCGAGCTGGCGGACCGGATCGCCAAGGACGCGGCCGAGCTGCTCGAAGCCGGCTACGCGACGATCGGCATCATCGCGAAGACCGCCCGCGAATGCGGCAACGCCAGCGCCGTGATCAAGGAGCGGCTGGCGGACGATGTGCCGGTGACGCTCGTGACGGGCGGCTCGGCGAACCTGCCGAAGGGCGTCTCGATTCTGCCCTCGTACCTGTCGAAGGGCATCGAGTTCGACGCCGTGCTCGTCTGGGACGCGTCCGGCAGCCGGTACGGCAGGGAGCAGGACCGCAAGCTGCTCTATACGGTATGCACCCGGGCGCTGCACGTCCTGAGGGTATACTCCCTGGGCGTGCGTTCGCCATTCCTGCCGTCCGGATATGAGGGGGATGAGGAGTGATGGGGGTGGAGAAGCTGGAACAAGCCCGCGAGGCGCTTCGCCGGTATTACGGCTACGATTCGTTCCGCAGCGGGCAGGAGCGGCTGGTCGGAGCGATTCTGGACGGCCGCGACGTGCTCGGCGTCATGCCGACCGGCGCCGGCAAGTCGATCTGCTACCAGCTGCCCGCGGTGCTGCTTCCGGGCGTCAGCCTCGTCGTCTCGCCGCTTATCTCGCTCATGAAGGACCAGGTGGACGCGCTGAACGAGACGGGCATCCCGGCGACGTACATCAACAGCTCCTTGTCCGCGCAGGAGACGACCGAGCGGCTGCGGGGCATGGTGCAAGGGCGGTACAAGCTCGTCTACATCGCGCCGGAGCGGCTCGAATCCGAACGCTTCGTCTCGATGCTCCGCCAGGTGACGGTTCCGCTCGTCGCGGTGGACGAGGCCCACTGCGTCTCGCAGTGGGGGCACGACTTCCGCCCGAGCTACATGGGCATCGTCCGGCTGCTCGCGCACATCGAGCCGCGCCCGGTCATGGCGGCGTTCACGGCGACGGCGACCGACGTCGTCAAGGAGGACATCGCGAGCCGGCTGCGATTGGCCGATCCGGTGCGGGTGACGACGGGCTACGCCCGGGACAACCTGTCGCTCTCGGTCGTGCGCAACGCCGACAAGCGGGACTACTTGTCCCGCTTCATCCGGGAGCGTCCCGGCCAGGCGGGCATCGTGTACGCGGCGACCCGGCGGGAGGTGGAGAGCGTCCACGAGTTCCTGACCCGCCTCGGCATCGCGGCGGGCAAATACCACGCCGGCCTCTCCGAGGAGGAGCGGGAGGCGGCTCAGGACGCTTTTCTAAGGGACGACCTGCAGGTCATCGTGGCGACGAACGCCTTCGGCATGGGCATCGACAAGTCGAACGTCCGGTTCGTCGTGCATAACAACATGCCGAAGAACCTCGAAGCCTACTACCAGGAAGCCGGACGCGCGGGACGCGACGGGGAGCCGGGCGAATGCGTGCTGCTGTTCTCCCCGGCGGATACGGCGACGCAGAAGTTCTTCATCGAACGGAGCGAGGCGGACGAGGAGCGGAAAAAGAACGATTACCGGCTGCTCAACGACATGGTCGAATACGCGAACACCTCGGACTGCCTCCAGCGGAACATCGTGCGGTACTTCGGCGAGGAGGACGCCGAGCCCTGCGGCCGGTGCGGCAACTGCACGGACGAGAGGGAGCTCGTGGACGTGACGCGGGAGGCGAAGATCGTCTTCTCCTGCGTGGCCCGGATGCGCCAGCGCTTCGGCGTGACGCTGACCGCCAAGGTGCTGCGCGGGGCGAACGACGCGAAGATCCGCCAATTCGGCTTCGATTCGCTGACGGTCTACGGGATGATGAAGGACAAGTCGGAGAAGGAGTTGACGCAGCTCATTCACGCGCTGATCGCCGACGGCTATCTGCGTCTGACGGACAGCCAGTACCCGGTCGTGCAGCTCGCCGAGCGGGTGCGGGGCGTCATGGACGGCGAGGAGAAGGTGTTCCGCCGGGTCGAACCGGCCGTGACGGCTCCGCGCGGCCGCAGCCGGGGACGCTACGGAGCCGGGGGCGGGGACGGCGGCGATTACGATACGGTGCTGTTCGACCGGCTGCGCCAGCTGCGCAAGGAGATGGCCGACCGGGAGGGCGTTCCGCCGTTCGTCATTTTCCACGACGCGACGCTGCGGGAGATGAGCCAGCTGAAGCCGACGACGGAGCAGGCGATGCGCGGGGTGCGCGGGATCGGCGACGCCAAGTACGCGAAGTACGGGGCGGAGTTCCTGGAGCTTATTCGCCGATCGACCGTCTAGCCTGGCGGCCTTTCGGTTTTTGCGATTTTGCGGTTTTGCGATTTTGCGATTTTGCGATATGGCGGCTTTGCAGCCTTGCGGCGGACGATAGATTAACGGAGGCCGAGCCGGGCAGCCGATTGCGAGAGGAGTGGAAGCCCTATGACAGACGTAAACGCGTGGACATCCAGAAAAGCGAAATTGCGGGCACATCTGAGTAACGGCGGAATCGACGCGGCCTTCATCTCCAATCCGACTCATCTGTATTACTTCACGGGATTCCTGTCCGAGCCGCATGAACGATTCCTCGCCTTGTACCTCGACGCGAGAACCGGCGAGGAGACGCTGTTCGTGCCGTCCCTCGACGCCGAGGCGGCATCGCGGGCGGGAGCGGGCGTTCCTAAGCGGCTCGTGCCGCTGTCGGATACGGACGACGCCTACGCGATCCTGAAGCGGGAGACGGCGGCCGGCGGTCCGGTCGGCGCGCTCGGGGTGGAGAAGAGCTTCTTGACCTTGGATCGGGCGGAACGGCTCGGGGAGGCGTTCCCGGGGGCGCGGCTGGCGGATCTGACCGGCTTCATCGACTCGCTGAGAGTCCGCAAGACGGAAGAGGAGATCGCGCGGGTCGCCGTCGCCGTCGAGACGATCGAGAAGGTAATGGAGCACGCGGTTAAGCAGGCGAAGATCGGCATGACGGAGCTCGAGCTGACGGCCGAGCTGGAATACCAGATGAAGCGGCTCGGCGCCGACAAGCCTTCGTTCGATTCGATCGTCCTGACGGGGACGCGTTCGGCGCTGCCGCACGGCGTTCCCGAAGCGGTGCCGATCGCCCGGGGCGACTTCCTGCTCATCGATATCGGCGTGAAGATGAACGGGTACTGCTCCGACATTACCCGCACGTTCCTCGTCGGGGAAGGGACGGCGGAGCAGGAGCGAATCTACGAGACCGTCCTGGCGGCGAACCTCGCCGGCATCGCGGCGGCCGGTCGCGTCGGCTCGCCCGTCGCCGAAGTCGACCGGGCCGCCCGCGAGACGATCGCGGCCGCCGGATACGGCGAGTTCTTCACGCACCGCGTCGGCCACGGCTTCGGCATGGACATCCATGAATTCCCGTCGCTGCACGGGGAGAACCGGCATCCGCTGGAGCCGGGCATGCTGTTCACGGTCGAGCCGGGAATCTACGTCCCGTCGATCGGGGGCGTCCGCATCGAGGACGACGTATATATCCGGGAAGACGGGAGCGTTCGGGTGCTGACGAGCTTCCCGAAGACGCTGACCCGGATCGGGTAAGAAGCTAGTACGGCGGAGGAAGGTTCATACGCGCTAACGACAGGTCACGGCTTCGTGGCCTGTTTATTTTGTCGAAGGCGACGTTCGGGTCGCGGCCCAGAAGAGGAGAGCCGCCGCGCTGACCGATGCCCCGAGCCAGCATACGCCGTTCCACCCCCATCGGTCGTACACATGGGTCGAGGCGATGGCCCCCGAAGCGCTGCCGATGGAATAGAACACCATGTACGCGGCGGTCAACCGGCTCCTGGCCTCCGGGCGAGAGGCCAGAATGAAGCTCTGGTTGGTTACGTGGACGGCTTGAACGGCCAGGTCCAGCAGGACGATTCCCGCGATCAGGAGCGGCAGGGATTGGATGCGACCGATCGCCGGCCAGGAGAGAAGCAGCAGAACGAGCGAGACGCCGGTCGTTCTCTGCCCGTAGCCCCGGTCGGCGAGCCGTCCCGCCCGGGACGCCGCGATCGCCCCGGCCGCTCCCGCCAGGCCGAAGGCTCCGATGGCCGCGTGGGACAAGGAGAGCGGCGGCTCGCTTAAGGGCAGCACGAGGGAAGTCCACAGGATGCTGAACGAGGCGAACAATAGAAGCGCGAGAAAGGCGCGAACGCGAAGGATGCGCTCTTGGGCGTACAGCGAGAGCGTCGATCGCAGCAGCCGAACGTAGGAGAGCGAAGCCCGCTCCGGGTCGGCCGCGGGAAGACGTCTCGATAGGAAAATCGACATGCCGAGCATGGCCGCCGCGGAGAGCAGGTACACGGAGCGCCATCCGGCGGCATCCGCGAGCAGGCCGGACACCGCCCGGGCGAGCAGGATGCCGACGACGATGCCGCTCGTCACTTGCCCGACGGCGCGGCCCCGTTCGCGTTCGTCGGCCAAGTCCGCCGCATAGGCGACGAGCGTCTGGGTCACGACGGCGAGAAGACCGGTTAGAGCGAGGGAGGCGAGCAGCGCCGCGGCCGATCGCGCCAGTCCGGCGGACGTCAGAACGACCGCGGAGAGCAGCATCTGGAAGGCGATCAGCCGCCGCCGGTTCCACAGATCGCCGAGAGGAACGAGCAATAGCAGCCCAAGCGCGTAGCAGAGCTGCGTTACCGTGACGACGATGCCGACGGTCGACGGGGCGATGCCGAGATCGCCGGCCATCTCGTCGAGCAGCGGCTGCGCGTAGTATACGTTGGCGACGGCCAATCCGCTCGCCGCCGCGAGCGCTGGAGCCGTTCGCCGGGGTCTGGGGCTGCTTCGTCTTCGGTTTCGGCCTCGTCGCGCATCCGCTTGCTTCGCCGGATCGGCGTTCGTCTGAGAGACGCTCATGGTTTCGGTCGACACTCCTTTTGTTCGGGTCGGCAGCAGTAGAACCGCACCGCATGCTATAACGTACCGAACGGTATGATATGAATGACGAAACTATAGTCGATCCGGTTTGATTTTGTCAAGGGTGGGATTTATGTTTTGGGGTTTATGGGCATTTGACAAGGAAAGGGGCGTTCATTAAAATGGATTTATAAAATACTGTTCGGTATGGAAAAGGGGCTGGCGCGGATGGCTCGGACAAAGGAATTCGACGTGGATCAAGCGTTGGAGGCGGCGATGCGCCTGTTCTGGGAGAAGGGATATGAAGCGGCTTCGTTAAGCGATCTGACGAATGCCATGGGCATTCAGCGGCCCAGTCTCTACTCCACGTTCGGAGACAAGCTGGGGCTGTTCGAGGCCGCCCTGCGCAGGTACTCCCATTTTCACGCGTCCGATCTGCGAACCCGGCTTCAACGCTCGCCTTCCGTCAAGGAAGGCTTCCGGCGCTTGTTCGAAGAAGTCGTGGAGGACGGGTATTCGGTGCGGCCCGATCGGGGCTGCTTCTGCATCAACGCGATGGTGGAGATGGCTCCCCGCGACGAGAAGTTCGAGCTGCTGACGAGAGAGCATCAGATGTATCTGTCCATTCTGTTCGCAGAGACGCTCGAACGCGGCATCCGCTCGGGCGAGCTGTCGGCCGACCTGGCGGCGAAGCCTCTCGCCCGCACGCTCGTGGTCGCCCTCATCGGCGTAACCGTCATGCTGAAGGCGCGCCCGGAGCGTTCGTTCGTCCAACAATCGGTCGACGCCGTCCTGTCCTTGGTCAAGTAAGCAGACAGGCTTCGCACATCCGTCCCCAGTACGCTACACCGACCAAGAGAGTAATCAGGTTACGCACATTCATCTCAAGTGCCGCTTCCCCGACCAAGAGAGTAATCAGGTTCCTCACATCCGTCCCAAGTACCGCTACACCGACCAAGAGAGTAATCAGGTTACGCATCGTGTCCAAGGGAAGGTTGAGCGACTCAATGGCTGAGCTACTTACGGCGGGAAACGGCGGGTAGAGCAAAATTGACTCAATGGCTGAGCTACTTACGGCGGGAAACGGCGGGTAGGGCGAAATTGACTCAGCAGCTGAGGTACTTAAGGCTGGAGCGACGACGGCAAGGCGAGAGCAATGGGAAACGAGAGAGAGGAGAGGCGCGACGCAGGACCCACGCCTTTTCCCGTATTGACAGGGTCTTCCTCAACGACTAACATGGAATCACGCTATTAATCCGACTTATTTCATTGGAAAAGTAGGGTGAATGACGATGAATATCGAGAACATGGAAGCGTTCGTGTACGTCATCCACTTCGGAAGCTTCAACAAAGCGGCGGACGCTCTCTTCCTGTCGCAGCCGTCGGTGTCCGCCCGGATTCAGTCGCTGGAGCGCGAGCTCGACTGCAAGCTGTTCGACCGGATCGGCAAGCAGGTGCAGCTTACCGAAGAGGGCAAGCGGTTCCTGCCCTACGCCCAGCAGTTGCTGCAGACGTTCCAGAAGGGGAAGCAGCACGTGCAGCAGAAGAAGAAGCTGCCGGACGAGCTTCGGATCGGCTGCACCGTGTCCGTGGCGAATTACATCCTGCCCCAGCTGCTTCCGCCTATGAAGCGGAAGTATCCCCACATTCAATTCAAGCTGCAGACCGGCGTGACGGACGATCTCGTGAACCGCGTCCTGAACAAGGAGATCGACATCGGGTTCGTCCGCAACGTCAACCATCCGAACCTGAAGTCGGTGAAGCTGATCGAGGATCCGATCCGCCTTCACGTCTACGAGGGCCACCCGTTCATCGGGAACGGCCGCCTGACGATCGAAGCGATCGGCCATGAGCCGCTCGTCTTCTTCGAATGCGGCGCGCTCGACTGGCTGCGGATCCACCGCATTTTCGAATCGCTCAACCACCCTCCGCAGCTCGAGATCCAGACGGACAACTCGGAGACGGCCAAGAAGCTTGTGCTGCAAAAAGTAGGAATCTGCTTCCTGCCCGGGCTGTGCGCGAGGCAAGAGGTGGCGGAAGGGAAGCTGTACCCGATCGAGTTCCCCGAGACGGCCGGCATCTCGATGCAGACGAACGTCATCGCCCTGCAGGGAGAGTTCTCCGAATTCCTCCAGGCGTTCGCCGAGCTCGGGCGGGAACGGCTGGCGAAGCCGTAACGCCGGGAGCTGCCGGTCACGCCGTAACCGACCTCGTAACCCTGAAGCCCTGAAGCCCCATTCACCTGTATACCCGTAAAAACCGTCCAAACCGATCGATCGAATTGTTATATCCAACTATAGAATTTCTCTATTATCCGGCGCATTGACGGCACTGGGCCCGAGTGATAAATTGTTCTCAACATAATTCTAACTTAACAGGTCGGAATTATAAGTTATCACACATTCGGGGTGGAGGAACAAAAACATGAAGAGAACCTGGCTATCGGTATCGGTAGTAATCGCGGCGCTCGCGCTGACTCTGGCCGGATGCGGCAGCAAGGAGGAGAACGGAGCCGCATCGCCGTCGGGAAGTCCGTCAGTCGCCGCAACGTCGTCGTCCTCGGCGTCGCCCTCGTCGTCCCCGGCGTCGGAATCGCCTAGCGCAAGCGCAAGCGGGAGCGCGTCGGCAAGCGAGAAGCCCGCGGAGGTCAAGAAAATCATCGTCGGCACGGGCACCCAGTTCCCTAAGGTCGCGTTCCTCGACGACAAGGGCAAGCTGACCGGCTTCGACGTCGAGCTCGTCCGGGAGATCGACAACCGGCTGCCGGGCTACGAATTCGAGCTGCAGACGTACGACTTCGGCAACCTGCTGCTCAGCCTGGAGACGAAGAAGATCGACTTCATCGCCCACGAGATGGAGAAGAATCCGGAGCGCACCGAGAAGTACCTGTTCAACAAGGAGCCCTATGCGCACTGGGTGAACAAGATCGTCGTCGCCAAGGACAACAACGACCCGATCAAGACGCTCGACGACCTGAAGGGCAAGAAGGTGCTGGTCGGAGCGACGAGCGCGGAAGCCCAGCTCGTCGAGAACTACAACAAGGAGCACGGAGAGAACGCCATCAAAATCGTCTATTCCAACGGCAACTCTGCCGATACCGTGAACCAGATCGCGACGGGCCGCGTCTACGCGACGCTGGCAGCTGACTTCGCGCTCCCCCTTATCGATCCGGAAGGCAAGCTGAAGACCGTGGGCGATTCGCTGGGGGCCGCCGATATCCTGTTCGTGTTCCGCAAGAACGATCCCGACTCCCAGACGCTGGCCGACGCGGTCGACGGCGCGATCAAGGAGCTGAAGGCGGACGGCACGCTCGGCAAGCTGAGCACGGAATGGCTCGGGCAGGACTTCACGCAAGACGTCAAGTAGCCTCAGGAAGGGTGGGGAAATATGCCCGGAGCCAAGTTCGACCTTGCGTACGTCTTCGATTACTTCCCGAAGCTGCTGTCCACGTTGAACGTCACGCTTACGATCGTCGGCCTGTCCATCGTGCTGGGGCTGGGCGTCGGCTTCCTCGTCGCCCTCCCCCGGCTCTACAAGGTGCCCGTGCTGAAGCGGGTATCGGAGGTCTACGTCTCCTTTTTCCGAGGGACGCCGATCTTGATCCAGCTGTTCTTGATCTACTACGGCTTGCCGGAGATTCTCAAGCTGGCGAACGTGGACGTCACGAGAACCCCCGTGCTCGTCTTCGTCGTCTTGACTTATTCGCTTCACGCCGGGGCGTTCATGTCCGAGATGATCCGCGCGGGAGTCGCCGCGGTGGACCGCGGACAGGTCGAAGCCGCCTATTCCGTCGGCATGACCGGGCCGCAGGCGTTCGTTCGCATCGTGTTGCCGCAGGCGCTGGCGATCTCGCTTCCGGTGTTCGCGAACCTCGTCATCGCGACGCTGAAGGACACGTCTCTGGCCTTCTCCCTCGGCGTCATGGAGATGACCGGCAAGGCGCAGACGCTGATCACGGTCGGCCAGCACTTCGTCGAGGCTTACCTGGTTCTCGCGATCATCTACTTCGTCATCAGCTTCGCGCTGGAACGGCTGTTCCGGCTGCTGGAGCGCCGCCTGCTGCGGCACGAGAAGACCGAGAACGCCGACAGGAAGCGGTTCGGGCGGCGCGGCAGTCCGTCGCTTCGCGGACTGCTGGCGGAGAGCGCAAGTCTTCCGAAAGGGGGATCGGGATTATGAAGCTGGACCCTTCGTTCATCTGGACGGCATTCGTCAAGCTGCTGTCGGCCGTCCCCACGACGCTGTTCATCACCTTCGTCTCGGTGCTGGGCGGGTTGATTCTCGGTACGGCGATCGCTCTTTGCCGAATCTATCGGGTTCCCGTGCTGGGGCCGATCTCGACCGGCTACGTCGCCTTCATCCGGGGCACTCCGATGATCACCCATCTGTTCCTCGTCTACTTCGGATTGCCGGCCGTCGTCGACGGACTCTCGGCCTCGCTCGGCTGGTCGTTCCGGTCGGTATCGATTCCGTACATCGCCTTCGCGCTCGTCGCCTTCACGATCACGGCCAGCGCCTACATGTCGGAGGTCGTCCGCTCCGGCCTGCTCGCGGTGAACCGCGGGCAGCTCGAGGCGGCGCACTCGATCGGCATGACGACGCCGCAGGCGCTGCGGCGGATCGTGTTCCCCCAAGCGTTCGCGGCCGCGCTGCCCAACCTGTCGAACAGCTTCATCGGCATGCTGCACGGCTCGACCCTCGCCTTCACCGTCTCCGTCGTCGAGATCAACGCGAAGGCGCAGATCGTCGCTTCGACTAACTGGAAGTTTTTCGAGGCGTACCTCGCGGCGGCGGTCATCTTCTGGGGACTCACGGTGCTGATCGAGAGGCTGGCGGGAGCGCTGGAGAAGCGAATCAACGTCTATAACCGAGGTGGAGTGGCATGATCAAGCTGAGTCGGATTACGAAGCATTTCGGACGGCAGCAGGTGCTGCGGGGGATCGACCTGACGGCCCGGCAGGGCGAGGTCGTCGCCATTCTGGGACCGAGCGGCTCGGGCAAAACGACGCTGCTCCGCTGCATCAATTACCTGGAGCGGCCCAGCGACGGGGAAGTGGAGATCGGCGGCTTCAAGGTCGACTGCAAGCATCCGTCCAAGAAGGAGATCCAGACGCTGCGCCGGAAGTCGGCGATGGTGTTCCAGCATTACAATCTATTCAAGCACAAGACCGCGCTCGAGAACGTGATGGAAGGGCTCGTCGTCGTGCGCAAGCTGCCGAAGGACGAAGCCCGCGAGCGCAGCGCGAAGGTGCTCGAGAAGGTCGGCCTCGGCGCGAAGCTGGACGCTTATCCGAGCCAGCTGTCCGGCGGCCAGCAGCAGCGGGTCGGGATCGCCCGGGCGCTCGCGCTCGAGCCGGAGGTCATCCTCTTCGACGAGCCGACGTCCGCGCTCGACCCTGAGCTGGTCGGCGAAGTGCTGGAGGTCATTCGCCGCATCGCCAAGGAGGGCATCACGATGATCGTCGTCACGCACGAGATGGGCTTCGCAAGGGAGGTCGCGAACCACGTGATCTTCATGGACGAAGGCCGCATCGTCGAGGAGGGCGACCCGAAGGAGATCTTCGCGAGGCCGAAGGAGGAGCGCACCCGCCAGTTCCTGAAGCGGATCACTCCCGAAGCCAGCTATTCGATTTGACAAGTAGACAAGGCACCTAACAAGGAGGACTCACGATGAGTTTGAACGAGAACGAGATTCGACGATATCTGGAGACGCCCGAACTGCTGGAGAAGGCGATCGAAGGCTTGACGGAGGAGCAGCTGAAGTGGAAGCAGGCGCCGGACAAATGGAGCGTCACCGAGGTGTTGTCGCATTTGGCCGACCACAACCTCATCGTCTCGTTCCGCATCCGCGAGATCGTCTCCGGCTCGACCGTCCAGCTGCCGGGCTTCAAGCAGGATCCGTGGGTCGAGCATTCCTTCGCGAACGCGGGGGCGGCGACCGACATTCTGGAGCTGTACAGCGCCCTGATCCGCTATAACGCGCAACTGTTCGCCCGGCTTCCGGAGGAATACGGGGAGAAGACGGCCGTCAACCAGAAGGGCGACAAGGTGACGCTGAACGACGTCATTCGTTCTTTTATCGAACACGTGCACGTCCATCTGGGACAGATCGACCGAATCAAGCGCAACGACCCGACTTCGTTGAATTCGAGCTGCGCGGTCTGAGAGCGCGGCAGGTTCGGCGCGGCCATGGCAGCTGATAACGGACAATTCCGAAGAGGAGAGCGGGGGGATTGGAATGGGAGAGTCTGCCGTGCTCGTCAGGGACATGGCGGAAGCGGACCGCGAGGAGGTCCGAAGCCTGCTGGTGCGGGCCTACGAGGAGTATTCGGCGCGAATGCCGGACCGGTGGGAGGCCTACAAGGAATCGATCGAGGCGTCCGTCGACGCGGAAGGGCCGAAGGCGCGCCTCGTGGCGGAGCTGGACGGGCGGATCGTCGGCAGCGCCCAGCTGTTCCTCGGTTCGGAGAGCGCGTACGGGCGTCCGGAGCTGGACATTCGCACTCCGATTCTGAGGCTGCTGGCCGTGTCGCCCTCGCATCGGGGCCGCGGCATCGCGACGGAGATCATCCGCGAGAGCGCCCGGCGGGCTCTGTCCTGGGGCGCCGATACGCTGCACCTGCACACGTCGGACCTGATGGCGTCGGCCGTCCGGCTGTATGAGAGGCTCGGCTTCGAGCGGGCTTACGACAAGGAATTTTACAATGGCGAGACATTGGTGAAGAGCTACAGGCTCCGGCTCGCGGAGTCGGCGCTAGTCTAATAACGAACGAACGGGAGGACGGAACATGGCCAGAAAATCGCTCAAATTCGGCGCCCTCATCCACGGCGTCGGCGGCAACGTCTCCGCCTGGCGGCATCCGGAGGTTCCGGTCGACGCCAGCGTAAGCTTCCCCTTCTACCGCAAGCAGGCTCTGAAGGCCGAGGAGGGCAAGTTCGACCTGGTGTTCATCGCGGACGGGCTGTACATTAACGAGAAGTCGATCCCTCACTTCCTGAACCGGTTCGAGCCGATCACGATTCTGTCCGCCCTGGCGGCCGTCACGTCGAAGATCGGCCTGGTCGGCACGCTCTCGACCTCGTACAGCGAGCCGTTCACCGTGTCGAGGCAGTTCGCTTCCCTCGACCATATCAGCGGAGGGCGAGCCGGCTGGAACGTCGTCACTTCCCCGCTGGAAGGCTCGGCGCTTAATTACGGGAAGACGGAGCATCCGTCCCACGACGAGCGGTACCGGATCGCGGAGGAATATCTCGAAGTCGCCAAAGGGCTGTGGGATTCGTGGGAGGACGACGCCTTCGTCCGCGACAAGGAGTCGGGCGTCTTCTTCGACCCGGCCAAGATGCACCGGCTGAATCACAAGGGCCGCTACTTCTCGGTCCAGGGGCCGCTCAATATCGCGCGCTCGAAGCAGGGCCAGCCGGTCATCTTCCAGGCGGGCTCGTCGGAGAGCGGCAAGACGCTCGCGGCCAAGGAGGCCGACGCGGTGTTCACCGGCGGGGAGTCGCTCGAGGAGACGAAGGCGTTCTATCGGGACGTCAAACGGCGGGCCGTCCAGTTCGGCCGGTCCGAGGACGACATCGTCATCCTTCCGGGCATCAATCCGATCGTCGGCCGCACGGAGGAGGAGGCCGAGCGCAAATACCAGGAGATCGCGAGCCTCGTGTCGATCGAGAACGCGCTGAACTACCTGGGCCGCTTCTTCGAGCACTTCGACTTCTCGCGGTTCCCGCTCGACGAGCCGTTCCCGGACATCGGCGACCTCGGCAGCAACAGCTTCCGCAGCGGCACCGACAAGATCAAGCGGAACGCGAAGGAGCAGGGGCTGACGCTGCGGCAGGTCGCCCTGCAGGCGGCGACGCCGCGAGGAGAGTTTATCGGCACGCCGGAGCAGATCGCGGACCGGATCCAGCGCTGGTACGAGGAAGGAGCCGCGGACGGCTTCATCATCCACTCGAACCTTCCGAGCGGGCTTAGCGACTTCGTGGACCTGGTCGTGCCGATCCTGCAGGAGCGGGGAATTTACCGGAAGGAATACGAGTCCGACACGCTGCGCGGCAATCTCGGCCTTCCGATTCCGGCGAACCGGTACAGCCTGGCGAAGGTAAAAAGCTAAGTCGAATAGGGAGCGCGCCACCTTCGCGATTCACGGATGAAACCCGGCCTGCCGATGGCATGGCCGGGTTTCCTGCGGTGAGATCGGTGTCGGGGAAGTCTACGGATCCAACCGTTCCCAAGCGGCGTGGACGTGCGTCTCATGGTTGGAATCCCCGGGGCCGAGGTCCTGCCGAGTCCCGAGATTCCGGCATTCCTGCCGGAACGCGGCTACAGCCGGATGCGTCGCTCCGACTTGCCGCCCGTTGATCACGTTCACGTCGAAGGCGACTCCTTGATAATGGTCCGAGCCGGCGGTGTGGGTCCCGCCCGCAAGCTCGGATACGCTGAACGTGTAATGACGGGCGAGCACGGTCAACCCCGTCAGCAAACGTATGCTGAGCATAACCGAGCCTCCGGGAGCGGTCCCGTAGCTGCTGCGCGCGGAAGGCTTGCCGAGAGCCGCGTCGTCGATGTTATTCCGGGCCGTCGCATTGTCGGGAATTCCCGAGGAATGGACCGTCGCCCAAGCGATCGACGGATGAACGGCGAGCCGCTCGGCCAGCAGGACGGACGAGACGGATTCCAGCACGACGGCGGACGGATCGTACCGCTCGAGCAGGGTATGCGCGAATTCGTCCTGCAATGGCGTCCGGTAATAAGGCCGGGTCACCTTGACGAATTCTCCGGTTCTGGACATATAGGAGAGCACGTTGAACAGCAGCTCGTCGACGGGAAGGAACGATTCCGAGAGACGGATGTTCAATTCCCCGCCCAAGGTTGCCTTCGTCCCCACGATCAGCTTGGAGTACCCGCCGTCTTCGTTGTAGTCGTTGATCCGAATGTCCAGCTTGGCAGCCGCTTCCTGCCGGTAATCCAAAGTCACTTGCAATCGCCCCGTCTCTTGCTGATAACCGGGACTCACCGTCGCGCCCTTGTTCTGTACGCTGCAGTCGAGCGTTCCGGAGCCGGACAACACTCCCTGCTCGAAGATCGCTTGATAGCCGTTCGTACCCAGCGTTCCTCCGAGCAGGCGCGTCTCCCCGCCCAACTGCCGGTATTCGGCGCTCTTGAAATAAAGCGTGCCGGGGCCGATCGCTACGTTTTTATGGTTGACGAGCTTCACGTAATCCATCGTCGCGACTCCGCCGGTCACCCGGATCATGCCTTCGTTCTTGAAGGTCGGGCTCGCTCCGTAGCTCCAATACAGCCGGACGTTCTCCGAGGAGCGGATCTCCCCGTGCTCCTTGTTCAGGATCGAGCCTCCGCCGCCCGCCGAGACGGTGCCCGGGCCGCTCCATTCAATCGTCCCTTCGTTGGAGATCAGGCCTCCGGACAAGTACTTCTCCTTGTCGCCCTGAATCTTCATTCCCGCGGTTACTTCGACCGCGACCGTCCCCGACAGCGTTCCTCCGGTCCAGACGAACGAGCCCCAGACGATCAGCCGCTTCATCGGATTCACGGTTCCGATCGACTTCAAAGTACCCTTCTCCGTCAATTCGAACGTGCTCTCGTCGTTCACCTTCGCGTCTCCCTCGAGAGTCATCGTGCCTCCGGCCAGCACCGTCCGGCCGCTGCCGGCGAATTCGGCTCCGTCCTTCATCGCGAACAGCCCCTGCTCGAAGCGCAGCTGGCCGGATTCCAGATGGATGAGGTTCTGGGACACGATGGCGATGTCGGACACCCTTACCTTCGGGAAATCCTGCGAGGAGGCGCGGTCCGACGATAACAGGAGATTGCCCCGGTTCTCGATCGTCCCTCCCGAGCCGTAGGAATACTTGAGCAGGGCATTGTGCCGGAAAATCAAATCCGCGTGATTCACGATCCGGCTGCCGCCGCCGAATTGGATCGTTCCTTCTTCCAGCAGCTCGATCGCTCCGTAATTTTCGATAAGTCCCGTGGATAGCAGCTTGTCGCTCGCCCCCGAGATGTGAAGCTTGCCGACGGTATCCAGCCTCGTCGTCGCGGAGAGCGTTCCCCCCGTCCACAGCAGCGTGCCGCCAACCGCCAGCTGCGGCACGATTCCTTCCGGCGGATTCGATAAATTCGTAAGCGACCCGCCTGTCCCGATCTCCAGAACGCCGGCTCCGTCAACCGCGACCGGCCCTTCGACGACGGCCCATCCGTAATCCGAGATCCGGATTCGTCCGCTGCCGGGGAGGCCCGTAAGCCGCGATCCGGGCAGGAACCGGTGCCGGCCTTCGTTGCCAACCAAGTGAAGGACGCCCGATTCTGCGCTGATGGTCCCCTTGTTCCATAAGCTGACGCCGCGGAAGGCGGCGACGTTCGAGAGCGGCAGCGGGCAGCGCACGGTCAGGATTCCGTCGTTCTGGAAGGAGACGAAAGCTCCGGAGACCCATTGCCATTCGACGGAGGAAGTGCATTCCGCGCGGCTCAAATTGTGGACGACGGCTCCTTCCGACATGCGAATTCTGCCGCCGTTCGCCGAGATCGTGCCATGATTCGTGACGGTGATGCCCCGGATCTCTTTGTCTAATCCGCCTTCGAGGATCAGCTTCGCCCCGGATTCGATGTCGACCATGCAATTCAGCGAGCCGCCAGCGAACGTGAACGTCTCCGCCACGACGATTTTCGCGCCGGACAGGAAGCCGCTTCCGTTCAGCTGCAGGGTTTTCGCCCGGAATTCCTTGGGCACGCGGGGCCCTGCGGTTTTCGAGGCGGGATAACCCGGGATGACGATCTCGTCCATGTCCTCCGGCGTCTTCTGGGAGTCCCAGTTTTTCGGATCGTCCCAGTCGGTTGTGAGGGATTCTCCCGTCCATGTGTGTCTAGCCATGAATAATCGATTCCTCCTATCGGTGAGATGGGTTCATTCTATCCGAGATCCCGCCGCGGTCCGACTATCGAAAGATATAGAAGGAGGGTATATCTTCCAACGCTGCCGATCCGAAGCCTGGCGAGACTGGCAGTCTTTTTCCTTTTCCAAACGGCGTCATTGTGTTTATAATGTCTATCAACAACGGCGGAGCCCGGAACGGGAGGGGAACGACATCGGAGACCGGCTGCTCAAGCTCGTCATGGACCGGAAATTCTTCACGAAGATCTTCGTGTCCGTCTCGCTCGTCTCGTTCATCGGGGTGTTCAGCGTGGCGTACGTTTATCAGAGCTACTTCAAGGAAGTGCTGACGAACAACGAGATCTACCGGGTGCAGCGCTCCATCGACCAGACGGCGCTCAACCTGGACAACCAGCTGTACCGGATCGTCAACAACGTCCATTACTTCTTCGAGTACTCGGGCAACGGGAACCGGCTCATGAAGCTGGCCGAAGACGATACGGCGCAAGGCGCGGAGGACCGCGAGTGGGCGGAGAACGCGCTCGGGGCGTTCCGGCTGCAGTATTCGAGCGAGTTGGAATCTGCGTTCTTCCTGCTTCGGGACGGCGGCAGCGGCGGCGCCGAGACGCTGTACTACGATTCGGAGCTCGATCCGGTGCCGGAGATGAACTACCGCAGCCAGAGCTGGTACCGGGACTTCGTCTCGGGACGGAGCCGCTTCTGGTCGGAGCCGACGGAGGAGCTGCTGTTTTTCCAGGACCGTTCCTTGAAAACGATTTATTTGTCCATGAGCCGCTACGGCGTTCAAGGACGGGACGGCATTCTCGTCGTCCGGCTCAACGGGAAGATGTTCAGCGACGCCTTCCGGCTGCTCGCGACGGAGGATCTGAACATCGAGATGCTGGACGCCTCCGGCCATCTCGTCTATGCGTCCGCCGGCTCCTTCACCCCGTCGGACGACGATCTCGTCATGGAGTCGACGATGAGCAAGAGCGCGTTCCAGGTGCGGGCCCACATCAAGCGGACGTTCATCGACGAGGCGGTTCGCAAGATTCGGAGCGTGCAGCCGTACATCGTGTTCCTGATCGTCCTGATGACGCTGTTCATCTCCCTCATCCTGTCGCTGTCTCTTTCGAGGCCGGTCAAGAAGCTGCTCAGGCTCATGAAGCGGGCGGAGCTCGGCGACCTGGAAGTCCGGTTCAACGGCCGGTTCGCGGACGAGGTCGGCATTCTGGGCAACGGCTTCAACCGGATGCTGGAGAACATGACGGCTTCCATCGAGCGCGCCCACGACGCCGAGGTGAAGAAGCTGGGCGCCGAGATGAAGCAGAAGGACGCGACGCTGCTCGCGATGCAGAGCCAGATCAATCCGCATTTTCTGTACAATACGCTCGAGGTCATCAACTGCCAGGCCATCCTGCACGAGGTGCCGAGCGTCAGCCGGATGAGCAAGGCGCTCGCCGACTTCTTCCGCTATTCCATCGACAACCCGAGGGCCGAAGTGGAGCTGTCGGTCGAGGCGGCGCACGTCGGCACGTATCTCGACATCCAGGGAGAGCGGTATCCGGATATCGAGATCGACATGGACGGGGTCGCCGGCTTCGAGCGATATCCGATCGTCAAGCTGACGCTGCAGCCCGTCGTGGAGAACGCGTTCAAGTACGCCTTCACGGGAGAGAGGGACTATTACCTGCGCATCTACGCCGAGGACGAAGGGGACTCCGCCTACGCGATCTTCGTGGAGGACAACGGGGAAGGCATGTCCGAGGAGGCGCTGGATCGGCTGAACCGCCGTCTGCTCGAACCGCCGGACGGCGGGGCGGACGAAGAGCGGAAGGATGCGGAGGGAGATCGAACGCGGGAAGGGATCGGCCTTCTGAACGTGCATCGGCGGATTCGCCTGCGCTACGGGGAGCCGTACGGGCTCGAGGCGTCCGAATCGATGTCGGGCGGCCTGCTCGTGCGCATTCTTCTGCCGAAGAGGGGGACGCGAGATGAGAATCTTGATCGTTGACGACGAGACGGTCATTCGCAAGGGAGTCGTCAAGCTGCTGGAGAACAGCCACGCTGCGATCTCGGAGATCGACGAGGCGAGGAACGGGGAAGAAGCGCTGCAGGCGATCGCACGCTCCAAGCCGGATCTCGTGATCACGGACATCCAGATGAACGTGATGGACGGGCTCGACCTGATCGAAAATATCCGGCGCTCGCACGCGGACATCGAACTCATCGTGCTGACGGGCTACGCGGACTTCCACTACGTCCAGCGGGCACTGCGCCATCAGGCGGCCGACTATCTGCTGAAGCCGATCACCCAGGAGAGCTTGAACGAAGCGCTGTCCAAGACGCTGCTCAAGGACCCTTCCAAGTGGATCGCGATCATGGACGACGCCAGCGTCCGGACGATGTCCGAGGCGGCGGGCGGGCTGGCCAAGAGCGTCATGGCCGAGAATCGGGCCGAGGCCCGGGCGCAGCTCGAGAAGTGGTTCCGGCACTGCCGGGAGAAGGGCTTCTCCTGGACCGAGCTGAAGAAGGCGATGGGGCACTTCGAATTGACGTTCCGCTCCGAGCTGTACCTGCTCCTCAAGGAATACCCGACGGAATCCTCTTCGGCGGCGGAAGCGCGGCATTCGGCGGCCTCCTATGAGGAATGGCTGGACGGCTGGGAACGCTATGCGGGAGATCTGATCGCGCACGTCTCCGAGCGAAGGTCGCCGCGCAACAAGCGGGTCGTCGAGGAGGCGATCCGGTACATCGGCGCGAACTTCGGGGACAAGGAGCTGAACCTGCAGGCGATCGCCGATCACGCGGGCGTGAGCCCGGCCTACATGAGCAAGATGTTCCGGGAAGTGATGGCGCGGCCGATCACGCAGTACCTGATCGAGTTCCGGCTCGAGAAGGCGAAGGAAGCGCTGGCGTCGCGGGCGGACGCGAAGATCGCGGCGCTGGCGGAGGAGTGCGGGTTCAACGATTACCCTTATTTTTCCAAGGTGTTCAAGAAGCATTACGGCGTCTCGCCGCTGGAATATAAAGAGAAAAATTGAACGACTCATGTCAGACTATGTAACAAACCTTTACGCGAAGGTTTGTTTTTTTGCTCTTTTTGCGGCGATTAGTTTTCAGAAGACAAGAGTCGGTGTCAGGATACATTGATGAAAGCCTTTTCAGAACGTAAAATGTGCCTTGTACCTCAAATGACATGTCAGGTTTAAGAGGGGTTTATCGAGAGTCGCCTGCAGGGTCGAACATCCAGAGAAGGAGTGTATGCAATGGCTAACAAAATGATTCGGGTCGCCGCGGCTTCCGTATTGACCGCGTCCTTGGCCGCTTCCTTGGCGGCGTGCTCTTCCGGCGGCGGCAATTCGGAGCCGTCCGCGAGCTCCGCCGCGAGCCCGTCCGGCACGGCGCCGGCATCCGCATCCGGCGCGGCGTCCGGTTCGGTCGCGACGCTGGCGGATTGGGGCCAGACGATCAAGAGCAAATACGACGGAACGGAGATCAACCTCGCGTTCGCGAGCCATCCGTCGACGGATTCCTTCCAGAAGATGACGAAGGAGTTCGAGGACTTGACCGGCATCCGCGTCAAGTGGGAGGTCATGGAGGAAGGCTACCTCAAGAACAAGCAGCTGCTCGACTTCACGGGACGGACCGGCACGTACGACGTGCTCATGGTCGACGGCTTCTGGATGAGCGAATACGGCGCCAAGAAGGTGATCGAGCCGCTCGACAAATTCCTCGAAGACAAGACGATGACGCCGGATTGGTTCGACTACGAGGATATCGTTCCCGCGTACCGGAACGGCATCAGCAAGTACGAGGGCAAGACGTACGGCATTCCGACGGCCGGCGAGACGCGCTTCATCGCTTACCGCAAGGACCTGTTCGAGAAGTACGGCAAGCAGCCGCCGAAGACGATGGACGAGTTCCTCGAGCTCGCGAAGTTCTTCAACGGCAAGGAGAAGGACCTGTACGGCGTCTCGATGCGCGCCCAGCGGGGCACGCACGCCGCTTCCGGCCTGCTCAGCCTCGTCTACAACTTCGGAGGCGGCTTCATCGACCAGAAGACCGGCAAGGCGACGATGACCGATCCGAAGACGGTGCAAGCGATGCAGTTCTACGTCGACCTGCTGAAGAATGCGCCGAAGGACGTCTCCTCCTATACGCACGAGGAAGCTCTGTCGGCGTTCACCACCGGCAAGGCGGCCATGTGGCTCGACGCGACGGCGCTGGCGAACCGGATTCTCGATCCGGCGAGCTCGCAGGTCGCGGACAAGGTCGGCTACGTGCCGACGCCGGAAGGTCCGGCGGGACGCGCGAGCGCGCTGGCCGGCTGGAACATGTCGATCTCGTCGCTGTCCAAGAAGCAGGAAGCGGCCTGGGCCTTCATCGTCTACATGAACAGCAAGGAGAAAGCGAAGGAGTACGTGCAAGGAGGCGGCGTGCCGGTGCGCACTTCCGTCTACCAAGACGCGGAGCTCGCCGCGGCGAATATCTCGTACCCGGTGCAGCTGGAGGCGCTTAACGACGCCAACGTGCTCGTCGAGCAAGGCATCTCCTGGATTCCGCCGAGCCCGAAGCTGGGCCAGATTCTCGACCGCGTCGGCTATTACGTCAGCGCCGCCATGTTCGATCAGATGACCGTTCAGGAAGCGGCGGAGAAGGCGCAGAAGGAAGTCGAAGACATTACCGGATAAGACGCGAAGGAAGTCGAAGACATTACCGGACAGACCGCAACCGCAAGTTTGCCAGGCCGTCCGGACCGCGGAGAGCCGCGGTCCGGCGGCCGCTCCGGAGAGGAGATGAACGATTATGCTGCGACAATACTTCCACAAGCGTCCTCATCTGGTCTACATTATGCCGGCCATCCTGATCCTCGGCATTCTGACCTTCGTGCCGACGGTCTTCCTATACGGACTTAGCCTGACGAACTACGAGCTCGGGTATCCCGACTTCAAGTTCGTCGGCCTCGACAACTTCGTCCGCCTGTTCTCGGGACAGGACGCGGAGTTCTGGTATTCGGTGCGGATCAGCGTCGGGTTCATGCTGATCGTCACGGTCGTCGAGCTGCTGCTCGGCTTCTGGCTCGCCGTCCTGCTCGACCGCGAATTCAAGCTGAAGCCCTTGGCGTTCGCCTGCCTGATCGTCCCGATCGCGATGACGCCGAGCATCACGGGCCAGATCTGGAAGCTGATGCTGAACGCGGAGAACGGGGTCGTCAACTACCTGCTGCATTTCGTCGGGGGCAAGGTGATCTGGCTGTCGGCGGAGAACGCCTTCCTGTCCACCGTCCTCGTCGACGTCTGGCAGAACACTCCGTTCGTCGCCCTCATCATCTACGCCGGCATGCGCTCGCTGCCGTCGGAGCCTTACGAAGCGGCGGCCATCGACGGCGCGAACCGGGTGCAGATTTTCCGCTACATTACGCTGCCTCTGCTGACGCCGATGATTCTGCTCGCCGTCGTCTTCCGGGCGATCGATTCGCTCAAGACGTTCGACATTCCGTATTCGCTCACGCAAGGCGGGCCGGGCAGCTCCACCGAGTTCCTCAGCCTGCACGTCTACCGGCTCGGCTTCGCGCAGACCGGCTGGGTCGGAAGGTCGGCCGCGGTGTCCGTCATTCTGCTGATTCTGATCACGGCGATCAGCTGGGTGCTTATCCGAGCCTACCGGAAAGGGGTGGAGAACCGGGGATGAACGCATACGGCGCCAAACGAATGGGATTCGGCACGGGACTTCTGCTTCTGATCGTCTGCCTCTTGTGCGTCTTCCCGATGTTCTGGATGATCCTCGTCAGCCTCAAGTCGAAGGCTCTCACGTACGACCCGAGCGTCTGGTTCTTCTCGCCGACGCTGGAGAACTTCAAGGCGGTGTTCGAGAATCGGAATGCCGTCGCCTATCTGCGCAACAGCGCCATCGTCGTCGTCGCGACGACCGTCGTCTCCATCTTCATCGGAGGGATGGCCGCCTACGGCTTCGCCCGCTTCGAATTCAAGAAGAAGGAGAACCGCGCGTTCTGGGTACTCAGCCTGCGGATGCTGCCGCCGATGGCTTCCGTCATCCCGCTGTTCGTCATGGCGAGCCTGATCGGCGTGCTCGACACCCACATCGTGCTGATCGTCGCGTACATGCTGTTCAACATCCCGTTCACGATCTGGATGATGCGCAGCTTCTTCGAGGAGATCCCGGTGGCGCTGGAGGAAGCGGCCTTCGTCGACGGGGCGTCGAGGTTCCGGGTATTCGTGCGGATCATCCTGCCGCTCGCCGTGCCGGGGCTCATCGCGACCGCCATCTTCTGCATCATCAACTCGTGGAACGAATTCGTCTTCGCGCTGTTCCTGACGAGTTCGCAAGCCAGCACGCTGCCGACGACGGTCACGCTGTTCCTGTCCGTATCGGGCGTCGCCTGGGGAGAGATGTCCGCGGTCGGAGTCGTGACGATTATGCCGATGCTGATCTTCGCGATGATCGTTCAGAAGTATATGATCCGGGGGCTTACCTTCGGAGGAGTCAAATAATTCAATCTATTTCCGGGACGAAAGGCGATGGACAACATGTCGAAAATCAAAATGGGGATCGTAGGCGCCGGCACTTGGGGAGAGACGCACGCCTTCATCTATAACGATCATCCGAACGCCGAATTCGCGGCCATCTGCGACCTGAACGGGGAGCGGGCGAAGGCGCTCGCCGCCAAGTTCGGCCTGCCGGAATCCGCCGTGTTCACGGACCATAACGAGATGCTGAAGAAGGCGGACATCGACGCGGTGGCGATCGTGACGCCGGACTTCGCCCACACCCGGGTCGCCGTCGATTGCGCCGACGCGGGCAAGCACTTCATCATCGAGAAGCCGCTGACGACGAGCCGGGAGGAAGCGCTGGAGATCGTGGAAGCGGTGGAGCGCAACGGCGTGCGGATGATGGTCGACCTGCACAGCCGGTGGAGCCCGCTGTTCGCGCTGCCGAAGCAGTCGATCACGGGCGGGGAGATCGGCGAGCCGTACAGCGCGTACTACCGCCTGAACGACATCAAGTGGGTGGCGACCGATCTGCTGCCTTGGGCGGCCAAGTCGTCGATCCTGTGGTTCCTCGGCTACCACAGCGTCGACGTGCTGCGGTGGCTGTTCGACGACGAGGTGGAGCGGGTGTATTCCGTCTCCCGGTCGGGCGTCCTGAAGGACCTCGGCGTCGACACGACCGACGTGTACCAGACGATTCTCGAGTTCCGCAAGGGCGGCATCGCGACGATGGAGAACGGCTGGATCACGCCGAACTCGAACCCGAACGTCAACGACATGAAGCTGAACATCACGGGGACGAAGGGGATGTTCAACGTCGACCCGACGCATAGCCAGATGCTGGAGCGGTTCACGGAGACGAAGGCCGACCGGCCCGACCTGCTCGTGCGCCACTTCATCCACGGTAAGCCGAAGGGGTTCGCGTACGAGAGCATCCGCCACTTCGTGGACCAGCTCATCACGGGCGAGCCGTTCCTCGTCACGGTCGAGGACGCGTACAACACGACGATGGTCATACTCGCCATCATGGAATCCGCGCGCACTCGCCAGCCGGTGACGGTGCGGTACGACTGATCGGCGGCGCTGCGGCGAGTTTAGAGAGGCGCGCTGATTGGCAGCGTAACCCGACGATGTTGGGTTAGAGGGAAGGGGAGGAGACTCCTTTTCCCTCTTCGTCATTTCCGGGGAAATGGCGTTTCCGCTAAGGAGGGATAAATTTCGCTACTGGCCGGTTCTCCCGATTGAACCGCGGCCGGACGCAATGGTAGAATGAGGCGATTGTGACATCCCAACGGCAAAGGGGTTATGCGCGATGAGCTCGCAAGGCGGCGAATGGATGGATATTATCGTAGGTACATACGACAGCGCGGACAACGAAGGCATTCATTGGTACAAAGTCGACCCGGGCAGCGGGGAATGGAGCCGGGCGGGAGGCATCGCGGGGATCGACAATCCCTCGTTCGTGGCGGTGCATCCGGCCCGCAGCTTCCTGTACGCGGTCAGCGAGACGGAGGACGGAGCGGTCGTCTCTTACCGGTTCGATCCGGAGGCCGCGACGCTGGCCGAGATCAACCGGCAGCCGTCCCGCGGGGACGCGCCTTGCCATCTGAGCGTCGATCGGAGCGGCCGCTGGCTGCTGGCCGTCAATTATTCGACCGGCAACGTCGTCCTCTATCCGATCGGAGAAGACGGATCGATCGGGCCGCTCGCCGACGAGGCCGCTCACGAGGGAGCGGGCCCGCGCCCGGACCGGCAGGAGAAGGCGCATGCCCATTCGATCTTCCCGATTCCGGGTACGGACGATTGGCTGGCGTGCGACCTCGGCACCGACGGCTTGTACGTCTATCGCCTGGATGCCGCGCGGGGCAAGCTGGAGCTTCGCTCCGAGACCCGGGCGACGCCCGGTTCGGGGCCTCGGCACGTCGCTTTTCACCCGAAGCTGCCCCTCGTCTACCTGATCGAAGAGCTGTCCAGCGCCGTCTCCGTCTACCGGTACGACGCCGCGGACGCTTCGCTGGAGCCGCTTCAGAGCTTGACGACTCTTCCCGACGGATTCGCCGAAGAGAATACGTGCGCGGACATTCACCTGACGGCTTCGGGCGCCTACTTGTACGCTTCCAATAGAGGGCATGACAGCCTGGCGGTCTACCGCGTCGGGGAAGACGGGCTGCTGGAGTCCCGCGGCCATGTCTCCACGCTCGGGAGAACGCCGCGCAACTTCGCCGTGATCGGGGACGAGTGGGTGCTGGCGGCGAACCAAGACTCGGATTCGGCCGTCTCCTTCCGAATCGGCGAAGACGGCATTCCGGCCGCCGAGGGAACGCCCGCCCGGATCGCGAAGCCGGTCTGCCTGATGCCCGTCGCCCGATAATCCTCGACGCGGCCAGGCACCTCGCCCATACCCGCCTAATAGTGTATAGGGTAAAGGGGGCGAGGCGAGTGGGAAGAAGAAGCTTCGAAGTCCGCAGGGCGATCTGGCTGGCGGCCGTATGCAACCAGACCTATAAACAATACGGGCATCCGGAAGGCGAGTTCGTCGTTCCGGAAGGCTGCGGCGTCCTCGCCGGCTTCGAAGCCCACTCGCTCAATCGGGTGCGGGAGCCGTTCGGCTTCATCCTGGAATCCCCGGGGGAGATCGTCGTCGCCTTCCGGGGCACGAGCTCGACGTCCGACTGGCTGTCCGACGCGCTCGCGTTCCAGCAGGACTACCCGTACGCGAAGGACGCGGGCAAGACCCACCGCGGCTTCACGCAGATCTATCAGTCCGCGAGAGACCAAATCCACGCGGCTCTAAGGGGCAGGGATCCGGGCAAGCAGCTGTACGTGACGGGGCACAGCCTCGGCGGGGCGCTCGCCGTTCTGTGCGCGATGGACGTCGCCGCCAACACCGGCTTCCGGACGCCGGGGGTATACCTGTACGGGGCGCCCCGGGTCGGCGACCCCGCCTTCGTGCGGGCGTTCGGGGAGAGGGTGAGCGGGAGCTGGCGGGTCAGCAATCTGTACGACGCGGTGACGTACCTGCCTCCTGCGACGCTGAAGATTCCGCGAAGCGGGCAGACGTACGAGTACCGGCACATCCGCTCGCTGTACTCGCTCGAGTTCCGGAACTCGAGCCTCGCGGGCAACCATGCGCTAGGAGGCTACTTCGCCGAGCTGGCGAAGCTCGACCCCGAATACGCGAGGAGGCTGCGCTTGGCGAATCCCGGGCTCTGCCCGGCTGCTCCTCTGGGCAACTGAGCGTAGAAGCTGTGATCGGCTTCGCGGCGAACGGGAGTCTGGGTATGAATATGACGATGCGGAACCGCTGTCCTTCGGACGGCGGTTTTTTTGAAGCGCCTCGCCTCGCTCCCCGATCCGAGAATCTTCTCCCTCATCCGAGGAATGAACCCCTCCCGGCCCCTCTCCTCCCTTCCTATAATCAAAGGGGAGTCCGCACCTAACCGACGACAAGGAGGGCATTCGGGATGAGGCTATCGATTATGAGTTATTCGTTCCAGCACACCTTCCAGCAAGGGATGATGGACGTATTCGGCTTTCTCGAGACCGCGGCGCACCGGTACCGGGTTCGGGAGGTGGATCTGTGGAACGGCTTCTTCATCGACCGTTCCGCCGGCCCCGTTCTCAAGCTTGCAGACGAGAGCTACATTCGGAAAATCCGGGAAGCGCTGGACGAGAGGGAACTGACCGTCGCGAACTTCGCGGTCGACGGAGCCCATCTGTGGGACCCCGATCCCGAGACGAGGCGGCGGCTGCGAGAGAATGCGCTGGAGCATCTGCGAGCCGCGGAGATTCTCGGAGCGAAGACGGTCCGCATCGACACGGGAGGCAGCTACGCGTCATCGGAGACGATGGGCGAGGAGCAGTTCGAGCATACGGTCTCGTTGTACCGGGAATACGCGCGGCGGGCGGAGGAGGGGGGATACCGAGTCGGACCGGAAAATCATATGGGCGCTTCGCTGCTTCCGGCGGAGATGAAGAGATTGGCCGAAGCGGTCGATTGCCCGGCGTTCGGCTTCCTGCTGCACCTGAACCGCTGGAAGGCCGACCGGGAGGAAGGCGACGCGATCGTCGCTCCCTGGACATTCCATACCCATATCGACGGCCGGACGGTCGCGCTGCCGGAGGCGGCCCGGAGCGTTCGCGCTTTGCTGGACGCCGGATACGCGGGCGTGTGGGGCATCGAGCATAACGCGCCCGAGCGGCAGTACGAAGAAGTCGAATGGATGGTCGCTTCCGTCCGGCGGCTCGTCGGCCAAGCGGCGCGATAGGCTCCCGGGGCACCCATTCGAGACCAAGGAGAGAGAAGCGATGACGACACCGGTACGGATCGGAATCATAGGAGTCGGCCAGATCGGCAAAATGCACCTGGACCGCTACCAGGCCATACCCGGCGCGGAGATCGTCGCCGTCTGCGACGTCAACGACGCCGAAGCGAGGCGGGTCGGCGAAGCCTACCATGTCCCGCACGTGTACGACGATTTTCGCAAGCTGCTGGAGAGGGACGACCTGGACGCGGTCGACGTCTGCCTGCACAACAACTATCACGCCCCGGCGACGATCGAAGCGCTTCGCTCCGGCAAGCACGTCTACTGCGAGAAGCCGATCGCGGGCTCCTACGCCGACGGGGCGAGCATGGTCGCCGAAGCGAAGGCGGCCGGCAAGCTGCTGCACGTTCAGCTCGGGACATTGTTCCGCAAGGAGACGAAGGCGGCGAAGACGCTGATCGACGGCGGCCAATTGGGCAGGCCGTACCATGCGCGGTCCACGGGCTTCCGGCGCCGCAACCGCCCGTTCGTGGACGGGTACGGGACGCCGACGTTCGTCCGGAAGAATACGGCCGGAGGCGGCGCGCTTCTGGACATGGGCGTCTACCATATCGCCCAGATCCTGTATCTGCTAGGCAATCCGGAAGCGGAGCGCATCTCGGGGAAGCTGCACCAGGAGATGGACATGGACGCCGGGCGGAGGGAATCGAGCGGCTTCGACGTCGAGGAGCTGGCCGCGGGCTTCGTCCGGCTGGCGGGAGGCGTCAGCTTCGAGATTATCGAAGCCTGGTCGGCGCATGCCGGAGGCTTCGAGGGGAGCAGCATCCTCGGCTCGAAGGGCGGCATCCGGCTGCCGACGGAGAGCGGTCCGTCCGGCGGGACGCCGTTCAGCTTCCATTCGACGGTGTGCGATATCGATATGGACAGCACGGTCGACCTGGACCAGATGGACCTGCGGCGGCACCGGCTCCATCCGAACGAGGACGCGTACGATTCGTCGCAGCATCACTGGATCGCGGCGCTGCAAGGAAGGGTCGAACTGCTGCCGACCGCGGACATCGCCCTTGGGACGATGCTGATCAGCGAAGGCATCTACCTGTCCGACCGGCTCGGCCGCGAAGTGTCGGCGGACGAAGTCCGCGCGATGTCCGCGTCGACGGCGGCGCGGTTGTAGACGACGGCCATGGGGACGATCAAGCCGTTCAACTTTTTCGTATACGGGGCTATGGCCGTTTTCAGCGCTTATTTTCCGATCTATCTGCAATCCGTCGGCCTGTCCGCCATCGAGATCGGCGCCCTTCTGGCCGGAGGACCGTTCATCTCGATCGTCGCCAATCCTCTCTGGGGGTACTGGAGCGACCGGACGCGCAACGTGCGGCGCATGCTGATCTGGATGCTGATCGGCAATCTGCTCGTCATGCAGCTCGCGTTCGCGACGAGGGATTACGCCTGGATTTACGGCTCGATGCTGGCTTTTTTCTTTTTCCAGATGCCGTTGTTCTCCCAGGTGAACAGCCTTATTCTGAACGCGATCGAGGGGACGGACCGCAAGTTCGGCTCCTTCCGGCTCTGGGGGTCGCTCGGCTGGGCGCTGGTCGCCGTCGGCGCGGGGCCGGTCGTCGGGGCGATCGGGATCGGCAACTTGAGGATCGTTTACTCCGTTATGCTGGCGGTCGCCATCGCGTTCGCCTTCGGCTTGCCCGCGGGCGAGCCCAAGGAAGGCGGGCGGGAGAGCGCCCGCCCGAGCTATCGGAAGGCGTTCGCGAGCCGGCCGTTCCTGCTGCTGATCGTGCTGGGGGTGCTCGTCTCCGTCCCGAATTCGATGAACAACACGTTCGTTCCGATCTTCATCTCGGATCTCGGCGGGGGCACCTCGTTGATCGGGTTGTCCGCTTTTCTCTCTTCGATCTTCGAGATTCCGGCGTTCCTGCTGCTGGACAAGTATTTGCCGAGAGGGAAGGGGAAGATGGCGCTCGGGCTCGCGGCCGTGAGCCTGTTGTTCGCTTTGCGCTGGCTGCTGATGGCGTTCGCCTCCGCTCCTTATCACGTCATCCTGATCCAGGCGCTGCATTGCGTCACCTTCGGCGGCTATTACTACATCGGCACGCAGTTGACTTCGCGGCTAGTGCCGGCCGAATACCGGGCATCCGGTCAGGCGGCGTACGCGCTCACTTGGGGCGGCCTGTCCGGCGTGATCGCCGGAGCCGCCGGGGGCTGGCTGTTCCAGCAGGCGGGACCGCGGGCGATGTACGGGCTCGGGGCCGCGCTGGCTCTGGCGGGCTGCGCCGGATTTGTCGCGCTGTCCGCGCGGTTGAGGGGAACGTCGTCGCCATCGGAGGATCGATTGTCATAATGGCTTTCTCGCCGCTCGATTTTCGGCTATGATGGGTTGCAGAGACCGCATCTAGGTGCGAATAGAGATAGAGGGAGAGAAAAGCAGATGGAACAAACGACGCTGTCGCCGCTCGTCGCCGCGTTCGGCCTGGAGCCGCACGTGGAGGGCGGCTGGTTCAAGGAGATTTGGAAGTCTTCGTTCGAGATTCCGAAGGACGTGCTCGGCCCGCGTTATTCCGGCGCCCGCGCGTCGGCGAGCTCGGTCTACTTCCTGCTGCATCCGGGGGAGACGTCGGAGTGGCACAAGGTGCTGTCGGACGAGCTGTGGCTGTACCATTCCGGAGGGCCGCTGCTGCTGACGCTCGGCGGCGACGGGGACAAGCCCGAGGCGGGAGAGCGGATCGTGCTCGGCATGGACGTCGCGAGCGGGCAGCGTCCGCAGGCGCTCGTGCCGGCCTCCGTCTGGCAGACGGCGACGCCGCTGGGCGACGAGCCGGTGTTCGTCACGTGCATCGTGGCGCCGGCGTTCCACTACGACGACTTCACGCTGATCGACACGAAATAAAGACGCGTTTGTAAGGTAGATTATATAGAAGGAATAAGGAGACGCCCGCGGGGGCGTCTCTTTTCCATGAGCGGAGACGGAGGGCGCGGTGCCGAATGGCGAGAAAATCGACTTACAAGGGCCACGCCCCCGGAGCCGAGCGTCTGTAGGGGCTTCTCCGGCGAATTGTCCTCCGTCCGAGTCCCGCGATTGTAAACGACCCTGTCGAATTAACGCTCCGATAACACAATCGGCGATTTGCATTGACCCGGCTGCCGTAAAATGGAGGAAAATTTCTTTCTTACGGGAGTGTAGATATGTCGAACAAGCCTGCCAAGAAATTACTCGCCCTGCTCGTCTCGGCGGAGATGGCGCTCGGCGCCGCGCTCGCCGCGGGACCCGCTTCGGCGGCCGAGTCCGATTCCGCTCCGGCGGCGTCCGCTCTGGCGGCGCAAGCCGCCGCTCAACCCGCCGCCCAAGCCGGAACGCCGTACGCGGCCGACGGGAGCTACGACGCGAAGATTCCCCACGTCGTCATCAACCAAGTGTACGGCGGAGGCGGCTCTACCGCTGCCGACACCTACGTCTCGAACGGCTTCGTCGAGCTGTACAACCCGACCGATGCCGACGTCGATCTGAGCGGATGGTCGCTGCAATACGCCGACCCGAACACCTCGGGCGCCTGGCGCAAGCTTGACCTGACGGGAATCATCAAGGCTCATTCCTCGTTCCTCGTAACCGGCGCTCCCACGGGCGCCTCCGCCGCTTCGCAGAAGCTGGACATCTCGGCGAAGGGAGACCAGGCTTGGACGGAGCAGTATATCAACAACAAGCAGCTGAAGGTCGTCCTGCTGAGCAATCGGACGAAGCTGGACGACGCCAACGTCAATCCGTTCGAGACGAAGCCGGCCGGATACGTCGACATGCTCGGAACGGCCGGGAACGACAACGGCAACACGATCGACGGCTACGAGACGGCTTATCCGACGGGCAAGGGGCAGGCGAACTCGAAGAAGATCGCGCTCCGCCGAAGCGAATTCGCCGACACCGACAACAACAAGGCGGACTTCGCGCTCGTCGATTACAGCTCCGCCGACGCGGCCCTTCTCGCCGAATCGAGACCGCGCAGCGGCTCCGACGGCGCTTGGGGAACCGGAACGACCGATCCCGAGAACCCCGAGAATCCCGGGGATCCCGAGGTTCAGCCGCTCGCGGTCGCGACGGCGGCTCTGCCCGGCGCGCAGGTCGGGGTCGCTTATTCCGCCAAGGTCGAGGCTTCCGGCGGCAAAGCACCCTATACGTTCAAGGCGGCGGGACTGCCCGCCGGTCTCTCCCTCGACTCGGCGACCGGAGCGATCTCGGGTACGCCCGCCGCAGGCTCCGAGGGCGCAGCGTCCGTCGAGATCTCCGTAACGGACAGCCAGGAGACGCCGGCTTCCGCGGCGAAGACGCTGACGATCCAAGTCGAAGCGGCCCCCGCGCCGGGCGAAGAACCGGTAGCGGACAAGCTCTCCGTCACCAAAATCGCCGGTTACTCGGTCGGCGCGACGGATGAAGACGGCGGCGTAGCGGAGATCGTCAAGTACAACAAGGATAACGGCAAATTTTATCTCGTCAACGGATCTTCCAATCCTCCTTCCCTCGATATCGTCGCTCTCGGCACCTCCGGACAGTTGACGAAGGAGAAAAGCCTGGACGTGAAGCCTCTCTCCGAGACGAACGGGTTCGTCTACGGCGACCTGACGAGCGTCGACGTCAATACGGCGACGAAGCGCGTTTACTTGGCCGTACAGGAAGCCGATCCGATGAAGAACGGGCGGATTCTCGCCCTCGATTACGACGGCAAGCTGCTGGAGGTTTACGAGGCGGGCGTCCAGCCGGACATGATCAAGGTCACGAGCGACGGGCGGTACGTGCTGACGGCGGACGAAGCCGAGCCCCGCACGGAAGCGGGCGATCCGGAAGGCAGCGTGACGATCGTGGACACGGTCGGCAAGAAGGTCGTCCGCGCGAAGTTCGACGATCCGTCGGTCATCGCCGACAACGTGAACATCCGCGGCAACATCCGCGGCGCCTCCTCCAAGGAATCGCCGACGATCCAGGGACCGGGCTCGAAGGCCGACGCTATTTTCGATTTGGAACCCGAATTCATCGCGCTCTCCGGAGACGAGAAGACGGCGTACGTCAGCCTTCAGGAAAATAACGCGATCGCCTCGGTCGACATCGCCAGCGGGAAGGTCGTCTCCGTCAAGGGGCTCGGCTTGAAGGATTTCAGCCAACCGGGCAACTCGCTCGATCTGATCAAGGACGGCAAAATCCGTCTCGATAACGTGCCTTTCTACGGCATGTACATGCCGGACGGCATCGACAGCTATACCGTCGGCGGCAAGACGTATCTGTTCTCCGCGAACGAAGGAGACGCCACGGAATGGCCGACCCGCGTCAACGCGGCCAAGGTCAAGGACCTGAAGGCGAAGCTGAACCCGGACTCGGCGGCCGCGCGATTCCTGGCGGGGAAGACGGAGTACGACAAGGTCGAGGCGATGGCCGGCGTCGGCACGGACTCCATCTACCTGTACGGGGGACGCTCGTTCTCCATCTGGGAAGCCGGAAGCATGAGCCAGGCGTACGACAGCGGCAACGACTTCGAGAAGATTACGGCCCAGCGGCTTCCCGAATATTTCAACGCGGGGCACAACGATACGGAGAAGGATGCCCGCAGCCCGAAGAAGGGGCCCGAGCCGGAATACGTCAAGGTCGGGCAAGTGGGGGACCGCTATCTCGCCTTCGTCGGGCTGGAACGGATCGGCGGCATCATGACGTACGACGTGACCGATCCGAATCGCGTCTCCTTCGACAACTATGTCAATCCGCGCGACTTCTCCAAGGGGCTCGAGACCGACACGGGTCCGGAAGGCCTCGAATTCATTCCGGCGAGCGTCAGTCCGACGGGGTATCCGCTGCTGCTCGTGGCGAACGAGGTCGGCGGCACCGTCAGCGTTCTTCAAGTCAACGTCTCCAAGATCGAGTTGGACAAAAAGACGCTGTCGCTGAAGGCTGGAGGCGCTTCGGCGAAGCTGACGGCGACGGTGACGCCGTCCGAGGGCGGTTCGACCGCGGTGGTCTGGACGTCTTCGAATCCTTCGGTCGCGACGGTGGACGCCGGCGGCAACGTTAAGCCGCTTCGGAAGGGCACGGCCGTCATCGCGGCGACGACGGCAGACGGTTACGCCAAGGCGGAGAGCGTCGTGACGGTCGCATCGTCCGGAAGCTCCGGCGGCGGCAGCGGCTCCGGGTCGGGAAGCGGCGGCTCCGGGACGCAGCCGACCCCGACGGCGCCGGGCCAGCCGAAGCCGCCGACGGTCGTCACGGGAGACGCGCCGAAGGTGACGACCGAGCTCGCGGGCCAAGCCGATTCGAGCGGTGCCGCGACGGTCTCGTTGACGGCGGAGCAAGCGGACGAGGCGCTCAAGGCGCTTGAGCGGTCGGACGCCGGCGGCAAGCCTTCGGCGTTCGAGATCAAGGCCGCGATCGAAGGCTCCGCGTCGCGGACGACGGTCGCGCTGCCCGCGAAGTCGCTCGCGGCGATCGCGGCTTCCTCCGCCGTCGATACGCTGCGGTTCGTCACGGCGATCGGCACGGTCTCGCTCGACCGCAAGGCGATCGCGGCCGTCTCGGCCCGCGCGGCCGGAGCCGAAGGCGACGTCCGCCTCACGCTCGACAGGGCGGACGCATCGGCCGCCGCGGCCTTGCCGGCCGACGTTCGGTCCGCCGTCGGAAGCCGCCCCGTCTACCGCCTGTCCGTCGATGCGGCCGGCGGAAGCGTGACGGGATTCGGCGGAGGCACGGCCAAGATCGTCCTCCCTTACGCGGCGGGAGCGGGCGAAGACCCGAACGCCGTGATTCTCTACGCGTTCGCGTCCAACGGAGCCGCCGCCCGCCTGATTCCGGCCGCGCGCTTCGACGCGGCGAAGGGCGAGCTGAGCTTCGCGGCCGACGGCTTGTCCGATTACGCGATCGGCTATCGCCCGTCCTCGTTCGCGGATGCGAACGGCAGCTTCGCCAAGAACGAGATCTCTTACCTGGCGGCGCGCGGCATCATCGACGGCAACGGCAGCGGCTCGTTCGAGCCGAAGGCGAAGCTGACGCGCGCGGACTTCGCGCTGCTGCTCGCCCGCGTCGCGGGGGCGGACCTCGGCGCCCCGGGCAAGGCGGCGTTCTCGGACGTGAACGCGGACGCCTACTACGCGCCGGCGGTTCAGTGGGCCGCGGACCGCGGGATCGTCGGCGGCATCGGGGACGGACGGTTCGATCCGTCCGCCCGCGTCACCCGCGAGCAGATCGCGGCCATGCTGGCGCGGCTGATCGAGCACCTGAACGCGGAGCTCCCGGCTCAAGCCGCGCCGGCGGCGGGCTTCGCCGACGAGGCGTCGATTCCGGCCTACGCGGCGGACGCGGCCAAGACGATGCAGGCGGCGGGCATCCTGTCCGGCAAGGCGTATCCGAACAAGCCGGGCGTCTACTTCGCCCCGAAGGACGAAGCGACCCGCGAGGAAGCCGCCAAGCTGCTGGCGTCCCTGATGCAGTCCATTCAGCCTTAATCCCGCCCCTTCAGCCCATGAGAATAGCCTTGCCGGGTCATGCATCCGGCAAGGCTATTTCGCTATCGACGACAGGCGAACGGCGATCTCGTCGGCGAACCGGTCCCTTCCCTCCATAACCGCGATTCCGATCCGGCTATCCGATCTCCCCTCTTTTCCTCAGCCGGTCCTTGAACTGCTTCGGGGAGCAGTCGTTCCAACGACGGAACGTCTCGTAGAAGTGCCCGAGGTTGGAGAAGCCGACCGATTCGGCCACCTCCGCGATGCTCTCGTCCTCGCCCGTGAGCAGCCGCTGCTCCGCCTTCTTGATCCGCCGGTAGCCGACGAAGTCGGTGAACGACATGCCGACGCCCCGGCGGAACGTCTTGATGAAGTGGGTGTAGCTCATATTGACGAGAGAGCTGACCTCCGAGACGGACAGCCTCTCTCCCAGATGCTGCTCGACGTAGTCGATGGCCGGCTGAAGCCTCTCCTGCAGCTTGTCGTTCGCGTAATGAAGCTTGGAACGGGTGTCGTTCCTCAGCAGCAGGAGGAGCACGTTCTTGATCTTCGAGGAGACGGCGAGCTCGTAGCCGATCCTCCCTTCGTTCATCTCCCGGTAGATCTCGCGGATGAGGGCGGCCGTCTGCGTCCGCGCTTCCTTGTTCTCTTGATAAATGTAATTGAGAGAGCTAAGAGGGCGAATGACCTCGGAGAAATGGTGCATGCTGCCGAGCGTGCTCGGGTCCCAGTATTTGCGCAGGTCGATCTGAAGCACGATATGGCTGAGGCTTCCGCTCTTCGTGTGCAGCGTCGTGTGCGGCTCCGACGACCCGAACAAGGCGACGTCCCCCTTGCGCAGGAGGAGGCGCTCTTCCTTGCAGAAGGCGGTCAGCTCGCCCTTCAGGATAAGAAGGAATTCCACTTCCTCGTGGTAGTGCCAGCCGGAGTATCGGGATTGCCGCCAATCCTGCTCCGTCCGGCGCCGCGTCTCCTCGGAGGCGAGTTTGTCGGAATCGATCTGCCAGATTCGCATCGCGAGGAACGGGTTCTGGTAGACGACGTGCTCGTAGCGCATCTCGGGATACATGGCGCGATCTCCTCTCCATGGCGAATAGGTTCGACAGAATGGCGTAACGATAGTTTACCATAAAGCGATTGCAAGAGGGACAGGGAACAGAATACCGTAAAAAAACGATCGAATCGGCCATCGATCCCGCAGACGGCGTTTACTACAATGAAGGTGTCAGACGATAGGAAGGGAGAAGGAATAGTGAGCGCGAACATCAACGTCACGATATGGAACGAACACCGCCACGAGAAGACGAACGAGAAGGTCGCGTCCGTATACCCGAAGGGCATGCACGCGGCGATCGCGGAGGGATTGACGACGAAGGGCGTCATCCGCACGGCCACTCTGGACGATCCGGAGCACGGCCTGTCCGAAGAGGTCCTGAACGATACCGACGTCCTCATCTGGTGGGGGCATATGGCGCACGGCGAAGTAAGCGACGAGATCGTCGAGAGAGTGCATAACCGCGTTCTGAAGGGCATGGGGCTTATCGTGCTGCATTCGGGACATTTTTCGAAAATATTCAAAAAGCTCATGGGGACGTCGTGCGATCTGAAGTGGAGGGAAGCGGACGAGAAGGAGCGCATCTGGGTCGTCAATCCGGCGCATCCGATCGCCTCCGGCATCGGCGAGTACATCGAGCTGCCGCAGGAGGAGATGTACGGCGAGCACTTCGACATCCCGCAGCCGGACGAGCTCGTCATGGTCAGCTGGTTCGAAGGCGGCGAAGTGTTCCGCAGCGGTTGCTGCTATTCGCGGGGCGCGGGCAAAATCTTCTACTTCCGCCCCGGCCACGAGACGTATCCGACGTATTACAACCCGGAGGTTCGCAAGGTGATCGACAACGCGGTGAGATGGGCGGCTCCGGTGGACCGCGAATACCCGCGCTACGGCAACGCGAAGCCGCTGGAAGAGATCAAGGGAGGCCGATGACATGCTGAAGGTAGGGGCCGTCGGGACGGGCGGCATTTTCAGATGGGCGCATCTTCCGGGCTGGCTGGCTTGCAAGGACGAAGTCGAGATCGTCGCGTTCTGCGACGCGTTCAAGGCTTCCGCCGAAGCGGTCGCGAAGGACTTCCCGGACGCCAAGGTGTACGACGACTACCGCGAGCTGATCGCGGATCCGTCGATCGACATCGTCGGCATCGGCACGCCGAACGTGTACCATTCGGAGATCGCGATCGCGGCCTTGCGGGCGGGCAAGCACGTCTTCTGCGAGAAGCCGGACGCGGTTAACCCGGTCGAGGCGCAGAAGATGGCCGACGCCGCGCGCGAATCGGGCAAGCTGCTGATGACGATGCGCAACAACCGGTTCAGCGAGGAAGCGAAGTTCGTGAAGCGCATCGCCGATGAGGGCCAGCTGGGCGAGCTGTATATGGGCCGCTGCGGCTGGATTCGGCGCCGGGGCATCCCGGGGCGGGGCGGCTGGTTCACGACGAAGGAGCTGTCCGGAGGCGGTCCGCTTATCGACCTGGGCGTGCATATGATCGACCTGGCGATCTGGCTCGCCGGCAATCCGAAGCCGGTGACGGTATCGGGCTCGACGTACCGCAAGTTCGCCGATCGTCCGGATGCCGACGGGAAGATTCCCGAGGGCACGTTCGACGTCGAGGATCTGGCGGCCGGCTTCATCCGCTTCGACAACGGGGCGTCCCTGCAGATCGAGTTCAGCTGGGCGTCCAACGTCGAAGAGGAGAAGAAGTTCCTCGAATGGAGAGGCACGGAGGGCGGCTTCAGCCTCGTGAACGACAAGCTGAAGCTGTTCACGGAGAACGGAGGCGTGCTGATCGACCAGCAGCCGAAGTTCCCGGAAGCGGCCGTTCCCCAGCACACGGCCAACATCCGGCATTTCGTCGAATGCGTGCTCGGCCGCGAGCGGCCGATCTTCACTCCCGATCAGGGCGTGGATATGATCAAGATTCTGTCGGCGATATACGAATCGGCCGAGCTCGGCCGCGAGATCAAGCTCTAATTAGGAGTCGATACGAAGGGACAAGATAGGGACGCGCCGATTGGTGCGTCTCTTTATTTTTACGCGTCGCTTCATTTTTGTTTGTGAAAATCCTCGAAAATGAGTATGATAATCGGTAGGTAGAAGGAGGAGATTCAAGATGGCACATTCGGCACAACCGATTGAGATAGGAATCAGCACGTTCCTCGAGACGACGCCCGATCCGTCGACGGGAACGGCGATCAGCCACGCCGAGCGGCTTCGCGACGCGGTGGAGGAGATGACGCTCGCGGACCAGGTCGGCCTGGACGTCTACGCGATCGGGGAGCACCACCGTCCCGACTACGCGGCTTCCGCCCCGGCCGTCGTGCTCGCCGCGGGAGCGGCGACCACGAAGCGGATTCGGCTGTCGAGCGCGGTCACGGTCCTGTCGTCGGACGATCCGGTCCGCGTCTTCCAGCAGTTCGCGACGCTCGACGGGCTCTCGAACGGACGCGCCGAGATCATGGCGGGCCGCGGCTCGTTCATCGAGTCGTTCCCGCTGTTCGGCTACAGCCTCGAAGATTACGACGAGCTGTTCAACGAGAAGCTGGAGCTGCTGCTCGCCATCCAGCGCTCGGAGAAGGTGACGTGGCGCGGCGGGCATCGTCCCGCGATCGACAACCTGGGCATCTATCCGCGTCCGGTTCAGGACCCGCTGCCGGTATGGATCGCCAGCGGCGGCAACCCCGAGTCCGCCGTGCGGGCGGGAATGCTCGGCCTTCCGATCGTGTTCGCGATCATCGGCGGCCAACCCGAGAACTTCGCGCCGCTCGTCGCGCTCTACAAGCAAGCCGCCGCCCGCGCCGGCCACGACCCGTCCAAGCTGTCCATCGCGACCCACTCGCACGGCTTCGTCGGCGAGACGACGGAGCAGGCGGCCGATCTGTTCTTCCCGTCGACGCAGTACGCGATGAGCAAGCTCGGGCGCGAGCGCGGCTGGCCTCCGTACACCCGCGCGACCTTCGATGCCGCTCGCAGCCTGCGCGGCGCCCTCTTCGTCGGGGATCCGGAATTCGTCGCGGAGAAGATCGTCCTGCTGCGGGAGAATCTCGGCGTCACCCGCTTCTTCCTGCACGTGCCCGTCGGTTCGATGCCGCACCGCGACGTTATGCGCGCGATCGAGCTGCTCGGCACGAAGGTCGCTCCCCTCGTGCGCCAGGAGATCGCCCGCCGGGAAGGCCGGGCTTAAGCCGCGGCGAAGGCTTCGCGATTCGAGCAACGGACGCCAGTGCGCTTATTCCCGGAATCATGCCGCTTTCGGTCCTTCCGGCGCGAATAAGGGCCACGGTGTCCGTTGTTTTTTTCACACGGCCCTTTATCGCGAGAGAAGAGCCTTGTTGTCCGAGTGGGGATATCGGAGTCTTGCCCATTTTTAGGCTTATCCCCTCTGCTCAGCCGATTGGGGGATGCACCAACGAGAAGCTCCCCCCTTTTTTATATCCATTCTTCTCTTCAGGAACGCTTCCTCGCGTATTCCCGCCTGTCCTCGAATAGTCACTCGCCGATGAAATACCGCTGATCGGTTTATTCCCGCTTATTCCTTCCTGATCGAACGGGACTGAGGCGCGGCTGAACGATAGACCGAGCTGAGGCGTGGGGATAAGCCATTCCGAGAGGCGCGGCGAGGAGTAACAGGAAGCGCCCGTACGGAGGTGCCGGGATTATCCCGGAGAGCCGAGGCGATCCGTCGACGGCAACTCGAGCTGAGGTATGGGGATAAGCCTGAAAATGAGGCGGCATGCGTAATGATGACCGGCGATTCCCGAAGCCGGATGTTCAAGCTCCGCGCAGCCGAATAAGGAAGATCGTTCGCAACTGCCGCCCCCGAAGGGGCGGCGTTTTCTCATTGCCGCGGCGGGAAGAGAATTCGCCTCAAATCCGTACCCGCGAGAGGAAGATAAGAGCCGAGAGGGGCGTATCTTAGCCCTTGACGCCTTCAGCTTATTCTATTAATGTTCATTTATGGAATTTCCGCGAACATGCGCGGATGGCGAACGATAGGAGAGAACCCGTTGCCTATTATATTGAGACTTTATCTGAGAGCCGTGAGGCTTAGGAAGACTTCCCTTCTGATCCTCGCGCTGGCGTTCATCGCCGGAAGCGCCACTCTGGCCTATGCGCTCGAGCCTTCGACCTTCGGCACGTGGTTCAACGCCCTGTACTGGGTGCTGACGACGATGGCCACGGTCGGGTACGGCGATTACTACGCGAAGACGGCGGCGGGCAAGACGTTTACGATTTTCCTTTATATTTTCGGAATCGGGCTGCTGAGCTTGATCATCGGGAAAATCGTCGACTCCGTCGCCGCCATTCATAGACAACGGGAGGCCGGGAAGCTGATGTACCAAGGCAAGGATCACGTCATCGTCATCAATTGGAGCAAAAAGGCGCACTACGCGATCGAAGAGATCTTGTCCTATTCGAGCGGAGCCGGCGTCGTCCTCATCGACGAATCGGACAAGCACCCTCTGCCGGACCGGCACGAGGTGCACTTCGTCAGCGGCGATCCGTCGGCCGACGAAGTCTTGGAGCGGGCCAACCTTCGCGGCGCGCGGGCGGCTATTATTTTCTCGGATGCCCGGATCGACGAGCCGGCCCTTGTGGACGGGAAGACGCTGCTTATCGCGTCAAGTATCGAGAGAATCGCGCCGGACATCCATACGACGGCGGAGATCTCCCAGGACAAGCACATCGCCAACTTCCGCCACGTGAAGGTGAACGAGTTCGTCCTGTCGCACGACGCGGTCTCCAGGCTGGCCGTCCGGTCGGCTCTGCAGCAGGGGAATTCGGATATTTTCAACCAGCTCCTCAGCCGCCAGCACGGGGACGACATCTACGAGATCCCGGTCCGTCCGGATTGGCGAACGTACGGGGACGCCTTCCAGGCGCTGCTTCGCGAAGGGGCGACCTTGCTCTCGGACCGAGGCGACCTGACGATCAACCGCAAGCTAAGCGATCCGATCCCGAAGGAAGCCCGGCTGTTCGCCGTCACCGACGAAGCGACGTACCGGACGATCTCGGCAGGGAAGAGGTGAAGTCCTATTCTGCGCAGACAAAGTGTTCGGGCGCTGCTCCCGGTTCTGAGCGTCTTGGCCGGCATGCTCCAATCTTATTTGCTTCTTATGGCGCTGATTCTGGGTTCCGAGTTTATCGGGGCCGATAGAGCCGAGGGATGGTTCGGAGCGGGCTGCCTCCTGCTGCTTATCTTGATCGTGGCCGGAATGGCGTGGTTGTTCTACAGGGACCGAAGGCTGGCCGGACTCTGCCTTGCCGCCGCCATCGCCGGCTTTATCGCCACGCCGGTCGTTCTCTGGCTTAAAAATATGTGAAAGGACAGCCGATCGGTCGAACCCTATGCGACTTGAAGACTTCTGAGCAGAAGATGGAGAACGATATCCCGGGAATCCTCTCGTTCACTGGAACATGGTTAGAAGGAGCAGGCGGCTCTAAACAAGAGGACGGACGAATGGAGAAATTCCGCGAGCTCGCCCCTGATCTCCCCCTATCGGATTTATACCGATATCATTCAGAAGGTCCCGAACGACATTTGACCAGCGGCCGGCCAACGGCTCATTTTCCCCAACGGATGAACTTGCTCGCGAACGCGAAGAAGGGAGTCGAGTCCAGTTCGATCAAGCCGCTCAGGTCGGACATCAGGAAGACGACCAGGAAGGGCAGCAATCCGATCGCGACGACGGCGATCGCCAATCCGAATGTAAGGCTGCGTACCATACGACCCCATGCGATCATGAGGCTCACCTCCATGTTTTTTCATCGTATAAACCATCTCACTAACCGATTACCCGGAATATCGGGTTCTATGCACAACGGAAGAAGCGACCGCCCGGGTAGGGGCGATCGCTCGCTGCGTTCACACGGCCAGTTCTCTCTTCTTGAAAAACGTCTTGAGCGCGTGGTAAATCTCGGCCTTCTCCTTGATGACGTAATACAGGAACTGCTGATGGTCCAAATGCTTGTAAGCCGACATCAGCGTGCTGGAGCGGTTGTACTGGTTCACTTCCCCGTAGCCGAATATGTTCGCGCGCTTCAGCATCTCGTGGATGAGCCGCACGCAGCGCTCGTTGTCGCTCGTCAGGTTGTCGCCGTCGGAGAAGTGGAACGGATAGATGTTGTAGAGGGAGGGCGGGTACCGGCTGTCCATGATCTCCAGCGCTTTGATGTAGGCGGAGGAGCAGATCGTGCCGCCGCTCTCGCCGCGCGTGAAGAATTCCTCCTCGGACACTTCCTTCGCTTCGGTATGGTGGGCGATGAACACGATCTCGACCTTCTCGTATTGGCGCCGCAGGAACCGGGTCATCCAGAAGAAGAAGGAGCGGGCGCAATATTTCTCGAAGGACCCCATGGAGCCGGACGTGTCCATCATGGCGAGGATGACGGCGTTGTTCTGGGGCTTGACGATCTCTTCCCAAGTCTTGAAGCGCAGATCGTCCGGCGTGATGCCGGCGATCTCGGGACGGCCTTCGCGCGAGTTGCGGCGGAGGTTCTCCAGAATGGTCCGCTTCTTGTCGATGTTGGACATGATCCCCTTGCGCCGGACGTCGTTGAAGCGAACGTCCTTGACCTCGATCTGCTCCTTCTCCTTGCGCTTCAGGTAGGGAAGTTCCAGCTCTTCGAAAAGCAGGTTCTCCAGCTCCGCGATCGAGATCTCGGCTTCGACGACGTCGTCGCCCGGCTGGTCGCCGGCTCCTTCGCCCTTGCCGTTCGCGCTGGCGGGGTCGGTTCCGAGAACGTCGCCCACCTGGCTGTCCCCGTCCCCTTGGCCGACGTGCTTGCGCTTGTTGTGGTTATACATAAAACGATATTCGTCCAGACTGCGGATCGGGATCTTGATGATCTGCCTTCCGTCGGACAGGATGATGTTCTCTTCCGACAGCAGATCGGGCAAGTTCTGCTTGATCGCCTCGCGAACCTTCTGCTGATGCCGCGACTGATCCTGGTATCCCTTGCGATGCAGCGACCAGTCTTCGCGGGACAGAATGAAAGCCGGTTCAGTCATGGCGTGGGCACCACCTTTTTTTGATGACCTCTTAAAAATCGTGTGTTATTCAATATATTCCCGCGAGGCCAAACGATGTGTGCGAATTTTGCTCGCTATGATCCGGATCATCAGAAATGGCGCCTGTCCTTGGGCAATTGTCCCAATTCCTTCATGGCGTCCGCCCGGCAAAACCGTTATGATAGGATTAAGTTCGCTTCGACACAAGGAGGATTCACGATGCTTCAGAGATATACGGCGATCGGGGCCGTCCTCGCGCTGCTGGCCGTCGCGTTCGGAGCCTTCGGGGCGCATTCGCTCAAGGAGCATATCTCCGAGGACGACCTGGCGGTCTTCGAGACGGGCGTCCGCTATCAGATGTACCACGGACTCGGCATTCTGCTCGTCGCCCTGCTGTCCGACCGGCTCGGATCGGGCAAGCTCGTTCTCTGGTCCGCGAGGCTGCTGACGATCGGCGTCGTCTTGTTCTCGGGCAGTCTGTACGCCCTGTCCCTGACGGGAATCGACGCGTTCGGCCCGATCACTCCGCTGGGCGGAGTCGCCTTCCTTGCGGGATGGCTGTGCTTAGCGCTTTCCGTACGGAAATCGTCCAAATAGTGGAAAAGAAGCGCGCGTCCGGCGATGCTTCGGTCTCAAGCCGGAACGGCTTGCCGGCAACCGCGTTCCGCGTTTTATAATGGAAGCAGCATCGGTTGTCACATTCCCCGGAACGGGAGGAAGGACGTCGCCCAGTGAACGGATGGCCCGACACGTCGTCATACCAGCTCGAGCTGCTGAATTCGATCTACAACAGTCCGGTCACGATCGCCGTCATCGACAGCCAGGGGCTCATCGTGGACGTCAACCGAGATCCGTACGATACGTTCGGTTGCGCCAAGGAAGAGCTGCTGGGCCAAGCTTTCGCCGATTGGCTGGACGAAGCCACGTACGACAACGCCGTCCAGGCGTTCCGAAGGACGCTGGCGGGAGAGACCTGCACGCAGAATATCCGCATCTTCAGCAAGAAGGGGCATTACGTCGATCTCAGCGTGAATACCGCTCCGTTGTCGCGGGAGGAAGAGACCGTCGGCATCGTCGTCTCGATGAGCGATATCAGCGATCATAAGCGCTCTCTCGACCGCATTCGCTACATGGCCTATTACGACGACATGACCGGCTTGCCGAACCGGCGCTACTTCGCGAACCGGCTCGAGGAGAAGCTGGCCGAATCGCACCGGAACGGAACCCTTCTCGCGGTCTGTTATCTGGATGTGGACCGCTTCAAGCTCGTCAACGCTTCCTTCGGAAGAGACTCGGGAGACATGCTTCTGCTGCAGATCGCGGAGCGGCTCACGAGGTTCTTCCAGAGCCAGGACAGCCTGGCCCGGATGGAAGGGGACGAATTCGCCGGCCTGCTGACCGAAGTGTCGGGAGCGGAAGACGTCTCGGCGCGAATGGACGCGCTGATCCGGCTGTTCGAGGAGCCCTTCGAGCTTGGAGGGGTTCAACTGCACGTCACCGTCAGCGTCGGCGTGACGATCGGGGGTGGCCTGGAGGAGGACGGGGGCGCCCTTCTCAAGAAGGCCGACGCCGCCCTGTACCGGGCGAAGGAGAACGGGCGCAACGACTACCAGATCTACACGTCCGACTTCGAGCATAAAGCCTTACATAAGTTAACCCTGCACCATGAGATGATGAACGCGCTGCAGAACGGCGAATTCCTGCTCTACTATCAGCCGCAGTACGATCTGGCGACGGGACGGATCGTCGGGCTGGAGGCGCTCGTCCGGTGGAAGCATCCGGTACGGGGGCTCGTTCCTCCGGGGGAATTCATTCCCGCGGCCGAAGAGAGCGGAATCATCGTCCCGCTCGGGGAGTGGGTGCTGCAGGAAGCGTGCCGGCAGAACAAGGAATGGCAGGATGCGGGGATGCCCCCGATTCCGGTGTCGGTCAACCTGTCCGTCCGCCAATTCACCCAGAGGAACTTGATCGGGAAGATCGCCGGCGCGCTGGAGCGGTCCGGGCTGGAGCCTCGCTATTTGAAGCTGGAGATCACGGAGAGCATGACGATGGACGTGGAGCGGGCGCTATCGTTCCTTCAGGAACTGAAGGAGCTCGGGGTCGGCATCAGCATCGACGACTTCGGAACGGGGTACAGCTCGTTCCACTACTTGCGCAACTTCCCGATCGGCAGCTTGAAGATCGACCGCTCCTTCGTGCGCGACATCGGCGACAATCCGAACAACGCCGCGATCGTCGCGGCCATCATCGCGATGGCGCACAACCTTCAGCTCCAGGTCATCGCCGAAGGAGTCGAGACGCTGGAGCAGGTCCGGTTCCTGCAGCAGCACGGGTGCGACGAGATGCAGGGCTATTACGGCAGCCCGCCGCTGCCCTGCGCCGGAGTCGCCAGCCTGATGGAGGCCGTCCGGAATCGGGCCGCTCTAGACATAAACGCCGCAAGCTCGTCCTGAGCCGCGGCGTTTATTCGTTCATTATCGATAATCGTGAATATAGCGCTTACTTAATCGAAGAAGTCGTCGATCTCGTTCAGCCTCACCGAATAGACCTTCTTCTCGTCGACGTGGTACAAGGTAAGCAGCTCCTGATCGGGATCGAAGTTCACGACCCGGCAAGGCATGCTGAGCTTGACGCCCTTGCCCTTGTTGACGTTCACCCGAATCAGCTTGTTCGTCTGGATGTATCCGCGAATGCGGGAATCCAGGCCTTCCGAGAGCGGGAGGGGCGTCGAAGGGCCGGCTTGCTCGAGCTCCTCTTCGATCTTCTTCCCCAACTGGATGCCGGATTGAATTCGATAATCGGCGAACTCCGCTTGGTTAAGGACCCGAAGCAGCTGCTCCATCGCGATGCCGTTCGTCGGAGCGTGAATCAGGATATCAACCTGAAAGAGGTAGGAACCGTCTGCCGTCGTTTGCTTCTTTGTCATGTTCTGTGCCAACCTCCATCAGGCCTAACGGTACATAAAGAATACCTTCAACATCAATATACCATGATTTGCGGATCGGAAATAGTACTATTTGGTTATTCGTCTACCCGGAATCCGGGACAAAACGACGGGTCATCCGCATAAATTGTATCGAAAGGATTGATCCTTTCGTCCCGCATTACGCCGTCATGGCGGCGAACCGGAGGTGATTGGGATGATGCGGCTGGTTCCGATCGACATCGAAGGCCGTACGGCGCTCGGAGCCGAAGTCCTGCTGCCGGGCACGACGCTTCTCGCGATTACGATCGGCGACGGGTATATCATGTGCGGCGCCCTGGACGTCGGATTGCTGAACGAGAGACTGAAGGAGCGCCGGATCATTGCCGGAAGGGCCGTAGGCGTTCGCACCTTCGAGCAATTGCTTGACGCTCCTCTCGAATCCGTCACCGACACGGCGCGCAGCCTCGGAATCGTTCCGGGCATGACCGGCCGAAGAGCATTGGCCGTCATGGCCGAAGCCGGCGACGTCCGCTCGGCGTGAGATGAAGAACGCGCGGCGATCGGACGGCCCGGTCTTCCCGAAGGATCAGTTCTCGAACAGCTTGCGCAGGCCGGTATCGTACGGAGCCCGCACGATGCCCTTCTCGGTAATGATCGCCGTCACCAAGTCGCTCGGCGTCACGTCGAACGCCGGGTTGTAGACCGCTACGCCTTCCGGCGCGGTTCGGCGGCCGAAGCCCTGGGTAACCTCGTCCGGATGGCGTTCTTCGATCGGAATGTCGGCGCCGGTAGGCGTCGACAAATCGATCGTGGACATCGGACAAGCTACATAGAACGGAATGTTGTGGGCCTTGGCGAGCACGGCGACGCCGTACGTGCCGATCTTGTTCGCCACGTCGCCGTTCGCGGCCACGCGGTCCGTTCCGACGATGACCGCTTGAACCCAGCCCTTGGACATGACGTGTCCCGCCATGTTGTCGGTGATGAGCGTGACGTCCACGCCCGCCTGCTGAAGCTCGAACGCGGTCAGCCGCGCGCCCTGCAGCACCGGACGGGTCTCGTCCGCGAATACTTTAAGATGAATGCCTTGCTCCAGAGCCAGATAGAAGGGCGCGAGCGCCGTTCCGTACTTGGAGGTGGCGAGACCCCCGGCGTTGCAGTGCGTGAGCACGCCCATCCCGTCCTGGAACAAGGTCAGCGCGTGCTCGCCGATCCGGCGGTTCGTCTCCTCGTCTTCCGCCTGGATCCGCTTCGCTTCGTCCAGCAGCGCGGCGATCGCCTCCTCCGTCGGGACGCCGGATTCGGCCAGCGCTTGCGCCCGCGCCTTCATCCGGTCGAGCGCCCAGAACAGATTGACCGCCGTCGGCCGCGACGTCGCCAAGTATTCGGCGTGTCGGCGCACCTCGGCCGCCAGCTCCTCCGCGGTCCCGGCGAAGCCCGCCGTTCCGAGCACGACGCCGTACGCGGCGGCGATGCCGATGGCCGGAGCGCCGCGCACCTTCAGCTCGCGGATCGCCTCCCAGACGTCCTCCGGGGTCTTCAGCTTCAGATAGACCGTCTGCTCGGGCAGCAAGCGCTGATCCAGAAGATCCAGCGCCTCGTCCGCCCAGCGGACCGATTGCAGCACCTTCGATGCCGCCGACGTTGTATGCTCGCTCATGTCGTCTATTCTCCTTCCCGTTCGTCGGCCCGCCGCTTATTCGCCGATTGCCCGCGAGGCGATGCGGAGCGCGTCTTCGATGGACTCCGCTTGCCGGTTATGCCGGATCAGGCCGGTGCCGATCGCCAGGGCCAGCCGTTGGGCGCGCTCGCGGGCGGTCGCGTCCGGAATCGTATCGATGTCGGCCACGTGCGAGAGGCCGTAGATCCGGCGGACCGTCTTCGCGCCGGCGAAGCCGATCGTGTCCTTCAGCAGGCGGCGCATATAATCGTCCTGATAACCCTTGGCGCGGAAAACGCGGTCGATTCCGTGCTCGTCCCACAGCGCGCGGAACTTCTTCTCGAACAGATTCCACGTATCCCGGATCGTGTTCAGAAGATAAGCCCGCCGCTCCCGGCGCGAGCTCTCGTCCGGGCTCCAATGCTCCTGGGCCGCGTAATTCAGCAGCAGGTTCGCGAACACCGCCCCGACGTCGAAGCCCATCGGACCGTAATACGCGAATTCGGGATCGATCACCTTGGTCGATTCCGGCGTGACGAAGATGCTTCCGGTATGCAGGTCGCCGTGCAGCAGCGCCTGGGCGTGCGTCAGGAACTTCTCGCGCAGCAGGGCGACTTCGAGCCGCAGCTCCTCGTCGCGCCAGATCGCTTCCGCGGCGTCGCGGATATGGTCTTCGATGCTGTTCGTCTCGTCGTCGAAGTACGGGGCGTCGAAGATAAGGTCTTCGGTAATTTTGCACAGATCGGGGTTTACGAATTCCTCCACGACCCGCTTCTTCTCCTGCTGGTTCATGCCCAGGTCCGAAGTGAAGAACAAGGTGCGCGCCATGAATTCGGAGATATGCTCGGCGAACTTCGGATAGACGCCGCCCTGGATCAGCCCGCGGCGCATGATGACGTGGTCGCTCAAGTCTTCCATGACCGTAAGGGCGAGCTCGGAATCCGTCTTGTATACCCGGGGGGTCAGGCCGGGCGCGAGCTTGGACTGCCGGATCAGCGCTTCGCTCTCGATGCGCGCCCGGTCGAGAGACAGCGGCCACGATTCGCCGACGACCTTCGCGTAGGGCAGCGCCTGCTTGATGATGAGGCTGCGGCCCGTCGCGGGCTGGGCGATGTGGAAGACCAGGTTCAAGTTGCCGTCGCCGATCTCCTTGGAGACGAGCTCCTCCCCGGTCGGGAACACGTCCTTGATCGTGCGGGCGATCTCGATCGCTTCCGCTTCGGACAGCGGATGGTATTGACTCACTACGATTCCACCTCCACATAGGTTCGCAAGGGTTCGACGCGTTCGTCCGGCCTGCCGCCGGCGCTTTGCCTTAAGACAGTATAATGCAATTGGGCTGCCGTTGAAAGCGCCTCGACAGCCCGCCAAAAAAAGACACAACCCAGGTCCGCGCCAAGAGGCGGAGCCTGGAAGCTGTGCCTATCCGTCCGGACGGTCGAGGCGTCTGTTCGATCCATTCCATTATAACGGCACGAACGCCGGTTCATCCACTTGCCGGAGTATCTTTATGCGTTGCTATGGATAACGCGACGGGCCGTCAGCTCCGCCGCTATCGGTTGTCGAACAGGATATCCGCGGTGAGTCGGATATGCGCTTGAAAGATCTCGACGGCGCGATCGCCGTCGCGGCTTAGGACGGCATCCGTTAATGCCTTATGCTCGGCGCGTCCGTCGCGAACTTGCTGCCGAGGCGTCGAATAATGCCGATAAAATTCGCTCAAATCCCAGAGGCGCCTGCAAATATCGAGGAGAACCGGATTCGGACATGCGGCGATCAGTTCGTAATGGAATTGGCGGTGGATGTCGGACCATTCCTCGCGAACGGCAAGCGTCCGATTCGCTTCCTTGAACTCGGGCGTCTGCGATAATTTGTGATGCGCGGCGATGACGTTGGATTCCCATGTCAGATCGCCATGGGCGATGGAGAGGCGCAACGCTTCGGATTCATTGATGGACCGCGCCTGAATGATGTTGTTCAGTTCTTCTTCCGACGCCGTCTTCACCGAGAAGCCGTGATTCGGGTTTTGCAGGACGAGGCCTTGGGTCGCCAACCGGGTCAGCGATTCCCGAACGACGGCAACCGAGACGTCGAAGCCTTTGGCAAGTTCGGATACGGTTAACGGAGAGCCCGGCTCATATTGTCCGGATAGTATATCGGACCGCAGTTTTTTCGTGACATTTTCGGTTAACGTGGACGAACCGTCTCTCTTGGCCATGAAGCGGGCCTCCTCCTTCATCCCATTCGGATTCAACTCGTGTTAATAGTTTACTCTGATATTTTAAAAAAACAAGGTTCAAATTCGACAACGAATAATAAAATCGATTCATATTTACAAAATCGATTATTGTTAATATAATCGAATTGAAGTCAAGCGAAGGAGGTCTTTAGAATGAGTAACAATCCATTTGCCAACTTGCCGGAAGTCGCATCCTTCCAGGTGACGAGCAACGACATTGCGGATGGTCTTCCTCTGCCGCCCCCGCATTATTCGGGGATGTCGGGAGTGGAGGGCGGCCGGGATCTATCGCCTCATTTGAGGTGGTCGGGCGCGCCCGAAGGGACGAAGAGCTTCGCCGTAACCGTCTACGACCCGGATGCCCCGACCGGATCGGGCTTATGGCACTGGGCCGTCATCAACATCCCGGCCTATGTCGCCGAATTGCCGACCGGCGCGGGCGACGAGCATGGCGGCGGCCTGCCGCAAGGCGCTCTGCAATTGCCGAACGATCTGCGGCTCGAACGGTTTATCGGCGCGGCGCCTCCGGCGGGACACGGTCCTCATCGGTATTATTTTGTCGTTCATGCGCTGGATGTGGAGACGATCGGCGTCGACCCCAAGGCCACGCCGGCCGTGTTGGGATTTACCATGCTAAGCCATACGCTCGGCAGAGCCGTTCTCACGGCCATAGGGGAAATCAAGTAACCTCGTCCAGCCGGGCCAGCCGGGGCGGGGGAACGGTCGGCATTCGTTTCATACAGCCGATGGGCGGCAGGCTAGGACCTATTTTCGAGTCCAAGGCTGCCGCTTCCATGTCCGCGATGTGATATAATGGTTCCAATAGAGGCAGGAAGGGAGCCGGCAGGGAATGGAACAACCGATTGCGCTGAGGGAATGGGCGGTCGCGGTGCGGGCCTTGGAGGAAGGCAGGCAGGCGATCGTGCTGCGCAAGGGGGGCATCGCCGAGGAGACGAAGGAATTCCGGCTCGTCAGCCCGGCGTTTTACCTGTTCCCCTCCTTCGAGCATCAACGGCCGGAGCTGGTGAAGCCCGAAGCGCGGGGAATCGTGGACGAGACCCGGGAGGAGGCCGCCGCCCGTCCGGACGCGGTGGCGATCGGCTCTTACGCGGAGGTAGCGGAGGACTTGGAAGTGACGGACTCCGAGACGCTGAAGAGGCTGAGCGATCTGCATATCTGGACCGACGATTACGCGGAAGAGCGGTTGAAGTGGAAGAGAACGAAGCCTCTGCATGTCTTGCTGCTGCGCGTATATAAGCTCGACGAGCCGCTCGAGATCCCGCTACTCGACGTTTACGGCGGATGCAAGTCGTGGCTTCGCCTCGAGGAGGCGCTGCCGGCAGTCGGGAAGACGCCCGTTCTGACGGACGAGCAATTCGCGGCTTCCCGCGAGGCGGTACGGCGGGCGATCGCCGGGTAAGGCGGAGGCGGGCGATTCTCGCTGCCGGCGCTCCCGCGCCGGGATCCGAATTTCGGACCGATTAATAGGAAGAAGGAAGCCTTCGGCAGGTGGAAATGGCGAAGTTTGCGTTTTTTATGCCATTTTCATAAAATGGAGGTTGAGAATCAGTGAGAATCAAATTAAAATCATTTTAAATAAGGATGAACGATTTGGTGGTTTGACGCGGTAAGCGGTCGACTGCAACCATTCGTCCTCACCAATTCTGGAGGGATAAACACCGATGTCCAGCTTATTCGAAATTCGCGGCCTTAAATCGGCTATTGAGGGTAAAGAGATTCTGAAGGGCTTCGATCTGACGATGGGAGCCGGCGAAGTCCATGCCATCATGGGCCCGAACGGCACCGGCAAGAGCACGCTCGCATCCTCGATCATGGGTCATCCCAAATACGAGGTCACCGAAGGCGAAGTGTTCCTCGAAGGCGAGGACGTGCTGGAGATGGGCGTCGACGAGCGCGCGCGCGCCGGCCTGTTCCTGGCGATGCAATATCCGAGCGAGATTACGGGCGTCACGAACGCGGACTTCCTGCGCAGCGCCATTAACGCGCGCCGCGGCGAAGGCAACGAGATCTCCCTCATCAAGTTCGTCCGCCTCATGGAAGGCAAGATGAAGGAGCTCGAGATGAACCCCGAGTTCATGCACCGCTACCTGAACGAAGGCTTCTCCGGCGGCGAGAAGAAGCGCAACGAGATTCTGCAGATGATGATGCTCGAGCCGAAGCTCGTCATTCTCGACGAGATCGACTCCGGCCTCGACATCGATGCCCTGAAGATCGTCGCGGCCGGCGTCAACGCCATGCGTTCCCCGGAGCGCAGCTTCCTGATCATCACCCACTATCAGCGCCTGCTGAACTATATCAAGCCCGACTTCGTGCACGTCATGATGCAAGGCCGCATCGTGAAGTCCGGCGGACCGGAACTCGCGGAGCGCCTCGAAGCCGAAGGCTACGATTGGGTCAAAGAAGAGCTGGGCATCGTCGACGAGACGGTCGGCCAGGCATAAGAGGATAAGGGAGGCTAGCAACGATGAGTACACCGACCACCTCTTTCGGCCGCGAGGCCGCGGCGGCCATCTCCCGCAGCAAGAACGAGCCGTCCTGGCTCGTCGCCTGGCGGGAGGAAGCGGGAGAATTAGCGGCGACCCTGGAGCTTCCGAAGCCGGAGAAGACGCCGATCGCGCGTTGGAACCTGGACGTCCAGGGCGTTCATCGCCCCGGCAAGGCCGTCTCCTCGCCCGCGGAGCTTCCGCAGGCGATCGCTTCCTTGCTGGACGCGCAGAGCGACGCTCCGGTTATCGTCCAGCATAATTCTTCCGTCGTGTTCGCGAGACTGCCGGAAGAACTGAAGGCGAAGGGCGTCGTGCTGTCGAGCCTGGAAGACGCGGCCCGCACGCACGAGGACCTGCTTCGCGCCCATCTGATGAAGGCGTACGAGCCGAACGAGCACAAGCTGTCGGCGATGCACGCCGCTCTCTGGAACGGCGGCGTCTTCCTGTACGTTCCCCGCGGCGTCGAGATCGAAGCTCCCGTTCAGGCGATCCTGTTCGCCGACGACGCGGAAGCGACGTTCGTGCCGCACATTCTCGTCGTCGCGGACGCGAACAGCCGCGTCTCCGTCGTCGAGAACGTGACGTCCTCCCTGGGCGAGACGGAAGCGACGCTCCTCCACAACGGGGCGGTCGAAGTGTTCGCCAAGGCGGGAGCGCATGTGCAATATGCCGCGGTGCATCATATGGATAGCTCCGCGATCGATATCTCGTACCGCCGGGCCGTTCTCGACAACGACGCCCGCATCGAATGGATCATCGGCGACATGCACGAAGGCAACGTCGTCGCCGACACGCTGTCGGTGCTCAAGGGCAACGGCTCGACGTCCGACGCGAAGGTCATCTCCGTCGGCACCGGCAGCCAGCGCATGAGCCTGACGACGCGCGCCGTCCACTTCGGCCGCTCGTCCGAGAGCGACATGGTCACCCGCGCGGTCATGAAGGACGAAGCGACCGCCATTATCAACGGCATCTCCAAGATCGAGAAGGGCGCCACGAAGGCGAACGGCCAGCAGACGGAGCGCGTGCTCATGCTGAGCCCGAAGGCCAGAGGCGACGCCAACCCGATTCTGCTGATCGACGAGGACGACGTCAAAGCCGGCCACGCGGCGAGCGTAGGCCAGGTCAATGCGGAGCAGGTGCACTACCTGATGTCGCGCGGCATCACCCGGACGGAAGCGGAGAGACTGATCATCTACGGATTCCTCGATCCGGTCGTCTCCGAGATCCCGCTCGAGGCGGCGCGCGAGCAGCTGCAACGCATTCTGGAAAGGAAGCTGGGGTAAATGGATCCGATCGCGCTTAAAGCCGAATTCCCGATTCTGAATCAGGAGATCAACGGCCATCCGCTCGTGTATCTGGACAACGCGGCGACCGCCCAGAAGCCGAGAAGCGTCATCGAGGCGGTCAAACGCTATTACGAATGGGACAACGCGAACGTTCACCGCGGCGTGCATACGCTCGGATCGCGGGCGACGGACGCGTACGAGGGAGCCCGCGAGAAGGTGGCGCGGTTCCTGAACGCGGCTTCTACGCGCGAGATCGTATTCACCCGCGGCACGACCACCGGCCTGAACATGGTCGCCCACGGCTACGCCCGCCAGGTGCTGAAGCCGGGCGACGAGATCGTCATCACGCCGATGGAGCATCACAGCAACTTGATCCCTTGGCAGCAAGCCGCGAAGGCGACGGGCGCGACGCTGAAGTACATTCCGCTTCAGCCGGACGGAACCGTCAGCCTCGCGGACGTGGAGAGCGTCGTGACCGAGAACACGAAGGTAGTCTCGATCACGTACGTCTCCAACGTGCTCGGCACGGTCAACCCGATCGCCAAGATCGCCGAGATCGTCCACCGCAAGGGAGCGATCCTCGTCGTCGACGGAGCGCAGAGCACGCCTCACCTGAAGGTGGACGTGCGCGCGCTCGACGTCGACTTCTACGCCTTCTCCGGGCACAAGATGTGCGGACCGACCGGCATCGGCGCCCTGTACGGGAAGGCGCAGCTGTTCGAGCGGATGGAGCCGATGGAATTCGGCGGCGAGATGATCGACTTCGTCGACCTGTACGAATCGTCCTGGAAGGACCTGCCGTGGAAGTTCGAGGGGGGCACCCCGATCATCGCGGGCGCCGTCGGCCTCGGAGCCGCCATCGACTTCCTCGAGAGCATCGGCCTCGAAGAGATCGACCGCCACGAGAAGAAGATCGCCAAGTACGCGATGGAACGGCTGTCGGCTATCGAAGGCATTACGATCTACGGCCCGAAGGAAGAACGCGCGGGACTCGTGACGTTCAACCTCGGCGATGTGCATCCGCACGACGTGGCGACGGTGCTCGATACCGAAGGCATCGCCATCCGCGCCGGGCATCATTGCTGCCAGCCGCTCATGCGTTGGCTGAACGTGAGCGCGACGGCAAGAGCAAGCTTCTACCTGTACAACACGGAACAAGACGTCGATCGGCTCGCCGACGCGCTGGTCAAGACAAAGGAGTTTTTCGGCTATGAACCCGCTCGATGACCTGTACCGTCGCGTCATTATGGATCATTATAAGAACCCCCGCAACCGGGGGACGCTCGAAGACGGATCCGTCACCGTCAACCTGAACAACCCGACGTGCGGAGACCGGATCAGCTTGCAGATGCAGATCGAGGACGGCGTCGTCAAGAACGCGAAGTTCACCGGCGAAGGCTGCTCGATCAGCATGTCCTCGGCCTCGATGATGACGGACGCGGTCAAGGGCAAGACGGCTTCGGAGGCTCTGGCTATGGCCGACAAATTCTCCTCCCTCATGAAGGGCGAAGAGGTCGACTTCCCGGAGTACGAGGACATCGACGCGCTGTCCGGCGTGAACAAATTCCCGGCCCGCATCAAGTGCGCCACGCTGGCGTGGAACGCGCTGCGCAAGGGCGTCGAGCACGGCCAAGGGCAGCACGAAGGCATCGAGGAATAAGAGGAAGCAGAGAGATAGGCGAAAATGGGATGGCCGCGAAGGCTTTCCTGGACGGATATTCGGATTCCAATACACAAGGAGGTTGATCGTCATGGCTAAACAGATGCCCGAGCTGGATGAATACAAGTACGGGTTCCGCGACGAGCATAAGGCGATATTCCAATCCGGCAAAGGGTTGACGCCGGAGATCGTCCGCACGATCTCGGAGATGAAGGGCGAGCCGGAATGGATGCTGAAGTTCCGCCTCAAGTCGCTCGAGCAGTTCAACAAGATGGCTTTGCCGCGTTGGGGCGGCAACCTCGACGAGCTGGACTTCGACGACATCCAGTACTACGTCAAGCCTTCCGAGAAGCAAGGCAAGACGTGGGAAGAAGTGCCGGAAGAGATCAAGGCGACGTTCGACAAGCTCGGCATTCCGGAGGCGGAGCAGAAGTTCCTCGCCGGCGTATCCGCGCAGTACGAATCGGAAGTCGTCTACCACAACATGCAGGAGGATCTCGAGAAGCAGGGCGTTATCTTCATGGATACCGACTCCGCGCTTCGCGAGCACCCGGAGCTGTTCAAGGAATACTTCGGCACCGTCGTTCCTCCGGCGGACAACAAGTTCGCGGCGCTGAACAGCGCGGTATGGTCGGGCGGCAGCTTCATCTACGTCCCGAAGGGCGTGAAGTGCGAGATCCCGCTGCAGGCGTACTTCCGCATCAACTCGGAGAACATGGGCCAATTCGAGCGCACGCTCATCATCGCCGACGAAGGCAGCTTCGTGCACTACGTTGAAGGCTGCACGGCTCCGGTCTATAGCACGAACTCGCTGCACAGCGCGGTCGTCGAGATCATCGTCAAGAAGGACGCCCGCGTCCGCTACACGACGATCCAGAACTGGGCGCCGAACATCTACAACCTCGTCACGAAGCGCGCCGTCGCCGAAGAGAACGCGACGATGGAATGGGTCGACGGCAACATCGGCTCCAAGCTGACGATGAAGTATCCGGCCGTCGTCCTGAAGGGCCGCGGCGCCAAGGGCATGGTTCTGTCCATCGCCGTCGCCGGCAAGGGCCAGCACCAGGACGCGGGCGCGAAGATGCTTCACCTGGCGCCGGACACCACTTCGACGATCGTGTCGAAGTCGATCTCCAAGCACGGCGGCAAGGTGACGTACCGCGGCATCGCCTCCTTCGGCCGTCAAGCCGAAGGCGCCAAGGCGAACATCAAATGCGATACGCTCATTCTCGACAACCAGTCGACGAGCGACACGATCCCGTACAACGAGATCATGAACGACAACATCACGCTGGAGCACGAAGCGACCGTATCCAAGGTGTCCGAGGATCAGCTGTTCTACCTGATGAGCCGGGGCCTGTCGGAAGCCGAAGCGACCCAGATGATCGTCATGGGCTTCATCGAGCCTTTCACGAAGGAGCTGCCGATGGAGTACGCGGTCGAGATGAATCGATTGATCAAGTTCGAGATGGAAGGTAGTATCGGATAAGCTTGATTTATCAGGGGTTTTGAGGGGATAAGGACGCGTTCACCCAGAATTCACCCAGTTATTTCACGTAGCGGGTGTAGAGGGCGAGCGCGTCTTTTTCTATTTTCTTTGTAACGTGGAGGTATTTTTTGGTTGAAAATTTTGAAAACGACGTACTACGACAAGCAAAGGAAAGCCGTGTTTGTCTACGAATATCTTGCGGGCTAATAGGTTAGGACTAATTCTGGACTAAACGAGGACTACGACAGGAACCAACGCCTTTTTTATCCGTGATATTAAGTTATTGTGCTACAAATGGGTGTCGTTGGAGGTGCTTCGCGAACGGGCCCATGGCGTTCGCAGCGGGTCTTTCATCTTTATATTATAAAATATGGAGGAATCTGAATTGATTCCAATAATACTTTTGGAGAAGATATTGGGAAAAAGAAGTTAAGGGTAGCTTTGTTTGTATCATTGTGCGTAATGATACTAGCTGGTATGCAGTCCGCATTTGCCACAGTAGGGGTGTATGATGGGCCGGCGACGGCGAAAGTGGTTAAGCATGGAGATGTTGATTACCGGGTACATCACTGCCGCCAATGACAGCGATTGGTATGTCATGACGGAATCGGGAGTAGGCAACCGCCCTAAACTTCTGTGTCCTACGACTTCTAATCTCAATGTCCAAGTGACTCCTTCGTGGTCAACGATGCGGGTGCAGGTGGGCTCGAGGATGTCGGAGGGTATATTATCCTGAATTTCGAAAGCGCATAAGAATGCGGTGGCGATCATCCAGGAGCGGATCAACAACTGTGAATAAGTGGGAGTGGGACCAGCGAAATTTTGAAACCAATATCCACATGGGGATAACTCCCCCCTCCCCAGAAAAGGGGCATTGTTGTTTTCCATGTGAAATGTTGGAAGCCGTCACTCCAATTGAACCACTTTGGCTTCGATTCGTTTCCATGCATGACGACCGTCGAAATCCTTGATC
>NZ_JACJVR010000031.1 GCF_014212175.1 Cohnella xylanilytica | reverse complement strand
CCGCCGCGCCGGGCTGAGCCGGCTGCCGTGGTACCTGCTCGGCTTCCTGGCGGCCAGCCTGCTCGCCTCGACCCGGCCGGACGCGTGGCTGCCGCTCCCGGCCGGCTGGGAGGACGCCGCGGCGCGGCTGACGACCGCGCTGCTCACCGCCGCCATGGCCGGGCTCGGCCTCAGCGTCGACCTTCGCGAGCTCCGCGGGGCTCTGCGCCCGCTCGCCGTCCTGCTCATCGTCTCCGCCCTGCTGTCGGCGCTGACGTACCTGTCGCTGGCGTTATGACCCGTCCGCCGCCCCCGCTTCTACCGCTCCCGATCCTCGCGTCCCGCCGGATCCTGCGAGAAATGCAAATTTTCGGCGATATGCTCCGGATCGATCTTCAGCTTCTCGAACAGGGCTCGCAGCTGTTCGGTACTCGCGGTGGACGTCAGGCCGATGTTCAGCGTGCCTTTCAGCTCGCTGACGTGCAGCTCCTGGACTTTGTAGGTAATATTCGGGGGCGACGCGGACTTCAGGTCGGCCATATGATCGTTCAACTTTTCATCAAGCCGGCTATCCATATGGTCCTTCAGTTGGTCCTTCAACCGAGTCTGGAGCCGGTCGCCGAAGTCGTCGAGGATCGGTCCGAACAGCTGCTCCCTCAACCGTTGGTTCTCCGCCTCCAACTCCCGTTGCTTCTGCTCCAGCAGCGCGATCATCTGCTCGAACCGGTAAAAACAGGATTGCAGATAAGCGTTCGCGTCGTACATGAGGGCGCCTCCTTCCTGCAGTTCGCGATTGGACGTCCGGGCTGCCGATCATCCGGATACGGGATGAGGGGGAGGCGGAATCAAGGCTTCCTCCTGGGCCTGCGAGGCCGCTTCGGCGGGCGTTTGTTCGTTTACGCCTTCCGCGATATTCGTCGCCCGGTTATCCGTCAAAATATTGAAGCCGATGTTGAGGTTGCCCAGGTTGGCGATGGAGGTAATTTTAATATGGTTAATATAGAAGTTCATTGCTCGCACCTCCTATAGAAGGTTGCTGTTGCCCTGATCGATAATATCCGGGTCGAAGTTCCGGTCCGTATTGACGGAGGAAGTGGCGTCCCCGTTGACCGTGTTGCCGCCGACGGCTTTGGAATTGGCCGTATTGCCTCGAAGCAGGTTGTCTCCAAAGTTGACGTTGCCGCCCGTGGCGACTTCGTTGATTCGAATGTTAAAGATGTTAAAGATGTTTGGCATTAAACTCATCCTTTGCGCAGTTGGACTGCGGACACATCGGTTGCGTGCGCTTGCGGCAACCGCGGCGCGAAGGTGGTCGCAGCGTCTCATCGAGAACCGGGGAGCCTGTCTCGGAACCGCCAAGGCCAGAAGTCCGCGAACGTCTTGGCATGCCTTGGCTAAGTCCCGGCGCTCTTGGCATCGTCACGGGACTCCTGGGGAAGCCGTCTTCGCCTGTCTCATCCGCTTCCCGTTCCCTGTTAATCGCTCTTCGTGATGCAGTGTATTCATTTGCCTGGGCGTTCGTGTATTTTAATTCTTAATGCCGGAAAATAACGGATGTCCGTATCGAGCAGGCGGCCTCATTCGCTTGGAAGCCTCTCCCGTCTACTGTGTCCGATAAAATGGAATTGGCGAATTTGGCGCCCATAACGGCCGTGGTGTCCGTTACATTCTCTCGACCCTATAGAAGGTTAAAGAAGGGGCAAGCGCAAATAAAAAAGCCCCGGCACGCCGTCTCCGGCTGCCGAAGGCTCCCTTTGCTCTCATTGCTGCACTTGCTTCAGTTTGCTTCACTTGCTTCGTCTTCCACTTGCTCTCATCCCTCGTCTTCCCGCGGCCTGCTTCAGCCCAACCGCTCCGCGATGTTGCGGGCGATCCAGACGCCCGCCGCGCCCGCTTGGGCCAGACCGCGGGTGACGCCCGCGCCGTCGCCGCCGCAGTATAGCCCCTCGATCTCCGTCTCGAGCTTCTCGGTCAGCTGCGGGCGCGCCGAGTAGAACTTCGCTTCGACGCCGTAGAACAGCGTGTGCTCGGACGCGATGCCCGGCGTCACCTTCTCCAGCGCCTCGACCATCTCGACCAGGCTCTTCATCGTGTTGTACGGCAGCACGAGCCCGAGGTCGCCCGGCACCGCTTCCTTCAGCGTCGGCTCGAGGAAGCCTTCCTTGATGCGCGCAGCGGTCGAGCGCCGGCCCCGCAGGATGTCCCCGAACTTCTGCACGATGACCCCGCCGCTGGACAGGTCGTTCGCCCGCTTGCAGATCTCCCGCGCGTATTCGTTCGGCTTGTCGAACGGCTCGGTGAACTTGTGCGAGACGAGCAGCGCGAAGTTCGTGTTCTGCGACCCGAGCGCCGGATCCTTGAAGGCGTGGCCGTTCGCGGCCATGACGCCGCTGTGGTTCTCGACGACGACGTGGCCCGACGGATTGCTGCAGAACGTCCGCACCCGGGTGCCGACCGACGTGTTGAAAATAAACTTGCCCTCGTACAGATGCTCGTTGATCTCGCGCATGACGATGTCCGACGTCTCCACGCGGACGCCGACGTCGACCTGGTTGTTGTACATCTTCAGGCGGCGCTTCTTCAACACCTCCGTCAGCCAGGCGGAGCCGTCCCGCCCCGGCGCGATGACGACCGTGTCCGCGAAGAGCTCTTCCCCGTTCTTCAGCCGGATGCCGCGCGCGCGGTGTTTGCCTTCGACCTTCTCCGTGATCAGGTCTTCGACTTCCGTCTTGAACATCATGTCGATGCGCGAGCCGAGGTAATCGGAGATCGACTTCATGATCTCCAGGTTCTGCTCGGTGCCGAGGTGGCGCACCTGCGCCCGCAGCAGCTTGAGGCCGGCGGCGTACGCGCGCTGCTCGATGTTCCGGACGACGTCGGTCGTCGGGTCGGTAATCGTATCGGTCGCGCCGTGCTCGAGGTTCACCTCGTCCACGTACCGAATCAGCGAGAGCACCTGCGAAGGCGGCAGGTAGTCGGTCAGCCAGCCCCCGAACTCCGTCGTGATGTTGAACTTCCCGTCGCTGTAGGCGCCCGCGCCTCCGAAGCCGGCGGTGATGGAGCAGGCGGGCAGGCACCCGGCGAACTCCTTCTTGCCGGCGGCCGGCGGGCAGAGCTTGATTTTCTCCTCGAGGATCGGGCAGCTGCGCCGGCGGATCTCGTGGCCCTTGTCCACGAGCAGCACCTTGAGCTCCGGGGCTTTGCGGGTCAGTTCATAACAAGCGAAAATGCCGGCCGGTCCGGCGCCGACGACGATGACGTCATAACGGTTCATGAGATGGGTCAACCTCCTTGAGTGTGGGCGAGTGCCGTCCATGGCCGTAGAAAAAGAAAAACTCCCGACCGCGGCGGCTGGCAGGATACAAGGATCCCGCTTCCGTCGTAGTCGGGAATTTGCGGTTCCCGGTAGAAACTCCCGGCCCTTATCGCCGGGGATATACGAATGGAAGTTGTCTGTGCGTTCATCGATAAGATTGCAGGCGTCGCTTGGCGGCGCAACCCAATGCTACTCTTTTTAGCCGCACGTGTCAAGCGCACCTTCGCCCAATCATTCGTTAATGGAGTGTAAAACGAAAGTTAACCCCGCTTAAACAGGTTGTTTTCAACCTAAATCCGAACATTAATCCCCGTCAGACTCGAATGCGTTATCCACCTTCGGATTCCGACGCTTCCTTCCCCTTCGGGATGATCAGGTTCAGCACGAGCGCCGCGATCGCGCCCACGGCCGTTCCGGAGGACAGGATGTAGTTCGCGAAGTCCGGAAGCGTCTGCAGCACGTCGCCCGGGAACACGGTGAGGCCGAGCGTCAGCATGATCGGAATGCCGACGATCATCATGTTGCGGTCGTCGATTCTCAGCGGCTGAATGACCTTGAGGCCGTTCATCAGAATCGCGACGCAGACGATGGCGAAGATGCCGTTGATGACCGGCTCCGGAATGCAGGTGATAAGCACGGACAGCTTCGGCACGAAGCCGAGCACGAGCAGGATGATGCCGCCCGACATGATCGCCATGCGGCTCGCGACGCCGGTGACGGCGATCAGGCCCGCGTTGGACGAGTAGCCCGTCATCGGGGAGCCGCCGAACAGGCTGCCGACGAAGCAGCCGATGCCTTCGCCGAACGCGCCGCGGTTGAGCCGCTTCTCGGTCAGCTCGCTGCCGGTGACGGAGGAGACGACGAACCACGTTCCGGTCGTCTCGATCAGGACGATCAGATAGACGAGAGCCATCGTCGCTACCGCGCTCCAGTCGAACGTCGGCGTGCCGAACGGGAACAGCTCGGGCATCTTGATCCACTTGGCGTCTGCGACCGGGGAGAAGTCCACCGCTCCGTAGAAGGAAGCGACGATCGTGCCGACGACGATGGCGAGAATGACGGAGAGCAGACGGAACAGGGTGCCCCCGCGCTTCAGCTTGCTGCCGAACAGCATGCAGACGACGAGCACCGCGGCGGAGACGCCGGCCACGATCACGTTATGGCCCAGGTTGCCGTGAGCGTTGAACACGCTCTTCATCGCGGAAGGAATGAGGGTGACGCCGACGACCATGATGACCGTGCCGCCGACGATGGGGGGAATGATCTTGCGGACGGCCTTGGCGAACCACTTCAGAGGCAGGCCGAGAATCGCGATCAGCAGGGCGCCGGGCAGCAGGCTCCCCGTCATGGCGGCGAGGCCGAGCTTGCCGCCGATGGCCGACATGGCGCCGATCGGAATATAGGAAGGTCCCTGCACGACCGGGAGCCGCATGAAGATGCCCGTCTGGATAAGCGTCCCGATGCCGGTCGCCAGGAAGCACATTTGAATGAAGAATGAGGTGTCTCCCCCGCTTAAGCCGAGCAGTCCGGCGATAATAATGGGGGCGATGTACAAGTCCATGGCCAATACGTGCTGCAAGCCGAGCAAGAAAGCTTTGCCGACGCCGATCTTGTCGTCGACTCCGACCAGAAGATTCGTTCCGTTCGCGGCGGCTGTGGCGGGTTGTCGTTCCATGATGCTGTTAGAGACCTCCTCATAGTAGGTGAACATCCATGAATAACGTATTTGACCGTTTGATTATAGAGGATATTCGACAAAATGTATAGATTTCACGTACAATATAACTTATGTAAGGTTTAATCGTTCGTAAATTTAACATTCTCTACGAAAAGAGGCCTCATTCCGCATGAACCACAGCCATCCGCAGCTTGATCCCGTACTCGCGAGCGACTGGATCGTCGCCGCTCGCGCCGTCGACGTCGCCGAGAAGCCGCTCGGCGTCACCCTTCTCGGACGCCGTCTCGTCCTGTTCCGAACCGCCGAAGGCGTCCATGCCTTCTCCGACCTGTGCGTCCACCGCGGAGCCGCTCTGTCGCTCGGCTGCATCCGGGACGGACGGCTCGTCTGCCCTTACCACGAGTGGGAGTACGGCGCCGACGGCGCTTGCGTCAAGATTCCGCAGCTTCCCGCCGGGCAGGCGATTCCGCTGAAGGCGAAGGCCGAGACGTTCCCCTGCGAGGAGCGATACGGGCTCGTCTGGGTCAATCTGGACGGCAGCCGCCCTTCCTTGCCGCCGTATCCGGAATTCGACGCCGGCTCCGGGTTCCGGAACGTCGTCTGGGGCCCGCAGGAGGTCGCCGCCAATCCGCCGCGCATCGTCGAGAACTTCCTCGACGTCGGCCATCTGGCGTTCATCCACCAAGGCTACCTCGGGGTGCCGGATCATGCGGAGATCGGCGACTACCGGATGCTCGAGGACGAGGACGGCCCTTATTCGGAAGAGATCGCCGTCTTCCAGCCCGATCCCGACGGCTCCGGCCAAGCCAAGCACGTCTATTACACGTACAAGATTCTGCGCCCGCTCGTCGTGCGGTTCACGAAGCGGGACCGCGAGAACGGCAACCTGATGTCCATCATGCTCGCCGTCCGCCCCGTGGCCGAAGGGAAGTCCGTCGCCTACGGCGTCCTGTCGTTCAACTACGACACCGGCACGACGGACGAGGAGATCGTCGAGTTCCAGGATATGATTTTCGCGCAGGACAAGCCGATTGTGGAAAATCAGAAGCCCGAGAACCTGCCTCTCGACCTGCAGGCCGAGCTGTCGCTCCGGTGCGACCGCGTCAGCATCGCCTACCGCCAATATCTCAAGAAGCTGGGCGTCGCGCTGGGCACCGCTTGATGTCGTGCCGCTTACCCCCCTTCTCCTTCTCGCGCCAAATCGCCGATCGTCCGTTATCGCGGGCTTTCGGCGATTTTTTTTTTGCGCACGGTTCTATCATGTCTCCCCAAGGAATGGCGTTACCTCCAATTTCCTATTTCGTTCAAAAATTGTTTAGTTGCCTGTAGTAAAATGTCACAGTCATTCCCGAATTTAGGCAGAAAGATGGTGGGAAATGAAAAAATGCGTCGAAGCCGCAAGGTAAGAAGAGGTTACGCATGGACGATCGGGCTGTGGGCGGCCGTATTCATAGGGCTGGCCATGATCGCGTACCCCCGATTCGAGGACCGGGCGAAAGAGAGAGAACAGCTGGAGCTGCTGAGCGATTGGAGCCTTCGCATTCAGGCCGCCCCGCAGCCGGTTCGGGCCGAAGCGCCCAAGCCTTCCGCTCCGCCCGCCGCCGCGGCGGCAGCCGAGAAGCCTCTCCCCCAGTGGAAGAAGGTGGACGGCCTGGAGCTGCTCGGCTCTATCCGGATCGACTCCATCGACCTGGTCGAGCCGATCGTGAAGGGAGCGGACGCGAAGTCGCTTCTGAAGGGAGCCGGCACCGTCGTGGAGGGCAGGCTGCCGGGACAGACGGGCAACTTCGTCCTGGCGGGACACCGCAGCTGGACGAAGGGGAGGCACTTCAACCGGTTGGGAGAGTTGGCGCCGGGCGACGAGATCGACATCGACACGACGGCCGGCACTTACCGGTACGTCGTTACGGGGACCAAGGTCGTCGAACCGGAGGAGCTGTCCGTGCTGGACCAGACGGAAGACCGTTCGGTACTGACGCTGATCACCTGCACGCCGATCCGGAAGGCGACCCATCGGCTGATCGTCACCGCGGAGCTTCGGGAGCCTGCCGTATAGGCGGGCAATTGCCAACTATTTTGTCGAGGAGAATGTAGAAGGATGAGAGGTATTCGGAAATTATTCGTTTTTCTGATCGCGGCAGCCGTATTGCTTAACTTCCCCCTGCCCGCTTCCCAGGTGCATGCGGATACCGGCACGATCGCCGAGAATTTGATTCAGAGCGTCGTCATCACGGACGAAGACGGCCAAGAGATTCAGAACGTCCGTCTGGACCAGGGCGCGCGCGTCCAAGTCGACTTCACGTGGAAGTTTCCAGCGGACCACGAATATAAGGCGGGCTCCACGTTCGTGTTCGATCTGCCGGACAAGTTCAAGGTCGGAAGTGAATTGACCGGCAAGCTCGAAGGCGATGTCGGCGAGATCGGCACGTACAAGGTCACGCCGGAAGGCCAAGTGACCTTCACCTTCAACGAATCGATCGAAGGGGAAGAGCTGACCGGCAACTTCTACGTCTGGAGACAGTTCAACAAGAGCAAGCTCTCCGGAAGCACGCAGCAAGAGATCGAGTTCCAATACGACGGCAACGTTTATGCGAACATCCCGGTCCACTTCAAGAGTGCCGCTACGAGCAACATCGACAAGTCGGGAACGCCTGACAAAGAGATGAATCCCAGCTCGATCGATTGGGTCGTCCGCTTCAATATGAAGGAAGACAGCATCAAGAACGCCGTCTTCAAGGACACGCTTCCCGATGGCCTCGCCATCGACCCGGCGTCCGTCAAGGCTTTCAAACTGGACGTGCAGTTGGACGGCTCGACCGTCGTCGGAGAACCGGCAACTCCGGCATTCGACAGCACAAAGCCGACCGAATTCAGCCTGGCGTTCGGAGACATCGATGGCGCCTATCAGGTCGAGTACACGACCAAGATTACGGGTACCGGGAACAAGACTTATACGAACAAGGCCGAAGTGACCGAAGACGGCGCGACGAAGCTGACCGATTCCGACTCGGTCTCGGCCAAGTACATCCCGCCGCTCGACAAGAAGACGACGAGCTACGATTCCGTGACGCAAACCGTCGGATGGTCGATTCAGATGAACTTGAACGAGCGGCAGATCGACCAAGTTGACGCGAAGCTGACCGATACGTTCGGTCCGCTGGAGAAGCTTGTGTCCTTGGAAGTATTCCCTCTGACCGTCGACGCCAGCGGCAAAGCGACGCGATCGGGGGCTGCGCTTGCTGAAGGCACGGCCTACACGGTTGATAAGGATGATACGAACGGCGCCTTCACGCTGCAATTCCTTCACGACATCGACTCCGCCTACGAGATCGCGTACCAGACGACTTCGAAGGAGCGAGTCTTTGCAGATCGCCCGATCAAGAACACGGTCGTCTTCGGTACCGAGACGAAAGAGGCGACTCGGAACATCCAGCAGGTCATTTTCAGGAAGAACAACGGGACCGTCAACTACGCCAGCAAGACGATCGCCTGGTCCCTGAACTTGAACAATGACAACAAGCCGATGGATCAGGTCGTCATTACCGACACCTACGCCGCGAACCAGGGCTTGGAATTCCTGCCAGGCACGCTGAAGATTGGCACCTTGAAAGTAAACGAGGACTACAAGGTCGAACCGAAGACTTCCTACATGGAAGGATTCGTCATCACGTTCCTGAAGCCGATCTCGAGCGCTCTGAAAATCGATTACGAGACCCGCTTCGATTCGACCGTGATCGCGGACCGTAAACTATCCCAATACTCGAACACAGCCAAGCTGGATTGGGAAGAGAGCGACGGCACGGCCAAGACGATCACCAAGACCGGCACGGCCAAGATCGACCAGTTCTCCCAGGGCAACGGCAACAAGACAGGCTCCTACGACGCCCGCACCAAGGAGATCACCTGGACGATCGACTTGAACTACAACCTTCACGACATCGACAACGCGATTGTTCAAGACTTCTATACTGGCGCGGAGACTTTCGTTGAAAATTCCTTGGAAGTGCGCCATCTGAACTTGACGAGCGGTGAGAACGGAGTCTCCCCCGGAGCACTCGTGCCCGGTCCTTATAACGCCGACTATAGCGTTAAGGATAATGGGAACAGCGGCTTCAAATTGACGCTCGGAAAGATCAATTCCGCTTACCGCATCACGTACAAGACAAGCCTGAAGGGTCAGCGCGTCGGAACCGAGTATAAGAATCACGCGACGCTGATCGATGAGGACGATCCGGCCACGCTGCTGTTCAACAAGTCGGCGACGGTGTCGCCGAATTACGGGAACGAGTTCATCTACAAGGAAGGCAGCCAGGGCACGGGAGCGGAGCAAGACTACGCATTCTGGACCGTCGATATCAATCGCAGCCAATCCCTCGTCGAGGCCGGCGCGAAGTTGACGGACACCTTGTCGTCGAACCAGGTACTGGTCCCGGATTCCTTCAAGCTCTTCGCGACGACGGTAGACAAGGACGGCAATCCGACGAAGGCGGGCGAAGTCGACCCGTCCAAGTATTCCCTGGACGTTCAGGGCAACGCGTTCGCCTTGACGTTCAAGGAAGCGATCGAAGAGTCTTATGTTCTGGAGTACAAGTCGTTCCTTAATGCGGACGACGGCGAGACCGTCACCAACGACGCCAAGTTCGCCGGCCAATCCTCCGGGTCTGCTCAGCAGAGCGAGAAGTCGGATATTATCGTAAGCTTGTCGGGAGCGGGAGGCGGAGCGAGCACCCCGGGCAAGGGGGATCTGACCCTTGTCAAGGTGGATGCCTCCGATGCTTCGAAGGGGCTGCAGGGGGCCGTCTTCGGTCTCTATGACAAGACCGGAACGACCCTGATCGGCACGCAGACGACGGACGGGGAAGGCAAGGCGGTATTCCCGGGAATCCGTTACAAGGAGTATCTCCTTCGGGAGCTTGCCGCTCCTTCGGGTTATCTGATCGACGAGGAATACCAGCACGGCAAGCTGATCTCCTTCACCAATTCGACGGGAACGCTCACGATCGCCAACGTGAAGGGCGTCTGGGCTTTCGAGTTGACGAAGGTCGACAAGGATACCGGGGCGATGCTGCCGGGAGCCGTCTTTAAGCTTCAAGCGAAGAACGGCGACAAGTACGAGGACGTAGCTCTGGCTTCCCCTCTCGTCACCGATAGCCAAGGCAAAATCTACTTGCCCGAGCTGGATCCGGGCGACTATCAATTGATCGAGACGGAAGCGCCGAGAGGCTACCGCCTGAATTCGGCTCCGATTCCGTTCACGATCGATTCGAGGCAAACCGCCGCGAAGACGGCCACGATGGAGAACGAGCGCAACGTCGGCTCCGTCGAGCTGAAGAAGTTCGACCCGCTTAACGGCGCCGGTCTGGCGGACGCGGTGTTCGAGCTTCAAGACGAGAACGGCGTCGTTCTGCAGAAGGACCTGAAGACGAACGCCGAAGGCAAGCTGGTCGTAGACGGCTTGAAGTCGGGCAAGTATCAATTCGTCGAAGTCGCTCCTCCGATCACTTACGTCGCAGACGCGACGCCGATCCAATTCGAGATCGTTCAAGACGGCGAGACGGTGCCGTTGACGTTCGCGAATCGCAAGTTCGACGGCGTCTGGGCTTTCGAGCTGACGAAGGTCGACAAGGATACCGGAGCGAAGCTGCCGGGAGCCGTCTTCAAGCTGCAAGCGAAGAACGGCGACAAGTACGACGACGTGGCTCTGGCTTCCGCCCTCGTCACCGATAGCCAAGGCAAAATCTACCTGCCCGAGCTGCCTCCGGGCGACTATCAATTGATCGAGACGGAAGCGCCGAGAGGCTATCGCCTGAATCCGGCCCCGATCCCGTTCTCGATCGACGGGTACCAGTCCGCGGCGAAGACGGCCACGATGGAGAACGAGCGCAACGTCGGCTCCGTCGAGCTGAAGAAGGTCGACTCCTATGACGGAGCCGGACTGGAGGGCGCGGTATTCGAGCTTCAAGACGAGAACGGCGTCGTCCTGCAGAAGGATCTGCGAACGGATGCCGAAGGCAAGCTGGTGATCGACGGCTTGAAGTCGGGCAAGTATCAGTTCGTCGAAGTCGCCCCTCCGCTGAGCTACGCGGCCGATGCGACGCCGATCAAGTTCGAGATCGTCCAAGACGGCGAGAACGTGAAGTTGACGTTCGGGAATCGGAAGAACGCGGGCGTTCTGGCCTTCGAACTGACGAAGGTCGACAAGGATACCGGAGCGAAGCTGCCGGGAGCCGTCTTCAAGCTTCAGGCGAAGAACGGCGACAAGTACGAGGACGTGGCGGCGTCTTCCGCCCTCGTCACCGACAGCCAAGGCAAAATTTATCTGCCCGAGCTGACTCCGGGCGACTATCAATTGATCGAGACGGAAGCGCCGAGAGGCTACCGCCTGAATCCGGCTCCGATTCCGTTCACGATCGACGCAAGGCAGACGATCGCGAAGGCGGCTACGATGGAGAACGAGCGCAACGTCGGCTCCGTCGAGCTGAAGAAGATCGATTCCTATGACGGAGCCGCCCTGGAGGGCGCGGCGTTCGAGCTTCAAGACGAGAACGGCGCCGTCCTGCAGAAGGATCTGAAGACGAATGCCGAAGGCAAGCTGATCGTCAGCGGCTTGAAGTCGGGCAAGTATCAGTTCGTCGAAGTCGCTCCTCCAGCCGGTTATGGAGCGAACGCGACGCCAGTGAAGTTCGAGATCGTCCAGGACGGCGAGAACGTGCAGCTGACGTTCGAGAATCAGATCCTGACGGGGTCGGTGACGCTGACCAAAGTCAGAACCGGCACTTCCGGCCGGAAGCTGAGCGGCGCGGTGTTCCGTCTCCTGGACGAGAACAAGAATCCGGTCAAGGACCGCGAGGGCCGCGCGATCGAGAACTTGAAGACGGACGCGAACGGACAGCTCCACGTGTCCGGCCTGAGACCGGGCAAGTACATCTTTGAAGAGACGAAGGCCCCATCGGGTTACGCCATCAAGACGAAGTATACGGAATTCACGGTTGCTTATGGACAGGATACGGCCGTTACGGTCGTGAACTCTCCGCGCAGCTCCGGGTCCGGTCCCGATCCGGTTCCCGAAGAGCCGCAGCCGACGAATCCCGTAGATCCGACGACGCCGACGAACCCGACCACGCCGACGACCCCGGTAGATCCGGGAACGCCGACAACTCCGGTCGATCCGGGTACGCCGACGACGCCGGTCGATCCGACCGAACCGGGAGATGGCGGCCAGCCGACGAAGCCGGGTTCGCCCAAGCCTCATAAGCCCGGCAAGGAAGTGACCACGCCTAAGAACACTTCCGTTAAGGGCAAAGTCGACGTTCCGAAGGGCGCCCAAGCCAGCGTCGGCAGCAAGCCGGCCCGCGGCACGGTCACCGTGGACGCGAAGGGCAACTGGAAGTACACTCCGAAGCAGGGGTATACCGGCAAGGATTCCTTCACGGTCGCCACAAGCGACGGCGAGGAGATCACGGTCGAAGTCAACGTCGTGCCGGCGCAAGCAGCAGCCGATAACGGCGGGGATGAGGGCTCTGCGGCAGGCAGACTCCCGAAGACCGGCGAGTCCATGCCGCTCGTCTCTCTCTTCGGGTACATCCTGACCGCCTCCGCGCTCATTCTGTTGACCGCCCGGTGGTTCGCCCGCAGACGGACGACCAGAGGGTAAAGAAGACGAACGGCCGAATGAACGTTTGAACCCAAAAGAACGACGGAACGAAGCGCGAGCTACGTTCCGTCGTTCTTTATCTATAGTTCCCGTTTCGATGAAGGAAGGCGGCTAACGAATCGAGGAGACGCTGCTGGCCCCAAATAAGATCGCCGAGGTTGGTTAGAGTTTCAAAATCGGGCTTCCGACGCTAAATAGCGACTCCGAGCTCGTTAGACAACGAGTCCGGAACCGGCGCCCTGCGAAGGATCGAAACCATGAGCGGGACTTCCGAATCCCCTTTTCCGAGAGCCTGTCTGTGCCCTCACCCCGCGGCCAGCCGAACGTCCACCTGGACGGTCAGCTGCTGGTCCGACGTGCCGCGGTACACGCCCTTGACCGGCACGATGTCCAAGTAATCGCGGCCGTGCGCCAGCTTGATGTAGCGCCAATCGACGAGCCCGTTGTTCGTCGGATCGAAGCCGAGCCAGCCCATCCCCGGCACGTAAGCCTCCACCCACGCGTGCGAAGCCTGCTCGAAATCCGCGTCGCGCCCTTGCAGGTCCCCGACGAAGTGATACCCGCTCACGTAGCGGGCCGGCACGCCCCGCAGCCGGCAGACCGACAGCGCCAGATGCGCGAAGTCCTGGCACACGCCGGCGCCGAGGCCGATCAGCTCGTCCGACGTCGTGTGCACCCCCGTCGACTGCGGCTTGTACTCGAAGTCGTCGAAGATGCGGCGCATCACCTGCTGCACGAACCCGTACACGCCGTCCTCTTCCCCGCCGATCCCCTTCGCGTAGGCGGACACGTCCGGATGGAACGAGGCGTAGACGGTCGGCAGCAGGTACTCCGCGTACGCGTCGGCGAACTCCCCGCCGCGCAGCTTGGCCCACGAAGCCGCCGAGCCGGCCTCTCCGCTTTTCGGGATGGGAGAGTCCCGGGTGACGACCGTCGAGCGCGACGTGATGACGAGCTCGCGGTGCGGGTCGTTCGCGGTGAACGAATGAACCCGGTTGCCGAAGTAGTCCTCGTACGACAGAAGAGGAACGTTCGGCTCGATCGTCAGCGTATGGCGGTAGCAGGCCTGGCGTTCGTCCGTGCGCGGAGCGAGGCGCAGCTCATTGACACTGTCCGTCACCGGGTCCGCGTACCGGTAGCGGGTTACGTGGCAGATCTCCAGCCTCATGCGATGACCTCCCGTCCGCCGGGGGAAAAAAACGTCCGCGCCATCGCGTCCCCGAGCTGCCGGTTGGCGCCGAGCAGCTGCTTAATGACGGCGTCGACCGAATCCGCCGTAATATCCTGCCTCTCCAGCCAGCTCAGCTCCGAGCGGGCTTTGCCTGCCATTCGGATGATTTTGTCCAGCGACGTTCCGGACTTGTCCGCCTTCGCCCGCATCGCCTTCACGTTCGTCTCGAAGGCGGCGAGCGCGTAATGGACGGACCGCGGGAAGCTCTCCTGCAGCAGCAGGAAGGACGCGACGTCCTCCAGCGACAGCTCCTCGATGCCGAGCCTCCGGTAAGCCTCGTAGCCCCCGACCGAACGCAGCACGGCCAGCAGGTACGAATACGAAGAGCCTCCCCTCTCCGCGACCGCGGCGCTCACCGTCCGGAGCAGGCGCACGATGTTCTCCGACCGCTCCAGGTAACGCCCGCTCTCGATCATGTGCCACGATTCGTCGCGCAGCGCGATAGACACGGCGGTTCCCTGGAACGAGGCGAGCCCCTCCTTCACCCGCTCGAAAAACCGGTGAGGCTCGGCCAGAACCTCCTCGACGCCGACCTTGCGCAGCCACAGGTAGAAGCCGTTCAGCAGATTCCACAGCTCCGAGGGCAGCCGCTCGCGGATCTTCTTCAGATTGTCCCGGGCCTGGACCACGCACGTCATCAGCGAGTTCGGCTGCGTCGCGTCCAGCGCGAGATAATAGAGCACGTCCTTCTCGCGGTATTCGGAGTATCTCTCCTCGTAGGCGGCGGGATCCGCGATCGACTCCGCCATCCTCCGCCAGAGGACGGCGTCCTCGCCGCTCGAATCCTCGCGAACGTGGTAATGCACGTCGATCAGCCGGGCATGGTTCTCCGCCCGTTCGGCGTACCGGCCGATCCAGAACAACGATTCGGCTATCCGGTCCAGCATGGCTCTCCCTCCCTTATCTCGTCAGAACCCAAGTATCCTTGCATCCGCCGCCTTGCGAGGAATTGACGACGAGCGAACCCTCCTTCATGGCGACGCGCGTCAGCCCGCCCGGAAGCACGTGGACGGACGAGCCGTTCAGGATGGCGAATACCCTCAGGTCGATGTGCCGGGACGACAGCCGGCCGTCGATGCAGACGGGAGCCGTCGACAGCTTAACGGTCGGCTGGGCGATGTAATTGTCGGGATTCTCGCGAATCTTCTCCGCGAACCGCTCCCGCTCCCATTCGGTCGACGAAGGGCCGATCAGCATCCCGTAGCCGCCCGACAGGGACGTCTCCTTGACGACCATCTGGTCGAGCCGCTCCAGCACGTACTCCCTCTCCTCCGGCCGGCTCATCAAGTACGTCGGCACGTTCGCCAGAATCGGCGTCTCGTTCAGATAATAACGGATCATCTCCGGCACGAACGAGTAGATCGCTTTATCGTCGGCGACGCCGGTGCCGGGAGCGTTCGCGATGGCGATGTTGCCGAACCGGTACGCGTTCATGAGGCCGGGCACGCCGAGCAGGGAGTCGGGCCGGAAGGCGAGCGGGTCGAGGAAGTCGTCGTCGATTCTCCGGTACAGGACGTCGACCTGCCTCAGTCCCTTCAGCCCGCGAATGTAGATCTTGTGGTCGCGGCAGACGAGGTCTCTTCCTTCGACCAGCTCGAGTCCCATCTGCTGCGCCAGGAACGCGTGCTCGAAGTACGCCGAGTTGAAGCTTCCCGGAGTGAGCAGCGCGATAACCGGATCGCTCTTGCGGCTCGGAGCCAAGCTTCGAAGCGCGGCGCGGAAGGCATGCAGCGTGTGGTCGATGCCGCGGACGGAGTAGGAGAAGTACAGTTCGGGAAAATCGTGGGTCATAATGGATCGGCTCTTGTACAGATAGGAGAAGCCGGAAGGAGACCGAAGGTTGTCTTCCAGCACGAAGTAATTCCCCTGGTCGTCTCGGATCAGATCGATTCCCGAAGCGGTAACGTACGCATCGCCCGGTACGGACATCCGCATCATCTCCGTCCGGAAGTAGCGGTTGCCCAGCACCATCCGGCGCGGCACCAAGCCGTCCTTGAAGATGTTCTGGTCATGGTAGACGTCGCGGAGAAAAGCGTTCAGAGCCCGGACGCGCTGGCTGACGCCGCGCTCGATGACGTCCCATTCGTCGCTCGGAATGATCCGGGGGACGAAGTCGAACGGGATCGTCCTCTCCAGCGCGTCCGGCTGTTCGGATTGGGCCAGGGTGAAGGTGATTCCCTCCTCGAGCAGACGCCGGTTCATCGTCGATTGACGGGCGGCCTTCTCCTCGAAGCTGAGACGGGAGAGGATCGCCTGCACCTTCTCGTAATGAGGGCGGACGGCGGAGCCGTTGAACATCTCGTCATAGAAGCGGGCGGACGAAGGGGATAAGGAAGTAATCGCGTTCCATAATTCCATGCGGAGCGGCTTCTCTTGCGATCGGACTCGGAGGAGAGAAGCCTTTCCTCCTTTCGGGCGGGATTCCGCAGCCCCGGGCCGTAAGCACGGCGAGGATTGGTATTGATTGTAATCATAGTCTCCGATTGTATTCATGTCAATATTCATTACGTAAAAACAACAAATTTTACGTACATTCTTACGTATATATCCCCTATTATGTTAGATTAAAGTCACAACCGAGCCGCAAAAAAGAAGCGAATCCCCTTGAGAGAGGACTCGCTTCCGAACGTTCGCTTTTGGACAATGGGGTCATCCCCGGCGCTGCGGCTCCGGGATCGTCTTCTCGAGCGCCAGATACCTTCGAACCATCGCCATCCTCCAAGGGAGAAGCATCCCGAAGGCCAGCAGGAAGAACAGCGCGGCCGTCTGCGGGATCGTCACGTGCCGCTCGACTACGTCGTGCAGAAGAATCCGGACGGCGAGCAGGGCGACGATGATGACGACGAACATTTTGGACCGCTTCAGATAGACGGCTCCGTCCTTCACCTCGAACCGGGAGGTCAGGATCAGCGGGTAGGAGAAGAAGACGGCGCCGACGGCCCATGCGGCGATGCCCCACAGCCAAGGAACCCTCACGTCGGGGACGACGAACATGAGGAAGCCCGTCGCCATCCCGAGCGGAGGGGCGATGATCTTGCGCAGGCTGGTCGGCTTGTTCGTCCCTCTCAGACGGACCGCGATGACGAGAACGCCGGCCAGCAGCGAGGCGACGAGGGACAATATTTGCGGAACGTGAGGTACGGATGTCGGCATGACGAGATGCCCCTTTCGAACGGAATTTCTGCTCTCTCTATTGTAATGGCGGCGGGTGAACGGAGCAATCGGACATGGGCAGGGGAAAATTAGGATTCGGGACGATTGTGTGATACACTGGAACAAAGTCCGGCACGATGAGGAACGATTGGAGAGGGTGGTCGTCACCCATGTCGATATTGCGGTTGCGTTCTCCTATACGGATGCGTTCAGGTCTTCAGCCGACAGGGCTGAGGGCCTGATTTGTTTTTTGTGCTCGGCAAACATTTTTTGAAGGAGTCATCATTGTGACGGAGACGCGTTCCCGCGGGTTGATCGCCATCTGGGTCAGCCTGGTCAGCAACATCGTGCTGACGATTATCAAGATCGGAGTCGGCTTCGCCTTCGCGAGCCCGGTTCTGCTGGCCGACGGCATCCATAACGCGGGCGACATTATCGCCACGGTCGCCGCCCTGACGTCGTCCATGGTGTCCAAGAAGCCGGCGGACGAGGACCATCCCTACGGGCACGGCAAAGCCGAAGTCGTCGCCTCCGCCATGGTGGCGGTCATTCTCGCCCTCGCCGCCCTCTGGATCGGCTACCATTCCGTCCTGTCGCTGTTCGAACCGCCGGAGAGCGAGAGCTGGCTGCCGCTGATCGCGGCGTTCGTGTCGCTCGTCTGGAAGCAGGCGCTGTTCGTCTACACGGTCCGGATCGGCCGCGCGGAGAAGAGCAAGAGCGTGCTCGCCACCGCCTACGACCATCTCGCCGACGTGTACGCCTCTCTCGCCGCGGTCGTCGGCATCGGACTCGCCCTGCTCGGCGACCGGCTCGATTGGGCGTGGACGGCGTACGGCGACCCGATCGCGGGCATCATCGTCTCGCTGCTCGTCCTCAAGCTCGCCTTCGAGATCGGCAAGGAGGCCGTCGACATCCTGATGGAGCGCACCGTGCCCGCCGAGCGGCTCGCCGGCTACGAGACGCTGATCTCCGGCCTCGAGGAGATCAAGCGGATCGACCGCGTGCGGGCGCGCGAGCACGGCCACTACATCATCGTCGACGTGCGCGTGGGCGTGCCGAGCCATTACACGATCCAGCAGGGCCACGACATCAGCCGCCAGATCAAGCACTGCATCATGGACAACGACCCCGACGTCGTCGAGGTCATGGTGCACCTCAACCCATGGAACGAAGGAGAAGACCGGGCGCTATAGCCGCCTGGTCTTTTTTTTGCGCATGGATCTCGGCCGCCGAGCCGCTTCCCCTCGCTCCGCCGGATTCCCGCCAGCGCCGACTATCCACCCTCGCCGCAACGAATAAGCGCCGTCTTCGCCCCCCTTATCGGGAGCGACAGACGGCGCCTTTCTATTTGGCCAACAGCCGCCTTAAGCGACCTTGTTGTACGTCATGATCCAGATCGAGCCGATGACGATCGTCAGCACGATGACCAGGCCGAGGATAAGAGCCATCAGGTTCCAGCGAGGCTTCTTCTCTTCGCGCAGGTGCATGAAGAAGAACAGCTGCACGACGAACTGCAGAACGGCCGTCACGAGCAGCAGCACGCGGGCGGCGGTCCCTTCCACCATGTCGTTCAGCACCGCGACGAGCGGAATGATCGTCAGCACGAGCGACAGGACGAAGCCGATGACGTAAGATTTCAGCGAGCCGTGCGATTCGTGGGAATCGCCGTGCGCATGCGCGTCGTGCGAATGGCCGGTTGGATGCTGCGCCATCTTACATCACCCCCATCATGTATACGATCGTGAAGACGAAGATCCAGACGACGTCGAGAAAGTGCCAGTACAAGCTGATGACGTTGACCTTGCGGCGCGTCACCGAAGTGATGCCGTGCTTGCGAAGCTGGAACATCAGCGCGATCATCCAGCACAGGCCGACCGACACGTGAAGACCGTGGGTGCCGACCAGCGTATAGAAGCCGGACAGGAAGGCGCTCGTCGAGATTTTGGCCCCTTCGTCCACCATCTTCAGGAACTCGGACACTTCGAGCCCGATGAAGGCGGCGCCGAGAATCGCCGTGACGGCGAGCCAGCCGATGAGGCCTTGGCGGTTGCCGCGGTTCATGCACAGAACCGCGAGGCCGCTCGTGAAGCTCGAAGTGAGCAGGATGAACGTCTCGGCGATGACGCCCGGCATCTCGAACAGCTCGGAGGCCGTCGGGCCTCCCGCCGTATTGTTATGAAGCACGATATAAGTCGCGAACAACGTTCCGAACAGAATACAGTCGGTGATGAGGAACAGCCAGAACCCCATCTGCCGGAGGGCTTCCAGGTCGTGATGACCTCCGTGCCCGTGATCGTGCCCGTGCGCCCCGGAGGCCGCGTGATTCCCGTGATTCGCCATCAGACTCCCCTCCCCGCGGCAGCTTCCGTGCGTTTGATCTCATCCACCGGAATATAATAATCCGTATCGTAATTGAACGAATGCGCCAGCATGCAAGCCGCTACCCCGATAAGGCCCGGGATGGCCATCCACATCCAATCGAAGACGAAGCCGAAGCCGGCGATGAACCAGAACGTCGCCTTGATGATCGGAATGCCGGAATTTTTCGGCATGTGGATCGGCTCCAGCGCGGGCTTCGGTTCCGGAGCGCCGCCGCTTGCGAGCTTCTGCTTCTTCTCCCACCAGTCGTCCATCGCGCTGACGCGAGGCTCCGTGGCGAAGTTGTACTCCGGAGCCGGCGAAGGAATCGACCATTCGAGCGTGCGGCCGTCCCACGGGTCTCCCGTCGTATCCTTCTGCATGAACTTGATGCTGTGGAGAATCTGCCACACTTGGAACAGGAAGCCGATCCCCATCAGGAAGCCGCCGATCGTCGACACGAGGTTCAGCTCGAACCAGCCGGTATCCCAGCTGTAGGAGCTGTAGCGGCGCGTCATGCCCATCAGGCCGAGCAGGTACTGCGGCATGAAGCAGACGTAGAAGCCGATGTTCCAGAGCCAGAACGCCCACTTGCCCAGCTTCTCGTTCAGGCTGAACCCGAACATCTTCGGCCACCAGTAATACAAGCCGGCGAAGTACCCGAAGGCGACGCCCCCGATGAGCACCTGGTGGAAGTGCGCGATCAGGAAGTAGCTGTTATGGAACTGGAAGTCCGCGGGCGCCACGGAGAGCAGCACCCCGGTCATGCCGCCGACGACGAAGCACGGGATGAAGCCCATCGTCCATAGCATCGGCGTCTTGAACGAGATCTTGCCTTTGTACATCGTCAGAATCCAGTTGAACACCTTGACCCCGGTCGGGATCGCGATGATCATCGTCGAGACGGCGAAGAACGCGTTGACGTTGGCGCCCGAGCCCATCGTGAAGAAGTGGTGGGCCCAGGTGAAGAAGGACACGACGCTGATGCTCATGAGAGCGAACACCATCGACTTGTAGCCGAACAGCTTCTTCTTCGAGAACGTGGACACGATCTCGGAGAAGATCCCGAACGCGGGCAAGATAACGATGTATACCTCGGGGTGACCCCACATCCAGATGAGATTGATGTACATCATCGGGTTGCCGCCGGCGTCCAGGGTGAAGAAGTGCGCCCCGAGGAACCGGTCGATGAACAGCAGCGCCAGCGTAACGGTCAGAATCGGGAACGCCAGGATGATCGTCAGGCTGCTCGCGAGAACCGACCAGGTGAACATCGGCATCTTCATGAGCTTCATGCCCGGCGCGCGCATCTTCAGAATCGTGACGATGAAGTTGATCCCCGTCATCAAGGACCCGATCCCGGAGATCTGGATGCCCCAGATGTAGAAGTCCTGCCCGACGCCCGGGTTGAACATCTTCTCCGACAGCGGCGGGTACGCGAGCCATCCGGCATTCGGCGAACCGCCGATGACGAACGACAGGTTGAACAGCATCGCGCCCATGAAGAACAGCCAGAAGCTGAGCGAGTTCAGGAACGGGAACGCGACGTCGCGCGCCCCGATCTGCAGCGGAACGGCGATGTTGAACAGGCCGAACATAAGCGGCATCGCCATGAACAGAATCATAATGACGCCGTGCGTGGTGAAAATCTCGTTATAGTGCTCCGGCTTCAGGAAGTCCATCTCCGGCATGACGAGCTGGGTGCGCATGAGCAGCGCGTCCACCCCGCCGCGGAACAGCATCAGAAGCGCGGCGATAATGTACATGATGCCGATCTTCTTGTGATCGACCGTCGTCAGCCATTCGCGCCAGAGCCAACCCCACTTCTTGAAGTAGCTCAGGACGAAGACGACCGCGGCCATCGTCAGGACGATCGCGACGTCGGCGCCGTAGATCAGCGGGTCCCCGGTCACGAAGAAGTCCGACGCGAAATCCTTTATCTTATCCAGCATGGGACACCCTCCTTCTCCTAATTATGTTGATGCGCGTGCTCGGTCGTCGCCGTGGACGAATCGCCCGCGGTGCCCATGTCCATGGCTCCCATGTCCATGGCTTGGGCTTCATCCGCCGATTCGCCGTCCGACGAAGACGAGCCGTGATGGTGTCCGGAGCCGGCGCCCGCGCTGTATTTGTTGACGATCCGATCGAACAGGCCTTCCGGGAACGAAGAGTACGTCGTCGGTTTCTCGACGATTCCCGGCTCGGCGAGCTCGCCGTAGCCTTGCTCGGTCAGGGCCGGAGAAGAACCCTTGACGTCCGCGACCCACTTATCGAAGTCTTCCTGCGACGTCGCCTCGGCGATGAACTCCATCTTGCCGAAGTGCTCGCCGCTGAAGTTCGCGCCCTTGCCCGGGTATTGCCCGACATGGTCGGCCATCAGGTTCAGCTCCATCGCCATGCCCGACATCGTATAGATCTGGCCGCCGAGCTGCGGAATCCAGAACGAGTTCATCGGCGCGTCGGCCGTCAGCTTGAACTCGACCGGCACGTTCGCCGGGAACCGCACGTAGTTGACCGACGCCACCCCTTGCTCGGGATAAGTGAACAGCCACTTCCAGTCGAGCGAGGTCACCTCGATGGTGATCGGCTTCGCTTCGGACGCGATCGCCTTCGAAGGCTCGAGCTTATGCGCGTATTGAACCGTAAGGACGGCGATGATCAGAATCACGATAATCGGAACGCCCCACATGACCGACTCGATCTTCGAGCTGTGGGACCAATTCGGTTTATATTCCCCGTCTCCGCGATGGCGGTACTTCCACGCGAACCAGTATGTCATGATCAACACCGGAACCAGGATGATGACGCAGAGGACCGAAGTAATAATGATCAAGTCCAGCTGCTGGCGGGCAATGGTTCCCTTCGGGTCGAGAATGCCCATGTTCACGCTGCAACCCGACAGCAGGAACGCGATCGCGGCCAGAGGAATCCCGGCGGCGAGGCGGCGGTACCATCCCTTCTTCTTCATCAAGTCTCATCTCCCACTTGCCAGTCGGCAACCTGTTCGCACGGCACACGAACCCCATGCCGCGCTGCTGACCTTAAGATAACAGAAAGTCGCGTGACGTACCGCACAGTTAACAAAGGCGTCAATGAACCGCCTCGAATTCGCAATAATTTGTTCACCGTTTCGACGCAAGTCCAATCAGACGCAAAAAAAGGACTGCCGAATGCGGAGAATTCTCTCTGCATTGGCAATCCTTCTCGGCGCGAATCCAGCTTGGTCTTAGGCGAGCTCGTTCGCCGAATCGGGAGGCGCGGCGGCCTCGTCCTTCTTCTGCATCAAGGGCGCGACCATGCCGAACAGCATGATCTGGATGCCGCCCACGAGGAATCCGATTCCGATCATCAGGCCGAGGTTCCGGTCGTTGAACTCCGACATATTCCAGACGCAGCATACGATGCCGCACACAATAACGAGACCTGCTATCCACTTAAGAGTTCTGAACATATCGAATGACTTCTTCATGTTCATCCTACTCCTTCCTTGTAAGCGCTATATGTGAACATTATATCACGGAATTGTGACGAAATCATGTCCTTTGTCAAAAATAGTTGACGATTCTCGGCCCATTTTTCTCGGCCTCGATCCTCGATCGTCCCTTCCGGGTTCCTCCGCCTTCCTTTCAAGGGGCTCCTGTTGCTTTTTTACCCGGCGAATCGCGCTATAACTCTCCGCCCGTTTAGGATTTCCCAAGATCCCCGCCTCGAGTCGGGGACGAAGATTGGTCTCCCGGCCGTTCGGATCCTTCCGGAATTCCCGTACAATGAGTTCAACAAGGACGCCGCAAGGAAAACTTTGCCGCGCCGAAGGTTCCGCCCGGCAGAGTCGAGAATATCGAAGTCTCGGGAATGATTCGGACCCTGACGCGTCGAATACGAGTAGAGGGAGAGTTCGTTCATGAATAAACATTACTTCCTGGCTTCGCTGGAGTATCATCTGGCGCCGATGCCCGAGCCGCGGCGGAGCGAGATCGTGAAGGAATACGAAGATTATTTCGCCTACGGCATCCAGGCCGGCCGGGCGGAGGAAGAGATTCTTCAGGAGCTGGGAGACCCGGTGGCGCGGGCGTCCGCGATCCTGAACAAGAGCTGGTCGACGGAATACCGGCCCTACTCGGACGCCCGCGGAGGTTACGCGGACTCCACTTATGATGCTTCGGACGCAAGCCAGGGAACGTATTCGGCCTCTCCGGGGTACGATGCCGGCCCGGGATACGCCGCCGCCGCTCCCTGGAGCCCGCCGGCTCCCCGCTCCGACTTCGCCCGCAAGCTGGGCGTCCTCGTGCTGCTCGGATTCCTGAACATGATCCTGCTGCCGATCATCGCTTCCTTATGGGCGGCGCTGCTCGGATTCGGCGCGGGGGCGCTCGGAGCGATCGCCGCCCCCCTGGCCGCTGGGCTCGACTGGTTCATGAACGGCGAGTTCTTCCCGGCGAAGCTGTTCATCGCCTTCGGAGCGACCGGGATCGGAATTCTGATGGCCGTCGCGTTCTACTACTTGGCCAAAGCGTGGATTCACGTCAATTCGCTCTATTTCAAATGGAACGTTCATCTATGGAGAGGAAGGAATTGAATCATGGCTAAACGATGGATCAGCGTCGCCGCCGGCCTCATTCTCGTCGGCATCGGAGGCGCGGCGCTCTACGGCTTCAACTTCGGCAAGCCGCTGAACGAATATCATCATAAATGGGAGTTCCGATCCGGCGATCTGAAGGAGCTGAGCATCGCGTTCGATTCCCAGGCCTCTACGATCGAATTCCAGCCCAGCGCCGACGGGAAGAACTCCGTTCTGATCGAAGGCAAGGCGAAGCAGGAGATTATCGACCGGATCGGCAACGTTCGCGTGAGCGGCGGGGCTTTGAAGATCGATATGAAGGAGCGCTTCCGCTGGTTCAATTTCAACTTCGGCCCTTTCGTCAACGACAAGCAGCACGTCGTCGTCACGCTGACCGAAGAAGCGGCGGCCGCCCTCGACACCCTGCGCTTCTCCACGGATGCCGGCTCCATGACCGTCAACGGGGCGGAGGCCCGCGCGGCCGACTTCTCGACGGACGCGGGCAGCATCCGCGTGGACGGCTTCGAAGGCGAGACTCTGAAGCTCCACACCGACGCGGGCCGCATCGCCGGCACGGACATTCGCGCCGATCTGAACGCCAAGACCGACGCCGGCAGCATCGACATCCAGCACTTGACCGGCACCGCCAAGCTCTCCACCGACTCCGGCAGCGTCAAGCTGCTCAAGGACGACACGACCGGAGCGGACATCAAGACCGACGCCGGCAGCGTCCGGGTGCAGATTCCCGAGTCGTACGAAGGCACTTTCGACCTGAAGACCGACGCCGGATCGGTGACGGCTCCCGACGCCAAGGGAACGTCGCCGGAAGTCATCAAGGTCCGCACCGACGCCGGCAGCATCCGCGTCTCCTACACGGAGTAACCGCGAATGGAACGGAACCGCCCCAAGGCATCGCGCCTCGGGGCGGTTTTATTTGGGCTCATTCGAGGCGCCGACACGTCATTCTCGCCCCCCATCTCCTCGTTCTCCGGTTTCGACCTCTCCAATCTCCATTTTGGCGGTTACAGCAACTCTATCCGCGGGTCTGGCTCATCTCGCCTCCACTAACCGAATTGGAGTCCGGCGAATAACGGATCGCTCCGCGCGAAGATCGGGCGCTGTAACGGGCCGAACGCCGAATAGGAACTGGCGGGAAAAGCCGATTTATGAGAAAATCGAATAAACTCGGAAAGTTGGAGGATGGGACGTGTCGAAGCACGAACAACTCGTCGAACTGTTCGGACTGATCCGGCTGCATAACCGCTTGTGGAGACAGGAATGGAGCCGGGACAACGATCAAGATATCTCATTGAGCCAGGTGCAGGCCCTGGACATTCTCGCGTCGGAAGGACCCAAGTCGAGCACGTATCTGGCGCAGTTCCTGGGCGTAACCTCCGGGGGAATGACCGTCATCTCGGACAAGCTCGTCCGCCAGAATCTCGCCCGTCGCATCAATGACGCGAGCGACCGCCGGGTCGTCAAGCTGGAGATCACCGAAGAAGGCCACGCCGCCCTCAAGACCGTACAGGACAAGCGGATCGCCCTGACGGAGAAGATGTTCAGCCCCCTCGACGAAGCGGAGGTCGACAGCCTCATCGCCATTTATCGCAAGCTGCTGAACGTCGACTCGTAAGGCACCCGCCCTCTCTCGCAGCGCGAAGACCGCAAACCCGAACCCGCGGCCCAAAAAAACCCGAACCGCGCGGTTCGGGTTTTTTTCTCATCCAGACTCTTAACCTACCACAGCTTATACCCCGGAGAGCCGATGCCGTTGCCGATGATGTCGATAAGCGGAATCGTGTAGGCGACGACGATAAGCGCCGCCGAGACGCCGACCCACAACCCCCAGCGCTCGAACATCGCCGGCGTCTTCTCCGCCGTATCGATCACTTCCCCGATCGGATACTCTTCCTCCCCGCGCGGCGCCCGGAGCAAGCCGACGACCGCGAACATCAGCACGATGACGCTGACGAACAGAATGATGCCGCCGATGGCCATCGCCACGTGGTAAGGCATCCACAGCACCGCCTGCGGGCTGTCGTTGTAGGTCGTGTAGTCCGTCCGCCGCGGGTCGCCGAGCAGGCCGGAGCCGTGCATCGAGCCCGACATGAACAGCATGCCGACGCACCAGAGGGACACCTGAAGAATGCCGATCTTGTTCAGCCGCGCCGTCAGCCTTCTCCCCGTCACGACGGGGATGAGCCAGTAGCCGATGCCGAAGAAGGTGAGCGCCACGCTCGTCGCCACCGTCAGATGGAAGTGCCCCGTGACCCACATCGTGTTGTGGACGACGGCGTCCATCTGATTGCTGGCGTTGATGAGCCCGCCCGCTCCGGCCGGAATGAAGACGAGCATCCCCATGAACGGAGCGAAGAAGCGGACGTCCTTCCAGGGCAGCTTCTTCAGCCAGCCGAACAATCCCGTCGACCCTCGGGCGCGGCCGTTCAGCTCGAAGGTCGCGAACAGCGAGAACGCGGTGATGAGCGACGGCACGACGACCATGAAGGTCAGCACCACCTGCAGGAACTTCCAGAACGGCGCGATGCCCGGCTCCATGAGCTGGTGGTGGAAGCCGACCGGAATCGAGAACAGCAGCAGCAGGATGAACGCCAGGCGCGCGAGAGCGTCGCTGTAGATTTTCCCGCCGATGATCTTCGGAACGATGACGTACCAGCTCATGTAGGCCGGCATCAGCCAGAAGTAGACGAGCGGATGGCCGAAGTACCAGAACAGCGTCCGGCTGAGCAGCACGTTGATCGTATCGACCCATCCGAACGACCACGGGATGAACTGGATCAGCACGGTCGCGGCCACGCCGAGCGTCGCGATCTGCCACATGAGCATCGTCACGACGGCCATGAACGCGAGCAGCGGAGACAGCTTCCCCCGATTCGTCTTCTTCCACGCCCGGTATTGCGCGAACGCCCCGTAGCCGCCCAGCCAGCTGCCGACGACGAGCAGCACGAGCGCGATATAGAAGTAAGGCGACGCCTTCAGCGGCGCGTAGAACGTGTACAGCACGGTCGCCTTGTTGAGCAGCACCATGACGACGCCGAGAACCGTGCCCGAAGCCATCAGCGCGAAGCCGGCCCAGCCGAGCTTCCGGGACAGCCCCGTCAAGGATCCCCCGAGCGTCTTGCTCAGACCCGAATACAGGAACCCGATGATAAAAAAGGTCGTGAACACCAGCGCCATCAACACGCCGTGCGCGGTCAGCAGCTGGTAGTAGCCGATGCCCGCCGGAAGCGTGATCGTGCCGCCCTTCACCAGGCTCTGGAGCAGGCCGCAGATCCCGCCCAGGAGCAAGGCTCCGTAAGCGAACAGGAGGTGGGCCAGCACCAGCTTGCCGTCCTTGCGGTCAAATGTCGAAGTCATGATCGATCGTCCTTTCGGCCATAGCGTTGCCTTCCCCTTACTTCACGACAAGCTTCGTGTACATCATCTGATGCCCGATGCCGCAATACTCGTTGCACAGAATCAGATACTCCCCAGGCTTGTCGAACGTATGGGAGACGTGATTCGCTTCGCCCGGCACGATCATCATGTTCACGTTCGTGCCGGGAATCTCGAAGCCGTGAACGACGTCCGAGCTCGTCACCGCGAAGTGAACGGTCGAGCCCGCGGGCACTTCCAGCGTCTCCGGACTGTAGCCGAAGGCGTAGGCGACCATGACGGCTTCGTATTCGCCGTCGCCCGTCGGAGTCAGAACCGGCTTGTCGAACGGCGGCGTCTCGCTCACCTTGGCCGGATCGATCGAATGGGCATGATGCTTGCTGTTCGGCGTGTCCATCCCCATCGTGAAGGCGGACAGGCCGAGAACGAGCAGGAAGACGACCAGCATCGCCATGCCGAAGGTCAGCCATATTTTTTCCAGGCGGTGAATGTGCATAAGCTCTCTCTCCTCGTCAACGTATGTCGGTCAATTCCGATGCACGTACAGGACGAACACGGACACCCAAGCGACGATGAGAAAAGCGCCCAGCAGCATAACCGACGCGAACGTCCCCTTGAGCGATGCTTGATCGGGCGCGCCGGCCCCGGGGTCGCGGCCCGCCTGAGGCCGTTCCGCGGTCTCCTTCCCGTTCGCCGCCGGCCTGCCTGCGTCCGATGCGCGTTTGGCCACGAGACTTCCTCCTTCGTGCCCTTCGCGGGCGTTATTCGACGATCAGCTTGCCCGTCATGTCGGCATGGCCCGCCCCGCACATGACGCTGCAGTAGAACTTGAACTCTCCCGCCTTGTCGGCCGTGAACGTGACGGACTTGCCGCCCTTCGCTTCGACGTCGTAGCCGTCGATCTTCAGCGCGTGGTTGCCTTGGGAGTTGTTCAGCGCGATCGTCACCTTGTCGCCCTTGGCCACCTTGATCTCCTTCTGGTCGAACTCGAAATTCTTCGCGTCGACCTTGATCTCCTTCGCCTCGCCGCCGGCGGCTGCCGGCGCGGACGAACTTGCCGACGCGGGAGCGGAGGCGTTCTCTTTGTCGTCGTCTCCTCCGCCGCAAGCGCTCAGCAGCCCTGCCGCCAAGAGCAGGATGCACGTCATGATGGACCGCTTCTTCATTCGGACGTCCCTCCAATGGATTGGGTTAAATCGGAACACCCCCATCTTAAAGGCGGCGCCCCCCGGTTCACTGTGACGGAATTCACATTCCGGGGAGAGCAGGCATGAACTTTCTGTGACTTCGGCGTACGCGGGGCGAAATAAACGGATGACCCTTTCTCTAACGGAACCGTCCTGTTCGATTTTTGGTTTGGCCCCGTCTGCTCCGAGAAGGCGCTTGGCATAAATGGATACGAAAAATCATACAGTTCCTCATCGAAACGGCACCTTACTCGGAGGGTGTATGAAAAATCATACAAATTCCTCCTCGACAGGCCCCTTGCTCGCAGGATGTATGAAAAATCATACAAATCCCCCCTCAACAAGGCCCTTGCTCGCAGGATGTATGAAAAATCATACAAATTCCCCCTCGATAAGGCCCCTTGCTCGCAGGATGTATGAAAAATCATACAAATCCCCCCCTCAACAAGGCCCCTGCTCGCAGGGTGTATGAAAAATCATACAAATCCCCCCTCAACAAGGCCCTTGCTCGCAGGGTGTATGAAAAATCATACAAATTCCTCCTCGACAGGCCCCTTGCTCGCAGGATGTAGGAAAAATCATACAGAAGCTCATCGGCATGGATGACATCGAGGATGCTTATTCGCAAAAACGCACAAGTTTAGCCGCTAACTGCCTGCGGCGAAACCTTCAGCATCGGCGAAATGGGGCCTGCCGGGCCCGCCCGGGTCTTACCTACGGAGCTTCTTCCCGATCCGATCTATGCCAAGATATGAACCGAAGCCGGGATCGCGGATCCTGTATGCGAATGGGTCAACGGCAGAAAAAAAGGAGCCGGGATCGTCGATCGATCCCGGCTCCTTGCCGTCATTCCTTCGGTTCTATCCGGTTGTCGGGCAGCGGGACGACGAACGAGACGCTCGTCCCTTCGTCCGGCGCGCTGCGGATCTCGAGTCCCCGGCCGTACCGCTGCGTCAGCCGGCGGTTCGTATTCCGCAGGCCGATTCCGCCGGCGCCCGACCTGTCGTCGAGCCGCAGCTGCCGGATCTCCTCCTCCGTCATTCCCTTGCCGTTGTCCTTCACTTCGATCGACGCGTTCGCCCCTTGCTTCCGGATCCGGACGTCCAGCCGGCCGCCCTTCGCCCGGCTTAGCAAGCCGTGCTTCACCGCGTTCTCGACGAGCGGCTGGATCGTCAGCGGAGGCAGCAGCATGCCGGCCGCTTCCGGATCGATGTCCCACTCGACCGCGAGCCGGTCCTCGAACCTCGCCTTCTCGATGTACAGGTAGGACCGGACCAGCTCCAGTTCGTAAGCGAGCGGGACCACCTGTTCCGTGTTCATATAGTCGATGCTGATTCTAAGGTACAGGGCGAAGGCGTCTCCGAGCTCGCGCATTCGCTCCGTATCGACTTCGCTGAGCGCCAGAATCGAGTTGAGCGCGTTGAACAGGAAGTGCGGGTGGATCTGCGCCTGCAAGTAAGCTGCCTCCATCCGGAGCCGCTCGTCGACCGACCGCTTGAGCGTCGTCAGCGACCAGACGCGATACTTCAGCTCCAAGGCGTCCACCGGCTTGACGACGTAATCGTTGGCGCCGCTCAGGAAGCCGGCGTAGATGTCTTCGGGCTGGCTCCGCGCGGTGAGCAGCAGGATCGGCAGCTCCGAGACGTTGAAGCGCTCCCGGACGATTCGGGCCAGCTCGTAGCCGGACATCTGCGGCATCATGACGTCGGCGATAAGCAGATCCCACGGTTCCGCGTTCAGGCATTCGAGCGCTTCCCGGGCGGAGGACGCCGCATGGACCCGATAAGGGAATTCGGAGAAGATGCCCTTCAGCACCTGGAGATTGACCGGATCGTCGTCTACGACGAGCAGATTCACCTGCCCTCCGGAAGTGAGGTGGAGCGACTCGGGCGCGATGCCGGCGGCGGAAGTCTCCAGGGCGGCCGCGACCTCCCGGACCGCCGAGAGCCCCGGCTCCCGCTCCCGTTCGCTCTCTCCGCCGCCCGTCTCCGGGGCCGGTTCGACGCCATCCTCCGCGAGCGGCAGCGTGAAGGAGAAGACCGAGCCTTCCCCGACCCGGGATTGCACGGTCAAGGTTCCGCCGTGCAGCTCGACCAGCTGCTTGCAGATGCTGAGCCCGAGGCCGATGCTTCCCCCGCCTTCCGAGTGCCGTCCCTGCTCGTACGGCTCGAAGACGCGTTCGGCCGTCCGGGCGTCCATGCCGGCTCCCGTATCGGCGACGCGGATGACGGCTTCGCGGCCGCGGACGTCCGCCGAGACGACGATCGTGCCTTCCTCGGAATATTTAATCGCGTTGTGCACGAGGTTGAACAGAATCTGCACGAGCCGCTTCTCGTCCGCGAGGACCGGCGGCATCCCTTCGCCGATCTCCGTCCGAAGCCGGATCGGCTTGCCTTCCGTCAGGAACTCCAGCATTCCGATGACGCCGGAGGCGACGGACTGAACGCGCAGCGGTTCGAGCCGAAGGGCGATCCGCTCTTCCTGCAGCCGCACGACGTCGAGCAGGTCGTTCAGCAGATGCGACATGCGCCGGCTGACCGTGATCAGCAGCTCCATCTCCTTGGCGCTTCTCGGATCGAGCGACTGCTTCTCGCGGGACAGCACGGTCTGCGCGATGTTGATGACGCCGTGAAGCGGAGTCCGAAGCTCGTGGGACGTGTTGGCCAGGAACCGGTCCTTCATCTTGTCCGCGGCCCGCAGCCGTTCGTTCAGGGCGGCGTTCTCCTCCGATTGGCGGAAGTACTGCCGGAACCAGAAGGCCGAGAAGCAGACGATCGCGGCGATCATGTCGACCGGATAGTAGACCGGCGGCGTGTTAAGGGGTTCGATCCCCCACACGACGCTGGAGACGATGGCGATCGCCACGCACAGCAGGAAGACGGCCCCCTCCTGCCTTCGCAGAGTAACCCGGACGACCAGAAGGAAGAACCATAGAACCGGGAACAGGTATAGAAAAGTAAAAATTCGGTAGTACAACGTCCAATCGATGTATCGGGCAGGCGCGACCAGCACGAAGAGCACGTAGAGGCCGAATAGGCAGGCGTACCCGTAGAACAGCTTGCCGGGCCGGTTCTTCCCGAAGAAAATCCGGGTCATCAGCAAAATAAAGAACGACAGCCCGACGTAAGACAAGACCGTAAGCTTCAACGTCCAGGCGTAGTTGAGCGGCACCCATTGCAGCAGAATCCGGTCGTTGCTGCAGGCGATCGAGAGGGCCACGAGCAGAAGCAAGGCCAGGAAGAAGAGCAGCGCCTTAACGCGCGGGTTGAAGAAGTACAGGATAAGCGCGTAAAGACCGTGCAGCAGCATGATCACGAAGGCCACGAGCTGGAAGCCGATGGAATACCAGCGTTCGGTATCCACGGCCGATTGCGGGCCGAACAGAATGGAACGGACGATCCCCCCCTGATAGGGGCGGTCGAAATTCGCCATTCGGATAATGACGTCGATCTCGCGGCTGTTCCCGCCGTCATACGCGACGGTATAAGAGCCCGCCCGGGGCTTGTAGTTCTCCGCCCGATTCGCGGGCTGCCCGGAGGGCGGGGAGACTTCGCCGTTTATCTCCACCTGCGAAGACGCCTCGATTTTCTGAATCCACAGCTGGTAAGGCTCGTTCAGAGGACGATCGACGAGAATCCGCAGCCGGTAGGTTCCGTATCCGTATAGCGCCGATCGTTCGCTCTCCGTCAACGATCCTCCCGCATTGCCCGGAACCCGAACGTAACGCTTGGAGGCGGAGGCGGCCGCGACACCCGCGAAGTCGTCTCCCGTTCGCAGCTGGCCCGGATAAAACTCCCACTCCCCGTCCAGCGGAATCGTGCCGTACCGTTCCAGGTCCACCCCCCGCAGGTCCAGAACGCCTTGGACCGCTTGCGGGTAATCCGCCTTCGGCCCGAACTGGTCGTACCAAATCCAACGCAAGCCTGCCAGCACGGCTATATAGATCAATACAATCGCAACGGTGCGCTTCATGAATCCCCGGCCTCATTTGCATTCTTTTCCCGTTATAATTCGACAAAATCAATCGTTTTCCTTGCGAGTTCATCCCCTGTTCAAAATTGTTACCGCTATCTACTGCAACATTTCGTGGCAAACTTCGATATAAATATAGCAAGGACATCTCGGGCTCGACGGAGAGAAGAGAAATACGAGGCTTGCCCTCTGACGGAGGTTAATCGGACCATGCGGGGCTTGTTAGTGGACGACGAAGCGTTGGCGCTTCTCGATTTGAAGAGACAATTGACCAGGATCGGCGGGGTCGAAGTGCTGGACACGTTCCAGGACGTGGCGGAGGCGCTCGAAGCGGCGGCTTCCGCGAAGCCCGACGTCGTCTTCCTCGATATCGATATGCCGGAGATCAACGGGCTGGAGGCGGCGGAGAGACTGCAGGACATCCACCCGTCCGTGGAGGTGGTCTTCGTCACCGCCTACGAAGAGTACGCGGTGAAGGCGTTCGAGCTGCAAGCGCTGGACTACGTGCTCAAGCCGGTTCAGACGGAGCGGCTGGCCCTGACCGTGCGCAGAATCGAAGCCCGGCTGAAGGACAAGGACGAAGCGGCTCCCGCTCCATCCAGTCCGGCCTTCATCCGCTGCTTCCAACGGATGCAGATCGAATACGGCAAGCAGGAGCAGCTCGCCTGGAGGACGGTCAAAGCGCAGGAGCTGTTCGCCTACCTCCTGTTCCGGAAGGATCAGCTTGTCCGCAAGGATACGCTGGTGGAGATCCTATGGCCGGAAGTCGAGCTCAAGAAGGCTTACACGCAGCTGTACACCACGATCTATCAGCTGCGCCGCTCTCTCGAGGCGGCCGGCATCTCGGTCAAGATCGCGAATGCCGGGAACAGCTATTCGCTCGATCTCGGCGGAATCGCCTCCGACGTCGAACAATGGGAGAACCGGCTGCGGAACGAAGAGGAGCTCGAGAGCCTATCGGACGAGCAATACGAGGAATGGCTCAATCTGTACCGGGGCGATTACTTCGAAGAGCACGGTTATCTGTGGGCGGAGAACGAGAGGCAGCGCTTGCTCAATCTGTGGCGCCATCATGCCATGCGGTTCGCGAAGAAGATGGAGCGGAAGGGCAAGGAGGCGCTGGCGGCGGACTGGTATCTCCGCATTCAGCAGAGGCTGCCTTACGCGGAAGAGACTTATTCCCACCTGATGAAGCTGTACGCCCGGCAGGGAGAGCGCAGCCTGGCGGAGCAGCAGTACCAACGGCTGCGGGAGATGATGCGGGAGGAATACGACGCGGAACCGTCCGCGGAGATCCAAGCTTGGTATTCCGGCTGGAAGCGGGCCTGAGCGAATGCCGCGAGAGGCGCAGGCAAGCGATTCGGTCCGCGCGCTTCGTCATTCGACGAGGACGGACGGTTGGATCGGCTCCGCCGAGAGCTGCCCGCGATAGCTGTCTCCCCACTCCTTCATCATCGTGATAAGCGGAATCAAGGTGCGCCCGAGCGCATTCAGGCGGTAGCCGACGCGGGGCGGAGTCTCCTGGTAGACGACCCGGTCCAGCACTCCGCTTTTCTCCAGATCGCGAAGCTGAAGGGTCAGCATTCTCTGGGTGATGCCCGGAATCCGCCTGCGGATCTGGTTGAACCGGAGCTCCCCTTCGATCAGATGGTAGAGGATGACGCCCTTCCACTTCCCGCCTACGATGTGAACGGTCGTCTCGACGGAGTCGCCCGTCCGCAGTCCGGCGAACCCCGGCTGGTTAACTTGAGTATCCATAATGCCCTCCACGATTTTACTGCCTTTTACTTCCCCTCTATTTCTATCATGCAACGCTGAACAATTTCTGAAAGGGCGGCTCGAACGCTTACCGGTTCCCGTCAAGAAAAAAGCCGGCTCTCAGGCACCGGCTAGCTTGTACGACTCTAGTTCAGGTGACGATGAACTCGACGATGATCGTCGTTCCGGGATCGAGGGCGTCTCCTCCGGGGATCGTGAGAGTCGTCGTCGTAACGGTCGACGTGTCGCCCGTCTGCAGGATTCCGTTAATGTAAAAATTGTAGTAGGCGTACGCCGCCGGAAAAGCGGTCGCGGCAATGCCGGCATCGGTGGTGAACGCCGTGGCCGCGATCGCGAACGTAGCTCCGGTGCCCGTCCCTGCGCCCATGGTGGCGGCGAATCTCCTGCCGTTGATATAGGGTTGCACGATAGGCATAATGGTCACCCCCTCTCTCTGGAATCAGTAGATTCACCGATCCCCGCACCCGAGAGGGCTTATCTGCAAAAATTACGAAGGAACGACCTCGGCGGTCCACCGGACCACGGCCAGTATAATGGGAGTGCCGGCATAAACCGCGCCGCCCCCGGCATCGATCGTAAGAGCTTCCGGCTCGACTCCGTATAGGCCGCCGGGCTGCAGAATGCCGTTGATGTACAAGTCCCGGTACCCGTTCGGGCCCAGTCCCTCGAAGCTCGCGGCCGGAGCTCCTTCGTCGGTCGTGAACAAGGCGGCCGGAATCGCGACCGGAGCGGAGAGGTCCAGGTCGGACTCGGGGACGTAGAAGTAGCGGTTCACGGCCGGGGTGACGATCACGCCGGGGACGAAGACCGTGCCCGGCGGCCCTTGGGGACCTTCAGGGCCTTTAGGGCCTTCAGGGCCTTCAAGACCTTGAACACCTTGAGGACCTTGCGGTCCCGGAGCGCCTTGAGATCCGGGGATGCCTTGCGCCCCCGGGAGGCCCGGCTGGCCTTGAGGACCTTGCGGACCTTCCGGGCCTTGCGAGCCTTGTACGCCTTGCGGGCCTTGTGCGCCTTGCGGACCTTGGGAACCGGGCTCGCCTTGCGAGCCCTGAGATCCCGAAGAGAAGGGAAACCCTAGAGCTCCTCGGGCCCCTTCCGGACCCGCCGGACCTGGAGGACCTTGATACTCCCGCCCCTCTTCGCGCCCCCGCATGCCTCCGGGACCGGCTTCGCCGTACGCCCCCGGGAACCCGGGAGGCCCCATCGGGCCCGGAGGTCCGGGCGGCCCGGGCGGCCCGGGAGGTCCAGGCGGGCCGGGACGTCCCGAAGGTCGGCGGCCCGCCGCGACCCGCCGCTTCGCGGGCGCGCAGGCGCTTCTCGGGCGGCCGTTCCTCCGCCGGCGAAGCGCGGCGCGCCCGGAAGAGCGGCGCTTCCGCGCCGTTCCGCCTCTTCGGCGCGGCGGCTTGCGTCGTCTCCGCGGAGCCGAGGTCCCGTTCCCCGAATCCTTCATCCAGCCCGCCCCTCCTTCGTCCTCGACGCTGCATCTGCCCTATTCATATGTCATTCGCACAGCGGAAGAGTGGACGGTTGACTACCTGCGTTCAACAAAACACTGCAAAAGACCCTTTCGTTAACAGACTAGGGGGATGGAGGTTCTCTAACGAACTCCAGAGTCGCTATATAGCTTCAAAAGCCCATTTTGAAAACTCTAACGAATCCCAGCGATCTTATTTGGGGCCGCTCGGGTGAAAAATGGGCTTCCAGCGCGAAATAGAGTCTATACGATTCGTTAGAATAGAAAATCTTCTATTTGGGGCCAAATAGCGTCTCCTCGATTCGTTAGCCACTCTAAGACCGGATAACACACCTGTACGTGAGTTAGCCAGTCATCGAAGAAACTTCGAACGGCCTGCATGTGAAAAAAAGCGTCCGGAACCCGGAGCCGCTAACCGGACTCTCCGTACGTTCCGAACGCTCTATATCGTCCATCTCGATGCCGTCATCGGCGGCTAGCAGCCTCGCGCGATCTCCAGGCCGACTTGTTCCATCGTCACTTCGCCGAGCTCCGCTTCCATCGCCCTCTGCGCCCGCGAGAACGCCGTGTCGAGCGCGCCTTGAATGTTCCGCCCCACCGGGCAGTCCGGGTTCGGATTGTCGTGGATCGCGAACAGCTCTTCGTCCGCCTGCACGGCACGGTAGACGTCGAGCAGCGTAATCTCGCCAAGGCCGCGGGCCAAGACCGCTCCCGGCACGCCGGGGCTCGTGCGGACGAGGCCGGCCCGGCTGAGCATCCCCATAATCCGGCGAATGACGACCGGGTTCGTATTGACGCTTCCGGCGATGATCTCGGAGGTCAACCGCTCGTCGGGATTCATCCCGATCAGCGATAGAATGTGAGCCGCGACGGACAATTTGGTGTTGATCGCCATCGTCGGCGCCTCCTTCGTCTTCGGTGTTCTCCTATTATTGAACACGCCTTCTTCGGTTGTCAACGAACCGAATCCTTCGTCACTCACCCTCCAGCTTCAGCTTGGAGAGAGCCTCCGCGGCGACGCGGCGCGCCTCTTCCACGGTGTCGGCCGCGGCAAGCGCGACGGCCATCCGGCGCCCCGGCTTGGTCACCGGCTTGCCGAAGACGCGCAGCTGCGCGTCCGGAAGAGCCAGCGCCTCTTCCGCGCCGAGCAGCCGGTAGGACGACCATTCGGCGTCCGCCTTGAGCGGGCGGCTCGCTCCGGGCGACACGAGCTTGATCTCCGGGATCGGCAGGCCGAGAATCGCCCGGACGTGGAGGGCGAACTCCGACAGGTTCTGGCTGGCGAGCGTGACGAGCCCCGTATCGTGAGGACGCGGCGACACTTCGCTGAAGTATACCTTGTCGCCGGAGAGGAACAGCTCGACGCCGAAGAGACCGGCCCCGCCCAGCTCGTCCGTAATGACGCGTGCGATCCGCTTCGCTTCTTCGAGCTGAGCTTCCGTCATCGCGTGAGGCTGCCACGACTCGATATAGTCGCCGTCCTTCTGAATGTGCCCGATCGGCGGGCAGAATTGCGTGCCGTGAACGGAACGGACGGTGAGCAGCGTAATCTCGGACTCGAAGCGGATGAATTCCTCGACGATGACGCGCCCCTGCTGCACCCGGCCGCCTTCCATCGCGATCTGCCAGCTCCTCGGCAGCTCCTCCTCCGACCGGCAGACGCTCTGGCCTTTGCCGGAGGAGCTCATAAGCGGCTTCACGACGCAGGGGAAGCCCATCTCCCGCGCGGCGTCCGCGAACTGCCCGTACGTGTCCGCGAACCGGTACTTCGCCGTCGGAAGCCCGAGCGTCTCGGCCGCGAGCCGGCGGATGCCCTCGCGGTCCATCGTCAGCCGCGCCGCGCGGGCGGTCGGGATGACGCGGAAGCCTTCCTCTTCCAGCTTCACGAGCTCGGCGGTCGCGATCGCCTCGATCTCCGGCACGATGAGGTCCGGCTTCTCCTTCTCGACGAGCTCCCGCAGGGCCTGTCTGTCGAGCATGTCGATCACGTAGCTGCGATCGGCCACGTGCATGGCCGGAGCTCCTTCGTAGCGGTCGACCGCGACGGTCTCGACCCCGAGTCTCTGCGCTTCGATGACGACTTCCTTGCCCAATTCTCCCGAACCGAGCAGCATGAGCTTCTTCGTCTGGAACATGTCCGCCTCCGTCTATTTCGATCTTCTTGTATAGGCTCCATTATACACGAACGGCGACAAGCACCGAAACGGCGTTCCGGTGCGGGCGCGACGTATGAACGGCCGGCGATTCACCCATTCTAAGGAGAGGGAGGGAGGTGAACGCGATGGCCAAGGACGTGCTGTGCGAAGTGAATTCGTGCAAGTATTGGGCGACGGGCAACAAGTGCGCCGCCACTTCGATCTACGTGGTCAACAACCGGGGGACGGAAGCCCGCAACTCGGAGGAGACCGACTGCAAGACGTTCGAACCGAAGATCTGACCGCAGGGGAAAAAAGCAGGCTTCGGGAACGGCTCGCCGCAGAGCCGTTCTTTTTCTTTCTCTCTTTTTTCCCCATGCCGCTTCTTCCTGCATTATGCCCGCTATTGAGAACAATTATCATGCACGCGGCAAAAATTCTCTCCTCAGACGACGGACGCGAAGCGCCTTCCCGCGACGAATTCGCGGAACGCCTTGGCCGCCGGGGACAAGTAGCGCTTCTCCTTCCATTCGATGCCGACCTCGAACTCGTTGCCGGGATCCCGAAGCGGAACCCAGCATACGCCTTCCAGCGCCAGTCCTTCGGCCCGCGGCAGCAGAGAGACGCCCAGCCCGGCCGAGACGAACCCGGCCACCGTCGGCAGATCCTCCGCTTCGTATAGCGCATGCGGCGCCACGTCCGCCTTCTCCAGCATCTCCTCGATGGACGTTTTGAGGCCGCACTGGTTTTTGAGCCCGATATACGGTTCTTCCGCCAGCTCCCTCAGCTCGACCTCCTTCCTCCCGCTCCATGCATGCCCCTTGGGCACGACGACGTCGAGCCTGTAGGTATGGAAAGGCGTCCAGGCGCCCGAGACGTCTCCGGAACAGGCCGACGTGATGATCAGATCGCACGCCCCCGTCTCCAGCTGGCTCCGGATGAACGTCCCCGTTCCTTGCTGGAGCTCGAAGCGGACGTTCGGGCGTTCCCGCTTGAACTCCTTGACCAGGCTAGGGATGAGCCGGGTGCCGAGGACGTTCAGGAAGGCCAGCGACACGACGCCGGATTCGGGGTTCGTCAGCTCCTCGATCTCCTGCTTGCCCTTGTCGATCTCCTGCACGACCCGCTCCACCCGCCTCGCGAACAGCTCGCCATAACGGTTCAATTGAACGTTGCGGCCGCTTCGCTCGAACAGCTGCACCCCGAGCTCCTCCTCGAGCTTGGCGATCGAATGGCTGAGCGCGGGCTGCGTAATCGACAGAGCCTCCGCCGCGCGGGTCACATGCTGCAATCTCGCCACCGTCAGGAAGTACTCCAACTGGTTCAGCTCCATAACGCTCCCACCCTTTTCCTAATAATTGATTAATCTCGTGCATGATATATATGAAAACAATAAATTAGACGTTATGCATTGTCAAATTCTACAATGAGTTCGACGGAACCGGCCGGCATCGCCCGGCCCGGCACATCCGAATCGAAGGAGGAATTCGTTTGAACTCTGCCGTTCATCCCGCCTTGGCCTCCCGCCGGCGAGGCCTCCATCTGCTCCTGATCACGCTCGGGCTGTTCGTCGTGTATCTGGACGGGACCATCGTCAACGTCGCGCTGCCCGACATCCAATCGAGCCTCGGAACCGGGCTTCGGGGCTTGCAGTGGGTCGTCGACGCCTATGTCCTCGCCTTCGGCTGCCTTCAGATGGCGGCCGGAACGGTCGGCGACTCCGTCGGCCACCGCCCTCTGTTCCTGACCGGGCTGATCGGCTTCACCGCCTGCTCGGCCGTCTGCGCCCTCTCGGGCAGCATCGAATGGCTGCTGGCCGGCAGGGCCGTGCAGGGCGCGTTCGGCGCCATTCTCATCCCCGTGTCGCTGGCCATGATCCGCGGCATGTACCCGGAGCCGGCCGAACGGGCCAAGGCGATCGGCATCTGGGCTTCCGTCGGCGGGTTGGCGCTGGCGGCCGGCCCCGTGCTCGGAGGCTGGCTCGTCGAGGCTTACGGCTGGGAGAGCATCTTCTGGATCAACGTGCCGGTAGGGATCGTCGTCGCCGCCCTCTTGCTCGCCGCGAAGGCTCCGGCCGCGCCCCGGCAGGCCCGCAAGCTCGACGCGCCGGGACAGATCGGCTTCCTCGCCTTCATCGGACTGCTGGCCTTCGCGCTAATCGAAGGGCATTCGCGCGGCTGGGGCTCCCCGGAGATTGCCGGCTCGCTCGCCGCTTCCGGCGTCGCGCTTGTCGCGTTCCTGGTCTGGGAGCTCCGGGCGAAGCAGCCGATGTTCCCGCTGCGGCTGTTCCGCAACCCGGTGGTGACGGCGGCGGCGATCGTCAACTTCCTCGGCTTCCTGGGGCTCTACGCCATCTTGTTCCAACTCACGATGTTCTGGCAGAGCGCGGAAGGACTGTCGCCGGTCGAGACGGGCGTTCGCTTCCTCTCGCTCACGGCGAGCATCATGGTCTTCTCGTTCCTGGGCAGCTCCTGGTCCGCGAAGCTGGCTCCGCGCCTCGTCATTCCGGCCAGCCTCGTCGCGATCGCGGCAGCTCTCGCCGGACTGACGCTGCCCGATCCCGGCGATTCCTATCTCTCTTTCGCCTGGGCGCTCGTCCTGCTCGGGTTCGGCATCTCGATGGCCGGCACCTCCGCCACGAACGCCGTTATGGGAGCCGTGACGCCAGAGAGGGCCGGGGCCGCCTCCGGCATCGTCAGCACGACCCGGCAGGTGAGCGCGATCTTCGGCGTCGCCTTGGCGGGAACGGTCCTGTCGTCCCAGATCGAAGGAGCCGCTCCCGGCGCGCTCGCCAAGCTGCCGCTGGCCGGCGAAGCGAAGGAGCGGCTGCTCGAGGCGTGGCGGAGCGGAGCGATCGGCGGGGAACTGCTGAACTCCGCGCCCGGCGACGTTCGCGAGCTCGTCGCCCGCGAGGGGGCCCGCCTGTTCGCGGAAGGAATGCACGCGACGATGGCGCTATCCGCCGCCTTAAGCGTGCTCGGAGCCGCCGCTTCCCTGCTGCTGTTCCGCTTATCCGCCGGGAGGAAGGCGGGCGCAAGCGCCCGGGAGCCGGAAGAGCCGCGTCCACCTTCCGCCGTCCCGTCCGATTCCTCGCCGGGTGCTTGAGTCTGTCTTCTGGATCGAACGGGGAGACTGGCTCCGAACGACATGAAGTCATGAATAGGAGGACATGAATAGAAGACATCGGCGGGCCTCCCTCTGCGGAGGCTCTTCCTTCTATTCCGCCCCCTGCCAAGTCAGGTTTATTCACCTCTCGCTACGAAACACGGGCGTTCCGCGATCCTTTATGTCACATATGTTGACGCAATCCGGAATTGCAGATAAAATGACCAACAGATTGACCAACACCGTGCGCTGAGAACGGACGGCGACGCCGGACGGACAGCCATTCTGGGGGGAAGAGCGCATGAAGCTTGTGCTGCTGAAGCATTTCTCCTTCGACGACGAGAGCGCGATCGCGGAATGGGCTCGACGGAAGGGCCACTCCGTCGCGATGATCGATCCCTCCGTCGAAGGAACATTGCCTGACATCGACTCCTTCGATCTGCTCGTCATCCTCGGCGGACCGATGAGCGTGTACGACGAGAGCGGGAACCCCTGGCTCGTCCGGGAGAAGCGGTTCATCCGCAACGCGGCCATCGCGGGCAAAAGCGTGCTCGGCATCTGCCTCGGAGGCCAGCTGCTCGCGGAAGTGCTCGGCGGCCGGGTGTACCGGAGCAGCCGGAAGGAGATCGGCTTCCACCCGGTGCGGCGAACCCATGAGCGGCACCCCCTCCTTGAGGGGCTCCCGGAGGAATTCCACTCCTACCAATGGCACGGAGACGCGTTCGAGCTGCCGCCCGGCGCCGTCCCGCTGGCCACCTCGGAGGCTTGCGCGAACCAAGCCTTCGCCTACGGCCCGTACGTGCTTGGAGTCCAGTTCCACCTGGAGACGACGCCGGCCTGCATCGGGGAGATGCTGACGCGATGGTCGGACGAGCTGACGGACGCCCCGTACGTCCAGAGCGCCGACGCCATCCGCGAACAGCTCGGACGGACGGCGGATTCGCACGCCATGCTTCGCGGCATTTTGGATAATTTCGAACGTTCGATGCGTTAAAGCGGCCTTCAGGCATTAACCACATTGCGGACGGCAAAACAGCCCCGCGCCGTCTTCGGACGGCGATGGGGCTGTCTGTCGAGGCTGAGAGCGCCGGAAGGGGGCGGTACTTGGCAATAATGCCGGACAGCGGCGCCTCCCCTACTCGATCTGGTCCTCCGTCACCGTCGCTTCCATCGTGTTGATGAAGAAGCGCAGGCTGTTCACCATCCCGAGCGTCACCTCGCCGGCCGCGTACATCTCCTGAAGCGCGTCCCTCTCCAGCTGGATCGCCTTCAGCTCCACTTCCCTCTTCATCTGCGCGAACTTCTCCTGCCGCTGCGGGGACGCCATGCTGTCCCGGAGCCGCTCGATCGCGTCCTGGTAGTGCATGATGATCGGAAGGGCCGCCTCCTTGTTCGCGCCGCCCGTCTCTTCCCGCAGCCGAACGATCGCCGCCTTCGACGTATCGAGCTTCAGCCTCTTCAGCTCCTTCACCTCTTCAAGAGACCAGGCTTTGCGGCCGCGGCCCGTCGCCCTTTTCCACAGCCGCTTGAACGCCAGCCTCAACGAAGTCGCGAGGAACCGGAACCGTCCGCTGACCAGAAGCGATTCCATGCGGCCCAGCGCCGCCTCGAACCGGCGAGCCGTCTCCGGAGAGATCTTCCCGGCCTCGAGCTGCCGCTCCATCTCCTCCCGCTCCGCCTTCAGCCCCGCCGCCCACAGCCGGCCGAAGTCCGAGCGCCAGGCCTTGCGCTCCTTGAACCCCGGCTGCGTCCGGATCTGCTGCAGCTTGCGGTTGTAGTCGCCGAGGACGGACATCACGGCCTCCTTGTTCTCCTCGTTCGCCTCCTCCTTGAGACCGCGCATCGCCTTCTCGACGATCCGGATCTGGGCCTCGTTCTCGGACAGATGCTTGTCCCCTTCCCGCGCGGCGCCGGAGCGCCTGGACAGCAGGGGGAGCGCGATGCTCGCCGTCAGAAGCGTGAACAAGATCACCCCGGCCGACAGGAAAATAATCAAATCCCGCTGGGGAAAAGGACTCCCGTCCTCCAGGAACAGAGGAATGGAGAACGCGCCCGCGAGCGTAACCGCGCCCCGGACGCCGGACAGCGCCGTCAGCACCGAATCCTTCAGCTTCCGCCGATTCGTTCTCTCCTTGGGGTCGAGCGCGGAGAACAGGTACACCCATGCGAACCGCAGCGCGTATAGACTGACGGTGATAATCGCGATGTAACCGATGACCTGGTAGTTGTCGAAGTTCGGATCGCGGAAGATAACCGACGCCGCGCCCGGGATTTGCAGGCCGAGAATAAGGAACACGAGGCCGTTCAGGATGAACAGTATGACGGACCACGTGCTCGCCGAGACGACCTGCAGCTTCGTCGCATAAGGCTCCATCCGGTCCTTGGCGACCGCGTGGAAGATGCCGCCGGCGACGACGGCGAGAATGCCGGAGACGCCGATCTCCTCGGACACCATGTAGATGACGAACGGGGTCAGAATCTGGATGAGCATGTGCATCGTCGCGTCCTCGATGCCGAGGCGGCGGAGGAACGTCCGCAGCAGGATGACCAGGAACGAGAGGACGACCCCGCTGAGCAAGCCTCCGACCGCGATCAGCACGAAGCTCACGGTCGCGTGCGGCAGCGAGAACACGCCCGTGACCGTCGCCGCCACGGCGAACTTGAAGGCGACGAGGCCGGACGCGTCGTTCATGAGCGCCTCGCCCTCGAGCAGCCGGATGATTCCCTTGGGCAGGTTGATCCGGCCCGACAAGGCGCTTACGGCGACGGCGTCCGTCGGGGACAGAATCGCGGCGAGGGCGAAGGCGGCGGACAGCGGGATGGACGGAATCATCGCGTGAATGCCGTAGCCGCCCGCGAGCACCGTCGCGAAGACGAGCCCGACCGCCAGCAGCAGGATCGAGCCCCGCAGCTTCCACAGCTCGTCCCGCGGCATCCTCCTTCCGTCGTTGAACAGCAGCGGGGCCACGAACAGAACGAAGAACAGCTCGGGCTCCAGCTCCAGGTGGACGCCGAACGGCCCGAGAGTCAGCAAGGCGCCTAGCGCCACCTGGAACAAGGGCACCGGAACGGCCGGCACGATCCGGTTCAGCACGTTCGAGACGCCGATCAGCGCCAGCAAAACGAGAATGACGAGAAATAACTCCATGACGCGTTAGGTCCTCTCCGTTTATTGTCCTAGGTGTTCATTTTCTCCCAAATCGCGCCAAAAATAAAGAAGCGGAGCCGCCCGGCCTTCCGGCCCGCGAACCCCGCTCCCCGTCTTCCCGCCTTATCCGATCAGATACAGCCGGCTCGTCTCTTCCCAGATCTCGCCCTTCTCCAGCCCGATCAGCCCGATATCCTCCGCCGGAAGATCGACGTTCGGGGCGTTGACCAGGTTCACCTGCGGCTCCGGACAGAAGAAGCCGCCCTGGGCGCCGCTGTTCCAGATCATCCACTGCTTGTAGCCGACGCCGACGTCGTACACGAGCTTGACGCCCGCGCGCGTATCGGTCAGCTCCATGTAGTTCCGCCCGTTCTGCGGCCGGGACGTGTAGTGATTGTCCATCGGTTCGAAGAACGGGGACTGCGTGCCCTCGATCATCTTCTTCTCGCCTTCGCTGAGCGGCTGGAAGCGCCCGGTCGGAAGCATCCGGTCGTCCGCGCCCATCTCCCAGCGCTCGCCGATCGTCAGCTTGAAGCGGACGTCGTCGTTCCCGCTGCCGGGGGCGAACGGCGCGTTCACGGCCGTATGGAACGCCAGCAGGCACGGAAGCCGCTTCTCCCCGTCGTTGCGCACGGTAACCCGCTGGTGCAGCCCGTCTTCGCTCAAGGTGTATTGAAGCTTCAGCGTGAACTCGAACGGCAGGTACTCGTACACCGGATGCCCTTCCGCGACCGTCAGCGACAGCGTGACGCGGCTCTCGAGCTCGTCGGCGCCGAAGCGGTCGACCTTCCACGGCGTCGTATGCGCGAAGCCGTGCAGGTGGTTGCCTCTCGCCGTCTCGTTCACCGGGAATTGATAGGTCGTGCCTTCCCACGGGAATTTGCCGGCATCATAGCGGTTCGGCGGGAACAGCACGGGGATGCCGTGCACGCCCGGATTCGCCTTGAACGCTTCCATTCCGTCCGCGCCCGGCTCGCGCAGAATCGCGTAGCCCCGCCGCGTGTCGCGGAACGCGATCAGGTTCGCCCCGATCTGCGGCAGAACGGCCGCCTCATAAGGTCCGGCTTGAAGCCAGACGGCTTGCTCTCCATGATAAGTGCCCTCGTAAGCCTTATTCGTCGCCATAACGTCCTCCTCATAAGTGCGAAATCATGAGTTCATGACTTGTACGTACATCTACCTCCTAGCATAACACACCGAAGGCGGGCAGGAGTAGCGGGAAAGTAGCGGCCCTCGCCCTTCGGCCCGCCCTCTCCCCCGCGGAAATCCTTTGACACCTCTCGCCGAGCCGTCTATATTTTTAGTTAGCTAGCTAATTTTAACCTTCGAACGGAGGCTGCCATCCTTGTTCTCTTCCAACGAGAAGCTGACCCGGCTCATGCGGCACGTGCTGAAGCTTCACCGCTCCCACGTGGACCGGCTCATCCGGGACTACGACGTCTACCCCGGTCAGCCGCCCCTGCTCATGAGACTCTCGCAGCAGGACGGGCAGAGCCAGCGCGAGCTCGCCGCCGGCATGCTCGTGAAGCCTGCGACGCTGACGGTCATGCTCGGCCGGATGGAGAAGACGGGTCTCGTCTCCCGGGCTCCGGACGACCGCGACCAGCGCGTGACGAGGGTGTACTTGACCGACAAAGGCCGAATCGCCGCCGAAGCGGTCATGCGGGCGATCGAAGAGGTGGAGGCCCGCTGCTTCGAGGGCTTCCTGCCGGAGGAGCGGCTGCTGCTGCGCCGGTTCGTGCTTCAGATGCACGACAACCTGAGCGAATGGAAGCCGGATTGAATCGTTAGCCAGCTAAAATAATCGAGGTGGTACCGTTGCGATCCTTGCTCTCTTATCTTAAGCCTTATCGCGCCGCGACGCTCGCCGCTCCGCTGCTCATGATCCTCGAGGTGATGATGGACCTGCTGCAGCCGAGGCTGATGGCGGCTATCGTCAACGACGGCGTCATGAAGGGGGACCTCTCCCGCGTCGGGCTGACCGGAGCGCTCATGATCGGCGCCGCCGTCCTCGGCCTGCTCGGCGGCATGGGCTGCACGTATTACGCGATCCGGGCTTCGATGGGCTTCGCGACCGATCTGAGGGACGCACTGTTCCGCAAGGTGCAGACGTTCGCGTTCCGCGACTTGGACCGGTTCCCCGGCGGCTCTCTCGTCACGCGCCTGACCGGCGACGTCGTCCAGGTGCAGACTCTGATCCATACCGCGCTGCGGATGCTGATCCGGAGCTCGTTCCTGTTCGCGGGCAGCATCGTCATGGCGCTGCTCATCAGCCCGCGCCTGTCGCTGCTGTTCGCGGTCGCGATTCCGGTCTTGTTCGCGCTGACGTACGCGCTGCTCCGCAAGTCCGTTCCGCTCTACCGGGAGCTGCAGGCGAAGCTCGACCGCGTCAACTCCGTGCTGCAGGAGAACCTGGGCGGCGTCCGCGTCGTGAAGGCGTTCGTGCGGGCCGCGTTCGAGCGCGGCCGCTTCGGGCGGGCGAACGAGGACAACTACCGGGTCGGGCTGAAGGCCGCCCGCCTGCTCGCGATCAACTCCCCGATCACGACGATCATCCTGAACGCCAGCATCGTCTGCATCCTCTGGTACGGCGGCGGGCAGACGTGGAAGGGGGAGCTCGCGATCGGCAGCCTCGCGGCCTTTCTCACGTACGCGGCGCAAGCGCTTAACTCCATGGTGTCGCTGGCCAACACGCTCGCGAACATCTCGCGCGCGAAGGCGTCGGCCGACCGGATCAACGAGGTGCTGCGGACGACGCCGGATCTTCGGGAGCCGGCGGAAGCGGAAGGCTCGGGCCGCCAGATCCGCTCGGGCCGGCTCGAGTTCGACCGCGTCTCGTTCGGCTACGGGGCGGGAGGCGAAGAGCCGGTGCTGCAGGACGTCAGCTTCGTCGCGGAGCCGGGGCGGACGATCGGCATTCTGGGGGCGACGGGCGCCGGCAAAAGCACGCTCGTCAACCTGATTCCGCGGCTGTACGACCCCGACGCGGGAAGGATTCTGCTGGACGGAACCGATATCCGCAACATTCCGTCCGAGCGGCTGCGCGGCCATGTCGGCATCGTCCTGCAGCAGGCCGTTCTGTTCAGCGGGACGATCCGCGACAACATCCGCTACGGCAAGCCGGAGGCGACGCAGGAGGAAGTGGAGTCGGCCGCGAGGGCGGCCGAGGCTCACGAGTTCATTCTTTCTTTTCCGGAAGGGTACGACACGGCGATCGGCCAGCGGGGCGTGACGCTGTCGGGCGGCCAGAAGCAGCGCCTCTCCATCGCGCGGGCGCTCCTGGCGCGGCCGGACATCCTCATTCTCGACGACAGCACGAGCGCCGTCGACCTGCGGACCGAAGCCCGCATCCGCGCCGCCTTGAAGGAGCGGCTGGCCGGGTGCACCTGCCTGATCATCGCCCAGCGGATCTCCTCCGTCGCCGACGCGGACCGCATACTCGTGCTGGAGGACGGGCGAATCGTCGCCGACGGCACCCATGCCGAGCTGATGGCCGGCAGCGCCGTGTACCGCGACATCTACGCATCCCAGCTCGGAGAGGAGGAGACCGCCCATGCTTAATCCGAGTCCGCCTCGCGGAGTGCCCGTGCCGAAGCAGCGGGCCCGCCGCGCCGGGGCGACCGTCGCCCGCATCTGGGCCTACCTGAGCCGCCAGAGGGGAGGGCTGATCGCCGTCGTCGCCCTGGCCCTCGTCGGAACGGGCTTCGGCCTTCTGGCCCCCTATTTGCTGGGTACCGCCATCGACGATTTCATTTTGCCGCAGGATCGCGACGGGCTTCTTCGCTTGTGCTTGCTTCTGGGCGGGATCTATCTGTTCGGGGGCTTCGCCTCCTGGGTTCAAGCCCACGTCATGGCCGGCGTCTCCCAGCGGACGGTGCGCGACATGCGCGCGGACCTGTTCGCCCATCTTCAGAAGCTTCCGGTCCGCTTCTTCGACTCCCGGACGCACGGGGAGCTGATGAGCCGCACGACCAACGACATCGAGAACGTGGCGACGACGCTGAACCAGAGCTTCGTCCAGATTCTGACGAGCGCGGTGACGCTGGTCGGCTCGCTCGCGATGATGCTGGCGCTTAACGTCTGGCTGACGCTGGTCAGCCTCGTCACCATCCCGCTCGTCATGCTGGCGACCCGGGCCATCTCTTCGCGGACGAAGCGGCATTTCTCCGAGCAGCAGCGGCGCCTCGGGGCCCTGAACGGCTTCATCGAGGAGACGCTCTCCGGCCAGAAGGTCGTGAAGACGCTCAGGCGGGAGCGCAAGGCGATCGAGCAGTTCTCGGAGATGAACGAGAGCCTGAAGCAGGCGGGCACTCTAGCCCAGACGCTGTCCGGCTACGTCGGCCCCGTCATGAACGTCATGGGCCACCTCAACTTCATCCTGATCGCCGCGGCCGGCGGCTGGATGGCCATCCGCGGTTGGACGTCGGTCGGCGTCATCGTCAGCTTCCTCAACTATTCGCGGATGTTCAGCGGGCCCGTGAACGATCTGGCGAACCAGTACAACGCCATTCAGGCGGGCGTGGCCGGCGCCGAGCGGGTGTTCGAGATTCTCGACGCCGAGACGGAGTACGACGGCCGCGGCGGCATCGAAGTCGGCGAGATCGCGGGGCATGTCGCGTTCTCGGACGTCTCGTTCGGCTATCGGCCGGATAAGCCGGTGCTGCGCAACGTGACGTTCGCCGCGAAGCCCGGCGACGTCATCGCGCTCGTCGGGCCGACCGGCGCCGGCAAGACGACCGTCATCAACCTGCTGACCCGCTTCTACGACCTCGAGCCGGGGCAAGGGACCATCCGCATCGACGGCACGGACATCCGCGAGCTCGACAAGGACGGCTTGCGCGGGCGCCTTGGCATCGTGCTGCAGGACGCGTACACGTTCTCGGACACGATCCGCGAGAACATCCGCTACGGCCGGCTGGACGCGACCGACGAGGAGGTCGTCGCCGCCGCCAAGCTGGCGAACGTGCACGCCTTCGTGCGCAAGCTGCCGCAAGGCTACGACACCCGGCTCGCGGCGGACGGCGGCAACCTGAGCCAAGGCCAGCGCCAGCTGCTCACGATCGCGCGGGCCATTCTGGCGAACCCGGCCATTCTCATTCTCGACGAGGCGACGAGCAGCGTCGACACGCGCACGGAGATGCACATTCAGCAGGCGATGGCGGCTTTGATGAAGGGACGCACCAGCTTCGTCATCGCCCACCGGCTGAACACGATCCGCAGCGCCGACCAGATTCTCGTCGTCGACGGCGGCGAGATCGTCGAGCGCGGCACGCACGAGGAGCTTCTCGCGCGCCGCGGCTTCTACGAACGGCTGTACCGCACGCAGTTCGCCAACGAGGCGATTTGAGGGGCGGCGGGCAAGCGGGATGCGCGGCTTGTAGAGGTCGGCGCTGCTGGCGGCTATGAACCTGATAAGACTACTCTTTGGCGGCAAGAAGGGCTGTCCCCCGGGTCTATTCGACCCTAGGGACAGCCCTCCTTCGTCATCGGCCAAGCCGACGGACGTTTGGTCGCGCGTCAGCCTTGAGCGCGGCGCCTTTGCCTTCCTCTTTTCCCCGCCGAGACCGTCTCTTCTTACTTCGTCAGCAGCGAAGCCGGAACGTTGAACGCGTACAGCTTCTCCTCGGATTGGACTAGCAGCGTCTTGCCGGCCACCTTGAACGGACCGAACGCCCGCGAGGACGTCTGGAACCGGAACTGCGCCTTCCCCGTCTTCGCGTTCGCCGCGATCACCTTGCCGTCCGTCTGCGCGACGTACAGGCCCGAGCCGATCAGATCCAGCCGGCTGACGGGATTATCCATTCCTTCGTAGTACACCGTCGTGCCGTCGAATATCTTGCGCGCCGTCACCCCGAGACCGTCGTCGTTTTGGAAAAACAACCGCCCGGCGTAAGGTCCCGCGATCCAGTCTCCCGAATCGGACAACACCTGGCCTTTGGACGCCGTGCCGGCATCTCCCGGTTTGAGCCGGTGAATAAGGCCGTCTGCGTCTTGAATGTACAATTCCTCTCCGTCGAGGACGACTTGCCGCGGAGCCTGGATCAAGGGATCCTTGTTCGGGTCGACCGGCAAATAGGATTTCGTCTCCACGATTTTGCCCGTAGCCGGATCGACGACGTCGATGGAGGCGACGTACTCCGTCGTGTCGTTCCGAGGCCACGTGTCGAGGTAATAGAAACGTCCCTTGACGGATCCCAAATACCGATGGCTGCCGCTCAGCTTCCATAGGCTTTTGCCGGTTTTGCGGTCGATCGCGTATTCGGTCTCGACGGTGATCGCCCCCGATTCGAACGTCGGCATCAGAATCAGATCGCCTTGAAGTCTTAACTCGCCGTAAGCCGCGACGGACGAATTCGTCCATTTGACCTTGCCCGACGCCGCGTCGAGGGCGATCAGCTTGCCCGCTATCGCGTACAGGCTGCCCGCGTCGGCCGCGAGCCGCGGAAGGCCGGGGGTCGGGAGCTTGTAGCTCCACGCCTTCTTCCCCGTCTTGGCGTTCAGCTTGACGATCTGCCCGCTCTCCGAAGCGAAGTAGACCGAATCCCCTTCGGCCAACAGGGCGACGGACCCTTTCGAACCGGTCTTGAACGTCCACAGCGTCTTGCCCGTCTGCAGGTTAAGCGCGACCACGGCCCCGGCCTTCGACGCGACGACCCGGTCCCCCGCCACCGTCACGCGGTCCGGGATAAGGTCCGTCTGCGGCCGGCCCAGATCCGCGGTCCAGCGAGGCTGCGCGGCCTTCGCCGGATTCGCGTAGCTGTAAGCCGTAGACCGGCTGTAGCCGGCATTCGTATCCGCCAAGACGGCTTGCGAAGCCGCTAACCCGAGCGAGCCCGCCAGCAGCGCGGCCGCCGCCGGCTTCATCCATTTGCGCATCGTCGTTACTCCTCCTCATTCCATGGCGATTCTACGCTCTATGGACGGTCGAACGGCCCGGCAAGTTGCCTATTCTCTTCGTTTTCCTTATTATTTTTTACAAATACCGGAATATCGCTTCCCGAAGGCGCAATAAAACAACCTGGAAGGGTAAGAATCCAATAGGGAGACGGTTCGTGCTGCTCTACTCAAACGATGCTTAGGAGGCTAGGCGACATGGAATTTCGTACAGAACGCGATACGATGGGGGAGATCCAAGTCCCCGCGGAAGCGATGTGGGGGGCGCAGACGGAGCGGAGCCGCCAGCATTTCCGGATCGGCTCGGAGCGGATGCCGATGGAAGTCATTCGCGCGTTCGCCCTGCTCAAGAAAGCCGCGGCCGCGACGAACCGCGAGCTCGGAACGCTGGAAGCGGAGAAGGCCGACGCGATCATCGAGGCGGCCGAAGAGGTGTTCGACGGACGCTGGGACGACCACTTCCCGCTCGTCGTCTGGCAGACGGGCAGCGGCACGCAATCGAACATGAACGTCAACGAGGTCATCGCGCGGCGGGCCAATCAGATTCTGGAGAAGCAGGGCAGCGCGCTGCGGGTGCATCCGAACGACGACGTCAACAAGTCGCAGAGCTCCAACGATACTTTTCCGACCGCCATGCACATCGCCGCCACCATCGCCATCGAGGACCGGCTTCTCCCGGCCCTGGACCTCTTGAAGGAGACGTTCCGGGAAAAGATGGAGGCCTTCCGGCATATCGTCAAAATCGGCCGGACCCATCTGCAGGACGCGACGCCGCTGTCGCTCGGGCAGGAGATCAGCGGCTGGCGCGCGATGCTGGACCGCTCCGGCCTGATGATCTGGGAGAGCGCCAAGTCGCTCTCCGAGCTGGCCATCGGCGGCACCGCGGTCGGGACGGGCATCAACGCCCATCCGTCGTTCGGCGATAAGGTCGCCGAGGCGCTCAGCCAGGACACCGGCAAAACGTTCGTCTCGTCGTCGAACAAGTTCCACGCTCTGACGAGCCACGACCAGATGGTGTACGCGCACGGGGCTCTGAAGGCTCTGGCGGCCGATCTGATGAAGATCGCCAACGACGTCCGCTGGCTCGCCAGCGGCCCCCGGAGCGGGATCGGCGAGATCACGATCCCGGAGAACGAGCCCGGCAGCTCGATCATGCCGGGCAAGGTGAACCCGACCCAGTCCGAGGCGCTGACGATGGTCGCCTGCCAGGTGATGGGCAACGACGCGGTCATCGGCTTCGCGGCCAGCCAAGGGAACTTCGAGCTGAACGTGTTCAAGCCCGTCATTCTGCACAACTTCCTGCAGTCCGTGCGGCTGCTGGCCGACGCCATTCGCTCGTTCAACGACCATTGCGCCGTCGGCATCGAGCCGAACGAACGCGTCATCAAGCGCAACCTCGAGCAGTCGCTCATGCTCGTCACCGCGCTGAACCCGCACATCGGCTACGAGAACGCGGCGAAGATCGCGAAGCTGGCCCACAAGGAGGGGCTGTCGCTGAAGGAAGCGGCGCTCGCCACCGGCCTGCTGACCGAGGAGCAATTCGACCGGTACGTCCGGCCGGAGAACATGATCGGCCAGAACTGAGTTCGCGTCGAGGCCCGCGCATGCAGGTACACGCATGAAGGCACGCGCCAAGAGCCCCCCCGCCCGCCGATGGGCAGGGGGCTCTTCGCGTACGCGGAAAGGGTCGGGGCGACCGCCGCGCCCCCGCATTCCCGCCAATTGACTCGACTGCTGAGTCACTTTTGCCCACTCCCCGCATTCCCGCTAATTTGCCTCAGCCACGGAGTCTCTTTCGCCCACTGCCCCGTTTTCCCGCCGCCCCCCTTCCGCCGTTGGCAAGCTAGTTAACCAACGCCGAGGGTTGCCTCTTTCCCCATCCCGCGCTATAATGTTCCAATCATCCTATGTTTAGAAAAGAGGTTGCCCATGGATCTCAAGCAAGCGAAGCGAACGACGCTGACCGACCAGATCGTCGAGCAGCTGGACGGGCTTATTCAATCGGGCGCCTGGCCCGTCGGCCAGCGGATCCCGCCCGAGCCCGAACTCGTGAAGCAGCTGGGCGTCAGCCGCAATACCGTGCGCGAAGCGGTCAAGTCGCTCATCCACGCCGGCATGCTCGAAGCGCGGCAGGGAGACGGAACGTACGTCAGCTCGGCCAGCGGGCTCGGCGGCGCCCTGCAGCGGCGCCTCGGCAAATCCGGCCTGATGGAGACGATAGAGGTGCGCCGCGCCCTGGAACAGGAGGCCGCCCGCCTCGCCGCCGAGCGCCATACGGAGGAGGATGCGGACCGGCTCCGCCGCCGGCTGGACGAATTCCGCGCCGCTACGGACGAAGAGGCTATTATCCAAGCCGATCTGAATCTCCACAAGGAGATTATCCGGGTTACCTACAACAGCCTGTACGTGGAGCTGTACGACCACCTGACGGAAGCGCTGAGGGACTCGATTCGCATCATGTCCGCCGAGAAGGAGGAGCTGGCCAAGCACGACCGCATCCACGGCGATCTGATCGGCCATATCCTGGCGCGCGACGCCGATGCGGCGGCCGAAGCCGTCCGGGAGCATATACGGCTCTCCAGCGAGTGGATCGGATCCCGATAACCGCAAATTCATCATAGAAGGGATACCCCAAAAAATGAACGCCAAGAATCGCAGCAAGAACCCGCGTCCCGCCCTCGCAAGCACCGCCCTGCTCGTCGCCGGCATCTTCTTGATCGCCGCCAATCTGAGAGCCCCCATCACGGCGGTCGGCCCGCTCGTCGGGGCGATCCGCGAGAGCACCGGCATCTCGGGAAGCGCGGCCGGGCTGCTGACGACGATCACGCTCATCGCCTTCGGGCTCGTATCGCCAATCGCCCCGCGAATCGCCCGCCGGATCGGCATCGAAGCGACGCTATTCGTCGGCACGGCCGTCATCCTGCTCGGAGTCGTTCTTCGATCGCTGCCCTACGTGGCTGCGCTGTTCGCCGGCACCGCGCTCATCGGCATGGCGATCGCTCTCGGCAACGTGCTGCTGCCGACCCTGATCAAGCGGGACTTCCCGCACAAGCTGGGCATGATGACGGGCATCTATTCCGTCTCGATGAACCTGTGGGCCGGCATCGCCTCCGGCCTGAGCATTCCGCTCGCCGAAGCGGCAGGGCTTGGCTGGCGCGGCTCGCTCGGCTTCTGGGCGGCGCTGTCCGCCGTCGCCGCCGTCGTCTGGCTGCCGCAGCTGCTCCGGACGGCCGACGAGACTTCGGCTTCGACTTCGGCTTCGGCTTCGGCTCCGAAGCCTGCCGCCGGACGAAGAGCCTCCGGCCTGCGGCGGTCTTCTCTCGCTTGGCAAGTCTCGTTCTATATGGGATTGCAATCGTTCCTGTTCTACGCCAACGTCTCGTGGCTGCCCGAGATTCTGCACGACCGCGGCCTCTCTTACGAGACGGCCGGCTGGTTCCTGTCGCTCATGCAGATCGTGAGCGTGCCCGCTTCCTTCGCGACTCCGATTCTGGCCGCCCGCCTGAGAAGCCAGAGACCGATCGTCGCGGTATTGTGCGCCATTCTGTTCGTCTCCTACGCCGGCTTGTTATTCGCAGGAGGCACCGCCGCGCTGGCCGCGGTCTGGATCGTCCTGCTCGGCATCTCGATGGGCTCGGCCTTCAGCCTGTCCGTGCTGTTCTTCTCGCTGCGGACGACCGGCGTGCGGCAGTCGGCCGAGCTGTCCGGAATGGCGCAGTCTATCGGTTATCTCATCGCTTGCATCGGCCCGGCCCTGATCGGCTACCTGCACGACTCCACCCATGGCTGGACTTGGCCGCTTATCGTCATGACGGCGATCGTCGTCGGCAAGCTCGTCGCCGGGCTTGGGGCGGGAAGCGCCCGGACGATCGCGGACGAACCGGCCAAGCCGCCTCTCGCCGCTGCCGGCGCCAGGAGATAACCCCCCCATGCGCCCGCCGCGCAAAACACCCCCCTCGGGAACGAATCCCGAAGGGGGTGTCTCTTTGTCCCGCTTATACGCCGTCCCCGGCGTGAGCGGCGCGCTTGCCGCCGCCCGCGCCCGCAGGCTCCGCGTATCCGGACGCCGCCGGCCCGTCGCCCTCCCGGCGCCCCATGAACGGCCACCAGTTGGCTTCGCCGAACGTCCGGACCATGACCGGAATGAACAGCGGCAGAACGATCAGCGCGTACAGGAACAGGCCGCACAGAACGATGGTCGCGATCTGCAGCAGGGACATCACTCCCGAAGGCAGCATCGCCGCGAAGGTGCCGCCCAGGATGACCGCCGCCGACAGGATGACGGTGCCCATGTTCTCCATCGCTTTAAGAATCGCTTCCTTCGGGGACAGGTGCCGGTATTCCTTGAACCGGTCCATCAGGAAGATGCTGTAGTCGACGCCCAGCGCGATCAGAATGACGAAGCCGAAGAACGGCACCGACCAGCTCGTTCCCGAGATGCCCAGCATCCGGACGAAGACGAGCTCCGTGACCGCGAGCGAGGTGTAGTACGTCGCCAGCAGCGACAGAATGAGATAGATCGGAATGACGACCGAACGGAACAGGACGATCAGAATCAGGCCGATGCCGATCAGCATGAGCATAACCGTTCGGGAATAGTCCTCGGACGAGATCCGGTGCAGGTCGTTGTTGATGCTGCTGACGCCCCCTACCGCATATTGCGCCTGCTCGTAGCCCGTTCCCGCCAAGGCCCTCTCGACGGCCGCGGTCAGGTCGTCGGTCTTCTCGAGCGTGCCGAGGTCATACGGGTTGCCGTCGAAAATCACGTCGAACTTGACGATCTTCCGGTCCGGGGACAGGTAGACGTCCAAAGCCGTCTGGAAGTCCTTCCCCTGAATCGCCGATTCCGGAATGAACCAGCCGCTCAGCTGCTTATCCGGCGCCGAGGACAGCTCGCCCAAGTAGTCCTGCGCCGACTTCAAGCCGCCCGTCACCTGAGTCAGGCCGTCCACGCTCTTGTTCAGGCCGCTGGTCAGCTCGCCCAATTGCCCGTTCAGCTGCGCGAAGCCGTCTCCCAGCTGCTTCTGCCCTTCGGTCAGCTTGTCGAAGCCTCCCGTCAGCGACGGGAGCTTCCCGACGATCTGCCCTTGGCCGTCCGCCGCCTGCTTCAGCCCCGACTGGAGATCGGTAATGCCGTCCGCCAGCGCCTGAAGCCCTTGCGCCAGCTGCGCCTGCCCTTCGGCGGCCTGCTTCAAGCCGGCGTTCGCCTGCTTCAGCCCGCCGCTGGCTCCCGCCAGCTGCCCGTTCAGCTGGTCCATGCCGCCGGCGATCTGGCCGGAGCTGGCCGCGAGCTGCGACAAGGTCTCCTTCGTGCGTACATAGTCGGCGTCTTCCTTCAGCTCCGGATACTTGTCTCCGAGAGCCCCCAAGCTCCGGCTCAAGTCGCCCATGCTCTGGGAGAGAGCCTTCTGCTTCGAGGCGAGGTCGCCGTACGCCGTCGTCAGCCCTTCGAGCCCGGCGCCCAGGCTCTCGTAGTTCTTCTGCAGCTCCTTGCCGGCCGCCGCCAGCTTGTCGGCGCTCGCCTTCGCCTGCGCCAGCCCTTCGCGCAGCTCTCCCGCGCCGGCCGTGCCGTCGCGAAGCCCCCGCTCGATCCGCTTCAGGCCGTCGCCGAGCTGGACGATGCCTTGCTTGAGCTGCTGCGTCCCGTCCACGAGCTCATCCGCGCCCGCGGCCGCCCCGCTCAGCTTCGAGGCGTTGTCCGCCAGCGCCTTGCTCGCGTCGGACAAGCCGCTGGCCACCTGCTCGATGCCGTCGCTGCCTTGGCCGAGACCGCCGTCCAGCGTATCGACCTGCTTCGAGACCTGGAAGTCTTCGAGCGCTTCTCCGGTCGGCCTCGTCGCGCTGCGAACGGCCTTCACTCCGTCCACCTTCGACAGCTCGCGGGTCACCTGCTCGATCATCGCGAGACCCGCGGAATCGTCCAGCTTCTTGTCGGTCTTCATGACGACCGTCGTCGGAAGCGTCTCGCCCGGGCCGAAGCTGTCCGCGATCAGGTTAAATCCTTTGACCGAATCGTACTTCTCTCCGATCTCGTCGAGAGAATTGAAGGAGATGGAGCCCTTGTAGATGCTCAGGAACGGCACGATGACGACCGCGAGAATCGCCAGCGCGACGAGCGGCCGCCGCAGCGAGAAGCGGCCCGCCGTTCCCCACAGGCGGCTCGGCTTGTGCTCCAGCGACCCCTTCGCCGGCCAGAAGATCGCTTGCCCCAGCGTCGCCAGGAAGAACGGCACCAGCGTGACGAGCGCGATCAGCAGCACGGCCACGCCGACCGCCACGGCCACCGCGGAGCGGTACAGGCCGAACGTGGAGAAGCCGATGGACGCGAAGCCCACGAGTACGGCGAGCCCGGACACGAGAACGGTCTTGCCCGCCGTCCGGTACGTGGAGAGGATCGCCTGGATCTTGTCCCCCCCGTTGTGGGAGAGCTCTTCCTTGAACCGGCTGATCAGCAGGATGCAATAATCGGTGCCGATGCCGAACATGACGGCGACCATGAAGATCTGGGTGAAGTTCGACAGCGGAAAATCGACGTACTTGACCAGGTAAGCGACGACCGACTGAGAAGCGATATAGCTGATTCCGACCGTCAGCAGCGGAATGAACGGCGCGATCGCCGAACGGAAGACGACGAACAGAATCGCCAGGATGAAGACGACGGTGATCCATTCCGTCTTCGCCAGCCCTTCCTCGGAGCTCGCGACGACGTCCTCCTGAATGATCCAGTTGCCGGTGTAATAGTGATCCACGGGCACGCCGTCAAGGGCCGCGTACAGGGAGTCGGCGACTTCCGACGCCGCCTTGCCCTCCAGATCGACGCCCAGCAGCACGAGCACCGTCTTCCCGTCCTTCGACACCATCTGGCTAGCCAGCTCCGGCGTATCGAAGTGCGTATTCACCGAGACGATGCCGAGCTCGGAAGACCGCTTCTTCAGCGCTTCGACGCCGCCCTTTACTTCATTCAGCTGTTCGTCCGTCAGCGGACTGTCCGAATGGAACGCGAGAATGGTCGACGCCCCCGACGAGCCGCTCGCATCCTGCGCGCTCATCTGATCCTGCAGCTCGGCCGCGATCGTCGACGGATACCCGTCCGGCACGGAGATCTGCCCCTTCTCCCGAACGAGCTCCTGCATGTTCGGCGCGGTCAGAATCAGCGCGGCGACGGCCGCGATCCAGACGGCCAGAACGAGCCATCGGGCTTTTACCACTTGCTTCATGACGGTCTCTCTCCCCTCTCCCTGTGCCTTACTCTTCCGGCTGCACGAGAACGCGCGCCAGCTTCTCGTAGGTCTCGATGAACTGGGCGGCCTCCTGCTCGTCGAAGTGCGCGATGTACCGCTCCAGCAGGCTCTCGATCTTGGCGTCGAGCTCGATGGCGATCCGCTCCCCTTCGTCCGTCAGCTCCAGATACGTCACCCTGCGGTCCTTCTCGTCCGGAAGGCGCCGGATCAGCCGCTTGTCGAACAGCCGGTTGATGATCGCCGTGATCGAGCTCTTCCCCACGCAGAAGGCGTCGGCCAGCTCCGAGGACGTGCATTGCCCCCGGGCCCGGATGTACTGAATGGTCGAAAATTGGTCGAGCGTCAGGTCCGCCGGCATCTCCTCGCGCATCATGGCGTTGAGCCTGCGGTTGACCGTGAACATCGCCGACTTGTAGCGGTCGATAATTTGGCTTAGCGCTTTGGCGTCCAACATAGTATCATCCTCGAATGGTTTGTCTTACGAATTGTTCTACACGTGAACTTTAACATAAAAGAGAAGTCCCCGTCAAACGCCTAGATGACATAAACCGCAGCCCCTCATAACTCTTCCCAACAATCCATATGCTACAACTACAGATCACATCCAAGGAGAATGGATATATGTCGACTAACGACTATGCCTTCGCGGAGCTGCGCCAAGAAGACGTTCAGCAAATCCGGCAATTGGAGGAGCGCCTGCGCAATTCCAGCGGCCATCCGATTACGCTGATCGCCTACGAGCAGGCAGAACGGAACGAATCCGCGGCTTCGGATAGCTAACCCGCCGATACGGGCATCCCCCATTCGGCCGACCTTCCCAGTAAATGCAGTCAGGCCCGCCATGCGGGCCCGACGAATAAAATTATTGCGCGTAATCGCCGTTATAGCTTACGACGACGACGTCTTGAACGCCATCGACGGCCGACAGCTCGTTCATGAGCGACAGATTATCTCCTTGCATCTTGATCTCGACCGTCAGCTCGATGCCGGACTTCTTGATCGTTTTAGACTTCAGCACCGAATGGATTTTGCGAATCCGCCGTTTGACCTCATCCTCGGCCTTCTCGTCGTAATGAACGATGAGCAGGTACGGCAGGCCGTTCTCCTTGCGGCGGGACAGCCACCAGATCACGGCGCCCACGACGAGCGATCCTCCCACCGCCACCGGGTAGATCTTCGCTCCCGCCGCGATGCCCGCTGAGATCGCCCAGAACATATAGACGATATCCATCGGATCCTTGACCGCCGTGCGGAAGCGCACAATACTGAGCGCCCCGACCATCCCGAGCGAGAGCACGATATTGGTACTGATCGTCATAATGATAAGGGCGGTAATGATCGTCATAAGCACGAACGTCATATTGTAGTTGTGGCTGTACACGACGCCCCGATAGCACTTGCGGTACACCCAATAAATGAACAAGCCCACAAGCAGAGCGATGAGCAGTCCCCACAGCAAGTCCACATAGGACAAGCTTCGGAACGCCTCGAGGTTAAGGACGCTCTTTTTGATAATGTCGTTAAAATTAAATTCGGTATTCATCCTTACGCTTCTCCTCCCGATGCCGGTCCGGCTGGACGCCGGTCCCCGGCCGCCCCTCTAACTCAGAAATACCTTCTGCCTTTCTTTGCAGAGCACGTACTTGGATATCGTCGAACGCTGATGCGCGCTCATCTGAAGCAGCCCGGCGACGGACCCCGGAAGATAATGATTATATTTGACCTCCAGGATCATCTTCGGCTCGTTCAAAGCGTACCAGGTCGAAACCTTGTCGTCGAACAAATCGAACTCGTGCAATCCGGCCGAGAGTTCCTTGTCGAACGTGATTCTCGTATCTGAGAAGGGCTCGATATAAGCCTCCCGCCAATAATCGACAATGACGGACGGTCTCATCTTCCCGGCGCGCAGGTCCCAATAGAAATCCTCCGCCACCGGGCTGCCGATCTCCCGGAGCGAGTCGTATTCCCCTTTCAAGAGGTTATCGACCTGAGTCCGGCTCAGAGAGGCCGATTCTTTGGCGACGTATTCGTTGTACTTGCTTTTCCGCTCGAGCTTGATGATCTTGTCGCTTATGTTGTAGATGCGAATCCGGTACTTCTTCCGATGGAAGTACCCGTTGTTTTTATCGAAGAGAGACCTCTCGTGGGCGTCGTCGAAATAAAGGCTGCGAATGTGGTAGCCTTCCTCGCCGATCGAGTTGCGATCCATCGCCAGAAGAGGGCGGATCCGCCGACGCAGGCCTTCGTATTCGTTCATCGAGATATAATATTTGTGCTCATGCCGGAGCTTCTTTCCAGCGAATTGCATATCCGCCCGCCTTCCTTACTGCGTGTAGAAATCCCTGACGCCGTTGTATTCCGTGTCGTCCTCGTCGACGTATTGATCGAAAGCCGACATCTCGTTGCCCCGAGAGTCCGTCACTCTAACTCTCCAGAAGTAATGACCCTTAAGAGGCTTGTTCACCGTTACGGTAGGCTCGCTTAAGCCGTTCAGCTTGACGATCGGGTTCGAGAACAACGGATTCTTGGCCAACTCGAACGTGTAATGCAACTCGTCGCCTTGCAGGTCGTAGGAGATGTCCCAGTTAAACGCATAGCCGTCGTTCGTTTTCTTCGGATCTCCCAGGAAGAATGCCATCGGCTTCTGGAGGCTGTCGAGATACTTTTTCTTGTTGACCTCCGGCAATTCGATGATTCGCTCCAATTCCGCTTCGTAGCCAGAGACCGGCCCGCCAAGGTATTGAATGTCAGGCATGCTGCGAATGAACGGCTCCACGACAGTTCGGTAGCCTTCGATCATTTGCCGGGACTGGTCGGCATTGACGATCTTGCTCAGTTCCTCGATCTTGGCGGTCAAGGCCTCCACGTTCTTCGGATTCTTGAACACCTTCTTCTGCAAAACGCTGCCCCAGTAGTTCTGAAGGCCGACCATCCACTCCCGACGGCTCGACGGCCGGTCCGGCCATTGCTCGTAGTAGCCCCAAGCGCCGTCATAATCCCATGGGAGGAAGTACCATTTGTTCGAATTCATCGGCGAATACAGCATGAAGTTCTGGGCATGCGTATCCATGTTGTCCATCAGGATGTTGACCGCCATCCATGTCATGAAGTTGTCCCGATCGAAGTATCGGTCGAGCACGTCGTCGATGTCCCGAGAGTTGTCGTTCAACGCGTCGAGCATCTCCAACAGCTTCGCGTGATCGTTCGAGCCCTTGATCTCCAGTACCGATTCGAACGCTGCCTTATCGTAGTCGGGATCGGTCGCGAGCTTCAACTGTTCCGGGTAGCGGAAAAACTCGAAGCTGGACGCCTTGTATAACTGACCGTACGGATCGAGGCCGTGCGTGCGCAAGAACGATTTGTTCGGCTGTTCGATCTGCTCGTACAAGCCATAGTCTTCGAATTTATCCGACGTTCCGCTGCCGCTTAGATCCTTGACGTACAGGTGGACGAACTGCGTCCGCAGACTGGTAAAGTTCGGAATCTGCTTGAAATAATCAAAGCTGAGCCGGTTGCGTATGCGGCTAAAATCGAAGGAGTGTTTAATGAGGTTGATCGTCTCCTGATCGTTCCATCGGCCCGCATTGTCCAGCAGCTTGATTTTGTACGACTTCTGGCTAGCCCGTAGTGTGGACTTGCCCCGAAGCGTGATCTTGCCGTTAGGGTACGGTTCTCCATAGCCGAACATGCCGGGCTTGGGCCCATTCTCATCCCCTTCCTGGAGGATGACGCTCATCTCGGGATTGCCTTCCGGTTGAGTGTAGGTAATCCGGTTTAACTCGGCCCAACTCATCGGCTTCTCGGCAGTCTTGTTATCCTCGGTCAGCGTGATATATAGGTTGACGAGCGAATCCGGCTTGTCTTTGTCGTAGACGATCCGGTTCTCCTTCAGTCCGGCGGAGTAGGTCGCCTCGGCTAAGTGCGGCGATTGGTTATTCGCGGGTTCCGCAATCGAGCCTTCGTCTTCTTCTATGCTGCAAGCACCCAGCAAGGCGGCGACAGCGGCGAACAAGACGGCGATCCGAGCACGGCGGAACACCCTTCCATCGGTTCTCATAATCGACTCTCCCGTATCCTTATTGGCGAACGACGAGCGGTTGCGCGCTGAAGGTAATGTAATGAAGCCGCTTCGTGCGGTACAACAGTCGTCCCAGAGCGGCGAGCAGAGATGGGAACGAACCGGCGAACAACGACAAGCCCTGATATTTGTCGGCGCTTAACAGAACCGATGAGACCAGGTTCAACACCAGGAATACGGCCGACACGGCCAGGGCTCCCCGGCGGTCGTCGAAGTAGAGAAGCAGCAGCAAGATAATGCTCGTCATGACATAGACATAGAACGACATAACGAGAATATTGTAGGTATCGATCTGCAGGCTTGTGAACCCGATGTAAGGCAGGAACTTGATGCCCGCTGCAACGGCGAAGATGGAGAAGGCCAGCTGCATTCCCATGAGCTTGGCTAACTCCGAGAAGAGCACCTTCTCCAGCTCGCGGCGAGCCTTGTCGATCTCGCCGATCGTTCCGTTCGTAAGTACCAAATCGTAATATTGCCTGTACTTCGGATAGAAGGTCGTCTCTACCGATACGACGAACCAGATCAGCGTCGGAAGGACGGAGAGCACCGCGAAGTAAACGGCAACGTCATACAGGGGAGAGACTCGGAAGCTCCCCCCGATCCATTGGCCGTTGGCGATCCACTGGGCTATCTGATGCTCGAACATGCACAAGCCCGTAAAGAGGCCGGTGCCGAGCAAGGAAGGATGACGGCGCAAGTCTCTTAGGAATTCGTAAACCCGGGACGTGTCCTCGGTCAGGCGAAAGAACCGCTCGATCTGAACCAGCAGAAGTCCGGCCGTTACTGTGAAGCCGGCCGCCATGGCCGCGAACAGATAAGCGACCGAATGGCTGCCCCCGCGGATCAGCAGCCATACAAGGCCTACCGCCAAGGAGACGCCAATTAGGAAGGCGAGCGCGACATTGCGGTAGGCCTTCATAGCCGAGATGTAGACGACTTCCATCCAGATGACGCACAGCGCCATATACATCACGATCAAGGCGACCTTGGCTCCAAGGGACAGCGGAGCAAGGAACAGGAAGACGAGTGCCGGTACCGCCGCTGCGGCCAATGCGATCTGCAAGCTGCCGTAGAAGGAAGGAAGCAGGGATCGGTATTGGCCCGTATATAACCGGTCGGAGACGGAGCGCGTCGTGAAAAGAGAGATTGGCGACGTCAGCATGAACGAGAAGGCGAAGGCGTAGGACGAACCCGATTGGAACAGCTGGCGCTCCAGATAAGGAGTATCGGCGAACGCCATCAGAAGATAAATGGCGATCATGCCGACCATGCAGCAGATCATCGGTCCAACCGTGACTAGCGAAGCGTATGCGACCGCCTTCATTCGATGCATAATGCCTTCGCGGCCGAACAGGGTTTTCAGTTGAAATCCTATTCCTGCCATGGAGCTCCCCCTCCTCTCGCGAGCGAACGGTACAGGTTCTCGTAACGGGCGATGAAGCTGTCGTGCGTGTATTCCCGCTCGATTCGCAGACGCCCGTTGCGGCCCATCTCCTCGCGCATCTTCCGATTCCGGCCGAGCGCCGTCAGGTTGGCGGCGATCTCTTCCTCGTTCATGACGGGAGCGACCAGCCCGGAAGGCCCGATGCCATCGTCGCGCCCCTGCAGCAGTTCGCGGCAGCTCCCCACGTCCGTCGTTACGCACGGCTTGCCAGCCGCCATCGCCTCGAGCACGGACAGTGGCTGCCCTTCGCTAATGCTCGTCAAAGCGATAATGTCCATCTTGCCCAGGTACTCTTTTACGTTGACGGAGCCAGTGAACTCCACATCCTTCAAGCCGAGCAGTTCGACCATCTCCAGACATTCCTCGTAATATTCCGTATCTTCGTCCGTAGGCCCCATGATTGTGAAGACGGCTTCCGGGATCTCCCGCTTAACGATCGCGAAGCTTCCGAGCATCGTCTTGATATCCTTGATCGGAACGATTCGCACGACCGCCCCGATATGCAGACGCGAATCCTCCTCTCCCTTGGAACGGCCCGGCAGGGCGGCATAATCGCCCAGCTTGACGCCGTTCGGGACGATCGAGATCTTGTCCTCCGGACAGCCGAGCTCGATGGCGATCTCCCGGTTCCGGTTAAACAGCGTAATGACCCGGTCGGCGTAATCGTAAGCGCATCGCGATAAGCCGTAGAAAAATTGGATCCAGAGGTCTTTGAAGTAGCCTTGCACCCACTCGGCCTTGATGATCTCTTCCTCCCGTTCGCGGGAGTAGATGCCGTGTTCGGTCAACAGCATCTTTCGTCCGTACAGCGTTTTGCCGAAGCTGGCAATGATGCCGGCATAACCCGTCGAGGCCGTATGGTAGAGATCCGCCTCCGGGATTGGCTCGCGAAGAAGCTGCATCAGCGGGAGCAGCATGGAGCGGACCGTCCAGAACAACTCCCGGAACGGGAGCTGCGAATAACGTTCCCGGCTCAGTTCGCTAAGCGCATCGAAGTAGTCCCGGCTCATCAGAAACTCCGTCGAGCTTTCCCATCTCTCGTCGCGGAGAAGTTTGAAGAGCGTGTTCCAGTCGGTGCCGGTGCCAGCGATCAGCGACTGGATCGACTGCCTTTCCTCGGGCGTGAGCCGGTAAGACTTGCCCCATATATCCTCTTCTCGCATGAACACGTCAAGGAACGATTCCTTAACTTCAACTACGTTCGGGGGCAGCTCGTACTTGAACTTGCCGCGGTTCTTCTCTTCCGCGCCGATGGCGTAGATAACGAACTCATGCTGAGGCATGGACTGAATCAGAGAGTGAATCCAACTGGACACCCCGCCCGTGATATAGGGATACGAGCCTTCGGCCACCATACAGATCCTCATTCCGTTTCCCTCCATTTCACTTTAAAAACGGGGCGCTGCGCCTTGATGAGATAGACCCCGCTGTCAATGTTCGACCACTGGCAGCCGGAAGCCTCCGCTATCTTCTTGTCAGTGCGAAGAATGAATTCCTGCGGCCCGGTGAACGAGTTTATGTAGCCGCTTAGACCGTCATGTTCTCTCACGATGACAGGGGAGCTGATCGATAAGCGCTCAACGGCGTTGCTCGCCTCCGAAGCGGTCGTCGGCGTCAGCCAAGGGTACCGCTTGTCGATATCGGCCAGGAATTCCTCGAACCGCTTGCTCAGCTGCTCCCAGGTCAGCCCGTAGCTGCGCTCTGGGTCATAGCTGTCGTCCGGATGAACGAAGTGGGAGAACGACCCGTACGCCGTAACGATATTCGCGGCCGACCATTGCTCATAAATGTCCGGAGAGAAGCCGGACGTTACCCGGGGAAGATCGACGACTCCGTCCTCCCCTATCCCGTACTCCTGCCCGTATGTAATCCTCTCTGCATCCTCCAAGAACAACGAAGAGATGTTGGTCAGATCCGGCAACTCCCGCTTAAGAACGGAACGTGCACTTGAATCCATCGCGTTGGAGGGAGGAACGTAAGTCCGCAGCTTGTAGTTCGGCAGAACGCTGCGCTCGAATTCCAGTACCGCTCGAAGAGAGGCGGCCATGGCGTCTTCGTCCGGCCAACGAAGATAACCGTAGGCGTCGGCGATCCTCTTATCCGTCGTCAACGACTGGTGATTGTACCCGTGCACGCCGATCTCGCCGCCCTGCTTCAAGATCTCCTTGCTGTATCGCGCGAAATTCTCGGCGTCGCTATCCTCTCTCCAATCGAAGGGAGGCTTCACCCTGTCCCCGTAATTGACGATCAGCAGAGCCGTATAACGCAGGTGATGACGCTTGGCGAACCGAATCATGTCGGGCCACCAGATCTGACTGTAATACTGGCCGACGCCCATTTGATACTGTCCGTAAATTTTGTCGTTCAGCAAAGACGGCGGCGGTGCGGGGAAGTCGTCGATATAGACGCTTTTGGAGTTGTAGATCGGATATATGAAGTCCGGCAGTAAGGTGCCCAGACAGCCCGCGATAAGCCCCCGGCTGATCTTATCCTGAAGCATCGTTCCGTTGAATACGAGGAACTCGCCGTCCCCGTATGCCGTCTGCCAGATGAGCGGAGAGCCCTCATCCGTCTCCGCCAGTACTTCGGCCCGCTCGTCCAGCTTGACCGACAGCAGCGAATTCTGCAAGCTCTCTCCGTTGAACTCCGCGTCCCCGTATCCGATGAGGATGTTCCGCCTGAATCGGATGCTCTGGGCGTCCACATAGCTTCCCGAATCCAGAATGCCAAGCTTGCGATATAATCGATAAAACCCGTTGTCGACTTCGGGAACGGCGGCCAGCATGACACGGCCGCCTTGTTCCACGTACCGGATCAAGGCGTCCATATCGGCGATGCTAGAGTAACTTTGCACGGTCACGATAATCGCGGCCGGCTTATAGTCGGAATCGAGAGGCTCGGAGACGGACTGGGACCGCACTCCCTTCTTCATCCCCGCCAGCAGAGTTTCCGCATTTACCTTGATTTTGCGACTGAACTCCTCGTTCGGGTTGTATAAAATCAAATAGCGCTCCTGATCGAGCGCCTTCAGCCTATCCTCGGGCAGGGCATTCTCCTTGGTCAACCGGGACGGACGAACGAGATCCGCAGCATCCCTCTTGGAGATGAGGAAGAAGTCCGATCTAGATATTTGAAGCAGCATGGTGATCACCGTCACCACGCTCAGGAAGACCAGCATGATGGTCAAAGGCTTTGATCTAATCATTCGTTACACACCTGCATTCCAATACCGAATCAAATTCAGGGTCCGATGGGAGACTGTGATTCTCGACCTCTTCAGCGCCTCCATTGTCGAGGCGAACTGAGTAGACGAGCGCGTCTCGTACCAGAGCTTCAACTGGAGATAGTAGGCCTGTTCGGAGTCGGGGAACCGCTTCAGATACAACTCGCATGCTTCGCGGGCCTTGTCGAATCTCTCTAACAGCATCTCCCCCTCGATCTTGGCCGCGTAATGCTCCTCGTTCGGACTGTCCAGCTCGATCAGACGGTCGAGCACGTCGATTTGCAGCCTTCGATAGGTCCTCTCCATACGGGCATCCATCAGGCTGGATCCCAGATAGCTCTTCAGAACGGCGGCGGCCTTGGCCGCGGTCTCCCAGTCCTCCGGATATCTCTCGAAGGCGACCGCGCTCTTCTGAAGCTGCGCCACCATCTTCCGCTTCATCTCCATAACGGCCGCGACGGCATAGTGGGACGTCTCCGTATCTTCGTTCTGCGCCGCTTTGGCTAGCAGCGGAACCATGTCCAACGAGTCCATCTTCAAAGCGGAGAGAACGACTTCCCTTCTTACGCGATGATCGTTCACGCCAAGCGCGTCTTCGATCGGAATCGTGTCGGTCTCCTTCTCGACGTCTACGGGATGGAGCATCTCGCTGCCGCCGCTCTGCATCTCGATCACATCCGCGAACCGACCCTCGCCGGCGTCCGGTCGCCGTCGCGAAGAGAGTAAGACTGCCGCGCCGAGAACGAGGCCGGCGACGGGCAATCCCAGAAGAAGCCCGTACAGAACGCCGTGAATGCCTCTGCCGCGCCATCGGGCATAAGCGAGGAAGATGGCCGCGGCAGCATAATGAGCGATTAGAAGCAGCGCGGCGTCAAGCATAAATCTCTTCCTCCTGGAGGATACGGGTCTTGAAGCCGCTCTTCTCCAACCGGGCCACTGCGAATCGGACTTCGTCTTGGCCGGTACTGGAGAGCAGAATCACGACCTTCTCTCCTCTCAGACCGATGTAATCGGTGCTTCGAAGGGCTCCGGACAGCTTAGGGGCAAGCATGCTTAGTTCCTGCCCGGCATTCTCCAGCTCCAACAGGACGAATTCGGTCTGTCTTCGATCTTTCGCGGCCTTCTTGCTCTGCAAGACTTCCAGGAACGGCGCCTCCTGCAGAATAACCGTATCGTCGACGAATCGTTCGCTGCGCGTCGCCTCGACGAACCGGAACGAGCGGGACAAAGCCCGAGAGATGAGACTGACGGCGATCCGGAACAAATTCTCGTAATAAAGCGTGAACTTCTCGAACGGTTGCTCCTGCAGAAGAACGACGGCGATCGTCTGATCGTTGCTGACGACGGGCGCCGCCATAGCCGGATCGCCCGCGGCGAGCGCCTTGTTGACGAACACGTTGCCAGATTCGACGACGCGGGCGATGGAAGGCGAATCGGCCAAATTCATCGACCTTGGCATGCTAAACGATTCGTCCGAGGACTGAGCGACAAGACGGATGTAGCTCGAATTCGCGGCAACGGCATAGATCGCGACTCGGCGCGATTCCATCAGCTCCTCCAGCACGTTGACGGACTTCATCACGATGTGCTCGGGCTCCAGACTCTCCAGCTCGGCAACAATCGAATGCAGCCTTCCAAGGCTGTCCTTGCTTGTCAGCACCTGCTTCTGAAGCGTATCCTTAACTGTGCGCGTATCCTGATAGATATCCTTCAAGAACTCATACCGCGCTCTCTCGATCGCCATTTCCCCCGTATGCGTCAGCTTCTCGCGAGTATATCGGTCCTTAACGAATCCGACTGCCAGGCCGAAGAACAAATAAATCGAAGATTGAAACAGGAATTGAGTATCCGTAATGACGTTCCCCCAGTACCAACCGTCCGCCAAATTCCGGACGAACAAGTAGGCAATGACTCCGACGGTCGCGGGCACGGACTGCCGGGTTCCATAGAAAAGCCCCATCAGCAAAATATAGACTAGAAACAGATCCAGCCCCCGTTCCCGGAACCGAATAGGGACTTGCGGTCATGTACGCAACTAGAATTCCCAAAAGGATTATATTCTCCGCGTACCCTCGCAGCTTACGAACTCTCTTGTGCCAGCTGCGGCGCGGTTTGCGTTCGGCGGCGAGAGCCTGCCGGGCGGAGCGGGACGCCGCCCATTCGTAGGTGATCTCCAGCCCTTCCCTGACCGTAAAGAGCGGCACCCAATCGAGCGTCTTCTTGGCCGTCTCGTTGTCCAGACACGATCGGCCGATATCGCCTGGACGCGGATCTCGGTATTCCGGCTCCGGGATCGGATGAAACTCCCTTACGATGCCGATAAGTTCGTTAATGGAGGTCTCCCTGCCGGTCGATAAGTTCATGACTCCGGAAGCGTCACTCGTCGCGCCGCGCAGCACTGCATCGGCGATGTCTCCGACATAGATGAAGTCCCTCGTCTGCGTCCCGTCCCCGAATACTTGAATAGGCTCTCCCCGCAACGCCGCCTCCAGGAAAATCGACACGACGCCTCCCTCGCCCCCATTCCCCTGCTTGGGGCCGTACACGTTGGCGAATCGGAAGCAGAGCGTCTTCAACCCATAATAATCGCCCCATCGGCCGCAATACAATTCCCCGAGCCATTTGTTCAGCCCGTAGACGGACTGGGTCTGGCCCGCGTCCTCCTCCTTGACGGGAATTCGCTCGGCGTTCCCGTACACGGCGGCGGAGGAAGCGAAGATCAGCTTCTTGACGCCGTGCTTCGCCGCGCAGTTCAGGATATTGACCAATCCGAGGACGTTCGTCCTCGTATCCGCGACGGGTTCCCTCATAGAAGTGGCGACATCGACTTGGGCCGCGAGGTGAATGACGACGTCGAAGGCTACGCTGGCGAATACTTCATCGCAGGAAGGATCGGCCACATCCATCAAATAAGCCTTGTGGGGAACGGTCAGGTGCTCCTTCCGTCCGGTAGACAAGTCGTCGATCACATAGATATCATGGCCTTCCTTATGGAACCGTTCGGCTATGGTCGAACCTATGAACCCATAGCCCCCTGTAATAAGCACTTTCACTTCAGGCACCCCGTTTGGACGAATTTCAACAGAATCTCGTTCTTTTTGCGAATAGCTTCCGATAATCGTTGCGCCTATAATAGGCATAATAACTTCTTAGAACTTACGATCGGAGGAGTCACCATGATGAACCGAAAGAGCGCAATACTCTGCCTGCTCTCCCTCTGGCTTGCCGCAGCCGCTCTGCCTGTCGGACAGGCTTCGGCGGAGATCGCCTCCGCTGGCGGCAACAAGCTGCTAATCTATTACGGAACTCCCGAGGGCGTGAACGGGCTATGGAACGCAGATCAAGCCGCGGACCTCTTCGCGCAATACGATCATATCGTGTTCGGCGAGGGACTGGAGCTGCCTTCCGACGGGCACCACGACTCTACCGCCGAAGTTATGCGCAAAGTTCGCGGGATCTCCCCGAACGTACAATTCTACGGGTATATCGATCTGGATTATACGAAGATCAAGTACCCGATGAAGGAGTTGAAGAGGCGAACCGATCTATGGCTCGACATGGGAGCCGACGGGATCTTCTTGGACGATGCGGGCTACGATTACGGCGGAACGAGAATCCGGTTTAACGAGATCGTACGCTATATTCACGACAAGAATATGGTGGCGTTCGTAAACGCCTGGAATCCCGACGACGTGTTAAGCAGCGCCTACGACCCGGCTCATAATTCCAAGTCTCTTAAGACGGCGATGGATGGAAGGGACATCTACCTGCTGGAGAGCTTCCTGCTTCCCACCGACATCACCAAGGCGAATAGCCCGAGCGCCTTCTCTTCGCGATTCCGGACCAAGATGGACAAGGCGCTCTACTACCGCATGCACCTTGGCATTCGTTTGATGAGCGTCAGCAGTGCGGATTACGAACAATTCTCGAGCGATGCCCTCCGCAAGTTCTTCCGTATGAACGAAGCGGCCGCAGGCGTCTTCTCCTTGGACGCCTACGGGGTATCGCCTATCTATTACTCGTCCGCCAAGCCCTACCACGATCTCGTCCGTCGGTTCCCTTACAGCAAGAACTATTCGGACTTCTACACCCGGGACGTCGCCTATACGGCTAAATACGAGAACCGGGATTTCGCGAGAGCCGGCTTCAGGCTTCACTCCGTCCAAGGAGACCAGTACTACCGATTCCCCGAACAATTGGAGATTACTAGCTAATATCCGGTCCGACAAGCCGAACTTCACCAAGTTCGGCTTCTTTACGACGCAATGTGCACCAGCGTAACAGATACCGCTGAACAATTTCTGAATAAGTATAGCGGACTATGATTTCGTTTCCCTTCTCCGAACCTCTTTCCATTCCAAGACGGGCGATTTTCCTTTATACTCGATTATAGTTCTTTCGGTCTATATTAAAAAAGTAAATCCTGTATTTTTTAGGCCTATCCACCCGATAACGAAGAAAAAACTTTCTCTTCGTCCAGCTCTGTTCAGTTTTTTTTCAGTAAACTTTTGTATCTTTATAGTGCTAAATAACCAAATTCAACCTTGATGCCTAACCGCCCCGAACTGAACGTGCAAAGTAGCCGCCCTTTAATCTACTTTGGTTTCGGCGTCTCATTCTGTTAAAGCTTAAGCAACCATCCGACATGGAGGTCGATCTGCAATGAGAACCAGCCGATCCTATCGCAGCCGGAAGAACGGCGGATGGCGATCGATCATCGGCTATCGCGCGTCCGACTTCGAGAGTCGGATCAGCGAGCTTCAATCGCTTATCGAGTCGCTGGAAGCGGCGAGAATAGAGGAAGACCGCCTGTTCGCCGAGGAATACCGGGCCAAAGTCGCCCGCAACGCCAAGCTTCGCGAAGAGCTTAGGATCGCCCGGGAGACCGAACGAAGCTTGATCGAAGGACAGGTCGTTCAATGAGCAGGCTTCGACTTCAAATCAACGGAATCCCTATCGGCAAAGGCAACAAGCGACTCCAAGAGCTGAAGAAACATGCCGACGATGCCCGGGCAAGGCTCGAGAGGAGCCGCGCGGAGCAGTCTTTCGTCCTGCTGCGTCTCGACAACGAAGCCCAAGAGCTCGAACGGCAGATCGAAGAGTCCCATAAGCGGAGCCGCGAGCTGGAGAACGCTCCCCAAGACGTCCTTCCCGTCCCGTCCGAAACGACCGCCCCCGCACGAAGCGGGCGGATGGGCGACCGTCTCGTCGCCGAAGGACTGCTGACGAAGGCCCAATTGGACACGGTAATCGCGAGGCAGAAGCAATTCGGCGGGCGGCTCGGCGACATTATGATCGATCTCGGCTTCGTGACTGCCGAGCAATTGAAGCCATATTTGCAGCCTTCTTCACAGAAGGGGCGGCTCGGCGATCTGCTGGTCGAGATGAAGTATATCACCTCGGAGCAGTTGGGCAAGGCGCTCGAATTCCAGAAGCAGAGCGGCGGCATGCTCGGCGACGTGCTCCTATCGCTGCAGATGCTCGAGCCCGAACAGCTGTATCGGGCGATTGCCACTCAGAACAACATCGGCCGGATCGGAACGGAGCTGAGCTTGGACACCCAGGTCAAGCTTCCCGAGAAGATCGCCAGGGAATACGGAGTCGTCATCGTGCACCAATACTCCAACCGCTATCTGGCGGCCGTGAACGCGCCGCTAAGCGACGAGCGAAGAAGCGAGCTGGAGCGAATGCTCGAGATGCCCATCGAGCAGGTGCTTGCGACGCACAGCGAGATGGAGAAGTTCTGGGCCCAGGTGTACGGCGACGAGATGATGCACGAGAGCACCTCCAAGCTGGCTATCGAGCAGCCGCACAATTCCGCCCAGACGACATTCACCCGCGCCCAGATCGCGGTTGCCGCGTTGATGCTGTTATTCTTGATCGCGGGGCTCCTGTTCGACTTTTGGAAGACGGCCCTTTTCGTCAACGTGCTCGTTCAGATGTTCTATTTCGCCATGACGGTCTTTAAATTCTGGATCGTCATGTTAGGTTCCAGCAAAGGGGCCCAATACCGTTTCACGCCGGAGGAACTTTCGGCTATCGATGAAAGGGAGCTTCCGGTGTATACGATCCTTGTTCCCATGTACAAGGAAGCGCAAGTGTTGCCGAAGCTCATTCGCAATTTGGAACGATTGGATTACCCGAAAGCAAAATTAGACGTTAGGCTCTTGATCGAAGAGGACGACATCGAGATGCGGGAAGTTCTTCGGACCATGAAGCTCCCTGCTTACTATACGGTTCTGGTCGTACCCGACAGCCTGCCTAAAACCAAGCCGAAAGCCTGCAACTACGGGCTCATTCGGGCGCGAGGGGAATACGTGGTAATCTACGACGCAGAGGATCTCCCCGATCCCGACCAATTAAAAAAAGTTTACGCGACGTTCAAGAGCTGTCCGGAGGATTATGCCTGTATTCAAGCTAAGCTTAACTATTTCAACAGTACCCAGAACTTGCTTACCCGTTGGTTTACTCAGGAATACAGCATCTGGTTCGAACTTTTACTTCCAGGGATCATGAGGCTGGACGTTCCAATCCCGCTTGGCGGGACGTCCAATCATTTTAAGCTGTCCGTTCTGAAGGAACTGAACGCCTGGGATCCGTTCAACGTTACCGAAGATGCCGACTTGGGCATTCGATTGTACAAGGCGGGATACAAGACGGCCATCGTCGATTCACGCACTTGGGAAGAAGCCAATAGCCGATTCGGGAACTGGATACGCCAGCGATCCCGCTGGATCAAGGGATACATGCAGACTTGGCTTGTCCATATGCGCAATCCGATCCGTCTATGGAAGGAGATCGGGCCCAAAGGTTTTTTCGGATTCCAGGTCATGGTGCTCGCCACGCCCGCCCTTCCTTTGTTGAACCCCTTCTTCTGGCTGATGATCGTGCTTTGGTACGGCTGGCACATGGAATTTATTCCGCAATTTTTTCCGGGTCCGATCTACTATATGGCCGCGGTTGAGTTCCTGATAGGCAACTTCTTTTTCGTATACAGCAACATCGCCGGGGTCTACTGGGTCATCAAGGACATGGAGAAGAAGCAGGAAAATTGGATTCCGTATTCGTTGGTCAAATACGCTCTCATTACCCCTCTTTATTGGGTGATGATGAGTATTGCCGCCTACAAAGCGGCATGGCAATTGATCGTCAAACCGTTCTATTGGGAGAAAACGACGCACGGCTTGGATACCACTTCCCACTTCGATGACGCTGCCCCCGGTTTGGAAGGGTGATTCGCTCGTCGCCAGCCATTCGATTCTAGCCGTTCATGTGAACAAAGCGAGGGGATAAGATGGATATCAGTATCATCGTTCCAAGCCGTAACGAGGGTGTCAATGTAGAACTGTTGTCGGAGAGGATCTTGCGCTCGATGCCGGATACCGTCTCTTATGAGATTATGTTCGTTGACGACAGCGACGACGAGACCGTCCGGCGGTTGGAAGGATTGGCCCGATCCGACAGCCGCATCCGTTATCTGCACCGTGACAACGGTTCGGGGCTCAGCACGGCTATTCTAGAAGGATTCGCAATAGCTCAGGGCGATTGGTTTATCGTCATGGACGCGGACATGCAGCACCCTCCCGAGAGCCTGCCGAGAGTCATTGAGGCCATTCGTCTGGAAGGGGCCGATATCATCGTTCCGTCCCGATTCATTCCAGGAGGAAGCGACGGCGGGCTAAACGTTTGGCGGAAGCTCGTCTCCTGGACGGCGCGAATGATGGCGCGTATGTCCCTTCGCAAGGTACGGTCGATAACCGATCCGACCAGCGGCTATTTCGCCGTTCGGAGACAGGCCGCGTTCAGCAAGGAGTTAAACCCTATTGGCTGGAAAATCCTCCTGGAGATTTTGGCCCGTTCCGAGTATAACAAGGTGGTGGAGATCCCCTATTCGTTCGAAGCGCGGGATCTTGGCAGCTCCAAATTTAATTGGAAGGAGCAAGCCAATTACGTCCGCCATCTCATTCGGTTAGTCGGAAACAGTGAGCCGGATTTGAGATTTTGGAAATTTTGCGCCGTCGGTTTGAGCGGCGTAATCGTGAACAGCACTTGTTACGTCCTTCTGGTCACTGCAGGCTTGCCCATCGCTTATTCCTTCATTATCGCCACCTTGGTCGCTACCATCAATAATTTCACCTGGAATAACACCTTTACTTGGAAGCATGCCAAAACCGATTCGCTCTGGTACCGAATGCTTAAATTCTCTATCGTCAGCTTAGGCGGCCTTGGAGTATCCACTCTTGTCGTCGACGGCTCCCACCGATTGTTGGATTTTCATTACTTATTCTCGGGGCTTACCGGTATCGTCGTGTCGACCGGCTGGAATTTCGCCATGAACAGCATTTGGACCTTCAGAACGAGCGGTTCTTCGGGATCGGAAGCCAAACACCCTGCGGACGATCATAAATCGAACGTCGTCGAACGGGTTGGATGACAAGGATGTATCGAATGAGGAAAATAAAGTTTTCAGCTACGTGGCTGCTAGTCATCTTGCTTGCCGCAGCCGAAGCCCCGGCCATCTGGTACTGGGCGCTGAATAACCATTTCGTCTATACGGATGCGATCAGCCGGACGGCCAATGCTTTCTATGTCTTGCATACGCGGGATCCACATCTAGGCGCCATCGGATTCGTGTGGAATCCTTTGCCCAGCTTTCTGCAGCTACCGATACTAGCATTTTGGAAATGGTGGCCTTCCTTGGCTGCGGATGGAATCTCGGGAATGATCGTTACCGCCCTGTTCAACGGATTCGGAGCGGCGGTCATCTACGGGGCCCTTCGCTCCAAGAACGTGCCGTTAGCTTATCGAGTGTTGTGGACGTTGTTATACGCTTTTCATCCTTTTATTTACGTGTTCGGCTCCAACGGAATGAGCGAGAGCATCTTTGCCCTGTTTATCCTTTTATCCATTCGATATCTTATCGAGTGGATGGACGAACAGAATATGACTTCGGCTATCGTGATCGGCTTTTCCCTTTGTCTTGCATTCCTCACCCGCTATGAGGCCATACCATTCGCCGCCGCCGTTTTATTCGGCTGCCTTCTCGTGCAGCTCCGTCCAAACGAAGGCTTACGACGAGGGTACTCGCGCTTCGAAGCGACTCTTATTTTGCTTATCTTGCCGATGTTATTCGCCGTGCTAATGTGGCTGTGGTTTAACTATACCATTATGGGCAATGCGTTTTACTTCTTGAACTCGAACTACTCGAACGTAGGACAGTCTGTCAATTTAAACGAGTTCTTCCTCGGAATTAAACATAACGTTAAAGAAGTCATCTTTTTTGTCGTCAAGCAATCCGTTCCTTTCCTGGCTCCGCTTGCGGTCGTTATATTATTTCGACTGTTAAGCTGGCGTCTATTCCGCAAAGATGTTCTTATCTTGGGGGCTCTTATCGTCTCGATACCGACGCTGCAGTTTTACATGCTATACCAAGGAATTTCATACGGGTGGCTGCGGTTTTTCTTCTACCCTCTGCCGATTGTCGTCATTTGGCTCGGTCGCGAATGGCACGTCGTTCGCCCTCGATTGCGTCACGCCTTCGCCATTCTGATGTGCGCGGCGATTGCCGCATCGGGAATCTTATCCTACAAGGCAATGAATAATCCGAGGATGGCACCAGAGGAATATTCCATGCTGCATTTTCAAGAAGATTCTCTCTACGAAGAAATGAAGCTAAGCCGAGCCATTGCTACTAGCTTGGATGATATTCTGACGGCTAATCCCGACTCTTTGGTGCTGCTCGATTCATTCGGAGCAGCCGAGATCGTCGTTAGCAGCACTAAGCAAAAACAGATGGTCGTCACTTCGGACAGGGATTTCAAGCAAGCGCTCAAAGATCCAGCCGCATATGGAATAAAATATATGCTCGTCCCTGACCCCTCTGGCCTGGATCAGTTGAACGCCATAAACATTCAATATCCGGCTTTATTCCGTCAAGGCATGTCCGGCTGGACAGTCGCTGCAGTGTTCGGGGACCGGTGGAAGCTGTTCGAAGCCGTCGACAGCGATAAATCCTTCAGTCCCCAAACCTCTCGATAAAGCTCCTGACGACCCTTTGATAACCGTTCGGATCGACGAGGAACGACGTGCCGTGCTGAGCCCCGGAGACGATAAGACGTTCCTTCTCGCCGCGAATGGCGCCGAAGAGATCGTTCAACATAGAAGTCGGAACATATGTGTCCCGGTCTCCGTGAATGAGAAGGATCGGCTTCTTCGCCCGGCTCACTTGCCGCACGACCGACGCCTCCCCGAAGTAGAAGCCGGCGCGCCACTTGCAGATCAGGCTCGTAATGGGGATGAGCGGGAACGCGGGCAGCTTGAACATCTGCTTGAGCTGGTACTTTAGAATGTCCGCCACCGAGCTGTAGGCGCAATCCGAGATGATGCACTTTACCTGCTTCGGGAGAGGTTCCCCGCTCGTCATCAGGACGGTACCTCCCCCCATGGAGACGCCATGGAGCACGATTCTCGCTTCGGGGCCGATACGGCCCGCGAGGTAGTCGATCCATTGCACGTAATCCTTGCGGTCATGCCAGCCGAAGCCGATGTAGTGCCCGTCGCTGCGCCCATGACCTCGGCTGTCCGGCAGGAGGACGCGAAAGCCAAGCTCGTGGTAAAAGCGGGCGAAAGCTGCCATATCTCCCCGGTGGCCGGAGTAACCGTGCGCCAGAATAACCGCCTGTTCGGTCGGTTTATCCGCTTCCAGATAGTCGCCGCGCAGCGTCAAACCATCGTGGGAGCGAAGGCTCACTTCCTCGAACGGCTGCGAGCGATACCACTCCCGAATCTCCCGCACCGCTTCTTCCTCCTCCACTTTCGGCATATTGGGATCGCTCGCAAGGAACGTTTTGCGATTGCGATGGATCGCCAGCTTGTACAGCTGCCAGCAGAACAGCAGAAGCAGCGCGGTCATTGCGACGGCTCCGACCGATAGGATCATCCATCCCTTCGGCATCTCTTCTCCCCCTCCAGCCATGACGGTTTGGCCGTCTTCCCGTAGTTTAACCCTTGCCTCGGCCTTGGCATTCAGCCTGGACGGAGCGCTCTTCGGAAGCCAAGCCCGTTTTCCCCATTCGTAGACAGAACGGCCGGCACCCCACTCGGGCACCGGCCGTTAACAGGCTTCTATTTCGCTGACGCTACTGGTTCCCCAGCGTCACTCTCCGCCGCTCGCGCGCCGACAGCAGGCATGCTTCTACCAGGCGCATGTTCTTCACCGCATCGTCCGGAGCGAAGCGCTGCGGCGTCTCGCCGAAGACGGCGCGGGCGAAGTCGTCCGCCTGCAGCGAATATTGGTTCACCGGCGACGGTTCGATCACCCGGCGCTGGCCGTTCGCGTAGACGATGCAGTCGGGCGTGCCCGGCTCCGGCTTGAACGATTCGGGCACCTCGATGCGCCCCTTCGTGCCGACGATCTCGAGCGTGTTGCGGTAATCGGCCCACATGCCGCAGTCGAAGGCGAGCGAGACCCCTCCCGCGAATTCGACGAGGCCGGAGGCCATCATGTCGACGTTCCCGTGCTCCGGCGAGAAAAGCGCGTGGACGGTGACCGCCTCCGGCTCGCTTCCCGTAATGAGCCTGGCGGCGGTAAGCGGGTAGACGCCCACGTCGTACAAGGAGCCGCCGCCCCATTCGGGCCGAAGCCGGATGTTCGCATGATCTTCGGCGTTGTTGAAGGTGAACGAGCCGCGAATCGCCCGCAGCTCCCCGATCTCGCCGCCGCGAACGAGGCCGAGGATCGTATCGATGCGGGGGTGATGGCGGTACATGAACGCCTCCGCCAGCACGACGCCGGCTCGGGCGCAAGCCTCCGCCATCTCTTCCGCTTCGCGCGCGTTCAGCGCGATCGGCTTCTCGCACAGGACGTGCTTGCCCGCCTCCGCCGCCTTGATCGTCCATTCCTTGTGCAGGTGGTTCGGCAGCGGAATGTAGACGGCGTCGATGTCCGGATCCCGAAGCAGCTCCTCGTAGCTTCCGTACGCCTTGGCGATGCCGAACCGCTCCGCGACGGCGCGGCCCTTGGCTACGTCCCGGCTCGCGACGGCCTCGAGCACGTTCAGCTCCGAGGCTGCGATGGCGGGCATGACCGCCTCCACCGCGATGTTCGCGCAGCCGAGAATTCCCCAGCGCAATTTGTTTGAGATGCGAATTCTAATCTTGGATGTCTCCGTCATCGTCAGACTCCTCCGTCTCTTGGCCTCAGCCCGCCGATAGAGCGTTGCGGGTGGCCAGAATGTATTTGGCTTGGTCCAGCGGGTTGACTCCGCGGCGCGGGCGCTGCGCGTCCACGTCGGGCGGGCACTCCCGGTACCCTTCGAAGAAGGTCGCGAGAATCCCCCGCCCCTTCGTCATCGAGCCGAGGCGCGACGGGAAGTCGAGGGACGTCGCGACCGGCAGCGTGCCCTCGATCTCCATGCGTCCGTTCGCCGGAACCGGCGAATCGAACTCGCCGCGCATGGCGATCAGCTCGTTCATCAGCTTCCCGCCGAATTCCTCCGGAACGGAGAGCTTGAAGCGCAGGATCGGCTCCAGCAGCTTCGTCCCGATCCGGTCGAGCCCGTTCATGATGCCCATCGGCGTCGCGACGACGAAGTCCAGCGGATGCGTGTGCCACACATGGTGCTCGCCTTCGACCAGAGTCACCTTCAGGTCGGTGACCTCCCAGCCGCGCAGCCCCTGCTGCAGCGCCTCCGGCACCCGGCGGGCGACCTCGTTCTGATAGCTCTCCAGCAGATTCTCCGGCCGGACGACGGACGAATAGCGCAGTCCGCTCCCCCGCTCTCCCGGCTCCATCCGGAAGCGCAGGATGGCCCAGCACGGCTTCGGCATCGTATAGGCGATATAGCCTTCGCCGGAGCCGGCCAGCGTCTCCTTGTAAATGACGGAGGGCGCTCCGAACGTCACGGCCAGCCCGAACCGGCTCCGCAGAACGTGCGTCAGCACCTCCATCTGGATCGGCCCCATTACCTTCAGATGAAGCTCCCGCTCGTCCTGCAGCCACTGCAGGTCGAGCAGAGGATCCTCGTCCGCCAGCTCCTGGAACGCGGCGACGACGGCCGGGTACTCGGCCTCGCTGCCCCAGTGCACCTGCACCGTCAGCAGCGGCACGGCGAGACGCCGCTCGCCGGGAACGCCGTCGGGCGAGCCGAGTATGTCCCCGATCCGCGCTCGGCTCAGACCGTAGACGGCGGCGATGTCGCCCGCCTCCAGAACTCCGACGTCCTCCGACTTGCGGCCTTCGACCTTGCGGATCTGCGTCACCTTGTCGACGAGGTCGCGGGAGTCGTTGCGCACCGAGTCGCGATTGCGGATCGTCCCGTCGTACAGCCGCACGTACGCGATCCGGCCCATGGCCGGATCCCGCTCGAGCTTGAACACGACGCCGGACACCGGGGCGTCCGGATCCCCCGCCGGCGCGGGCAGCAGCTCGACCATCGCGTCCATCAGCCGCTCGACGCCGAGCCCCTTCCCCGAAGCTCCGAACAGCACCGGGAACAGCTCGGATCGCGCGGCGCCGGCGCGAACGGAGGCGTCCACCTCTTCCGCGCCGAGTCCCCCCTCTTCGAGATACTTCTCCAGCAGCTTCTCGTCGCGCTCCGCGACCGCTTCTTGAAGTAATCGCAGGTAGGGCTCGGCATGCGGGGCCGCCGACAATACCGGGAATGCCGGCAGCAAGTCCGCCGCGCCGGCGAACTCCGCTTCCGCTCCGATCGGAGCCTGAATCGGGACGGCCGCCGGGGACAGAACCTTGCGGATCTGCCCGAGCGTCCCCATGGCGTCCGCGCCGATCCGGTCCATCTTGTTCACGTAGATCAGGGCGGGAATGCCCATCTCCCGGAGCGCGTGCCAGACGACTTCCGTCTGCGCCTGCACGCCTTCCGCTGCCGACACGATCAGAACCGCGCCGTCCATGACGCGAAGCGATCGCTCGACCTCCGACAGGAAGTCGACGTGGCCCGGCGTATCGACGAGATTGACGCCGACGCCCCGCCACTCGAACCGCGTCACCGCCGCCCGGACGGAGATGCCGCGCTCCCTCTCCACGTCCAGCCAGTCCGTCTGCGCCGTTCCGTCATCGACGCTGCCCGGCGTCCGGATTTTCCCGCTGCGATACAGAATTTGTTCGGTCGTCGTCGTCTTCCCGGCGTCCACGTGGGCGAAGATCCCGATGTTCCGCAGCCCCCGCTTCGTTCCGTTCCGTCCGCTTGGTACGTTCGTCTCGTTCATGCCGGATTCCCCTCTTGTTGTGCCTATTGTCCATTGTAAGCGCCTTATCCTTGGAGTCAACTTCCTCGGCGGCATGATTCCGCCATCGCGCTGGGATACTAAGGGACATAGAGAGGAGGAACTCCCTTGTCCGCCATCGCCGCCATCTTCGCCCGGGACCTTCGCCGCCTCGCGACGAACCCGGCCGCCGCCGTCATCGTCGCCGGGCTAATCGTCCTCCCGTCGCTATACGCGTGGTTCAACATAGGCGCCTCCTGGGACCCGTACGCCCAGACCGGCAGCCTGCCCGTCGCCGTCGTGAACCAAGACGCCGGAACGACGTTGAGAGGTACGCCCATCAACGCGGGCAAGGAGATCGTAACCGCCCTGAAGGAGAACCCCAAGATCGGCTGGGTTTTCACGGACGAAGCGGACGCGATGCGCGGCGTGGAGCGGGGCGGCTACTACGCCGCCATCCTTATTCCGGCCGAATTCTCGGCCCGGCTCGCGACGGTGCTGGAGGACGTGCCCCGCCAGGCGGAGATCGATTATTACGTGAACGAGAAAATCAATGCGATCGCGCCCAAGATCGCGTCGAGCGGAGCGAGCGGAATCGTCGAGGAGATCGGCAGCCGGTTCGTGCAGACGGCGAACGGGATTATCTTCAAGCTGTTCAACCAGGTGGGGACGGAGCTGGAGCGGAACTTGCCGGAGATCGAGAAGCTGCGGTCGCTTATCTTCGAATTGGAGCAGCGCTTCCCGGAGATCCGGTCCGCGGCGAATACGGCGCAGCAGGACGCCGCCAAGCTGAACCGGATCGTCGGCGCGGCCAAAGGCCGGATTCCGGAGGTCGCCAGACTGGCGAAGGAGGGAACGGAGTTGGCCGGCAAGGTCGGAGACGTCCTTAAGACGAGCCGGACCGCGCTGCAGGAGATGGCTCCCCAGCTGAAGCAGGACCTGATCCTGCTGCGCCAGGCCGCCGGCGCGGCGGCGGACGTGACGGGGCTTCTGCGCGGCGCGGGCTCGGACGCGTACGACCCGCAGGAGACGCGGAAGGCCGCGGACGCCGCGGCGGCCCGCCTCGATACGGCGGCGGCCGTCGCCGGGCGGATCGCCGACGTCTTCCGCCGGCTCGATTCGATGGCCGGCGGCGGCCGGCTGAGCGCGCCGATTGCCGAGCTGGGCCGGATCGAGAGCGGGCTGAAGAGCCAGGCCGCGCTTCTGCGCCAGATTCGGGCCGCGCTGGACAAGGGGGAGGCTCCCGCAGCCGCTCTCGCCGATCGGCTGGACGCCTTGTCCAAGGAGACGGCCTCTCGCCTCGACAAGCTGATCGGCGGGTTCGATTCCGACGTCGCGCCCCGCGTCGACGAGGCGATCGCCAAGGCGGCCTCCGCGGTCGGAGACGCCCAGTCCGTCCTGAGCGCCGCCGTCAAGAGCCTGCCGGACGTGCAGAGCCTTCTCTCCCGCGCCTCCCAGGCTCTGGCCGTCGGGACGAAGGAGCTTCAGGCGATCCGGGCCGAGCTGCCCGCGGCCGAAGCGAAGATCAAGGAGCTGGCCGGGCGCATCCGATCGTTCGAGAAGGAGAGCAGCCTGCGCGAATTGATCTCCCTGCTGAAGACGAACGCCCAGCGGGAGAGCGAGTTTTTCGCCGCGCCCGTCCGGCTGAAGGAGAACGAGCTGTTCCCGATCCCGGGCTACGGATCGGCGATGTCCCCTTTTTTTACCACGTTGTCCTTGTGGGTCGGGGCCCTTCTGCTCGTCTCCCTGCTCTCGGCGGAAGTCCACGAACCCGGGACCTCCTACGCGAGCTACGAGGTGTACTTCGGGAGGCTGTTCACGTTCGTCGCGATCTCCCTCCTTCAATCGCTGCTCGTCACGCTCGGGGACATCTATATTCTGCGCGCGTACGTCCTGGAGAAGGGCTGGTTCGTCCTGTTCGGCCTGCTGCTGAGCACGGTCTTCATGCTGATGGTGTACACGCTCGTCTCCGTCTTCGGCAACGTCGGCAAGGCGATGGCGATCGTCCTGCTCGTCCTCCAACTGGCCGGCGCCGGCGGCACGTTCCCGATCCAGCTGACGCCTCCCTTCTTCCAGGCGATCCACCCGTTCCTGCCGTTCACGTACGGCATCGGGATGATGCGCGAAGCGGTCGGCGGCATTCTATGGGACGTCGTCCGTGGCGACTTCCTGCGCCTGCTCGTCTTCGCGTGGGGCGCTCTCGTCGTCGGGCTGGCGCTCAAAGGCACCATCAACCGGGTCGCGGCCGGCTTCGTGGCCAAGGCGAAGAGCAGCCGCCTCATCCATTAGCCATTAGCCGTTAGCCGTTGCCGCCAGAGCCGAACCCCCGCGGAGCTTGAATCTCCGCGAACAGCCGCTTCGTCATCTCCGAGGGCTCGATCTCCAGCTCGTTCAGCCGGCCGAGCATCTGCCGATAGACGCGGAACACTTCGTCGTGCTTGCCCACGGCGGAATAGCCCTTCATCAGCAACCGGTACGACTCCTCGTCGTACGGGGAGCGGGACAGCTGCTTCTGCGCGGATTCGATCATTCTCGCGTAATCGCCCCGCTGCTCGTACCGCTTGGACAGCTCCGTCCTCAGCTCGCCGACGGTCTGCTCCAGGTGGTGGGCCTCGTCGTCCGCCCAAGGATAGTCCTCTTCCTTGAACAGCGGCCCTCCGTAGAGCGAGATCGCCCGCTCCAACTCCTCCGTTCGGTCTCCGGAGCCCGGCGTCCTCGCCTCTTGAATGGCTTCCAGCAGAGCCCCGAAGTCGGTCCGGAACAGGTCCGGCTGCAGGTAGTACTTCTCCCCTTCGTACTTCAGCGCATCGGGGAATCCGAGCTGTCTCAAGTCCTTGCGCAGGAAGCTGACGCACGTATGCAGATAGACCTTGGCTTTCTGGTAATGCTCGTCCGGCCACAGGGCGTCCAGAATGGCGTCGCGATGCAGCCTCTCCCGGCCGCGCAGCGCGAGCAGGGCGAACAGCTCCTTCTCCTTGCCCGTGCGCCACTTCAGCCTCTCTTCCCCGATCGTAGCCGACACGCCTCCCATGAGCCGAACGTTCAGCACGGGCGGCGGCCCCGAGCCTTCCCGGCCGGGAGACTCCCCTGAAGCCTCCGAGGCTTCTGAAGCCCCTGAACCCCCGGTAATCCCTGAAGGCCCGGTAATCCCTGAAGGCGAGGTTGCCGATGCTGCCGCCGAGGCTGCCGATGCCGACGAAGCCGCCGATGCCGCGGAGAGCCGCTTCTGCTTCTCCTTCTTGATCCTCAGAACCGTCTTCGTCAGCCTGTCCATCTCGAGAGGCTTAAGAAGGTAATCCAGCGCCTCCTGCTCGAACGCAGAGATCGCGTAGCGGTCGTAGGCCGTCACGAACACGACCTGCGCGTCCAGATGCTCCCCTTCGATCGACTCGGCCAGCTCCACGCCGCTCATTCCGGGCATCTCGATGTCCAGGAACACGACGTCGGGCCGGAGCGTCCGCAAGCTGTCCAGCGCGTCGTAGCCGTTGCTCGCCGTTCCGACAACCTCGACCTCTCCCGTGCGGGCAAGCAGAATGTTCAATATGTTCAGCGCATGCTCTTCGTCGTCCACCAGAAAAGCCCGTATCATCCGCGCACCTCCGTCTTATCGGTATGTATCGGACAGCGGCAGCCAAATCGTCACCTTGGTCCCTTGGCCGGGGACGCTCTCCAGCTGCGGCAGTCGGCCCGTCCGATGCAAAACTCTCTTCATGATGTTCGCGAATCCGACTCCCTCGCGGTTGCCGCCCGCTTCCAGCAGCTCCTTCGCCTGTTCGGCGCTCATGCCGACTCCGTCGTCCTCGACCTCGATGCGGGCGTACTCGTTCTCCCGCGCGATCGCAAGCCGCACCGTTCCTCCGTCCACCTTCCGGGCGACCCCGTGGCGGATGGCGTTCTCCACGAGCGGCTGGATCGTGAGCGGCATGACCGGGATGTCCAGCAGCCGCTCGTCCACTTCGAACCGCAGCCGCAGCCGGCTCCCGAAGCGGGCCTGCTCGATGTCCGCGTAGGCTTGCACGAGCTCCATCTCCTTGTGCAGCGGCACGGTCTCCTCGGAATGGTTCGGGTGGAAAATAATCCGCAGATAGCGGCTGAGAACGGCCAGCAGCTCTCCGGCTCTCGGCCCGTCCGTATAGCAGAGCGACATGATCGTGCCGAGCGCGTTGTACAGGAAGTGCGGCTTGATCTGCGACTGCAGGAAGGCCATCTCGCTCGCCGCGGCCTCCTTGGCCAGCCGCTTCATGGCCAGCAGCGCGCTGATGCGGACGCGGACTTCGCCGGCGTCGAGCGGCTTGGCGATGAAGTCGCTGCCCCCGGCCGCCAGCGCCGCCTCGATGTCCGCCGGCGTCGTGCGAGCCGTCAGGTAGACGATCGGCAGATCGATCGGCGAATGCGTCTGCCGGATCCGGCGGCCGACCTCGAAGCCCCCTTCCCCGTGCAGCATGACGTCGATCAGAACGAGGTCGGGCCGGCTGTCGGGCGCGCTGACGATTCGCAGCGCTTCCGCCGCGGAGCGGGCCGTCGCGACCCGATACCCTTCGATGGCGAGCAAGTTCACCGCCAGCTCGAGGCCGCTCGGATCGCCCACGACGAGAAGCGAATACGCGCCGATGTCGGGATCGGCCCCGGTTCCGGCCCCTGCTCCGGCCCCCGGCTCCTGGCCCGCCGCCGTCTGACGCCGGGCCTCCTCCGCCTGCCGGAGCGGCTCCTCTGCCGCCGGCGCTTCCGGCCAAGCCGGCAGCGCCAGCTCGAAGCTCATTCCCGCGCCGGCGGCAGGATCGCTCCATTCCAGGGAGCCTCCCATCCGTTGAATCAGCTCCTTGGCGACGGACAAGCCGATGCCGAAGACGACCGGATCGGACGGGGAATCCGCCCCCGGCTCTCTCGGCTGGCCGTTCGCCTCGATCCGAAGAACGATCTCGTCCTCCTCCGTTCGGCGGCTTACAATCGAGACGTCGCCCCGTTCCGTGTGCCGGACGACCTGGTCGAACAGATTCGTGAGCACCTGCATGAACCGCTTCTGGTCCGTCCGGACGTACCGGGCTTCGTCGCCGATCCGGTTCAGAAGAGCGATCTCCTTCTCCTTGGCGAGGAAGCCGTAGACCTCGAACAGCACGGACGCGCACGTCCGCGCGTCGACACGAGCCAAGGCCAAGTCCAGCCGGCCGTCCTTCAGCTTCGTCAGGTCGACCACGTCGCCGACGATGTTGGCCATCCGGTAAGCCGTGTTGCGAATGAGGCGCAGCTTCTCCTGGATGCGTCTGGACGCGGACGTCCGCGCGGATTCGTCGATCGCCGCCTGCGAGAGGTTGAGAATGCCGTGCAGAGGGGTATTCAGCTCGTGCGAAGCCCGCAGGAGGAATTCGTCCTTCATCTGGTCGGCGGCCTGCAGCTTCCGCGTCAGGTCCTCCATGGAACGGTACGTCTGGAAATAGCGGTTCACGAGCGTCATGACCGACAGCATGATGAAGACGATAACGAGAAGATCCGACAAGGCCTGGGAGACGAAGTCGAAGTCGTTGTACAGGAACGTATTGACGAGAAACAGCGTAATCGACAGGAACGAAGCGATGAGCAGCTGCAGCTCTCTTTTGCCGAAGACGTCGTAGTCGCCCTTCAGGTAAGCTCGCACGAGCAGCCCGACCAGCAGGACGAACTCGAGCGGGATCGCCGCGAAGATCTCTCCCATCGCCAAGGCGTATACGCGATAGGGCAGGACGAGAATGCAGACGGAGTAGGCCGCCATCAGGGAGCCGCTGATGAGGATGAGCCGCCGGGACCCCCGGGTCCGGACTTGCTGGTAGACGTAGACGCACAGGATCGGATAGATGATGAACATCGAGAAATCTTTGATTTTCCAAGTCACTTCGAACGGCACGTCCGGGAACAGCTGCATGAACGTCCTCTCTCCGTTGAAGAATACCGTGATCGCGAAGAAGAGGAAGAACAGGCCGTAGATCATGAACCCGCTGTAGCGGTTGAACAACAGATACAAGGAGATATAGACCAGCGCGAACACGGACATCACGATAACCCCGGCCCATTCCAGGGCGATCTGGGCCTGCTTGGTCAGCAGAAGCTCCTTGCTTAAGCCCAAGCGGATCGGGACCACGATGCCGCCCGAACGATATTCGAAGTTCGCGGCTTGGAGGACGATCTCCATCTCGCCGCTCGGGGCTCCCTTGAACGAGACGGTGTAGGGGTAATTGCCCGGACGGTACTCGCTTCGGCTCAGGCCGGGTTCTCCCGCTTGGCCGACCAGCTCGCCGTTCACGAACAGCTTGTCCGAGAAGCGGACGATCGTCTTCTGGATGGCCAGCAGCTCCTCGGTCGGGTTCAGGCGGACCTTGAGCCGGTACGTCCCCGCCCCCCAGGCTCCCATGCCTTCGCCGTTCCACTTCGAGGGCACTTGAATATATCGCCCGGCTTCGGGCGCGGCGCCGCCGCGGAAATCCTCCGGAGCGAGCAGCCGGTTCGGATAGAACTCCCACTCGCCGTTCAGCTCGGCCTTCCCGTCCCGGTGGAAGTCCCAGGAGGACAAGTCGAGCGCGCCGCGGACGGCCCGGGGGAACTCCTTCTCCGACCGGCCGGCGAGCAGCTGCATCGCTCCGAGAAAGAGCAACGTCGCGGCCGCGAGCAGAAGAAGGTAACGATCTATGGATTGAATGGCTCTAAGCAGATTCGATCACCGCGCCCGATGTCCAGTATGGTCCGTTCCTGTCTCGTATCCTGATAAGCTGTCGCAAGCTGTCATCCTGTCGTCTCTATTGTAAACGGGAACGGCATCGCCCGGTAGTCTCGCGGAATCGCAGACGAGCCGCGTCTTCTCTCGGCCTCGCTCCGCTTCAAGCGAGGAGGGCTCCGACCGTCTCGATGAGGCGCTCCTTCAGAATCGGCTTGACCATGAAGTCCTTCGCGCCGGCCTGGATCGCCTGTATGACCATCTGCTGATGGCTCATGGCGGAGCAGATGATGACCTTGGCCTGAGGATCGAAGGCTTTGATCTCCTTAAGCGCCTGCAAGCCGTTCACGACCGGCAGCGTTAGGTCCATTGTGATCAGATCGGGCCGATGGCGCCGGTACAGGTTGATCGCCTCGGCCCCGTTCGCCGCTTCCGCCACGACCTCGTAGCCGTTGGAATGGAAGAAGTCCTTGAGAATATTGCGCATGAAGGTCGTATCGTCCACGACCATGATTCTGCCTGACATAACGCTATTCGCCTCGCTTCGCGTATTGCGCCGATCCGTTCGACGATTCCCATTATGCCTGATCGTTCTTAACAACTTCTGAAACGGATTCCGCCGGCAAAAGAAAAGACGGAACGGCAGGCCGGCCTGCTCGTTCCGTCTTCGATGTATATGAACTCGCGTCCCCGGAGGGGCCGCAAGCGATTGGCGATCGGCTCTTACTTGTCGAAGCCGTTCCAGAAGGTGACGTCTTCGATCGGAAGACGCGCCGTCAGCCGTCCCGGCGTAGCCGCCTTGCCCACGGCGATGAGCATGACCGGCACCAGGTTGGACGGGATCTTGAATTCCTCGATCAGTTTCGCGGGGTTGAAGCCGCCCATCGGCACGGTGTCGTAGCCTCTCGCCTTGGCGCCCAGCATGATTTGCATGCTGACCAGCCCGCCGTCGATCTGAACGATGCTCTTCAGCTTCTCGGGCGGCAAGCTGGAGTACAGCCGCAGGCTGTTCTCCGTGAACTGCTTCGCGAAGTCTTCCGGCATATAGCCGGCTTGGACGGCGATGTCGTTAATGCGGCCGATCTCCTTGTACCCGTCCAGATCTCCCAGAACGACGATCGTGGCCGCGGCTTCGACGACTTGGTTCTGGTTGTTCGCAATCGGAAGCAGCTTCTGCTTCGCCGCTTCGTCGTCAATGACGAGGAACCTCCAGGACTGCGTGTTGCTGCTCGATGGAGCCAGCGAGGCTTCCGCCAGAAGCTCCGTCAGCTCCTCCTTAGAGATCTTGACGGAAGAATCGTAATGACGAACGGAATGACGTTCGCGAACGACGGTGCCGTATTCCTTCGTTTGAATCGATGCGGTTGACATGGTTTCTCGCCCTCCAATAATTTGGCTTGCATAATCTGTAGATTAAAATAGCACAGTATAAGCTAGAACTCTGGATGATCATTCACGCAGCATCATTCTCACAGAATCGTTTCGCAACTAACTGTGCGATGATAAGCACAGTATAAAACCGAAGATCGTCGCTGTCAACATCGGGCGGCGCCCATACGGGGAGCCGCGGCGAATTTAGCTTGCCCGCGGCTTGGGGCGTTCATTCCGTCATTCCGATGTCGTCCAGCATGACCTTGCCTTCTTCCCCGTCGCCGCCGAATTCGAACGTCGCCCGGACGATCCGGCCGGGCTCCAAGCCGGGCTCCGCCTTCCGGAAGAGGCTCAGCGGAATTTCGTAGGTCTGGAAGGCCGGTTCGATCTCTTCCTTGAACTTCCCGTCCTCCAGCGTCTCTTCGAGCCAGCCGAGCCAAGTGAACGTCGTCCGAGGCGCGGGCACGACGGGCATCACCTCGCTGAGAGGAACGCGGGCCGTTCGGCCGCCGGCATCCTCGAGGACGACGGCAACCCGGGGCGCGGCTTCCTCGTCTTCCTCCCGGCTCTCGAGCTCCCAGCTCAAGTCCGCCATGGAGAACGCCAGAACCCCCTCGCTTCCGGCAGGGTCCGACTCCGTTCGGGGCACCGGGAACGCCGCGGAAGTCCGCAGCGAATACGAGCCGCCCGCCTTCCCCCACCGCAGGACGACGCCGCGGTTGCCCTTGCCCCTCCGCTCCCGGTCGAGCGCTTCTTCGTTCGCCCATTCGGCCATCCCTGCGGCTTCGGCCGTTATGGAGGGGGAGACGATCGACGGGTCGTCCGTCCCTTCCTCGTACCTCGCAATCGGAAGGAACCTCGCGCTCTCGAACCGGCCGTAATACCGTCCGTCCGGCAAGAAGCCGAGCCCGGCCCGGTAATCGCGGAACAGCGTCTTATAAGCCTGACGGTCGCGGAGAGTCGCTTCGAGGAACGCCGACACGTACGCTTTGGCGATCTGCCGCTGCTCCTCGCCGCTCAGCCCCGGCTTCTTCAGGAACAGCCCCGTCGGAAGCGCTTCGTCCCGGTCCCCCCAGTCCGTATTGAACTGGCCGTGGTTGGCTTCGGCGATGTAGAGCGAGGCCTTGAAGCCCGCCGCGGAAGACGGGAAGGACGTCCGCGCGTACTGCCGCTCCCCGTCGAAGGTGCTGACGTCCGCGTCGCTGGCTCCTTGAAGCGTCAGGTAGGAGACGTCCCGCAGCGAGGCCCTCTTGTTGTCGACGGCGGTATCGGTCGGAGCGATCGCGATGACCGCCCGAATCTTGTAGGCGCTCCTGTCCGGAAGCCCTTCGTCCGCCGCGAACCACTCGTCGGGGTCCGCCGCCATGGCGACCGCCTGCCCGCCTCTGGAATGGCCGAGCAAGGCGACGCGGCCGAAGTCGATCCGGCCGTAGAACGGGGTCGAGGCGTCCTCGGCATACTCCCGAATCTGCCCGATATGCTTCAGCAGCATCCATGCCCGGACCTTCATGTCCTGGTCCGGGATACCCGACCAGACCGAATAGTTGAGGAAGTTCTCGTCCACGGAGACGGCGGCATACCCCCGGCTGGCCAGCAATTCTCCCAGGTAGTCGTAGCCTTCGTCCGAGAAGTCCTCCATCAGGTGGTTGCCGTGCACCATGAGCGCGAGAGGGAACGGCCCGTCGCCTTCGGGCATCCAGACGCGGCCGTTCACCGGGAGCTCCTTCTCGTCGAAGCCCCAGAACTTATCCCGCAGCCAGGGCCAATCGTCTCCGTCGATATAAGCCGACCCGTCGACGGGGGAAGAGAGCAGACTCGCGTCTTCCCCGAATTCGTCCCGGTGACGGTCGTCCCCGCTTCCGTACGTGAACGTCCGGTAAGCATACGGCCCCGGCGCGGACGGATCGGGCGCGTTCAGCGTCTCCGCGGGCGGCGGATAGGAGCCGCCGTCCGCGGCGGCCTCGTCGGCGTCCGAACCGGCGTCGCCCCAGGCCGGAATCGCCGCTCCCCAATCGCCGCCGAACGCGAAGAAGAGCGCCCCCGCGACACCTAAGGCGCCCAAGGCCGCCCCTATCTTCGGCCGCCGGCCGAATCTTTTACCCGCCCAGATCCCGATGAGCAAACCCGCGGCCGCACCGATGCCTAGGTAGAGCAGGGAGAAGAGGGCCGCGAACAGAAAGTCCATCTCTCCGAAGAACAAGATCAAAGTGAGCAGCACCGCGGAGTAAGCCGCGACGCCGGTGAAGACCGGACGGACCGGCGCGTCCAGCAGCCGGAACAGCCACATCAGCAGCCGGCAGGAGAGGAACATGCCGGCGGCATTGAGCAGGACGGCGGCGGAGACGTCGAACGCCGCCCCGAAGCCGGTCGGGGCGCCGAGGATGCCGACGCCCGCCCCGGCCGTGCAGGCCGCCGCCATGCCCGCGGCCGCCGCTCTCCACAGCCCTTCGTCCGCCCGGTATCGGACGGGAACCCGGGCGGGCCGGCCGAAGCGTCTCCATTCTCGTCTAGGAATCGGTACGATATTCATTCTTCTGCGCCTCGAAACTTAGAATCTCTATTACTAGGTATGATAGACCCCTCCGCGGACGCGCGCCACCGCCAATATCCGGTTCGCTTACCTTCCGCTCTCCTTGCCCGCGGCAGCCCGGAACTGCTCCGGCGTCATGCCGGCCGTCTTGGCGAACGCCCGGTGGAATTGGCTGACGCTCGCGAAGCCCGCCTGGAGGGCGACGTCCGTCACCGTCATCCGGGTATGGAGCAGCAGGCCCTTGGCCGCCTCGACGCGAATCCGAAGCACGTATTGATACGGGGACGTTCCCGTATGGGCCTTGAAGGAGCGAATGAAGTGGAACCGGCTCTGCATCGCGATCGCCGCCAGCTCGTCGACGCCGAGAGGCTCTGCGTAATGCTCCCGGATATAGGAGAGCACGCGGGCGAGCGGACGGTCCGCGGAAGCGACCTCCGCCCAGATCGGCGCTTGCGCGCCGGGAGAGGAGTGGCTCCCTTCCAGATGGCGGTATAGGAAAAAAAGGATCTTCGACTCGATCTCTTCCGTCGCGAGCCGATCGATCCTCTCGCCGGCGAGCAGGCTGCCGTACCAGCTTCGGAACCCTTCCAGCGCCAGGGCGGGGTCGATCTGCTGGCGGAACGCGGGCTCCGCCGGCCCTCGGGCGCTCAGCATGTCCATGCCCGCGCGGTCGACCTGCAGAATCATGACGCCGGAATCGGCTCCCAGGTAGAAGGAGTGCCGGTCCTGCGGATATTGGACGAGGCATTCCCCCGAGGACAAGTCGTACGTGCGGTTTTCCTGGGTAAAAAAGCACTTGCCGTACAGCGGAATCGTGATCTGGAATTGATCCTCGTGCAAGTGCGGCGTATTGGCGAACTCTTCCTCGATTCTCCACGCCATGATGCGGGGCGTCTTGACGGTCAGCTGCATCGTTCATCACCTGTGCCCCATTATATCAAAAGTTGCTAGACACCATCGCAATTATCCCGGCGACGGGGAACCCCGACATTCCTTAGGATAGAGAAAAATAAGAAAAGGGTGACCCTTATGCCGCAAACCTCCGCCGTTACGCCGACTTCCGCGGCGGCGAATCCCGCCTACGCCATGCTTCTCGGCGTCAGCGCGGCGCACCTGCTGAACGACGCCATGCAGTCCGTCGTTCCGGCCGTATTTCCGCTTTTCCGCGAGTCCATGAACCTCAGCTTCGCCGAGATCGGCTGGGTGGCGTTCGCGCTGAACGTGACCGCCTCCATCCTGCAGCCGTTCATCGGCGCGTACACCGACCGCCGCCCCCTGCCGATTCTGCTGCCGATGGGGATGGCGTTCACGCTGCTCGGGATGATCGGCCTGGCGCTGGCCCCCTCGCTCGCGTGGCTGCTGCTGTCGGCCGTCCTGATCGGCGTCGGCTCCTCGGTGCTTCACCCCGAATCGTCGCGGGTCGCCCACCTGGCCGCAGGCAAGAGCAAAGGCTTCGCCCAATCCGTGTTCCAGGTCGGCGGCAACACCGGCCAAGCGATCGCGCCTCTGCTGGTGGCCTTCGTCGTGACTCCGCTCGGGCAGAAGAGCTTCCTCTGGTTCACGATTCTGGCCGTCATCGGCATCGTCGTGCAGACGTATATCAGCCGATGGTATGCCAAGCAGACGGCGGAACGCCCGCGGGTTCGCAAGGCCGCTCCCGCGGCGGCTTCGGATTCGGCGTTGGCGTCGGCGGCCCAGGAGCGGCCGTTCGGCAAGGGCTTCGTCGCCTTCGCTCTCGGCATCCTTATCCTCATGCTGTTCTCCAAGTTCGTCTACTTGGCCGGGATGACGGGTTACTATTCGTTCTACTATATGGAACGCTACGGCCTGTCGCTGGAGAGAGCCCAGATCTGCCTGTTCGCGCTTCAGTTCGCCGGGATGGCCGGCACCTTCGCGGGCGGACCGCTGGCAGACCGGTTCGGGCGCAAGAAGATCATCTGGTTCTCGATCTTCGGGACGGCTCCGTTCTCGCTGCTGCTGCCGTTCGCCGGTCCGGGATGGGCGGTGCCGATCTGCCTCGCCATCGGCTTCATCCTCATGTCGGGCTTCTCCGTCATTATCGTGTACGCGCAGGAGCTGCTTCCCGGCCACGTCGGGACGGTCGCGGGCCTGTTCTTCGGCCTCTCGTTCGGGCTCGGCGGCCTCGGCTCGGTCGTGCTGGGCAAGCTGATGGACACGGTCGGCGTCGCTTCCATGATCCAAGTGTGCGCGCTGCTGCCCTTGCTCGGAGTCTTCGCGCTGTTCCTGCCGAAGGACTCGACCCTCATGCGAGGCGCCCGCGCGGCGGCTTGACGGAGCGACGGTCCGGCTGGGCTGGACATCGTCGGGGATGCCGCTAGCTGAGAGCGCCCCCGGCCGGGTCCCCGCCCTGCCGCCGCAACGAATAAAGCCAGTTCCGCTCGCCGCTTCTAGCGCGAGGGAACTGGCTTTGCTTTTCCTGCCGCCGATCAATACGGGTAATCGTCCTGCGACTGCCTGCGGGCCGCCTGCTTCTCGCTCATGCGCCGCAGCACCTCGTCGATCTCGTCCGGGTAGACGAGCTCGACCGGCGAGATGCCCTTCTCGAACTGGAACGAGTCGCCTTCGATCAGGACGACGTAACGGCCGTTCATCCGGGCGAAGTGGATGCGTTCCCCGTAATCGGTCATCTTGCCCTTGACGGCGACGTCGTCCAGCTTGAACTTCAGGTCCAGATCCGGCTGGAACTCCGCCAGATGCGCGGTCGCCTCCACGACGTCCTGGTGCGTCCACTTCTCCTGCAGCTGCCGCTTCTCGGACGCCGCCCACACCTCGATCTGCGACTCCTCCCGCTGCCTCTCCGGGCTCCAGCCCGGCGAAGCGGCCGGCCTCGGGGCGGCCGGCTCGTCGTACGGATAGGGCTCCGCAGCGGGCAGCGCTTCCTCCGCTTCGTACGCCGGAGCCGGCACGGCAGCAGCAGCCGCCGCGCCGCCGCCCGTCCACTTCGTGTCCAAATACTGCTGGACGAGCCCCAGAACCTGATCGGTCACGATCTCCGGCTTCGACTTCTCGTAGGAGACGAACTTGAGGAAGTCCTCGAAGTAGCGCGCGTGCGACGCCTGGTGGATCTTGAGCTCGTACGGCTCCAGAATGCCTTCCTCGGGCATGTGCGGGTACTGGATCGACTTGATGTTGCGCGCGCTGATCGCCATCTCGACCTTCGAGATCAGGCTGCGCTCGTCGGACACGCGGGCGATCTTCGATTCGAAGTCGCACTTGAGCACGAACACGAACGGATCGTCGAACAGCTCGTTCAGCTTGGCCAGCGCGACGATGAACGCTCCTCCCCGCACCGCGCTCGTGTTCATGTAGAGCCGCAGCATGTCGTCGCATCCCGCGTGGAACTTCTCCTTGTCGGTTGCGAGCCGCAGCTTCTGGAACAGGTTATAGTTCGGGTTGCTGTCCAGCTCGTGCCCGGGCTCGAGCATGAACCGGCCGATCTTCGTCGGAGCGCTGTCCGACTCCGAATGGACTTCGGCCTTCCGCTTGCCGATCCGGGTGAATTCGCTGTCGAGGAACGACTTGATCTCGCTGTCCTCGTAGCCGAAGTGATCCAGCGTCTGATAGTGTTTGTACCGCTTGACCGGATCCTGCTCCTGGCTATCGTTATTGATGACGAAAAAAGATAGGAATTGGATGGTGAATCGCATGGCCGCTCCTTCTGGAATCTGATCGATGAATGCCGCTGCTGTTTTCGAATCTCGTATTGTTCATCATACCATCGCCTTCGCGCCGCGTACAACGACTCTCTCCCCGCCCCGGGTCCGGCGCGGGCCCGGCCCGGGTCGCCTCCGAAACCCAACTCCGGACGATGTCGCCGAGAACCGCCGGCTGATAGGATGGAGCTACCAACGAACGAAGAGGCGATACGATGAGAACGACCGTCTTCCAGAGATCCCCTTGGGCCGCCCTCAGCCTGCTGCTGTCGGTCCCGCTGCTCAGCCTGATCTACGTGTACGTGAACCGGCTGGACCTGCCCGCCTATAGCCTGGAGACCGATCTGGACCGACAAATCCCGTTCGTGAAAATATTCGTGCTCCCCTATCTAGGCTGGTTCGCCTTCTTGCTCGCCGGCTTCGTCTATCTCGCGTTCAAAAACCGCGCTATCTATCTTAGAACGCTGCTTCGCTTCAACGCCGGGCTGCTCGTCTGCTATGCGGTCTATCTGGGCTATCAGACGACCGTCGCCCGCCCCGAGGTCGCCGACGTCTCCTGGCTCGACCATCTCGTGCTGCTCGTCTATAACGGCGACGAGCCCGTCAATTGCTTCCCGAGCACGCACGTCCTGACGTCCTATTGCCTGCTTAGGGCGTTCCGCGAGACTCCCGGAGCCGGCCGTCCGATCCGCCTAGCCGTGACGGGAATGTCGGTACTGATCATCTTGTCCACGCTTTTCGTCAAGCAGCACGTCCTGCTCGACGCGGTCGGCGCGATCGCCGTCGTCGAAGGCGTCTACTTCGCCGCGGACCGCCTCGCCGCCCTGCGGGCCAAGCGCAACGCAGCCTCTCCGGGCGATCCGGCCTTTCGCCCAATGCCCGACTCCCTCTGACGGGGAAGGAGAAGCCAACCGCGCGGCCCTGAACGCAGACAAGCGAAGCCCCGCCGCGCGGGGCTTCGCTTGTCCGATCGTATCCTACGCGCCCGGAAGCTCTACGGCTCCGAACGTTCGGCGAGCTTCTGCTGCGCGAGCTTGATCATCTCCCGCACCATCGCGCCGCCGATCTTGCCCCCGACGTGGCCGACCGACTCCGTCGACAGCTGGCCGTTGCCTTCCGGCTGCAGCGGCACGCCCAGCGATTCGGCGACCTCGTACTTCACGTCGTCCGGCCGGTTCGGATCGACCTGGTAGCCTTCGCGCCGCATCACTTCCGCCTTGAACGCGTTCAGCCCCGCCTCCGCGCCCGGCACGACCAGCCGTCTCCGCCCTCTTCTCGCCATTGCCTATCCGCCCTTTCTCGCCCCGACTATCCGGAGATTCGCATGAATGGTCTCGCTTCTCCAGATCGTTCCCCGGAGCTCCCCCGGTTATTCGCGCCAAGTCGCGTTCGAAGATTCGGCCCCGCGCGAAGCCTTCACCCCTTCAGGAACCGAAGCCGGAACTCCCGGGGCGTCATCCGCTCGCGCTTCCCGAAGCAGGCCGTGAAGTAGGCGGCCTGGCGGAAGCCGGTCTCGAGGGCGATCTGCGCGACCGACAGGTCGGTCTGAAGCAGCAGCCGCTTCGCCTGCTCCAGCCGGCAGCGGATCAGGTACTCCATCGGCGAGCAGCCAAACTGCTTCCGCATGCGCCGGGCGATATAGACGGGGTGGAAGTTCAGCGCCTCCGCCAGATCCTTGGAAGAGATCGGCTCCCGGTACCTCGAGCGCAAGTACGACGCGGCCCGGTCGGCGATCTCTTCCCCGGGGCGGGACCGCTCCGCCCGCATGGATTCCGCCAGCAGCATTAACGCCTGCTGGAACAGGGCCTGCTGCTCCCACCGCACCGAATCCATATGGGAGTTGCGGTCGAGGTCGATCAGCCGCTGGAGCGCCTCGTACATCTTGGCGGGATGAAGCAGCCTCGCGAACTGCGGCAGCTCGATGCCGAACGTCGGCTTGCGGAACCAGCCTGCGGCCGCCTCGTCTTCCTTTTCCCCGCCTCCGGACTCAAGCCGCTCTTCCTCCATCGTCCCGTTCTCTTCCTCTTCTTCCGGATCTCCCGCCCGCCAAGCGCCTCCCGCCTGGAAATGCAGCCAATACGAAGCGGTCGTCTCCCGGCAGCCCTCCGTCGGATAATGATGCAGGTCCGGCCGCAGGACGAGCGCGTGACCTTCCGATACCTCGTAGCGCCGTTCCTCCTCGCCGATGTACAAGCACCCTTGCTTCACGACGATCAGGTCGAATTCCCCGACCGCCCATCTCTCCGGATGCTTGCGCCCCGGCCCGGCGAGGCTGAAGCCGCTGTTGATGAAGTACGGAAGCGGAAGCGCCTCGAAGCGAAGAACGGACATGCGAACGACCTCCCATCAAGTTGCGATCCTGATAGCAATGGTTCAACGGATGTAACTTTACCGCCAGTATAACACCTATAATCGGAACTGTGTAACCGCAGCCAAGCGCTTAACTTCCATTCGCTCGCCCATTCGAACGAAGGTTTCATTCGCGACATTCAATCCCATAACCGAAGGAGAGATTCCCATGACGGCTTCGACCTCGTACGACTCGTTCAAGCTGGCCGTATATTGCACGGCGGGCTGCCTGAACGAAAGCTTCGACCGGCTGGAGGAGGAACTGGCTTTTTTCCGCAAGCATCTGAAGCTGTCCAAAGTGTACATCGAGAACCACCGCGGCGACGTCTGCCTGAGCCGGGAGAGGCTGCTTGCGCTGAAGGCGTTCTTCGAGGAGAGGGGCATCGAGACCGCGGGAGGCATCACGCCGACGCTCGGCGACTCGTACCGTCCCGGCTACGAGAGGCTGTTCGGCGGCATCTGCTACACGGACGAGGCGTCGCGCGCCAAGTTCCGGGAGGCGGTCGAGACCGCGGCTTCCGTGTTCGACGAGGTGATCTTCGACGACTTCTTCTTCACGAACTGCGGGTGCGACGACTGTCTGGCCCGCAAGGGCGACCGGAGCTGGGAGGAGTTCCGTCTCGAGCTGATGGCCGAGGTGTCGGAGAACCTCATTATGAAGCCGGCCCGGGCGGTCAACCCGAACTCGCGCATGGTCATCAAGTATCCGAACTGGAACGAAGCGTACCAGGCGTCCGGCTACAACACCGAGAAGCAGCCCGGGATCTTCGACTCTCTGTATACGGGAACCGAGACCCGCGACCCCGCGATCAGCCAGCAGCACATTCCGCGTTACGCCTCCTACTCGCTGCTCCGCTGGATGGACAACTTGGCTCCCGGGCGCAACGGCGGCGCCTGGTTCGACAACCTCGACTGCACCTATCTCGATTATTACCTGGAGCAGGCGAATCTCAGCGTGTTCGGCCGGGCCAAGGAGCTTACGCTGTTCTGCTACTCGCTGCTCAAGGACAGCGCGCACGTTCCGGCGCTCGGCTTCCAGCTCGGCAAGCTGGACGAAGTCGCGGCGGCGCTCGGCCGGCCGGTCGGCGCCTGGGTGTACGAGCCGCACCACGCCCGGGGAGAAGACCATCTGTACGATTATTTGGGCATGCTCGGCATCTCCTTCGAGCTGACGCCGCATTTTCCGACGGATACCTCCGCCCCTCTTCTTATCACGAAGAACGCGGCCCGGGACGAAGCCGTCATCGGGAAAATGAAAGAGTACCTGCGGTCCGGCGGCCGGATCGTCATGACGAGCGGGTTCGTCGAGGAGATGGCCGGACGCGGAGCCGAGGAATTCACCACGCTTCGTCCGACCGGCAAGAAGCTGGAAGTCGGGCAGTTCGCGATCGACACGAACAGCTGTACGTTTAACGAATTTTCGTTCTCCGCCGAGCCGGTCTCGTTCCCGGTTCTCGACTACAGCACGAACGGCACGTGGCAGACGGTCGTCGCGCTGCGCGGGCACAACAATATTCCGGTACTGATGTACGACAATTATGGCAAAGGAAAAATTCATACGCTCGTCATTCCCGACGATTACGCCGACCTGTGGAAGCTGCCCGAGAACGTCGTCACGCGCATCCGCAAGACGCTGTCTCCCGCCGCGCTTCCGTTCGCGATCGAAGGTCCCGGCCAGGCGGGGCTGTTCCCTTCCGACAACGGAGCGTTCGTTCTGGAGAACTTCGCCCCGATCCCGCAGCGCTGGAGAATCTCCGTGCCGGAAGGCCGGGAGCTCCGCGCGCCGGATGGCGGCGCCCCGTCCGGCGCGGTCCGGGTCGGGACGGCCGCGGACGGCTCCGCCGTCTACGAGGTCCGGCTGTCTCCGTCTCGCTTCGCGGCGTACGCGGTCCGTTAATAACGGCTTCCGAATTCGGTTCGAACCCCGGCGGCGATCCCTCGAGGACGCCGGCCGGGGTTCGCTTCTTCGGCCCGCGTCGTCCCGGCGCGTCCCGACCGCCGGGAATCCGGCCGGGAAGTTGCGAACGAAGCGCTTCGCGGGGTTTACGGCCTTCTCGCCCCCTTGCTATACTCGGCATGAAGATTATTCTATTCTAGCCGGGAGGTGCGTCGGGAAGTGGCCAGAGCGACCCGAATCGCGGCAGCCCTCGTCTGCCTCGTCGGAATCATCCTGTTCGCGTACGCGGTTCCGACCTTCTACGTTCAATTGCGCGACCACTGCATCGGGCAAGCCTGTCCCGCTTTTTACGACACGCCTCCGACCGCCGAATGGCTCGCCGCCCGCGGATGGACCTCCGCCTGGTTCGCCGCGGCTTATACGGCTGTCTATACTCTGTTCGGCCTCGTCTATATCGGAGCCGGCGTCCTTATCCTCAGCAAGAAGGCATCGGGTTTGACCGGCCAAGTGGCCGCCGTCGCGCTCGTGAACGTCGGGCTCTCGTTCGGCTCGCTCGGACAAGGTTTAAGCGTCGCGCGCCCGGAGTTGGCCGTTCCGCTCCAACTTCTCGAAGGGCTGGGCTTCTGCGCTCTCTATACGTTGTTCTTCATCTTCCCGAGCGGCCGGTTCGCCCCTCGCTGGACCCTCTACCTATGGCTCGCCATTCTCGTTCCCGGCGTCGTCCGAACCGCGTTCCCCGAATGGATTCCCGTACCTCTCTATCAAGGGTGGTCCATCTTCTGGATGGCGTCCCTCCTGTTCGTTCAAATCTATCGTTACCGCAAAATCATGAACCCCGTCGAGAAGCAGCAGACCAAGTGGGCGGTGTTCGGCATGGCCTCGGCCATGGCCGGCCTGTTCAGCATCACGCTCCTGTTCCTGTTCGCGAATTCCGTCCTGCAGCGCAGTCCGCTTCTTCTCTTCGCGGCCGACGGCGTGCTGGAGCTCAGCATGATGCTGATGCCCGTCGCGCTCGCGTTCGCGCTGCTCAAGCGCCGCCTGTGGGACATCGATCCGATCGTCAACCGGACCGTCGTCTACGGCGCTCTCAGCTTGTTCGTGGTCGCCGCTTACGTGCTGATCGTCTGGTATCTGGGCATGATTCTCCGGACTTCCTCGACGTGGTTCGGCTCCATCGTCGCCGCCGGCGTCGTCGCCGTGCTGTTCGCGCCTCTGAAAAATGGGCTTCAGCGGAAGGTGAACCGGCTGATGTACGGGGAGAACGACGACCCCTTGTCCGTCCTGACCCGGCTCGGCCGAAGCCTGGAGAACCCTCTCTCCCCCGCCGACGCTCTGGATGTCGTCGTCCGCACGTTGAAGGACGCGCTGCGCGTTCCGTACGCGGGGCTTCGGCTGCATCGGAACGGCGCCTCCTTTATGGCGGCGGAGATCGGCGGACGTTCGGAGGAGACGTGGACGTTCCCTCTCGTCCATCGGGGCGAAGCCGTCGGCGAGCTGCTCGTCGCCGCGAGGTCGCCCGGGGAGGCGTTCACCCCGTCGGACCGCCGGTTCCTCGACGTGCTGGCCCGCCACGCGGGGGCCGTCGTGCAGAGCGCCCAAGCGACGCTCGACCTGCGGCAGAGCAACGAGGAGCTCCGCGATTCGCGGGAACGGCTCGTTCTCGCGCGGGAAGAGGAGCGGCGCCGGCTGCGGCGCAACCTGCACGACGATCTCGCGCCGAGGCTGGCCGCCCTCGCGTTCACGGCGTCCGCCGGCGAGACGCTGCTCGAGTCGGACCCGGCCAAGACGAAGGCGATTCTCGCCGAGCTGCAGACGGTCATCCGGATGACCGTCACGGACATTCGCCGGCTCGTGCACGACTTGCGCCCGCCGGCGCTGGACGAGCTGGGCCTCGTCGGGGCGATCCGGGAGCGGATGAACGACCTGAACCGGCCCCTGCGTCCGGATTCGGCTTCGGGCGGCGGCGGCTCGCTCGTCTTCCATCTCGACGCGCCGGAGACGCTGCCTCCGCTGCCGGCGGCGGTCGAAGTCGCCGCGTTCCGCATCGTGACGGAAGCGATCGTTAACGTCGTGAAGCATGCGCGGGCGACGGAATGCCGCGTGCGCATCATGTGCCCCGCTTCCGGCGACGGGCTGGAGCTGGAGGTGACCGACGACGGCAAGGGCTCCGGCGGCGGGGCTGCCCGCGATCCGATCGGCGGCCCCGGCGGAATCGGGTTGCAATCGATGCGGGAGAGAGCCGAGGAGCTGGGCGGAAGTTGCCGGCTCGAGAGAAGGACGCCGGCCGGGTCGCGGCTGTGGGCGTATCTGCCGGTCGCGGAGCAAGGGGGCGAGAGCGCATGAGCAAGCTTCGGATCGCGATCGCGGACGACCATCCCTTGTTCCGGCACGGAGTCCGGACGCTGCTCGAGGCGACGCCGGACCTCGAGGTGATCGGCGAGGCGTCGAGCGGCGACGAGGCGGTCGCCTTGGCCGCGGCGGAGAAGCCCGACGTCATGCTGATGGATATCCGGATGCCGGGCGTCACCGGCATCGAGGCGACCCGGCGGATCGCGGCGGCCGATCCGTCGATCCGCATTCTCGTCCTGACGATGTTCCAGGACGACGCCTCGGTCTTCACCGCCATCCGCGGCGGCGCTTCCGGGTACGTGCTGAAGGACGCGGAGAGGGATGAGCTGCTGCGGGCGATCCGGGCCGTCGGCAACGGAGAGGCGATCTTCAGCCCGGGCATCGCTTCGCGGATGATCGAATACTTCGCCGCCGCGCGTCCGGCGGCGAAGGAGGAGACGTTCCCCGAGCTCGGGGCGCGGGAACGCGAGGTGCTGTACTTGATGACGGACGGCGCCGGCAACGACGAGATCGCCCGCAAGCTCGGCATCAGCGGCAAGACGGTGGCGAACTACGTCACGAACATCCTGAACAAGCTTCAAGTCCGGGACCGCCAGGAAGCGATGCGGCTTGCGCGGGAATCGCAATCCCCGCAGGAGGAGAAGCGAGGAGGCTCCTAGCTTCGATTCGGCAACGCCGATTTATCGGCGACATAATGGGCCGCGGGCTCCGTTAACGAAAGACAAGGCCGCGCCGTCCGATCCGCGATCTCGCGGATTGGGGGCGCGGCCTTCTTTTACGGCGCGAATCCTTAATGGGGTTGAACAATCGCTCTTGCGAGCGAAGATTCGATCTTGCAGGCGAGAATTACTTCTCGGATACGACCGTGAAGCGTTCGCGGATATGCTCCGCCTTCTCGATCTCGTCGACGATCGCGATGGCGTAATCCTCGTAGCTGACGTAGCTCTCGCCTTGCGAGTTGACGAGCAGATAGTCCTTGCCCTTCGTGTAAGAGCCGGTTCTCCGTCCCAGGGCGAACAGGGCCGACGGGCTGACGAACGTCCACTTCAGGCCGGTCGTCGCTTGCAGGTCCTCCAGGTTCTTGCCCTGGCTCGTGGCGAGCGGGCGGTAAGCCTCCGGGAACTCCGGCGTCGTGAACAGCTGCACTGTCTTGTCGGGGTCGACATAGAGGCTGCCTGCCCCGCCGACGACGATAAGACGGGTGTCGGAGCCCTGCAGCGCTTCGATCAGCCGCTTGCCGAAGGTGACGTTGTTCTCCGGATTCTCGAAGAATCCGATCGCGTTGACGACGACGTCGAACGCGGTCAGATCCTCGCGCGTCAGCTCGAACGCGTCTTTGGCGAGCACGCCCTTCGCTTCCGAAGGAGCCTTGGAGGCGTCCCGGACGACGGCCGTCACCTCATGCCCCCGGCTCGCCGCCTCCTTCACGATGTTGCTGCCCGCTTTGCCGTTGGCGCCGATTACCGCTATTTTCATCCTTGTTAGCCTCCCGAATGGATCAAATCGTAATGACTACCTGTAACTATATTAGTTACATGTTGGGCGTTTGTCAACCACTGTGGAGTTTGGACTTCCAACGCCCTTTTTATGCCGCATGACCGGACGGCGGCGAGAACACGGGGCTCCAGGCGGCGCGAGCTCGGGGCTCCCAAGGCCCTTTGCGCGCCTTGGGGCCGCCCGACGGGCTCGAGCCCATGGCCCATCCGCTCGCCAGCCGGGCGCCCCGCACCGCCCTCGGGCGCCCCGCCTCGCGCGGCCCTCTAACGGCTAACGGCGGCTCTGCCGGCCCACGAGCGCGAAGAACAGCAGCAGCGCCGCGACGTCGGCCGCCGCCATAATGATGCCCATCGGCAGCGCGGTCCCGCTGCCTCCGATGCCGACCAGCGGCATGACGAGGCCGCCGAAAATATAGGACATGACGCCGAGCAGCGCCGATGCGCTGCCGGCCGCCTGCCCTTGGTTGCGCATGGCGAGCGGGAACGAGGCCGTGCCGACCAGGCCGACGCACGAGACGACGACGAACAGCAGCGGCAGAATCGCCGCGAGCCCCGCCCCGGCCGCGATGACCGTGAGCAGCGACACGCCTCCCGCCGCGGCGGCGAGCAGCCCGGCGACGAGCAGCCGGCGCTCGCCGACGCGCCCGGCCAGCCGGCCCGCGAGCTGGCTGGCGAGAATGATGCCGAGTCCGTTCGCCGCGAAGATGAAGCTGAACGTCTGGGACGAGACGCCGAACAAGTCCTGCAGCACGAACGGCGAGCCCGAGATGTAGGCGAACATGGCGGCGCTGACGAAGCCCGAGGAGAGCGCGTAGCCCATGAACTCGCGGTCCCCGGCGATCCGGACCATCGCGCGGAGCGACGCTCCGAGCCCTCCCTTGGTCCGCTTGGCGGGAGGCAGCGTCTCCGGCAGGCCGAACAGGACGCCGAGCAGCGAGACAAGGCCGATCAAGCTCAGCACGAGGAACACGCCGCGCCAATCGGTCACGCGCAGCAGTTGCCCGCCGAGCACCGGCGCCGCGATCGGAGCCGCCCCGTTAACCAGCATGAGCAGCGAGAAGAACTTCGTCAGCTCGGTTCCCGAGTACATATCCCGGGCCACCGCCCGGGAGAGCACGATGCCCGCCGAGCCGGCCAGTCCTTGCAGGAAGCGAAGCCCGACGAACGACCAGATGGACGGGCTGAGCAGGCAGAGAAGCGAGACGACGGTATAGAGAATAAGCCCCGCCACGAGCGGCATCCGGCGTCCCCGGACGTCGCTGAGCGGCCCGACCAGAAGCTGGCCGAGCGCCAGGCCGACGAGGCAGGCCGTCAAGCTCAGCTGCGTGAGCGAAGTGCTCGCGTGCAGATCCTCTGCCACGCGCGTCAGAGCGGGCAAATACATATCGAGCGAGAAAGGGCCGAACGCCGACAGGACGCCGAGAATGGCCGCCGCCCCGAGGCGTCTTCCGCTTCTTGCGGCGGGTGCCGCGATGTTCTGATCCATGATGTTCAGCCTTTCTTCAACAAGTAAGAGATGACGTCTGCAAGAATTATAGGAACATTAGCGCCGGCGCGTCAATCGATACCCTATATCCCCTACGGCGGCACGAAGCCGGACAAGCGCGAATGCGCCTGCCCGGCCTCTTCTTCCCATCCTTTATCCGGTGCTCGTTCCGGCCCCGTATCCGGCCGTCGCGGGCACCCCATCCAACTCTCCGCCCAACCCTACCCGTCCGACCCTCTCCGGCCTGCTTCCACGCCCGCCAAGCCTCTTACTTGAAGAACGCCGGCAAATACCGCCTGTTCTTCTCCAGCATCTCACCGAGCAGCGTCTTGGCCACGCTGACAGAAGGTACGAGCGGGTGATGCGCCATCGCCTGCAGCGCCAGGTCCCGATCGCCCGAGATCGCGGCGGCGATCGTCAGTCTCTCGTACGTTTTGACCGCATGGATAAGTCCCTTCGCCTGCTCCGGCACCTTCGTGACCGGCAGCGGCAGCGGCCCTTGGCCGGTGACGACGCAGTTGACCTCGATGCTGGCGTCCGGCGGCAGGAAGTCCAGCGTGTTCCCGTTCGCGACGTTCAGCGTCTGGATGTCCCGCTTGTCGTTGTGAAGCGAGTCCATCAGGTTGACGGCCGCCTCGGAATAATACGCCCCGCCGCGCTTCTCCAGCTGCTTCGGCTTCTCCTGAAGGTTCGGGTCCTTGTACAGCTCGAACAGTTCGTCCTCGACCTTCTTGACCACTTCGGCCCTCGTCCCGTTCGTCTTCAGCGATTCGAGCTGTTCGGCCAGCATGGCGTCCGTCATGTAGAAATACTTCAAATAATAGGAAGGCAGTCCGCCGAGCGAACGGAGGAAGTCCGCATCCCACTCGGTAGCCGGCACGTTCTTGCCCGAATATTCCTCGCGGCGATCCAGAAGCTCCGGCAGCTTATCCTCTCCGTCCGCTTCGATGCGCGTCACCCAGTGAAGATGGTTGAGCCCGACGAACTCGGTGTACAGCCGCTCAGGCGGAACGCCGTACTTGCCGGTCAGCCACTTCTGCAGCCCGATCGGCGCGTTGCAGAGACCGATGCTCCGCACCTTCGAATGGCGCAGGATCGCCTCCGTCACCATGCCGGCCGGGTTCGTGAAGTTGAGCAGCCACGCCTTCGGGCTCAGCTCCTCGATGTCCCTGCAAATATCGAGCAGCACCGGAATCGTTCGGAGCGCCTTCATCATGCCCCCGGGGCCCGTCGTCTCCTGGCCGATGACGCCGTGCTGGTTCGGGATGTGCTCGTCCCACTTGCGCGCCTCGAGCAGGCCGACCCGCATCTGGGTCGAGACGAAGTCCGCCCCTTCGATCGCCCGGCGGCGGTCCGTCGTCAGATGCACCTCGATCGGCAGCCCCGAGCGGTCCACCATGCGTTGCGCGAGCGCCCCGACGATGTCGAGCTTATGCTTGCCCTCTTCGATGTCGACGAGCCACAGCTCCCGGATCGGCAGCGATTCGTATTTGCGGATGAAGCCCTCGACGATCTCGGGCGTATAGGATGAGCCTCCGCCGATGACGGCGATTTTGAGTCCTTTGCTGAGGCCTTGGGGTTGGGTCATGGGTGAACACATCCTGTCTTATGGAATGAGGTGAAAATCGCGAATGCCCCGAAGACGCTCGTACAGCGCCTCCGGCAAATCCCGGCCCGACGCTTCGCAGGCCGACCAGACCGCTCCGACGACCGGCTCGACGCCCAGCCTGACGATGGAAGCCCGCGGCGCCGCGCCGGCGACGATCTCCCGGATCGGGTCGATGACGTAATCGCCCTCGCCCCGCATCAGCACGCTTCCCGCCAGCACGACGTCGAACTCTTCGCCGCCCAGGTCCAGCTTGCGGATAACGGCTCGGGCCTGCTTGCCCAGCTCGGTCCCTTGATAACGCAGAATGCCGATCGCGGTCGGGTCCCCGAGCTTGGCGGCTTCGAACAGAAGCTTGGCCGTATCGATCGGGGGCGTCTTCCAATGGTCGAGATAATCGTCGTACATCTCCTGCACCGTGCCGTACCCGAGATGCGCGAGCACGAGCTCCGTCAGCAGCGTCGGCTCTTCCCGGCCGTCCCAGGCGCGGATGACCGCGCGGAACGCCTCGACGGACAGCGAGCCGCCGCCTCCGAAGTCTCCGTATTGATAGGTGAAGCCGCCGCATTGGAACGTCGTTCCGTCCAGGCCGCGGCCGGCGCTGTTCGAACCGCTCCCGCAGATGAGCACGACGCCGTAAGGCCGGGTCGTGCCGGCCCGCAGCCCGATCATCGTATCGCAGACGATGTCGTGCCGCGGCAGACCGAGTTCCCCGATCATCGGCCGCAGAATGCGGAAGTCGGCCTCGCGGTCCGCTCCGGCGAGTCCGAAGCAAGCCCGCTCGATGTCGTCCGGCCCGAGCCCCGCCTGCGCGAGCGCATGGTCCACCGCTTCCCCGATATGGCGCCTCGCGTGCTCGGCCCCCGTCTGATGGTTGCCGCTGCCGCTGGCGCCTTTGCCCACGACGTTGCCTTGCTCGTCGGCGATCAGCGCGTACGTCTTGCTGCCTCCGCCGTCCACTCCCAGATAATATCTCATCTCGTTATTCCTACCTCACAGTTCTCTATCGGCTGTTCGCTTGGGCGGTGCCGTCGATTCCCGGACGATCAGCTCCGGGTCGAGCTGCACGGTGACGTTCCTTCGGGACGTTCCTTCGATCCACTTCAACAGCAGGTCGACGCCGTGCCTGCCGATCTGCTCGGCCGGCTGGCGCATCGTCGTCAGCCCGGGGCGGAATTCCGACGCGATGATCTGGTCGTCGAAGCCGACGACGGAGACGTCCGACGGCACGCGGATTCCTTCGTTCTTAAGCGCGTCGACGAAGCCCAGGGCGATGTAATCGTCCGCCGCGAATACCGCGGTCGGCAGCTCGCCCGCTTCGATCCAGCTCTTCGCGATCCGGTAGCCGCAGGAGATCTGGAACTCTCCCGGCTCGATCCGGAACGGCTCCAAGCCGGCTTCCGCTAGCGCGTCGCGGAACCCGCGCTCGCGCTCCTTGCTGCTGAGGAACCAGTCCGGCCCGGCGATGTGCGCAATCTTCTTATGTCCGAGCCCGATCAGATGCTTCGCCGCCTCGTAGCCTCCCTTGTAGTTGTCCACGATGACGGACGGGGCTTGGGAAGCGCGAAGTTGGTTGTCGAGCATGACGAACGGGATCTTCTTCTTTTTGAGCTCCATCACGTATTCTTCTTCCTGAATGGGCGACAGCAGGATGACGCCGTCCACCCGGTCCTCCTGGAACAACGTTCGGTGGAACGTCTCCCCGTAGTCCGCGATCGACAGCGCCAGGAAGTAGCCCCGCTCCGCGAGACGGTCCCCGACCTCCTTGACGACGGCGTCGAACAGCGAGTCGTTCAGCGTCGTCAGCGTCAGCCCGATGATGCCGGTGCGCCCCTTGGCCAGGCTCCGCGCGGCGGCGTTCGGCTGGTAATCCAGCTCCTTCATCGCCTGAAGCACCTTCTCCCGGTTCTTCTCGCGAACCGAGGAAGCGTTGTTCAGCACCCGCGACACCGTCACGACGGACAGCCCCGCCTTCTTCGCCACGTCGAATATGCTAACTTTCATTAGTGAACAGCTCCCGAATCGAACAGGTTTTACCTTAAAAGTACCATACGCCGCCCGGTCGCAAAAGGAGCAAAACAAGAGGACATCAAGGAGGGGCTCGAGCCGATCGGCGGCTCTCCCCTCCCGTGACCGCCTTTATTCGTTGACGCGCTGGAGCAGCTTCTTCAGCTTCTCCTCGATGACCGGAAGAACCTCTTCGGCCTTCTTGTCGCCGTTCTCCACGGGAGCCAGCTCGTTGATGAACAGCTCGTTGATCTGCGAATAGTTCGAGATCAGGTGGTTGTACGATTCGAAGCCGTATTTGAAGGCCCCTTCGTACACTTGCTTGATCTGCTCCGGATCGATGCCTTCGAAGTTGGAGTAGTACTTCTCGGCCGCCTTCTGGTTGACCGGAGGATTGCCTCCCGACAGCTCGATCGACTTCTCCTGCACCTCCGTGGTGATCAAGTACTTGATCCACTCGAGCGCTTCCTTCGGATGCTTCGAATCCTTCAAGACGAACAGCGGGTCGACGTACAGCACGCTGCGCACCTTCTCGTTCGGCCCTTGCGGCACGGCGGCGACGCCTACGTTGAAGCTGAAGTCCTTCGCGGACGCGAGGCTCCAGGAGCCGACGACGGACATCCCGATCTTGCCGGAGAGGAACGGGTCCCCGAATTGGCCGGACACCGACTTGGAGAACGCCGCGGTCGGCGACACCTTCTGATCCCAGATCAGGCCGTAAATCTTCTTGTACGCGTCGATCGTTTCCGGCTTGCTCAGGTTGATCTCCGTCGGCTTGCCGCCGTTCGTCCACGTGTCCTCCGAGTAGACGTTCGCGCCGAAGTATTGCGGCCGCTGGTCCCGCTCGCCCCAGCCGAAGTCGACGCCGTACTGCGCCTCCGCCAGATTGGTGGAATCGACCGTCATCTTCTTGGCGTAATCCACCATTTTGTCGAAGGTCCAGCTCTTGTCCTCGTAATCGGTGGGCGGGTATTCCAGCTTGGCCTTGTCGAACAGGTCCTTGTTGTAGAGCATGACGGTGACGTAGCTGTTCAGCGGAATGCCGTACGTCTTGCCGTCGACCTTGTAGATGTCCATGACGCTGTCCGGGATGTTGTAATCCGACGCCTTGAAGCCGCCCTCTTCCAGATACGGGGTCAAATCCATGAGCATGCCCTTGTTGTAGTACTCCATGAAGCCGCCGTAGCCCCAATGGGACGTGACGTCCGGCGCGTTCTTCGCCGCGATCGCGGACTGCAGCTTCGAATCGAACTGCTCGTACGGCGCCTTCGTCACCTTGACCTTGATGTTCGGATGCGCCTTCTCGAAGTCCGGGATCAGCTTCTCGACAAACGTCCGGTCCGGCGAATCGATCGTGTAGTGCGTGATCGTGACCTTCTCTCCCCCGCTTCCGCCGCCCCCTCCGGAGCACCCCGTCGCCGTCATCGCCGTCAATACGGCCGCGCCGAGCGGAACCGTCGCCCACTTGCCTTTGCCGCGCATGACACTCCTCCTCTTCTTCGTTCAAGGATTTATCCAGGTCAGCAGGATCTTGTTGCCGTGGAAAAGCGTAAAGCCGAACCCGCGGGGTCTCGCCCCCCTCACTTCATGCCGGTCAGCACGATCCCTTCGACGAAGCGCCGCTGCGCGACGACGAACATCAGAATGATCGGGATCGAAGCGAGAATCGAAGCCGCCATCAGAAGATTCCACGGCGCCAGCCGGAACTTGGACGACATCATCGCGGCCATGCCGATCGGCAGCGTGAAGTTCTCCTGCGAATCCAGGTACAGCACCGGGGCGAGCAGATCGTTCCAGCTCCAGATGAAGGTGAAGATCGCCACCGTCGCCAGCACCGGACCCGCGAGCGGCAGCGTCAGGCTCCAATAGAGCCGGAACTCGCCCGAGCCGTCGATCCGTCCGGCGTCGTACAGCTCGGCCGGAAGCGTCGAGAAGAACTGCCGCAGCAGGAAAATCATATAAGCCGACCCGACGAAGTTCGGGAGAATCAGCGGAAGCAGCGAATCGTGCAGCCCGAGCTTCGTGAACAGCAGGAACTGCGGAATCATGATCGCCGGATACGGCAGCATCATCGTGCTCAGCACGAGCATGAACAGAACCTGGCTGCCCTTCGCCCGGTACCGGGAGAAGCCGAAGGCGACGAGCGACGACGAGAGCACCGTGCCGAAGACCGAGAAAACGGCGACGATAACGCTGTTCATATATTGCCGGCCGAACTTGATCTCCGAATTGACGAACAGCTCCTTGAAGTTCCCCCACGCGAACTGCTCCGGGATGACCGTCGGCGGGAACCGCAGCATCTCCTTGGTCGTCTTCAGCGCGGTCGCGACCATGAACCAGAGAGGCGAGAGCATGATAACCGTTACGATCAGCAGGGCGGCGACGCCCAGGACGGAGGAGAGCTTAGGCCCTCTTCGCCGGGGCTTGCAAGCGGCGGCGCTTGTCGTTAGCTCGCTCATCGGCTCGGCCCCCCTTCGTAATACACGTAACGGTTCGACGCCTTCATAATGGCGAACGTGACGACCATCACCGCGACGAGCAGCAGCCAGGCCAGCGCCGACGCGTAGCCGTAGCGGAAGTTCTTGAAGGCGTTCACATAGATGTTGTAGACGTAGAACCACGTCGAGTAGCTGGGGCCGCCCTGCGTGATCGTGTAAGCCTGCGTGAACACCTGGAAGGAGTCGATCATCCCGACGATCAACTGGAACAGGAATACCGGAGAGATCATCGGCAAGGTCACGTTCCGGAACGACCTCAGCGGTCCGGCTCCGTCCAGCTTCGCCGCCTCGAGCAGATGCGAGGGAACTCCCTGCAGGCCGGCCAGGAAGATGAGCATGCCCGTCCCGACGCCCCAGAACGACATGATGACGAGCGCCCATATCGCGTACTTGGCGTCAAGCAGCCAATGGATCGGCTCGATGCCGAACCAGGACAGGACGTAGTTGAACAGCCCCGCCTGCGGATTGAACACCCAGAACCAGAGAAGCGACATCGAGACGCCCGAGATCATGCTGGGAAAATAGACGGCCGTCCGGAAAAAGCCGCGGAGAGGCCACTTCTGGTTGATCAGGATCGCGAGCAGCAGCGACAGGACGAGCGTGAGGGGGACGCTGACGACCGTGTACTTGACCGTCACCCGGATCGAGTTCCAGAATTGCTCGTCCCGGAACAGCTCCCTGTAGTTGCCCAGCCCGATCCATTGCGGCGCGTGAATAATGTCGTACTCCGTGAAGCTGTAATAGAACGAAGCGAGCACCGGGAACAGAGCCAGCGCGATAAATCCGACGAGCCAGGGGGAGATGAACAGGTAGAAGTACCGTCCCTCCCGGATCCTGCGGCGGGATTGCTTCATCCGCGGAGCCTCCTTGACGATTAGATGCCTGCAGCATGGTCAAACAAGGAACGAACTCAAAAAATTGCGAAGCAACTCTTGCCAGCCACCTCCCCGAAAGTTAAATCGCTTTAACTTTTGATTCTTAGGGATCCCCTTTTGATTCTTATTGCTGGTTATGATTCTAAACGAAGTTTCCGGTTCATTTCAATAGAAAAGTTAAAGCACTTTAACTTTTGTGAGAATAACGCAAACAATGACTCCAATTGACAGAAGTGGGACGTCGTTGTCTAATGAAAAAACAGACATCATGGACCGGAGGCTGGCCTCTTGACGATCAAAGCGAAGCTCTCGATCTTTATCTTCGCTCTCGTGGCGGCGATATTGGTACTCAACATATCGATCTATTACGCTTCGACCAGTTCCGACCTCTCGAACCGGGCGAAGCAGCAGATGAACGTGATCGCCAAGCAGGTCGGAGCGACCGTCGAGGCGACCCAGCAATCCCGCAGATACATGGAGGAATCTTCGGGCGTCATGCTGCGGAACGCGGCCATCGCGGCCAAGGAGCGGCTAAGCCCCCGGATCGACCGGGTGACGAACGAGGAGCTGGCCAGGCTGAGCAAGGAACTGGGCGTCGGCCACATTACCCTCTGGGTCCGCAAGACCGACGGCGACATCGTCGCGGCCAAGTCTTCCGATCCGGAAGAGCTCGGGCAGAGCTCCCGGACGTGGGATTATTGGTTCACGGCGTTCAATCAGCTGTTCGACGACCGGAAGGTGACGATTCCGCAGGGCCAGAAGCTGGATCACTTCTGGTCGGGCCCGATCAACTTCGCGACGAGCAACCCCGAGCACATCAACAAGTGGGGGTACTACTACGACGGGACGACCGATTACATCATCAACCCTTTCATCGACGCCCAGCAGTTCCTCGACTACGAGAAGACGGCCGGGACCGAAGCCGTCATCGCCAAGATCATGCGGGACAACAAGGACGTGCTCGACATCACGGGGTTCGATCCCCGGTATTTCGGCAAGGAGAAGATTATTAAATATAAGAAGGGCAAGCCAGTCTACAATCTGGACGTGCGAGACGTCGTGTTCGGCTCGTACCGGTACAGCGACCCGAGCGACGGCTCCTACATCCTGCAGGCGGCCGAGTCCGGCGAGACGATCGCCGTCCAGAAGAAGATCGGAGGGACGCGCGTTCTCAAGAGCTTCATCCCGGTCTCGGGGCCCGACCTCTCGTACGTGATCGGCTTCAGCTTCAACGGGGAGTCGCTTCGCAGCCAGGTGAACCGCCAGCTCGTGCTGCAGGTGATCATCTCGTCCACGCTGCTCGCCGCCGCGCTGGTCGCGAGCTACCTGCTCGCCGGCTTCATGCTGCGGCCGGTCAACCGGATTCTGGCGACGGTGAACGAGATCGCGGTCGGACGGTTCGGCAGCAAGCTGGAGATCCGCTCCAAGGACGAGCTCGGCCTTCTCTCCTCCCGGATCAACGCGATGGGGGACAGCTTGCAGCATTACACGTCCCGGCTGAAGGAGTCCGCCGAGGAGCTGCGCAGCACGAAGCAGTATCTCGAGTCGTTCGTCAACCACACGTCGGACGCTATCCACGTATCGGATCTCGAAGGTCGCGTCACGCAGGTCAACCGCGCCTTCGAGACGATGTACGGCTGGAGCGAGGAGGAGATTCTCGGGAAGGCGCTGCGCAACGTCCCCGAGGAGCTGGAGAAGGAATTCGGCGACGTCTGGGACACCGTCCTCGCGGGCGGGGCGGTCGCCGACCTGGAGACCGTCCGCTACGCGAAGGACGGGAAGCCGTTCGACGTCAGCCTGACGGTCTCCTCCATCCGGGACGAAGCGGAGAGGATCGTCGCGGTCGCCACGATCTCGCGGAACATCACGGCGCGGAAGCAGACGGAAGAGATGCTCCGCCGCTCGGAGAAGCTGTCGGTCGTCGGCCAGCTCGCCGCGGGAGTCGCCCACGAGATCCGCAACCCGCTCACGACGCTGCGGGGCTTCGTCCAGCTCCAGCAGCAGCAAGGCTCCATTCCGCCCGCCTATCTGCAGATCATGCTGTCGGAGCTGGACCGCATCAACTATATCGTCAGCGAGCTGCTCATCTTCGCCAAGCCGCAGGCGGACCGGTTCCGCCTCGCCCCGATCGCGGACATCATTCGCGACATCGTCCTGCTGCTCGATTCGCAGGCGAGGATGAACAACGTGCGGATCGAGACCCGCTTCTCGGAAGAGCTTCCGGACATCCGCTGCGAGGTCAACCAGCTCAAGCAGGTGTTCCTGAACGTGCTGAAGAACGGCATGGAGGCGATGCCGGACGGCGGCGTCCTGTTCGTCGAAGCGTATCGCGCGCCGCGGGACGGAGGCGTCGTCGTCCGGGTGACGGACCAGGGCGAAGGCATTCCGGAGGAGCATCTGGCCCGCCTCGGCGAGCCGTTCTTCTCGACGAAGGAGAGCGGCAACGGGCTGGGACTTATGGTCAGCCAGCAGATCATCTCGAACCACAAGGGCACGATGCGGTTCGAGAGCAAGCTCGGCGAGGGCACGACCGTCGAGCTCCGGCTTCCGAGCGGCAGCGAGGAATAAGGGGCGGCGAGAGTGGAGGGCGGCCGGGCGGGAGCGCGCAGCCCCGCTCGGCCGCCCTCGCCGCCGCCATCCCCGGCTCTCTTGCTCGACTTTCCCGAAACTCTAACTAACGTTTCTTCCGTTGCAGAACCAGACTCGCGTCTTCCGCGCTCTCCAACTGACGTTTCTTCCGTTACGGCACCGAAATCCCGCTTTTCACTCACTCTAACTAACGTTTCTTCCGTTGCAGCGCCGGACTCGCGTCTTCCGCGCTCTCCAACTGACGTTTCTTCCGTTACGGCACCGAAATTCCCGCTTCTCGCCCATTGTCTCTAGCCCGTTCTCACTTGCGCTCCTTCCGTTCCCCCATCGCCGCCGCGAGCGCACCGGACAGCTGGAACCGCCATTTTGGCGGTTCCAGCTCCAGCGAAGCTGATGGCGCTTGTTGTAACCTCCATTTTGGAGGTTACAGAACGCGCGAAGCCCATTCCGCTCGCTGCAACCTCCATTTTGGAGGTTACAGCGGCTCCTGGGCCGGGTTCGTCCGCTGCAACCGCCATTTTGGAGGTTACAGTCCCGACTCGGCCGCCACCGCCCTGCCGGCTGTTGCGGCCCCAACATGAGAAGACCAAGAGACGCCATGGCCCTTGGTCTTTTGGCTTTTATGAGCTCCGCTCACCGAGTCCCTGCCCCCCGCCTCCCGCGCCTCGCGCCTAGACGGCCGAGCTCCTCAGCACCTCGTACACGTCCGCGTACTCGTAGCCGTGCGCCTCCGCGACCGCCTTGAACGTCACGCGCCCCTCGGCCGCGTTGATCCCCTTGGCGAGCGCCGGGTTGTCCAGCGCGGCTTGCCGGTAGCCCTTGCCGGCGATGAGCAGGCCGTACGGCGTCGTGACGTTCGTCAGCGCGATCGTCGACGTGCGCGCGACGGCGCCCGGCATGTTGGCGACGGCGTAATGGACGACGCCGTGCTTCACGTACGTCGGATTGTCGTGCGTCGTGATCCGGTCGATCGTCTCGATCGACCCGCCCTGGTCGATGGCGACGTCGACGATGACCGAGCCCGGCGCCATGCTCCGCACCATCTCCTCCGTCACGAGCCGCGGCGCCCGGGCGCCCGGGATGAGCACGGCCCCGACGACGAGGTCGGCCCCCCGCACCGCTTCCGCGATGTTGTGGGGGTTCGACATCAGCGTCTTCACGCGCCCTTGGAACAAGTCGTCCAAGTGCCGCAGCCGGTCCGCGCTAATGTCGAGGATGCTCACGTCCGCGCCCAATCCCAGCGCCATGCGCGCCGCGTTCGTGCCGACGATGCCGCCTCCGACGACGGTCACCTTCCCCGGGGCGACGCCCGGCACTCCGCTAAGCAGCACCCCTTTGCCCCCATGCGCCTTCTCCAGAAAATGAGCCCCGATCTGAATCGACATTCGCCCCGCCACTTCGCTCATCGGCGTCAGCAGCGGCAGGCTGCCGTTGTCCAGCTGAATCGTCTCGTACGCGATGGCCGTCACCTTGTTGTCGACGAGCGCCTTCGTCAGCTCGTACTCCGGAGCCAGATGCAGATACGTATACAGAATAAGCCCCGGGCGAAAAAAGCCGTACTCCTCCGCCAAAGGTTCCTTCACCTTCACGACCATGTCGGCCGCCCACGCCTCCGCCGCCGTCGGCACGACCCGGGCGCCGGCATCCTCGTAATCGCGGTCGGAAAAGCCGATGCCGAGCCCCGCCCCCGTCTCGACGAACACCTCGTGCCCCGCCTTGACGTACGAGACGACCGAGCCCGGCGTCATTCCGACGCGGTTCTCGTTGTTCTTGATCTCCTTGGGAACTCCGACGCGCATGCGCATGGCTCATCCCTCCTGCTTTTACGTTATGCTCATGACTTCCTTGAAGGTGCTCCGCCGCCAACTCGATCCCCATCGGAACCGAAGCTCCGAATATCGCCCGCGAGGCGGATGGTCGAGCGGCTCCCGCATCTCCGCCTCCAGCCCCTCCCCGAGGCGGCGGGGTCTTTCCGCTGGATTTTCCCGTTCCATGATCTCCAAATTCTTCAGCGCCAATGCGCAGGCCGCCGGATTGCCCCCCGAACGTGTTCGCACGGCGGAGATACCTAATCGAGCCGGAGGGAGCTGCTGGGCGCTCTGAAGCCGCTTTTCCCGTCTGGCGGAGCCGCCCAATGCGCAGAAGCCGCCCCGCGCCCCCCGCGCGAAACGGCTCCTCTCTCTTCCCTTATATGACGCGGCTCAGGAAATGTTCCAGGAACCGCTCCGCGTCCACGCCGAAGCAGACGCCGGCGTTCGGCTCGCCGTCCGGCCGCTCCGCCGTCCGGGCGAGCGTCTCGCCTTCGGTGTCGACGACGAGCCGCACGCGCTCCACGTTCACGAAGCTCGGATCGATGACGACGCCCACGGCCAGCGGATCGTGCAGGGCGCACCCACCGATGCCGGGATACCCTTGCTCGTAGAAATCGATGTAGAACTCCGCCATATCCGCGAAGAATCGTCCGACTTCTCCGCTCTTCTCGCGCCAAGCCTCGACGCGGGAATACGGCAGCAGCGTCTTCATCGTCACGTCGAGCCCGACGAGCGTGATCGGCAGCCCGGAGCGGAACACGAGATCCGCCGCCTCCGGGTCGCTGTAAATATTCGCTTCCGCGTAAGGCGACACGTTGCCGGGCGCCCGAACGGCGCCGCCCATGATGACGACCTGCTCGACGAGCCCGGCGATGCCCGGGTCCTTGCGCAGCGCCAGCGCCAGGTTCGTCAGCGGGCCGACGAACACGAGAGTGAGCCGCCCTTCGCGGGCGCGCACCTGCTCGATGATGAAGTCCGCCGCGTCCCCCGGCAGCGCCCGGCGCTTGGGCTCGTCCCACTTGGCGCCGCCGAGCCCCTGCTCGCCGTGGATATGCCGCGGATATTCCGACTTCGTCCGGGTGAGCGGCTGAGCGGCCCCGGCTACGACGGGCGCTTCGCTTCCCAGCTTCTCCAGTACGATTAACGTATTGCGGGTCGCTTCTTCGACGGTGATGTTGCCGAAGGTCGTGGTGATGCCCAGAACGTCCAGCTCCGGGGAACGAACGGCGTAGGCGATGGCCAACGCGTCGTCGACTCCGGTGTCGACATCCAGGATGATCGGTCTGGCAGTCAATCGATTACCTCCCTGACTTCGCTTCGTTAGGTGATGCTCTCCTCCCTAACATAACATAATCCGAGGGCAGACGACTATTTTTTCCCTAGACCCGAATCAACCCCGTCGTATAGAGGAACACGAGCACGATCAGAATCGGCACGACGAGCCGCAACAGCCAGATCCACACGAAGAGCCAGCCGCCGGTCAGCCCCGCTTCCCTTCCCGCGCCTCTCCACACGTACCCGGCGAACAAGGTCACGAACAGCCCTCCGAGCGGCATCATGATGTAAGAGGTGACGAAGTCGAACAGGTCGAAGTACGTCTTGCCCCCGATCGACCAGGACGCAAGAGGTCCTCCCACCGACAGCGCCGCCGGAACGCCGACGAGGAAGCAGACCGCGGACACGATCCAGGAAGCCCGCCTGCGGCTCCATCCCCACTGTCCCATCGCGTACGCCACCGGCACTTCGAGGATGGAGATGGCCGACGTGAATGCCGCGATGGCGAGCAGCGCGAAGAACAGCCCTCCGAACAAGAAGCCGAGCGGCATCTGGGAGAACGCCGCCGGAAGCGCCATGAACGCCAGCCCCACGCCTTCCCCCGGCTCGAGCCCGAAGGAGAACACCGTCGGAAAGATGACGAGCCCCGCGATAAAAGCGTACAGAAGGTCCCCCGCGCCGATGGCCATCGAGGCCCGTCCGAGGGACTGTTCTTTTCGCACATAGGAGCCGTACGTCAGCATGCAGCCCATCCCGAGCGACAGCGAGAAGAAGGCGTGCCCGAGAGCGACGAGCGCCGATTCCGCGTTCAGCCTGGAGAAGTCCGGCCGAAGGAAGAAGCTTACTCCCTCCCCCGCCCCTCGCAGCGTAAGCGAGCGGATCATCAGCACGACGAGGATGATCAGGAAGCCGGGAATGAGCACCTTGTTGAACCGCTCGATTCCGCCGGCCACCCCCTTCGCGATCACCGCGCCGCACGCCAGCATGATCACCGCCTGCCAGAGCAGCGGCCAGTACCCGGAAGCGAACGAGACGAACTTCTGCTTGAAGTCGGGATTCCCTCGGAACAGCAAGCCGGTAAACGACTCCGCCATATAATGCAGAGTCCATCCCGCCACGACGGCGTAATACGCCATAATAAGGAAGGCCGTCAGCACGGAGAACAGCCCGAACGCGCTCCAGAACCGGCTGCCGCTCAGCTGATAGAACGCCTTCGAAGCGCTGCCCCGCCCTCCCCGGCCGATCGCCATCTCGGCGAGCAGAACGGGCAGCCCCACGACGACCAGGCAGCAGATGAACAGCAGGAAGAAGGCGGCCCCGCCGTATTTGCCCGTGATATAGGGGAACTTCCACATGTTGCCGAGCCCCACCGAGCTGCCGATGGCGGATAGGATGAAGCCGCTCGCCGTGAATCTCTCCGCCGCCTTCTCCTCCTGCTTGTCCATGCCGCGCGCCCCTTCCGTTCCGAACAGGTAGTCGCCGTATAGAGTGCCCGGCCCCCACACCATTCATTCCCAAGCCTCATAGGATGACGGAGCGAGCTCTCGCTACCGCCCAGAGGAAAGGAACGAAGCAGACATGCCATCGGAACCTAGCCGGGAACCCCGTTCCTCGGCCGCCATCGACGTGCTCATTCCCGCCATCGAGAAGGACTTGGCCACCCTCCCCCATGCTATCGACGGCATCCGGAAGCAGGTGCGCGACCCGATCGGACGCATCTACGTCATCTCCCCGGAGAGCGCCAAGATCCGCCGGCTGTGCCTCCGCAAGAACTGCAGGTTCGTCAACGAGAAGAAGGTGTTGAAGCTCCGAAAAAGCCAGATCCGATACGGCTCCAAGAGGTGGGAGCGTTCCGGCTGGCTCTATCAGCAATTCCTCAAATTCAGCGGCGACCGGGTCGCCAAGCGCAGGCGCTTCCTGACGATGGACGCGGACACCGTGCTCGTTCGCCCGCATCGCTTCCTGAGCGGCTCCAAGACGACGTTCTACTGCCGCGGCTGGAGCCAGCCCGAATACTTCCGCACGTACCGGAGGCTGCTCGGACGCAAGGCGACCGCGCGCTCCTCCTTCGTCGCCCATTACATGCTGTTCGACAAGGCGAAGCTGGCCAAGCTCAAGGCGGAGATCGAGAGGAAGCACGGCATCAAGTGGTATAAGGCGATTATGAAGAGCATCGACAGATCGAAGCCGTTCGGCTTCTCGGAATTCGAGACGTACGGCAACTACGTGTATTCGAACAACCCGTCGAGCGTCCGGATGAAGGCGGCGCGGAACAAGCACGTTCACCGTCCCTACCGCTCCTTGTCCGACTCCGAGCTGCGGCGGCTGGCCGCGAAGTATCGCTCTCTCTCCTTCCACCAACGCAAGATCTACTCCCGCGGGAGAAAATAGGGATTCGCCGCCGCCGCGCGCGCCTACTGGCGGGAGTCTTCGGGGAAGATTCCGCCCAAGTCGACGGACAGGCACGGGATCGTCCGCGAGACGAGCCGGTCCTCCTCGGTCAGCGTCGCCGCGAGCCGGTAACCGCCCTCTTCCAGCACGAATTGGTCGACGGTGCGATAGATCGGGTCCGCCAGCCAATACTCGGGGACGCCGAATCTCTCGTACAGGTTTTTCTTGATCGTTTTGTCCCGTTTGCCCGTGCTCTCCGACAGAATCTCCACGAGCAGATCGGGAACGCCGAACACGTATCCGTCGCGGATGATGCCGAGATTCTCGGCGGAGATATAGATCACGTCCGGCTGCACGATGTTCTCTTCGTCGAAATGGACGTCAAGAGGGGCGAGCAGCGTCTCGCCTTCCTTGGCGCATCCGTCGTGAAAAGACAAGTAAAGGTTGGTCAATATTTTCTGGTGCGCGTACTTGGGGGAAGACAAGAAATCGTAGCGAATCCCGCCGATGATTTCGAACCTTTCCGGCATATCGTACACCTCTTGCCGTTCCTTGATCTTCTCCGGCTGGTCGCTCCTCTTGTGTCGAGATATCGAACTCATGGCCGTCGCTCCTCTTGCTTTTTCAACATTATACCATTTCCTTCTACTTATGGATCAGCCCGAGCCATTGCCAGTAGGGGACGCTGGCGACGACCGCGACGATGACGGCCAAGGCGTAGGCGAACGCGACGCGCTGCCCTTGCCGGTGGCTGAACGCCTTGCCCTCCGCGCTGTAGTAGGCGGTGAGATAGGTCGGCGATTGGTAGGCGAAAAAGAAGGGGTCCGTCGCCAGCAGGATGGCGAACACGAGCACCCACGGGTCGATCCCGGCCTGCTCCGACAAGGGCAGCATGGCGATCACGAGCAGAATGACGGCCGGATCGTCCCGGACGACCAGCGTCACCGCGAACGACAGCAGCATAACGACCGCGAGGAACAAGGCGGGCGAGCCGATGAACCCCGCCATGTGCTTGCCGAGGAACTCGGACATCGCTTGGACGATGCCGAGCTCCTTGGCCGCCTCGGCGAAGCTGAACGCGATTCCGATGAACAGCAGGAACGTCCAATCCACCCCGTTTTTGAGCGTCTGGGTGTCCAGGGCTCCGGTCAAGAGAAGCGCGGCGAAGCCGAGCAGCATGACCCAAGCGTTGTCGATGCCGTGCAGCGGCTGCAGGATCAGAAGCGCAATACATACGATGACGGTGCCGACCGTCCAGCGTTCGTCCTTCGTCCATTTGCCGAGAATGCGGAGCTGGTCGTCCAGCACCTGCCGCGAGATCGGACGGCCCGCCGATGTCTTCGTGAACATGAACCTCATAAGGACCAGCATGATGACGGCGAAAATAACAAAGGCCGGAAGCGCGTAATAAAACCACTCGAACCAGTTCGGCGGCTTCGCCCCGGAGACGAGGCCGAACGCCATGACGTTCGTGTACGAGCCGGTCAGCACGAACGGCGCGGCGAAGCCGTAGAACACCATCGCCGCAAGGCCGAGACCGGCGGAACCGTGGCTTCGGTCGCGGAACCCCATCGACTCCGACAGCGTTCGGGCGATCGGCACTCCGAGCGATACTTTGGCCGACGACGACGGGATAAGCGGATTAAGCGCGATGCCGCCGGCGACGATTCCCCGCAGCTGGCCCCGGTAGTGGGCCGGGAACCGCTTCAGCGCATGCAGCGAGAGCCGGTATAGAATGCCGGACTTCGTAATGGCGGCTCCGATGGCGAGAATGAACAGCATGTAGAGCCAGGTCGTCGAAGCGAAGCCGGATAAGGCGACTTCAGGCGCGACGAGGCCGCCGAGCACCCAGGCCATCGCCATGAGCAAGGCGACGAGATAGTCCGGGATGACGTTGACCATCCATAGGGCGACGGCGGCGATGCCGATGCCGATGAAGTCCATCCCGTGGCGGGACAAGCCTCCGAACGGCTCGGCGAAGTGGAAGAACAGCAGGCTCGCGAGCACGACGACGGCGGCGGCGAGTCCGCTCCACCGCTTCCCCTTGAGCAGCGAGGCCGCCCGGGAGGCCAGCTCCTTGGACTTCTCCTGCTCGAGCTTCTGCTTGGCGAGCCGGTACGCCCGCTCTTCGGACTCCGCCGCTTCCTGCGGGGAGCGGGCGATGGCCTCGGCCTTGCGCAGGCAATCGATCGCCTTCTGGCGCTGGCCGATCGCTTCGTATAGTTCGGCGGCGGTCTCATAGAGCAAGGCCGTCTGCTCCGGCGCGTAGGCGAAGCTCGCCCGCCGGTCGAGCGCCGCTTCGATGGCGGCGAGGCCGGCCTCTCTTCCCCGTTCGGCGCAGAACTTCGCGTAGCGCGCCAGAACGGAGAATCGCGGCAGCAGCAGCTCGGCGGGACAGCGGTCGAGCAGCTCGTAGCCGGAAGCCGTTGCGGTCTCGGCGGTCTTCGATACATTTGCCGATTCCGGCTTCGCCTCCTCCGGAAGCGTCTCCGGCATTGTGTCCGGTACTGTCTCCGATTCTGTCTCCGCCGTTGCCGCCGTCTCGCCCGTCGCCGTCGCTTCCGTTCCCTGCCGTTCCGCGATGTTCAGCGCCGCTTCCCAATCTCCCCGTTCGGCGTAGATCGCCGCGGCCGAGGCCCAGTCCCCGCGGGCTAACCAATACTCGGCCGCCTGACGCAGCCAGCCCGCCGTCTCCTGCTCGGTGTGCCTCCCCAAGTATCGCTCCGACACAATCGGCTTGACCCTCGGGTGCAGGCGGAACCTCCCTTGGGCGCGCGCCGCTCCATTCTCCTCCTCGTCCGGCCGAATGAATTCGAGCAGGCTCGAATGGGCGGCTACGAGCTCGGCCAGCGGTCGATCGACGCCAAGCAGCGCCTTAGCCAGCCCTTGATCGGCATACGGCAGCATCGCGCACGCCGTTATCATCCGCTCCAGCTCCGGAGGAAGCTTGTCCGCCTCTTCCAGCACCCGCTTCGTTTGCGCTTCCTTGGAAGATTGCAGCCGGTCGTTCGTCTGCACGAGCCGCTGGGAGAGGAGGCGGATGAAGTAGGCGGAGATGGACGTTTTGTCGGCGATGAGCTGGCCGAACGCCTCGTTGTCCATCTCGTAGAGGATCGATTCCGCCGCCGTTACGGCCGTGGCCGACCGGGGCTCGCCGGTCAGCAGCGCCATCTCGCCGAGCGTATCCCCTTCTCCCAGCAGCGCGAGCGGCTGCCGGCTCCCGTCCGCCATCTCGGAATACAGCTGCACCTTGCCTCGCTCGATGATAAACAGGCTGCCGCCCGGGTCGCCCTGCCTGAACAGCTCCGCCCCTGAGGGCCGGACGCGCTTCTCCAGCTTGCCCAGCACCTGCGCCAGCTCCATATTCGACAATCCTCGGAACATCTCGATCCCCAGCAAACTCATCGCATCTTATTCCTTCTCGCGCCCATAGGCATATAGACATATAGTCTAGCGAATATCCAGGCGGACGAATACTAGCTTTCGTTAATTGCGGTGCAGGGCGCGGCGTTTGGGAGCTCGCCAAGGGGCTTGTGGGCCCTTGGGCGGACCGGGCGCGAATTCCAGGGGGAACGACGTGCGAACGCGCGCACAAAAAGAGCCTCATCCCCAAACGATACTGGGGATGAGGCTTTTGCGCGATCAGCGCTTGATCGTCAGCTCGATCAGGCGCGCGGTCTTCGCCTGCGGCAGCGCGACGCGAAGCGCGCCGGCCGCGGCGTCCCACGCGACGCGGCTGCCGCCGCTCGCGCTCGGATATGCGATGCGCGCGTCCGCATCCGCGCCGGCCAGCCCCGCGATCGGCAGCACGGCCTCCGCCGCGTCGCCGCCGATGCGCCATACGGCCACGTACGCGCGATCGCCGCGCCGCAGGCCGAAGCTGATCCACTCGTCCTGCGCCTTCGGCAGGCCGAGCGGCCAGAACGGCAGCGATTCCCGGATGTCGCCGCGAATCGTCTTGTAATAACCGAGCGCCTCCTTGACCAGCTCCCGCCGGCGCGGGCTCAGCTCGGCCACGTGGCCGCTCTGGTGGACGCGTAGCAGCATCGCGTTCACCATGTTGAAGACGACCTCCTCGTCGTCCCCTTCGCGCAGCGGATACGACCAGATCGCCGACTGCTCCGGCGTCAGCGCCGACGGCGAGCTCGCCGCGATCGCCGCGTACTTCACGTAGTCCTCCTGGTCGCTGGTGGACTGGATGCTGTGGCGGCTGAGCATCGCGTAGTCCATCCGCATGCCGCCGCTCGAGCAGTTCTCGATGACGAGGTCCGGATACTTGGCGAAGATCGAGTCGAGCCAGGCGAGGTACGCGCGGTTATGCTGCAGCAGCCCGTCCCCGAAGCTGTCGGCGTCCGTCTCGGTGCCGACGCCCGCGTTGATATTGTAGTCCATCTTGATGTACCCGACGCCGTAATCCTCGACCAGCCGCCGAATGACTTCGTTCGCGTGCGCGATGACCTCCGGGTTCCGGTAGTCGAGCTGGTAGCGGCTGCGATCCTTCACCCGCTTGCCATGCCGCTTGAAGAACCAGGAATCGTTCGTCTCCGCCAGCTTCGGGCTGCGGATGCCCATGACCTCGAGCTCCAGCCAGAGGCCCGGAATCATGCCCTTGCTCCGGATGTAGTCGAGCACGTACTTGATGCCTTCCGGGAACCGCTCCTTCGAAGGCAGCCACTCGCCGACGCCGTCCCACCAATCCCCGGGAGCGTACCAGCCGGCGTCGATGCAGAAGTATTCGCTGCCGACTTCGGCCGCCGCGTCGATGAGAGGCAGCAGCTTCTCCGTCGTCGGCTTGCCCCACAGGCAATTCATGTAATCGTTGAAAATCACCCGAAGCAGCCGGTTGTCGTCGTTCGGCCGGCGAATGGCGCGGCGGTACGTCGTGAGCTGCCCGATCGCTTCCTCGAACCCGCCTTGGACCGCTCCCACCGCGGCGGGAACGGACGCGAACTCCTCGCCCGGCCGAAGCTGCTTCCACCAGTGGTTGTCGTGCTCCGTCGGCCCGCTGACGAGCAGCGTCAGATAGTCGAACTGATCGATGATCTCCCAGTGCCAGGAGCCGTTATGCTCGATCTGCCAGACGAGCGTCGTTCCCGCTTCCTTGTTCTCCAGCACGGCCATCGGAATGTGCTCCGCCGCCGACCAGGAGCCGGTGTTGCTGCAGGAGATCCGCTTGGAGCTGCGGTCCGTGACGTGCGACAAGCCCAGCTCCGGCAGCGTGTACGTCCGCCATTGAATCTCGCTCTGCCAGCCCGAGTGAGGGATGGATACCCTCATTTTCTCGTCGCGGTCCTGAGCGCCCTCCTTGTCCAGCCCCGTCAGGGCGAACGTGGAGACGTACTCGACGCCGACCGGCTCGGCCCCTGCGTTGCGCAGAACCGTCCAGAAGCGCGCGACCGAGATTCCGTCGTAGAATTGGATATGCGTCGTCGACTCCAGCTTCGTCTCCGGATCGGCCAGAGCGATCTCGAGCTTGCGCCCGATCCCGTTGCGCGTATCCTCGAACGCCTTGTACTGCATCCGAAGCCCCGGGAACGTCGCCCGGTGCGTGCGTCCGTGATACTCCGCGCGGTCGTCCCCCGTCAGCTGCAGCTCCAGCAGCCGGAACCCTTCCTCCCGCTTCTCCGGCACGAGACCGGGCTCGTAAGGCCGCGGCCCGAAGTGGAGCAGCCGGACATCCCGCGAATCCGTTACGTGAAGAACCAGATAAAGACCGTTCTCCGCCACCTCAATCATTTGTCCCACGAAATAATAGCCTCCTCAACCATCGTTTTAGCTAACAAACCGCATTTTTCGCATAATAACGCGTGCCGGCTCCAAAAGCAACCGCCGCCCCCGAATGCCATCCGCCCCTTGCCCCGCCCGGACCTTGACTCGACCGGACCTTGACTCGCCGCTGCCGGCCTGTGAGCGGAAATCGCGAGAGAGAGCCGGCGCGGCCGGCGACGAGGCGAGCGGGCCCCCGGATGAAGAGATGCCCTCCCGCCCCAAGGCGGCAGCGGCTCCATAAAAACTTGACTCAGCGCCAGGGGGCGCTGAGTCAAGTAGCCGTTCGTATCGCTTAATCGCCGCTTATTGGGCCGAGCCCAGCTGCTGCCAAGCTTGCTCGATCTCGGTGATCGCGGCGTCCTTCTTCTTGCTTCCGCCGATGTAAGCCTGCATGATCTCGCCGAACTTCTGATGGAACGTGTCGAGCGAGTAGTTGACGGACAGGTCGCCGGACTTCTCGGTCTTCAGGATCTCGTCCATCTGCTTCGGCATGTCGAGGTTCGGCAGCGGAGCGTCCTTGATCGGAGGAATGACCTTCGCCACGTTGGAGAACCATTGCTTGCCGTAGTCGGACGTGTACAGCCAGTTGAAGAAGGCGACGACTTCGCCGACGTTCTTCGAATCCTTGTTGATGCGGAGCGCCTGGTCGGCGCCCGTGATGATTTGCGCTTGCTCCGGCTTGTCGCTGACCGGGTAGCCCATGATGCCGATCTGGATGTCCGGGTTGATCTTCTTGATCGCTTCTTCGTCCCATGCGCCCTTGCCGGTCATGATGGCGGCCTTGCCGGAAGCGAAGTCGCTCACTTCGGCGTTGCTGTCGCGCTCAAGCGGCTTGTCGGTGCCGTGCTTGACGGTCGTGTCGATGAAGTTGAAGAAGTTGTTCTCGAGAATCGGATGGTCCTTGAACGTCGTCTTGCCGGCGATGAAGTCGGCGACGAGCGTCTTGGCGTCCGTGCCCGCGTCGGTCGCGGCGGCGTCGACGAAGTGCTGGAACACGTGCTTCCACGTCCACCATTCCTTGTAGGCGTTGGCGAACGGCGTGATGCCCTTGGCTTCGAGCTTCGCGATCGCGTCGTCCAGCTGCGCCGTCGTCTTCGGCACTTCGGTGATGCCCGCGTCGGCGAACAGCTTCTTGTTGTAGATCAGCGTGAACAGGTTGCCTTTGACCGGAAGGCCGAGCACCTTGCCGTCCGAAGACGACATGTTGGCGCGAACGGCGTCCGTCATCGCGGCCGCCAGCGGCTCGTTCGTCAGGTCCTGGCTGTATTCCGCGAACGTGTCGATGTCGCCGCCGGCCGTCGTCTGGAACACGTCCGGAACGTTGCCGGAAGCGATGCGGGATTTGAGAACCGTGTTGTAGTCCGATTGCATGATCTCCAGGTTGATCGTCACGTTCGGCTTCACTTTCTTATATTCGGCGATATAAGCGTTGAACGCGTCGGTATATTCCGGAGAAGCGGTGAACATGTTGATCGTTACCGGCTTGGAGCTGTCGCCCGCCGTCGCGGCCGGGGAAGAAGCCGAAGGCGAAGCGCTGCCCGCATTGTTGTTATTGTTGCTGCTGCCGCATGCGGCCAATGCGCCGGCCATGAGCACCAAGCTGACCGATAGACCCGTCACTCTCTTTAACATGGATACGCCCCCACTCTTACGTGTGTGTTGTTGGACTTCGTAGCCTATTCTAAAGAAATCGGTCCCCGATAAAAATGTAGATAAGTGGCCTCTTGAGGGTAAAAAAGTGTAGTCCTCGTCCGGTTCGCTTTTATCCATCCGACCTCTGCATCCGGTATTCCGAAGGCGACAGCGAGAAATAATTGCGGAACGCTTTGCTGAAGTAATTTTTATCCTTGTAGCCGAGCATCTCCGAGATCTCCTGAATCTTCAGGTCGGAATCCCCGAGCAGCTCCTTGGCCTTGTCCATCCGGATCTTCTGCACGTATTCGTGAATGCCGAAGCCGTACTGCTGCTTGAACAGCTTCATGAGGTACTCCCGGCTGAGAAAATATTTCTCCGTGAACATCGAAATCTTGATGTCCTCGAAATAATGCTCGTCGATGTACGCCTTGATCTCGCCGACGTCAAACGCCCTCTCGGAGGAGGAAGCGCTCCGGATCTGGTGCGCGTAATAATCCGCGATCCGGCACAGCAGCGCTTCGTACTCCTCGAACCGGGAGAAGTCGGACGAGATCCCGACTTCCTTGAGGCCCGCCGCTCCGCCGCTCGGCAGCTTCTGGGCCGGCACCCCGTAGTCGAGAGCCGCGTCGCCGAGCAGGATGACGAACTCGTCCAGAATCCGGACGGCCTCCTTCAGGCTGAAGGCTTCCAGGCTCCGAAGCTTGCGCGCGAAGTCGAGCACGAGGGTGCGGACCTGGTTCGAGTTGCCCGCCTCGACGGCTCCCCGGATCAGGGGAATGCGGCTCGCGATCGAAGGAGTCTCCTTCGGGCTCGCCGCTGCGGCGGCTCCGCCGCGGCGGACGCTGCCCGACGGAAGCTTCAGCAGATCGATCTCGCCGACCGCCGCGACCGCCCGTTCGTAGGAGTCGGCGAGGAGCGACACGTCGGCGACCGGGGTTCCGATCCCCGCGATCGAGCGGACGCCGAACAGGTCTTCGAGCACGGAGACGACCTTCTTCATGAAGGGGACGGAGCGGAATTCGAGATCCTCCGGGTAGCCGCCCGCCATCGTATGGACGACGATCATCTCCCGCTCCCGCTTCGGATTGGCGAATCCGAAGCTCTGGAAGCCGTCCTCGGCGAACTCGTTGATCACGTTGGAGACGGCGAACCGGAGCAGGTCGGCCTCGCGGTTGAACCGCTTCTCCGACACCTCCTCGAGGTTCAGGATGCGCATCGTCGCGACCCCGAACCGCTTGCCCGGATCGTCCGCCCCGATCAGGCGGAGGAACGCCTCGTTGTTCTTCACCTTGAAGTTCCGCTCGATAACGGAGAGGTAGATGTTCTCCTTCAGCTTCGGAACCGACATGTTCAGCGTAATGTTGCGGTCGATGAACTCGCTCTCGCTCCGCTTGCGCGCCTCGAGCACGTCGACGGCCTTGCGCAGAGCCTGGTTCAGATCCTGCCGGTTGACCGGCTTGAGCAGGTAATCGACCACGCGGGACCGGATCGCCTGCCTCGTGAACTCGAAGTCGTTGTAGCCGCTGATGACGATCGTGAACAGGTTCGGATAGTCCTTCTCCACGTTCTGCAGGAATTCCATGCCGTTCATCTCGGGCATCTTCATGTCGACGAGCACCAGGTCGGGCTTCTTCTCCCGGAGCAGGGCGAGCCCGGAACGGCCGTCTCCCGCTTCCATCACTTCTTCCACGCCGAGCCCGTTCCAATCGCCGAGAATGCGAATGGCCTCGCGCGACGGTTCTTCGTCATCGATAATAAGGACCTTATACATGGTTGTGGCTGCCTCCTCGCGGAATCCTCATGCGCATCTCCGTCCCCGTCTCGTCCGTGTCGATCTCGAGCCCCGCTTCGTCCCCGAATATCAGCTTCAGCCGGGAGTCGAGGTTGCGAAGGCCGATGCTGTCTCCCTCCCGGTCCTCCCATTCCGCGCGGAACGATTGGAGGATCGCCTTCAGCTTGTCCGGGGGGATGCCCGGGCCGTTGTCCTTCACGGAGATGACCGCATATGCCGGTTCGAGACGAATGCCGATGACGATCGTGATGGAGCTCGATACCTTTTCCAAGGCATGCTTGATGGAATTCTCCACGAGCGATTGGATGGACAGCTTCGGAATGGCCAGGTCCATGAGCGACTCGTCGAATTCGTAGACGACTTGCAGCCGGCTGCCGAATCTCGCTTTTTGCAATACCAAATAACGCTCGATGTGCTTCAATTCGTCCTTAGCATGCACGATGTCTTTGCCGCTTATGCAATATCTTAGCGTCAGCGCCAGCGCGTCCACCATCTCGGTAATCTCTTCCTGCCCGTTCTTGAGCGCCTTCGTCGAGATCGCCTGCAGGGCGTTGTACAGGAAGTGCGGGTTGATCTCGGCCTCCAGCGCCTTCAGGATCGCGTTCTTCTCGACCAGCTTCATCTTGTACCGCTCGTTGATCAGCTCGTTCGTCCTCTTCACCATCAGGTTGAAGTGCTTGGACAGGTAGGCGATCTCGTCCCGCCCCTTCACCTCGGCTTCCGCGTCGAACGTGCCGGTGCTGAACCGGCTCATCTGCTTCGACAGCTTCTTAAGCGGTCTCGTGATGGCGTTCGAGGTGAGAGTGACGAGGACGACGGAGAGAGCGAGGAAGCCGAGACCGATCAGAATGCCGATGCGCCGCGTCGTCCGGGCCGTCTTGTAAATCTCGCTGTACGGAATCGGCTTGACCAGCTTCCAGCCGTCCGCCTCGCTGACGTTGTAGACGACCAGATACGGCTCGTCCCCGTACTTCCACGTGAAGCGGTCCCGCGACCCGTCCAGGTTCCGGAAGAACCCTCCGGCCCCGATCTGCCTGTAGAACTCCTTGTCGTCCAGATGGAACGGGACGTTGTCCGCGCTAAGGAACATCAGGTGTTCGCCTTTGTTGAACGGAATGTCCCGGATGATCTCGTTTTTGGCCTTATCGTTGAAGTAGAAGCTGAGCACCGCCCTCGGCTTCCGGTCGGCGAGAGAGCGCAGCACCCGGTGGTACGCCAGGTAGCTGCCGTCGGAATTCAGGTCGTAACCCGTCTGCGCGGGAAAAACGAGGGATTGGATCGAGCGGTTCTTGTCGCTCTCCATCGCTTGCTTGTACCATTCCTGGTTCGGAATGGTCTTGTCGATGCCGGCGCGGACCGGCACGTTGTAGTTCTCGCGGGAGATGTACAGGTACTTGTTCTCGTCGATCAGATAGAGGTAGATGCGCTCCAGGTCGCTGCGCGAATAGTACAGCGTCCGCAAATAATTTTCGAGGTAGATGCGGGAAGCGTAATCGACCGACTCCCGGTTGATCGCGCTGATGATCTCGTCGTACCGGATCTGCGGAAGCGAGAGCTGCTCGATCTCCGCGAAGTACTTCTCGAAGTTCTGGTTGACGAGCATCAGGTTGTTCGTGTTGCTGGCGATGCTGTGGTCGACCGATTCCTTCTCGATGATCTTGTAGGAGATGACGGTGAGCGACGCCACCACCAGAATGATTATCGACGTGAAGAGCAGAATAAGCTTGTTTACCAATCGCCGGGAGACGGCGTCCCCGAGCCTTCTCGCCGCTCTCGCCAACCGCGCGGTCAGGTTGTTCATGTTGTCCCTCCGGTCGGATACAGTTCACGTTATTACCCTTAACTGATTACTTAAATCCATTTTTTCGAGTCCGAATCGCTGTTTATAATGCAATATAGCCTAACGGCATTGGGTCTGTACAGCGGGCGACGTCGTACCCGCCGAAGAGAAGAGACAGAAAAAGAGGTGTGGTTATGAACAAATTGGGCAGAAGGATGGCCGACAAGGTAGAGTTCGGATTGTTCACCTTGCCGGTGCTGATTTGCGTAGCGGTCGCGTTCTATATCCCCTTCGTCCTGACCGTCCGGTATTCGCTCACGAAGTGGAACGGGATCTCCAAGCATCCCAAGTTTATCGGACTGGATAATTTCAAGCAAATTTTCACCGGCGACGCGAACTTCAGCCATGCGGCCTGGTTCACGGTCAAATACGCCGTTCTGTATATCGTCCTCATCAACGTGCTGGCGATTCTGCTCGCCCTCGTGCTCGATTCGAAGCTCAAGTCGAAGACGTTCCTTCGGGCCGCGTTCTTCATCCCGTACATCTTGAGCCTCGTTATCGTCGGCTTCATCTGGAAGTTCATCTTCATGCAGGGCTTCGAATCTCTCGGCCACAGCACCGGCTGGAGCATCTTCGGCTGGAGCTGGCTCGGGGAGCCGGGACTCGCGTTCGTCTCGGTGCTCGGCGTCTCGATCTGGCAGTCGATCGGCTTCTATCTCGTCATCTACATCGCCGGCTTGCAGTCGGTGCCGGACGACTTGAAGGAAGCGGCCGTCGTGGACGGCGCAGGTCCGGTCCGGCGGTTCTTCAGCGTCACGCTGCCGCTGCTCGCTCCGTCGATCACGATCGCCGTGTTCATGGCGCTGACCAACTCGATCAAGGTGTTCGACGTCATCCTGTCGCTGACCGGCGGCGGTCCCGGCGGCACGACGTACTCGGTCGCTTACGACATCTATCGCGACACGTTCCAGAACAACCTGTACGGGTACGGCACCGCGAAGGCGCTCGTTCTGTTCGTCGCCGTGCTGATCATCACCATCGTCCAATTGACCATCTTCAAACGCAGGGAGGTTGAGGGCTAATGAAGAACAACGTCGTAGGGCGGGTCATCGGCGAGATCGTCCTGATTCTGCTGGCGCTCCTGTTCCTGTACCCGCTGTTCCTGGCGATCTTCAACTCCTTCAAGAGCTTCCAGGAGGTCATGACCGACGTCATCGCCCTCCCGAAGAGCTGGACGTTCGACAACTATTCGTACGTGTGGAAATTCATCAATTACCCGCGCCTGTTCCTGAACAACGCGGTCATCACGATTCTCGGCCTCGCGGGCATCATTCTCGTCTCCTCGATCGCGGCGTACAAGCTGTCGCGGACGAGGTCGCGGGCCAGCGCGATCATCTACTTCATCTGCATCATGCCGATGCTCATTCCGTTCCAGTCGATCATGCTCACCGTGCTGAAGACGGCCCGCTTCCTGCACCTGTCCGACAGCACGTGGGGCCTCGGCCTGCTGTACTGGGGCTTCGGCGCGCCGCTCGCGGTATTCATCTACCACGGCTTCGTGAAGGGCATCCCGCGCGAGATCGACGAGAGCGCGACGATCGACGGGGCATCCGGCTTCCGGCTGTTCTTCTCCGTCATCTTCCCGCTGCTGAAGTCGGTCACGACGACGATCATCATCATCGACGTCATGTGGATCTGGAACGACTTCCTGCTCCCGCTGCTCATGGTCAACGGCTCGCCGACGACCAAGACGCTGACGCTGGCGGCCTACACCTTCGTCGGCCAGTACACGTCGGATTGGCAATACGCGATGACCGCCATGGTCATGGCCGTGCTGCCGTCGATCATCGTGTTTATCTTCCTGCAGAAGTATATCGTCAAAGGAGTCGTCGCGGGCGCCGTCAAAGGCTGATCCTTCCGCGCGGCATTGGAACCGGGGGCCTTCGGGCCTCCGGTTTTTAACGTTCTGCGCCTGGTCGAAGGCTGCTCGAGCGGGACCCCGACTCTCCCGCTTCCGACCGCCCCGCAAATCGAAGCAACGAACCTGCAACCCGCCGCCAGCCTCCGGCCATGCCGCAGCCCGCTCCTCATTTGACGATGATAATCATTATCATTTAAAATGAAAGAGGATGGGTTCCCTGCACGGAGTACCGCTATTTATCCTTAGGAGGTTCTTATATGATCATCGAGATCAAGACGATTGTCGTCAAACCCGGGTTCTCCGATCAAGTCGTCGAACGATTCGGCCAACCCGGCGGACCGATTACCGAGATTCCGGGCTTCATCGACCTAAGCGTTATGGTGAATCGGAAGAAGAAAGAAGAGGAGGAAGTGGCCATTATCATCCGGTGGGAGTCGGAAGAGGCATGGAAGGCGTGGGAGAAGAGCCCCGCGCATCTCGAGGGCCATCGCCAGAGCCGGCAGAACGGCAAGCCGGAATACGTCATCGGAGGCTCGACGAACTTCTACGACGTGAAGACCGTGAAGACGGCGCAGGGGTAACCGGGCTCGCAGCGCGGAGCCCCCTCTATCGATCATAACTCGCCGGCGTTCTGCTCGAAGCTGGCCAGCGTCTCCCGAAGCTGGCTCCGCAGGTTCTCTTCCGGCCACGGAGCGGAGCCGCGGCGCAGATCGCCTTCGATGAGCAGCAGCATCCATAGCGAGAACACCGCCGCGAACTCCCGGTAGCCGCGCCGGAACGCCTCTTCGTCCGACAAGCCGCCCCGCATGGCGGCTTCTTCGGCGTAGGCGCGCAGCAGCCGCTCCCGAACCGCGGCGTCGACCGGCTTCGGGAACGAGGGATGGGACAGGTCGATGACGTGGTACAAGTCCCAGTACCGGATGTTCGGGTGAACGTGCTCCCAGTCGAGCACCCGAAGCTCGCCTCGCACCAAGGCATAGTTGCCGAGGTGCAGGTCCCCGTGCGAGAAGACGTCTCCTTCCGCCGCCTCCCAGGCCTCCCACACTCTCTCCCGGGCCAGCGCCGCAACGCGCGAGACGAGCCGCTCCAACCGCTCAAGCTCCCCGACAGCGCCCCAGGATTCGCCCAATCGCCCCCCGCTCGTCTCCCAAGCGCGGAGGATCGCCTCTGCCATCCGCCCGATCCGCGGCTTGGGCGCTAGAACCGGCCCCCCGGCCAGCATTCCGGCCGGCGCGAGCGAGTGCCACCAGGCGATCCGCCGGACAAGCGCCGTCGCCGCGCTCTCCCCGAACGCATGGTCCAACTCCCCAAGGTCCTCGAACAAGGAGCCTCCCCCTTCGCCGTCCACAGCCGGGACGCTGGCGACGAGCCGGGGATAGACCGGCGGGAAGCCCGGCAGCACATGCTCGTAAACCCACTTCTCTCTCCTCTGCTGCCCCTCGTTCGTCTGAGGCTTCCAGATGAAGCTCTCCTCCGTCCCGTACGGCCAGATTCTCTCCACCAGACTGCCGTTCATCCCTGTGTAGAGAGTCTCCCTGCGCCGAATCCGGCCCTCGTCCAACCGCCCGTCCGCGCTCCAGATCGCCGTCATTCTCCGTCCGCTCCGTTCCTTGTCCGAATGAATCCACTATAATTCGGCTTGTCCTGCCTGTAAATGCAGCGCCACAAACGTTAACCAACATGATACAATAAGGTTAACGTTATTCTCCATCCCTCTCATCCTACATCCAAGAAAGGTTGGATCGCTTATGGCCGTACGGCTGCGCGGACATCATCTGCTCTGCTTGCTAGGCTATCGCGGCAAAGGCTACTCCGAAGGCTTCTGCCGCAACATGACCGAAGTCTACGAGACGCTGCGCGCCCGTCCCGACACGCCGATCGAGATCGTCGAAGGTCCCGACGACATCTGCCGCGCTTTTCCCGAGGATCAAGTCTCCCACTGCGACAACGCCGGCGTCTACGCCAAGGACGCCGCCATCCTCGCCCGGCTCGGATTCGCCCCGGGGCGGACGCTCGCTTGGCGGGCGGCGCTGGAGCGAGCCGCGACCTCCGTCGCGCCCGGCGACATCGCGCATCTGTGCAGCGATTGCCGGTGGCAGCCGCTCGGCTTGTGCAGCGAAGGGGTCGCCCACGTCCGCGCAAGCCGAACGCTGAGGGAGCTGCCGTCCTCCTGAACATGGAACGTATTGACAGCAAGGGAGGCCTGCCCTTATATTCTTGTTAAACGTTCGAACGACAACTCCATAAGGGCAATGCTTTCGTCCGGCATGTACAGCGAACAACCCTATTCTTGTTCATCAAGAATGGGGTTGTTTTATTTTTCCCTAAGGAGACGATATGCATGAAGATTCAATCGGAGTTTTATCGCCAGACGATTCGATTAGCCGTTCCGATCACGCTGCAGAGCGTGTTCATGGCGCTGCTGCAGCTGACCGACCAGCTCATGGTGGGCCGCCTGGGCGAAGAGACGATCGCGGCCGTCGGCATCGGCGGCAGGCTCTATTACATTCTGTCCGTCGTTCTCGTCTCGATCGGAACCGGCGTGTCCGTCTTCGCGGCCCAATACTGGGGCAAGAAGGACACCCGCTCCATGGGCCGGCTGCTCGGACTCGGCCTGACCCTCGGCCTCTCGTTCGCGGCCCTGTTCTTCGCCGCCGTCTTCTTCGCTCCCGGGCCGTTCGTCCGGCTGTTCACGAACGACCCGGCGGTCGCGGCCATCGGCGCGAGCTACGCGAAGCTGGCCGCCCTCAGCTACCTGCCGACGATGCTGACGCTGCTCTATTCGGCTATCCTGCGAAGCGCCGGAATCGTCCGCGTTCCGATGCTCGTCAACATCGCGGCCGTGCTCGTCAACGCCTTGCTGAACTACCTGCTCATCTTCGGCCCCGGCCTCTTCCCCGCCCTGGGGGTCGAAGGCTCGGCTCTGGCTACCGTCATCGCCCGGTACCTGGAAGCCGGCGCGCTCATCGCCTTCGTCTATCTCCGCAAGCTGCCGGGCGCGTACCGGCCGAAGGAGCTGCTCGGCTTCAACCGGGAGCTGGCGCTTCCGTTCCTGCGCGTCGCCTATCCCCTGCTGCTGACGGAGCTTCTCTGGGTGCTCGGGGAGACGGCTTACGCGGTCATCTACGGAAGGCTGGGAACCGCGGCGCTGACCGCGATGACCCTCTCGGGACCGATCCAGCTTCTCGGCATCGGACTTATGACCGGGCTGTCGGGAGCCGCGGGAGTGATGATCGGCAACCTGCTCGGCGCCGGGGAAGCCGAGCAAGCGATGCGCGCCGCCCGCCGGTTCTCCAAGCTCGCCTTCGGCGGAGCGCTGCTGCTCGGCCTCGCGATCGCGCTGCTCTCCCCGTTCTACGTGGCGGCCTACGACCTCTCGGAGACGGCCGCGCGGCAGTCGGTCGCGGTGCTGCTCGTGTTCTCCCTCTTCTTCTGCGTGAAGGTGACGAACATGGTCGTCTCCGGAGGCATCCTGAACAGCGGCGGGGACAGCAAGTACGTCTTCCGGATGGAAGCCGGCGTCGTCTGGACCGTCGGCGTCCCTCTCGGAGCGGTCGCCGCCTTCGTCTGGCATCTTCCCGTCCATTGGGTGTACTTCCTGCTCTCGGTCGAGGAGCTATTCCGGATGTTCTTCGGCCTGAGGAGAATGCGTTCCCGCCGGTGGATGAACAACTTGACGGAAGGAGCCTCCGGAGCCGGAACCCAGAACCTCGGCCAGAGCTTCGGTTAACCGGTTGGGCTGGTAGGGCTTCACGAGATACCCCTTGGCGCCCAGCTCCATCGCCCGCGCCTTCTCCTCGAACGCGCTCGAGACGAGAATCGGGACGGACCGCAGCCGCTCGTCCCGCCTCATGCGCTCGATGACCTCCAGGCCGCCCATTCCGTTCCCGAGGATCAGATCGAGCACGAGCGCGTCCGGAACCTCGCGTTCCATCGCGGCGAGCGCGTCCTCCCCGCGGACGAACGACGCCGCCTCGTAGCCGCTGCCGGCGAGCTCGTCCGTCAGCAGCTCGGACAGGCTGGCGTCGTCCTCGACGACAAATACGCGGCTCCGTCCGGCCTCCGGCGGGGAAGGCGCCCGGGGACGCTCTCCTCCGTCGATGGGGAGCAGCAGCGTGAACGCGCTTCCCTTCCCGTATTCGGACTCGACGCGCACGTCGCCGCCGTGGATCTGCATGATCTCCTTGACGATGGCGAGCCCGAGGCCGGTGCCCCCGATCTCCCGGCGGTCCGTGTTGTCGACCCGGTAGAACTTGCCGAACAGCTTCGGCAGCGCTTCCCGCGGAATGCCGAGCCCGTCGTCGGCGACTTCGACCGCCAGACGGTCTCCATCCCGGTAGCAGGACACCGTCACGGTCCCTCCGCCGGGGGAGTACTTGATGGCGTTGCCGATGACGTTCATGAGCACCTGCCGGATTTTGTCCGCGTCCGCCCTCGCCTTCGCCCCTTCCGACCGGTCCGCGAAGACGAATCGGTGCTTGGGCGCGTTCGCCTGATGCAGCTCGAGAACGCCCGCGGCCAGCTCCGCGACCGGCACCGGCCGGAAATCGTACGCCTGCTTCCCCGACTCTATCCGCTGCAGGTCGAGAAAATCGTTGACAAGCGCCGTCAGACGAGTCGCCTCCTGATGGATCGTCTGGATGTACTTCTTCTGCCTCTCCGGCGCGAGAGACTTGTGCAGCAGCAGCTCGGCGAAGCCGAGCACGCTGGCGAGCGGGGTTCTCAGCTCGTGGCTGACCGTGCTCACGAACTCCGACTTCAGCCGGTCGGATTCGTGCTCCTTCGTGATGTCGCGCTGCACGAGCAGGGCGCCCAGCCTCTCCGAGCCCCGATAGAGCGGCTCGGAGTACAGGTGAACGAAGCGGCGCTCGGGATGCGACATCTCGTAGACGATGCTCGCTTCCTCGTCGCTCTGCTCGCGCACGAGCCTGTCGATGAACTCGACGACCGGGCCCGGGTCCTTGAGGAGCGGCTTCAGCGCTTCGCGGAACGAAGCCAGGTCCAGCCGGAATTCGGGGCTCGGCTCGATTCCCATCAGCTCGAACCACTTGGAATTGACCTGGATCGTCGTTCCTTCCCGGTCCAGAAGCTGGATGCCCTCTTGGATCGTATCCAGCATGTTCTGCGTCAGCTGGCGCTGGTCCTCCGCGGTCTCGTACAGGCGCAGCTTCTCGAGAGACAGCGAGATCTGGATGGCGAAGGCGGCCGCCTCTTCCTCCTCGTGGGAGTCGAACGGCCGGCCGGTCCGGGACAGGACGAGAAGCGCGGCCGTCTCCTCGTTCGGTCCCGGCACCGGGATGTACAGGTCGCTCGCCCGGATCTCCCCGGAATGATAGCCCTGCTCCCCCTCGGTCGCCTGACGGCGCAGCGTATAGGGCTTCTTGCTCTCGCGGACTCGCGCGAGCAGCCCGTCCTCGCAGGCGTCCAGGAATCTGCGCGCGGAAGCGTCGGAGAGCCCGTAAGCCGCATGATCCTTCGCCTCGTCGAGCAGGACGACGATCCCCTTCTCCGCCTGGAGCAGGTCGACCATGCTGCGGATGATGCTGCGAAGCAGCTCCTGCCGGTCCATCGCGACCGCCAGAGCGAGAATAAGCAGGTTCCGCTTCCGCAAATAACGCTCGCTCGACTCCATCTTGGCGAGCGCGCCGGAGAGCTCCTCCTGCTGCATCTGCAGCTCGTCCTGCTGGGCCAGCAGCTCCTCGTTCTGAGCGATCAGCTCCTGTCCCTTCGACTGGATCTGATGCATCATCGTCTCCAGCGACCGGGCCAGGCCCCCGATCTCGTCGTGCCGGTCGGTGTACTCGACCGGTTCGGGGATGCCGAGCGCGAACCGGTTCGCGCTCGCCGACAGCCTGGCGATCGGGACGCTGATGTCCCGCGCCGTCTTGTAGAGCACGACGCACGAGACGAGCAGCAGTCCGAGCGCGTACGCGAGGAACCGGATGCCCTGGCCGGACAGCCGTTCGTCCAGACGCGCCTGCGCCAGGTCCAGCTCGGCCTGGTTGTTCTGCTGAACCTTCAAGGCCGCCTGGATCAGCTCGTTGGCGCTCTGGTCCAGCCCTTGGCCGGTCAGCCTGCGCAGCGCTTCGTAGTCCTTCGTCCGGGAGAGCTCCAGCGCTTCGGGCAGCGTCGAGCCGAAGTACGTCCGGAAGAACGCCTCGATCGTCCGAATCCACTGCTCCTCGTCCGGCTTCAGCCGCAGCTTGCCGAATTCGCCGATGGCGTTCTCGAAGTCTTCCTTCTCCGTGAAAATCTGATTGTACTCGCTCTCGTTCAAGTTGACGAAGTAGCCTCTCGAGCGGTAGAAAATCCCGTTCATATGCCGCGTAATCTCCGAGACGAGCCGCTGCTTGCGCGCCAGCCCGTCGGCCTGGCTCTGGAACCGGTCCAGCTCGTTATGCTCCACCCCGTTCATGACGCCCACGCCGATGAAGAAGAGGCAGACGAACAGCAGCATCATGCCCGTCAATCTCCAGGTGATGCTTCGGCGGAAGCCCCTCTCCCGCTTGCTCTTACCCATTCAGCATGTCTCCCACTTTCCGGGCGAGAGCGAGCGGGCTGAACGGCTTGGACATGAAGTCGTCCGCTCCGGCGGCCGCGATCGTCTCCGGGTCCGTATGCGGATCCTTGGCCGACAGCATCAGAATCCGAAGGTCCCCTCCCCCGGGCCATTGCCTCGCTTGGGCGATCACGTCGAGGCCCGACAGCCTCGGCATCATGTTATCGAGAATAACGAGATCGTAACGGTTCCCTCTCATTTTCTCGATCGCTTCCTCCCCGTCGCGCGCGACGTCCACCTCGTACCCTTCGTCTTCGAGCGTATCGCACACCAGCATGCGAAGAACCGCCTCGTCTTCGGCCAGCAGTATTCTCGCCAATGTCCTGCACCTCTCCATTCCGTTACCGCATTCGGCCCGTCAGGCGCCGGATTCGGGCCTCCAGCTCCTTGACCCGGAACGGCTTCGTCAGGTAATCGTCCGCCCCGAGCTCCAGAGCCCGGTGAATGTCGTATTCTTCCGACCGCCCCGTCAGCATGATGACGGAATACCGGTCGGATCCCTCCGCCGCCCGCAGCCGCCGAAGCGCTTCCATTCCGTCCACTCCGGGCATCATGCCGTCCAGCACGACGAGGTACGGCCCCTTCTCCGCATGGCGGGGATCGTCCAGGAACGATTGCCCGTCCTTGAACGCGCGGACGTCCACGCTCATCCGCTTGCCGATCGTCTCTTTGAGGAATTCGATCAGCATCGCCCGTATAATCGCGTCGTCGTCGACGACCGCGATGTTCAGCTTCCGCTTCGCGCCGCGTTCGCACGCCTCCAGATCCTCGGAGACGACGATCCGGTCGCGCCCCAGCTCCTTGGCCCGGTACAGCGCGGCGTCGGCGGCCTCCACCCAGCACGGGCGGGACTCCGGAACCGGATCGGCCACCTCGACGATGCCGGCCGAGAAGGTGATCCGAAGCTCCGGATAATCCGGAACGGGATCGCATTCGGCGAAGCGAAGCCGAATCCGCTCGAGCAGCTTCGCCGCCTCCGCGCGGCCCGTCTGGGGCATCATCATCACGAACTCTTCGCCGCCCAGCCGGAAGAACAGGTCCGTCGACCTCGTCTGCTCCCGGACGAAGCGGGCGAAGGCCGTCAGAACCTTGTCCCCCGCCAGGTGGCCGTACCGGTCGTTCACCAGCTTGAAGTGATCGAGGTCGATGACGGCCAAGGAGAAGTTCTTCCTCGCCCGCTGCGCTTCCAGGCAGATTCGCCGGAACGACTCCTCGAAGCACTTCCGGTTCAGCGCCCCGGTCAGCTCGTCGACGAACAGCAGCCTATCCAGCTGCTTCTTGCGCCGCAGCTGGCGCTCCAGCCGGACGAGCAGCTCTTCCATGTCGATCGGCTTGGACATGAAGTCGTCCGCCCCGATGCGGTACGCGCGGAGCCGGGTCTCCTTGTCGTCGCGGATGCTGATGACGGTCGTCGGCACGAACTTCGTCCGCACCCGGTCGCTCAGCGTCTCCATCACTTCGAAGCCGTTCTTGTCCGGAATGACCAGGTCGAGGATGAAGCAGTCCGGGGTCAAGTCGTGGAAGCAGCGGATCGCCTTGTCGGGGCTGACGGTGGCGACGACGAAGTAGCCGTTCGCTTCCAATTCGTCCTTGAGATAACGCAGAAGCGTGACGTCGTCGTCGAGGATCAAGACGAGGGGCTGGTCCGGGAGAATGTCGAGACCGTCGTCGAAGGCCGTCGCGAGCACGACGTCGCCGTTGTGCCGGCATTCGCAGCTCTCCCGGACGAGAGGATAGAGGAAGGCCCGGAGCTCGTCCGTCTCCCAAGGTTCTCTCGCCGCGTCTCCGGCCTCCGCCATCAGGCGGCCCGACAGCTCCGAGAGGCCGGCCATTCCGATCGTGCCGGAGGTCCCCTTGACCGAGTGGAGGAACCGGTACACGTCCTCGTGCGGAACCGGGCCGTTCGACTCCAGCCAGAGCTCGATTTGATTATGGATGTTCTGAAGCATAGCCTCTTGATATGGGCTCAACAGGGTTTTCGCTCCCCCCGCGGAATCATGGCCGTTATAGGTCCGTCGGTCTGCCAATACACTGAAAATTATATCACCCCGCACAATCGGATTTTATGACTAGGACCTGGTCCCAAATCCCTTGCGGGGCGCCCTATTTGTGGACGCCCGGGTTTGCGGTATGATAGTCGTATGGAAGGAGACGGACATCGTGGGAGAAGCGAATCTGTCGGGGCTTGAAAATATGCTGATATTGGACCGCATGAACGAGTTCGCGGAGCCCGACGCCCTGTACCCGTTCGCGATGGACGAGCTGCTGTGCCGGCGGACGGGAGAGGGCGGCCCGGCCATCTGCCACCTGTGGCGGCACGAACGCGCCTTCGTCATGGGCTTGCGCGACAGCCGCCTTCCGGGAGCGGCGGACGCCAAGCGGTGGCTCGAGTCCGAGGGCTACGACGCGGTCGTCCGCCATTCCGGCGGCGCCGCCGTCCCGCTCGATGCCGGCGTCGTCAACGTGTCGCTTATTCTCCCGATCGAGGAGGGAGCCGACTATCATCGGGACTTCGAGCGGATGTACGCGCTCGTTCGCGAGGCGCTCGCCGGCACCGGACGGCGCGTGGACAAGGGAGAGATCCCGGGCGCCTACTGCCCGGGAGATTACGACCTGAGCATCGACGGCTTCAAGTTCTGCGGCATCGCCCAGCGCAGGCAGGCGAAGGCGCTCGTCATTCAAGCCTTCGTCGTCGCCGAAGGCTCGGGACGGCGCAGGGCGCGCCTCGTCCGCGAGTTCTACGAGCGGGCGGCGGGCGGCGCGGACGATCCCGCGCGGGTGCCGCGGGTGACGGAGGACAGCACGGCGAGCCTCGCCGAGCTGACGGGGCTGGGCCTCGGGGCGGCGAAGGTATTCGCCGAGGAGATCAAGGAGATCGTCCGCGCGCGGCAGACCGAAGACGGCTTGGCGGCGGGGGCGGCGGCGCTGCGGCTGCCTTCGCCGGAAGAGGTGCGGGAGGCCGCCCGGGCGATGCGCGCCAGGTACGGATTATTTTGAGGAAGAGGAGTGTTGAGCGGTGAGAGAAGAGCTGCTGAAGAGATTTACTTCCTATGTGAAGGTGGATACGCAATCGGACGCGGACAGCGAGTCGTGCCCCTCCACGCCGGGGCAGCTGACGCTAGCCCGGATGCTGGCGGACGAGCTTCGGAGCATCGGCATGGAAGAAGTGACGATGGACGACAACGGCTACGTCATGGCGACGCTGCCGGCCAACACGGACAAGGACGTGCCTACGATCGGCTTCCTGGCCCACGTGGACACGGCGACCGACTTCACCGGCGCGGGCGTCAATCCGCAGGTGGTCGACAACTACGACGGCGGGGACATCGTCCTGAACCCGGAACGGAACATCGTGCTGTCGCCGCGGGATTTCCCCGAGCTCGCCGGCTATACGGGGCACACGCTGATTACGACGGACGGCACGACGCTGCTCGGCGCCGACGACAAGGCGGGCGTCGCCGAGATCATGACGGCCATGGCCTACCTGCTCTCGCATCCGGAGATCAAGCGCGGCCTGGTGCGCGTCGCCTTCACGCCGGACGAGGAGATCGGCCGCGGGCCGCACCGGTTCGACGTGGCCGCCTTCGGCGCCAAGTACGCCTATACGATGGACGGCGGCCCGCTCGGCGAGCTGGAGTACGAGAGCTTCAACGCGGCGGCGGCCAAGATTACGGTCCTCGGCAAGAACGTTCACCCGGGCAGCGCCAAGGGCAAGATGATCCACTCCTCCAAGATCGCCATGGAGCTGCACTCGAGCCTGCCCGCGAACGAAGCGCCCGAGCATACGGAAGGCTACGAGGGCTTCTACCATCTGACGTCGATCCGCGGAGACGTCGAGGAGACGAAGCTGAGCTACTTGATCCGCGACCACGACAAGGCCAAGTTCCAGGCGCGGAAGGACGAGATGACCCGGATCGTCGAGGAGCTCAAGGCCAAGTACGGGGCCGACCGGCTCTCGCTGGAGATCAAGGACCAATACTACAACATGCGGGAGAAAATCGAGCCGGTCCGGGAAGTCGTCGACGTCGCCTCCCAAGCGATGAAGAACCTCGGCATCGAGCCGGTCATCAAGCCGATCCGCGGCGGCACCGACGGCTCGCAGCTGAGCTACATGGGTCTGCCGACGCCGAACATCTTCACCGGCGGCGAGAATTATCACGGCCGGTACGAATACGCGTCGCTCGACAACATGGTCAAGGCGGTCCAGGTGATCGTCGAGATCGTCAAGCTGTTCGAGGCGCGGGGGTAAGCCGGGCTTATCGAGATGGAAGCTTCTTCGGCCGTCTATGGACGGCGGAGAAGCTTCTCGCTTTTTCTCGCAGGAGGCAGTCGACTGGATCTCGTTTAGGTAGGAACTCGGGTTCAGGCGTCGAATCGTTCTAGGATAGCCCGTCCCGCCGCCGGCATGGCATGTATCTGAACCCCTGAGGTGCTTTTGCACGCTTCTTCATTCGAATCGCTCGATTGTCGTTTGAATGAGCCGCCTTTGTTCGGCGGGTACAATTGAAAACCGACCGATAAAGAGAATAGAAGCCGAGGGCATCGCCTTCGGCTCCTATTCATTCGGGGACCATTCAACTTCTGTCCGTCTCCGGCTCGTGCCGGTAGCGCTCCAGATCGATTCGGCCCCGTACGTCCACCTCGACCCCTTCTTCGCGCAGAAGGAACGCCTGGGAGTACCTCGCCTCCCCGTCCGTCAACGCGATCTCGCCTTGCGCGTTGATCACCCGGTGCCAGGGCAGGCCGTGCTTCTCGCTCAGCGAATGGAGAATCCGCACGACCTGCCTCGCTCCTCTCGGACTTCCCGCGACCGCCGCGATCTGGCCGTACGTCATCACCTTGCCCGGCGGGATCCCCTGAATCGTCTCCAACACTCGTTGGGTGAATGGCTGCAGCATGTTCGCTTCCGTCTCCTCGTCTTCCGTACGCCTACGGCGGCTGTAGTTGATTTCGATGAGAATACCGTTACAGTTCGCCCTCGACGCCCGAGATCCCTTCCGATGGACTTGCCCCGACCAAGGCCGGAACGGACGGCCTCTATCGTCGAAGCCGCCCGTCCCTTGCTTCCATCCTATTCGGCTTCGTCCAACCTTATCCGCCGACTCTTAGGGAGCGCTTCGTCGATGCGCGCAAAAAGACCAGCCCCGAAGGAGCTGGTCTCGTCGCGGCCGCTGGGCCGGATATCGCGATGGGCCGCGAATTAATAGGCGTAGGCGAACAGGCCGCTGATGTGGGACAGGTAGCGAACGTTGCTCGCTTCCTTCATCAGGGTGGCCGGCAGGCCCTTCAGCTTGATGTTGTTGCCGCCGACCATGGCGACGGCATCCTTGCGGCCGAGGCTTCCGAGCGTGCCCGAGTTGATCGGGTTGAACTCTTCCATCTTGCCGCCCTTGAAGAAGACGCCCAGGTTGTGGCCGACCGTCTCGCCCATCTGCCAGGCGTTCTGAGCCGTCGGCGGGTAAGGACGATCGCCGCCCTTCGGGAAGACGACCGCGCAGTCGCCGGCCAGGAACACTTCCGGGTGCGAAGTCGATTGCAGCGATTCGGTAACCGTGGCGCGGCCGCGGTTCACTTCGATGCCGCTGTTCGCGACGACCGGATGACCTTGAACGCCGCCGGTCCAGATGATCGTGTTGGACTCCAGAACGCGGCCGTCCTTAAGCGATACCGTGTCCTTCGTCGCTTCCGTGATCGCCACGCCGGTGATGATCTCGACGCCGCGCTTCTCGAGGCTCGATACCGCGCGCGCGATCAGGTCCGGAGGCAGAACCGGCAGGATGGCCGGGCCGGCTTCGACGACGTACAGCTTGATGTCGGCGAAGTCGATGCCCTTGCCGCGGCAGATCTCCGGCAGTCGGTCGGCGAACTCGCCGACGAGCTCGATGCCGGTCAGGCCGCCGCCGCCGACGACGATCGTCGCGTCCTTCTTGTCGCCGGACTGCTTGTAAGCGTCCAGGCGGGCTTCGACGTGAGCGCGGATGCGGTTCGCGTCGTCGACCGACTTCAGCGTGAAGCTGTTCTCTTGCAGCCCCGGGATGCCGAAGAACGCCGTCTCGCTGCCGAGGGCGACGACGAGCGCGTCATACGTGACGGTGGCGCCGCTCTCGAGCAGCACCTTCTTGTCGTTCGGGCGAATCTCGGTAACCGTGTCGACCATCACGTTGACGTCCTTGCCGCGAAGCAGCTTCTCGAGCGGAAGAGCGACGGCCTTCTCCTTGATGGTGTCGCCGGCCAGGCGGTGAAGCTCGGTGATGATCTGGTGCGTGGGATAACGGTTCACGAGCGTAATCCGGGCATCGTCCAGGCTCAGATTTTTGCGAGCCGACAGAGCTGCCAACAAGCCGCCGTAACCGCCGCCCAGAATCAGAATATGTTTAGACATGTCCATCCTCCATTCTTATCCGTTGTGCGTAGTTATCAGCCTTGTTGCTGTTGCTTGTTGTCCGCGAGCGCGCCGAGGAAGGCTTGCGCGAAGCGCAGCGTCTTCTGGACCTGCGGATCCTTCAGCATCCGCAGGATGCCGAACAGGCCGATCGTGCTCGTGTCGGCTTGGGCGCGGTCGCCGGCTTCGATGGCCGCGGCGGCGATTCCCTTCGCCTTGTCGGCCACCGGCTTGACGAATTCGCCGATACCGTGCGCGAAGTCGTTGATCAGCACCTTGTCGGTCGCCACTTGCTGCGCGAAGTCGTAGGCTTTGGTCAGGAAGGTGACCATCTCGGCCAGCTTCGGCAGGTTATCCACCAATACGGTAAGGGATTCCTGAACCTCCGGCTTCAGCAATTGGTCGAGCAGGTCTTGCGAGTTGCGTTCCACTGCGGCGTCGGTTGCGAGCGCCTCTTGCGAAATTTGAGACATGCAGAGCGTCCTCCTTTGCAGTAATGTCCTAGTCGGTCCGTTCCTGGCATCGTACGGCTCCGCGCCGGTTCCGGCTGGCGAAGATACTTTGTAACATTTTTCACATAAAAGGCCGTTCTTGCGTGCGGGTCTTCATGCGAATAGACGTTAATGCGTTCGCAGCCGAGTCCGTTCTCCGATCGTCCGTACGCCGCGACAGGTCGAATCTGAACCATTCCTGTCTATTCTACACCGAAAGGAGCCAAACTTAAAATAAAATTATTTTGGACCCGCGGTATACCTTGAAAAAGCCCGGCCCGCCCGTTCGGCAAGCGCGAACGGACAAGCCGGGCCATCCGGACGGACCTGCTTCAGGAGCGGCGCCCGACGCGGCCTTCGTTGCAAGCCCTCAGCAGGGTGTACCGGTTCGGGCGAATCCGGTGCGCCTCCGCGAGACTCCGCTCCAACAGCTCGCGGCCGACTCCCAGCTCCTCGATCGTCGACGGCCCTCCGGCCTTCCGGAGCAGAGCGCGGATCTCGTCCGGTCCGGGCACGCGGCCGAGCGCCTCCCGCAGCTTGGCCGCGGTCTCGGCGTCGCCCGCCTCCGACTCGGGCTCGAGCGTATGATACAAGGCTGCGATCTCGGCGCACGCGACGCCCACCTTCGCCCCGTGCAGCAGGGCCCGGCGGCCGGTCCGCATGAATTCCATCTCCCAATAATGGGACAGATGGTGCTCCGCGCCGGACGCCGGATGGGACTGGCCGAAGACGAGCATCGCGAGCCCGGATTCGATCAGCGCGTCGATCAAGACGCGGACGCCTTCCTCGGTCCGGCTCCCGATCGCCTCGACGTTGCGCACGCATTCGAGCAGGGCACGCTCCGTGATCTCGGCGACGAGCTCGGAATAGGGCTCGCCGCCCGTCCAGCGGCCGAACGTCCAGTCGAACAGGGACGTGTACTTGCCCAGCATGTCGCCGAAGCCGGCGGCGACCATCGCGGGCGGCGCTTCGCGCAGCACGTCCAGATCGGCGAAGATCGCCAGCGGGCCGATCGCTTGCACCGTGATTTTCTCCCCGCGGATGACGATCGGCGCCCCTTTGGAGTTGAAGCCGTCGACCGAAGGCGCCGTCGGCACGGACACGAACGGGAGGCCCGCCGTATAGGCGGCGTACCGCGAGACGTCGTGCAGCGTGCCCGATCCGGCCGCGACGATGACGTCGGCTCCGTACCGCTGCACGTCTAGCAGCACCTGCACGATCGAGGCCTCGTCGGCGATGACGTCGCCTTGCCGGTCCGGCTTCACGATCGTCTTCTCGGCCGCGAGCCCGAGAGCCGCCAGCTGTTCGAGCAGCTTCCCGCCGGCGACCCGGAGCGTGTTCTCGTCGGCCACGACGAGCGGCTTGCGATAACCTTTATCCTGTATATAAGGAGCCGTCCGGGACAGCGCCCCCGCCTCCACTACGATCGGGTCCGGAAATTCGACGTCGATTCGGATCCCGCGTTCCTCCGCGGCCTTCCGGATTCTGAGTGCGGCTTCGTACATCGCTTGCATCCTCTCCCTTTCCTTCGCAACTTTCCTAAACGATTCTAATTTATCATAAATCGGGCGCGGGACGGAACCTTCCGCCAACCGGCCAGACGGCCCCTCTCGCGAGGCCGACCGCTCTGAATGCCGAATTTCTCGGCATTGGGAGCCCCTCTCGCGAGCGCGATCGCTCTGAATGCCGAATTTCTCGGCATTGGGGGCCCCTCTCGCGAGCGCGATCGCTCTGAATGCCGAATTTCTCGGCATTGGGGGCCCCTCTCGCGAGCGCGATCGCTCTGAATGCCGAATTTCTCGGCATTGGAGCCTCCGAAGGATCCGCCTCGGACCCGGATAACAAGGCAGCCGCGGAATTCTAGAGTAAAGGGCTGAACTATCTTCAGCCCCTCCTCATCAAACCGTACGTGAGGTTTTCCCTCATACGGCTTTCCGATGTTCGTCATTCATGCGCATGCGACTTACAATAACGATTTGAGTCCATGCAATTTGCTTAGGCGTTTAACTTCGTACCCGGAACCAAGCCAGTGACTTCGCTGGCGTTTCTTTGCGTACCACTTTGTCAGCCGAGTGTGGATATACCAATCT
>NZ_JACJVR010000030.1 GCF_014212175.1 Cohnella xylanilytica | reverse complement strand
TATAGGCTTTCGTAATTCAGGATAAAAAGACCCATAGAAAGATCAAAATAATAATGGATATTTTTGCCGATAGATCTCGTTTGGTCTGCTCCTCCGTCGTCTTCGTCGCTGGCCAGAATAGAAGCGGACCGCTTCTATTTTGGCCTTTCCCCTATCATCTTGACTCGCCGAGGAAAGGACTGAGTTATGAAGGTTCTATCCGAAATCCCCTTGATCCTGAACGAACGGCAATTGAAGGACTTGATTCCGCTGTTATTCCTGATCCCCGGCGGGGTGTCGGTAGCTCTCGATCCCGAATGCAAGAGGATTATGCACAATCCGACGGCTTCGGAATTCCTTCGCATTAACGTCGGCGAGAACTTCTCCATGTCGGCCGACGTCAAGCCGAACGTCCGGGCTTACGACGAACACGGCCGCGAGCTGGCCGCGAGCGAATTGTCCCTTCAGCGGGCCGTCGCCGAAGCCCAGGAGAACCGGCAGATCGTCGAACTCGAGTGGCCGGACGGCGTTCGCCGGATCGCGATCTGGAACAGCAAGCCGATCTGGGGCGCGGACGGCCGAGTCGTCGGGGCGGTGTCCATCTCCGAGGACATTACCAGCTACGTGCTCGAGGAGAGGCGCAGCCGGAGCGAGCAGGTTCAGCTTCGGGTCGAGATCGAGAAGCTGGACCGACTGAAGCACGTGTCCCATCTGGCTACCGGCATCAGCCACGAGGTTCGGAATCCGCTTACAACCGTCAAGGGATTCCTTCAGGTGATGAGGGCCAAGGAGAAGTATGCGGAGGACAAGCAGGTTCTCGATATGCTGGTGGAGGAGCTAAACCGGGCGAACGATATCATCTCCGACTTCCTGTCGCTGACCAAGGTTCAGGAGAAGCAGCTCGTCCGGGGCAATCTGGTAAACGTGATCGACCGCCTGTCCCCCCTGCTGGAGAACGACGCGTTCCTCTCTCGGAAGAAGCTGTACATCCGCCGCAACCCGGTGGGCGATATTCTGCTGTATTCCAAGGAGATCAAGCAGCTCATTCTGAATCTCGTCCGCAATGCGATGGAAGCGACGCCCGCGGGAGGCAGCGTGCGGGTCGAGACCTTCCAGACCTCCCGTTCCGTCGGAATTACCGTGGCCGACCAAGGCCCCGGCATTCCCCGGGAGATCGTCGAGAAGCTCGGCACGCCGTTCCTCACGACCAAGTCGAACGGCACGGGGGTGGGGCTGGCGATCTGCTACGACATCGCCCAGCGCCACCGCGCCGTCATCGACGTGGAGACGGGCTCCCGCGGGACGGTCTTCAAGGTGGCGTTCCCCCCTCTTCCGGCCTGACCGGAAGGCTCCCTCGGCGCGACGCTAGAGAATCCCGAGGATATGCGGCTCGCGGGGGCGAACGCGGCAAGACTACGTCAAGCGCTGGCCCAGCGGGGTCGGCAAGCCGTCCAGGCTTACCCTGTTTTTCTCCCGCCAATATTGGTCAAGCCCCTCCTCGCCCTTCTGTACCGCCCACCGCTCCAGCGTATCGCGCTCCTTCTCGAACGACATGAAGGGCACGGCGAAGCCGCATGAGGTCTGCACCAGATGCACGTCGACCGAGACGATCTGCCTCGCTCCCGGCAACAAACTGAAGAGCGGGGACAGTTCGTCCCACTCCGGCGTCCCCGGGAGCGCGACCGTTCCCGCGCCGTACAGGCGCAAGATATTCGGCGGCCCTTCGAAGGCGCAGAACATCAAGGTGATTCTTCCGTTCTCCTTGAGGTGCGCGCTCGTCTCGTTGCCGCTTCCGGTCAAGTCTAGATACGCTACGCGGTTCTTGGACAGAATTCTCAGCGAATCGTACCCCTTCGGCGACAGATTGACGTGCCCTTCGCCCGATAACGGCGCGGTTCCGACGAAGAAGATATGCTGCTTGCGAATGAATGCCTCGTGCTCCGGCAGCATCTCGGCGAATCGTTTGCCCATGCTTCCCGACCCCCTGTTCCTAATTGCAATAAATAGACAATAAAAGGTATTCAACGGCGCCCCGGCGAATCCCTCCTCTCCTTCCGCTCCGGAGTTCCCGTTGGCTCTCCCTTCTCCCTTCATGAATCGAACGCGGCTGTCGATATAATAAGGGAATTCATGGAAGAAGGGGCATAGACGGAATGAAAATGCAAACAGCATGGCGGGCGGCCGCCATGGCGGTCGCGCTGACGATGACGGCGGCTTCCTCGGCCGGAGCGGCGGCCAAGACGAACGACAAAATGTACGGATACGTGGACCAGGAGGCCGGACAGACGTTCGTGCCGATCCGGTTCTTCAGCGAACAGAGCGGAGCTGCCGTTCAATGGGACAGCGCCGCGAAGCGGGTGACGATCGTCAAAGGCGACTCCAAGGTGACGCTGACGGTCGGCCGCAAGAGCGCGGACGCGAACGGGAAGAAGCTGGAGCTGGCCGCGGCGCCGTTCTCGGAGGGAGGCGTCACCTACGTGCCGCTTCGGGTCGTGACCGAGGCGCTCGGGCTCGACGCCAAGTGGAATTCGTCGCTCGCCGCGGTCCAGCTGCGGCAGGCGGATCGCGTCGTGACGCTCCCCGCCGTCGAGGTAGGCACGCGCCCGGCGAGCCAGACGGCGTTCAAGCGCGAGTCCCGGTCGTTCCGCGTCGGTTCGCGAACGATCAAGGCGGAGCTGCTGACGGTCTCGCTGCTCGCTCCGGGCGTCGACCTGTCGGTCGCGCTCGCGCGCGGCAAGGTCGGCGGCACGGAGGAGCTGAAGGGCATCGCCAAGCGCGCCGGCGCGGTCGCCGCGATGAACGGCACCTTCTTCGACGCCTATACGGATTCTTCCGTGAAGAACCCGTACGGGTATATCGCGACCGGGGGGAAAATCGTCTGGACCGCGCCCGGCGAGAACCGGACGGTTCTGGCGTTCGACGAGAATAACAACGTCGAGTTTGTGGACGGATTGGACTTCGCCGAGCGGTTCGAGCAGGGCGGCATCGAGGGCGCGCTTCAGGCCGGACCTCGGCTCGTCCGGGACGGCAAGGTAGCGGTCGACGTGAAGACCGAAGGCTTCCGGGACCCGAAGATTCTGACGGGGGGCGGCGCCCGGAGCGCGGTCGGCGTCACGAAGGACCACAAGCTCATTCTGGCGACGGTGTCCGGCGCGACGATTCCCCAGATGGCGCAGATCATGAAGCAGGCCGGCGCCCTGCAGGCGATGAACCTGGACGGCGGCGCCTCCAGCGGCCTGTATTACAACGGCCAGTACGTGACGAAGCCGGGCCGGCTCATCAGCAACGCTCTCGTCATCTTGCAGTCGGAATAAAGGAAATGGCGGTGCGGGGATTCGATCCCGGCACCGCCGTTTTATTTAGTCGATTAAGCCCGCGTACCTCATAAATCCTTGCAGCATCATAACCGCCTGCGCCCGGGTCGCGAAGTCCTTCGGCGCCGCCGTGCGGTCGGGATAGCCGTTCATAATTCCCGCGGCCACGGACTCGGCGACGGAAGACCTCGCCCAAGCGGAGATCGATCCGGCATCGGCGAAGTCCGCCAGCGTCCGGCTCTCGTCCGCGGCAGGCACCGTCGCTCCGGACAACCGAAGGGCTTGGCCGATCATGACCGCCATTTGCTCGCGGGTGATTCGCTCGTTCGGAGCGAACCGGTCGGCCTCGACTCCTTGCACGAGCCCGGCCTTCACGGCCGCCTCCACGGCCTGCGCGTACCAATCGCGGACGCCGACATCCGCGAATCGGGAGCCGGTCGCCGCTTCTCCGGTCGCAAGCCCTAGCGAGCGAACGAGCAGCGCGGTGAATTCGGCGCGGGTGATGCCGTCGTTCGGAGCGAACCGGTCTTCCGATACGCCCGTGACGATCAGCCTGGAAGCCAACCGTTCCACGGCTCCCGCGGCCCAATGCCCGTTCAAGTCTGCGAACGTCCTGGCTCCCGGTTCCACGACCGCGTAGATGCTGTTATGCGGAACGCGAATCGTCATCTCCCGCTTGCCGTCGCTCCTTGCGGCGATGGTCCCCGGAACGAATTGGAATCTCCGCGCCTCCGGGTCGAACCATACCGCCGTTAATAGGGAGGATGTCGAATCCCCGCTCAGCACGATCGAGCGAACCGAGTAGCTTCCGTCGACACTCCGAAGCTCCGTCGTCCGATCGCCCGCCGACGCCGTCACCTGGAAGTCGATGGCATGGCCGATCAGCTTCGCGCCCTGGAGGCCGGCCGCCTGCTTCAACGGCTCCGCCGCTTCGCCCGCGACCTTGGCCATCTCTACGACCACGTTCAGATCCTTCAGCTCAACGCCCATCTCCCGGGCCAGATCGTCGAGAGGGAGGGCCTTCGTCCGCAAATGATAGGAGGATCCGTTCAGCTTCGTCACGAACACCGCTTCCGGGTAGCCCGCCGCCGCTTCCGACAGGGAGGAAGCCGGGAACCGCACGCTCACGGAATCTTCCGAATCGTTGATCTCTACCGTGACGACAGTCTTGGCCGCTGTCTTCAACAGCTCCAGCACTTGATTCATCGCTTCTTCCTTCAAAGCGACCTTCTCCAGAACGGTGCCGTCCTTCCTCGTCTCCTTCTCGATCATGGAGGGGGCGATTCGCAAGAGAACCCCGCCGTCCGGACCTAAGGCAATCGTGAAGGAAGGCGCCGGCTCGGAGACGGGAGCGGAAGGCGAGGATACGCGAATGTTCGTAATCGCGATCTCCTTCACGGACTCATTGCCGACTGCGTCCCGCGCATACACGGTATACGTCCCGTTTTTGGCTGCCTCGAACTTGGCGGACGCCGTAATGTCCGTTCCGGCCGTTCCGCCCGCGAAATCCGCCGCCGTATGGCTGCCCGCCAGCCAGGCCAACTTCTCCAGACTGTTGCCGGAATCCGGACCCGTCACGGTCGCAGTTGCCGTAACGATGACCGGGCCTCTCGTGCTGCCCGTCGGGCTGTGGCTTAGCGTCAGAGAAGGCGCGTCTGTCGCGATGTTCGTGATCGCGATCTCCTTCACGGACTCATTGCCGACCGCATCCCGCGCATATACGGTGTACGTCCCGTTCGCGGTTGCCTCGAACTTGCCGGATGCCAGAATGTCCGTCCCGGCCGTTCCGCCCGCGAAGTCCGCCGCCGTATGGCTGCCCGCCAGCCAGACCAGCTTCTCCAGACTGTTGCCGGAATCCGCGCCCGTCACGGTCGCCGTCACCGTTACGGTGACCGGGCCTCTCGTGCTGCCCGTCGGGCTGTGGCTTAGCGTCAGAGAAGGCGCGTCCGTCGCGATGTTCGTGACCGCAATCTCCTTCACAGCTTCGTTCCCGGCTGCATCCCGCGCATACACGGTGTACGTCCCGTTCGCGGTTGCCTCGAACTTGCCGGATGCCAGAATGTCCGTCCCGGCCGTTCCGCCCGCGAAGTCCGCCGCCGTATGGCTGCCCGCCAGCCAGACCAGCTTCTCCAGACTGTTGCCGGAATCCGCGCCCGTCACGGTCGCCGTCACCGATACGACGACCGGGCCTCGCGTGCTGCCCGTCGGGCTGTGGCTTAGCGTCAGAGAAGGCGCGTCGGTCGCGATGTTCGTGATCGCGATCTCCTTCACGGACTCATTGCCGACCGCATCCCGCGCATACACGGTGTACGTCCCGTTCGCGGTTGCCTCGAACTTGCCGGATGCCAGAATGTCCGTCCCGGCCGTTCCGCCTGCGAAGTCCGCTGCCGTATGGCTGCCCGCCAGCCAGACCAGCTTCTCCAGGCTATTGCCGGAATCAGCGCCCGTCACAGTCGCAGTCGCCGTAACGACGACCGGGCCTCGCGTGCTGCCCGTCGGGCTGTGGCTTAGCGTCAGAGAAGGCGCGTCCGTCGCGATGTTCGTGACCGCAATCTCCTTCACAGCTTCGTTCCCGGCTGCATCCCGTGCATATACGGTATACGTCCCGTTCGCGGACGCCTCGAACTTGCCGGACGACAGAATGTCCGTCCCGACCGTTCCGCCCGCGAAGTCGGCCGCCGTATGGCTGCCCGATAGCCAGACCAGCTTCTCCAGGCTGTTGCCGGAATCAGCACCCGTCACGACCGCCGTCACCGTTACGGTGACCGGGCCTCTCGTGCTGCCCGTCGGGCTATGGCTTAACGTCAACGAAGGCGCGTCCGTCACGATGTTCGTGACGACAATCTCCTTCACCGCTTCGTTCCCGACTGCATCTAGCGCATATACAGTGTACGTGCCGTTCGCGGCTACCTCGAACTTGCCGGACGCCAGAATGTCCGTCCCGGCCGTTCCGCCTGCGAAGTCCGCCGCCGCATGGCTGCCCGCCAGCCAGACCAGCTTCTCCAGGCTGTTGCCGGAATCCGAGCCCGTCACGGTCGCCGTCACCGTTACGGTGACCGGGCCTCTCGTGCTGCCCGTCGGGCTATGGCTTAACGTCAACGAAGGCGCGTCCGTCACGATGTTCGTGACGACGATTTCCTTCACCGCTTCGTTCCCGACTGCATCTAGCGCATATACAGTGTACGTGCCGTTCGCGGCTACCTCGAACTTGCCGGATGCCAGAATGCCGTCCCAGTCGTTCCACCTGCGAAGTCCGCCGCCTCGTGGCTTCCCGCCAGCCAGACCAACTTCTCCAGGCTGTTGCCCGAAGCCTCCCCCTTCACGGTCGTCGTCGCCGTCACGGTGACCGGTCCTCGCGTGCTTCCTGTCGGACTAGCGCTCAGCGTCAGCGATGGCGCGCTCGAAGTGATGTTCGAGATGACGATCTCCTTCACCGTCTCGTTCCCGATCCCATCCCGCGCGTACACAGTGTACGTCCCATTCACGGCCGCCTGGAAACTTGCTCCGCTCAGAACAGTGCCGCCTCCGGCATTAAAGAAGCTTGCCGTTCGGGATCCTAACGCCCACTTCTTCAGAGCGACGCTACCGCTATTGTCGCTGACCGATGCCGTGATCGTTACCGCTCCGGCGGTCGGCGTACCTGCGGCCGGCGATTGGGTCAAGGCGATCACCGGGGCCTCCGCCTCCACTAGAATGTAGGTGGTGCTCGGCGCGGCAAAGGCAAGCTGGGCGTCGAGCCCGGACAAGGTGACGCTGGCTCCGGTCGGAAGCTCAATGGCCGAGCCTAGGGTAATCCCGTTCATATCCACGGCTCCCTCGGGAATCGCCAACTCGAAGATAAGCTGGTTTAAATCCCCGGGAGGCTGGCCGACATATACCGCATATTCCTTCTTCGTGCCGATCGTAAGAGGAATCCGCGGCGTTCCCGTGACGCTCGCGTCTTCCTGGTAAGTTGCGATGAACGTCAGCTTGTCTCCGCTTTTGTAAGTTCCATTCGCGGGAACCGTTATGGAAACGGAGCCGTCATTGCGAACGATCGTCAAAGTATAATTAACCTTGAACGGATTGTCCGCCGTGCCCGGAAGCGAAAGACCTGTGGTGGATACGACGATGCTCACCGCGGTCGGTCCCGGATTCAGCGAGACCGTCTCCGAGCTGCCTCCTCCGTTAACGGATACGCCGGTTGCGACGTTCGTCGGAGTTGCCGAGACCGTCAAGTCGCTCACAACGCTGCGCACTCGACCGGAATAGCCCGTTCGGTCCCCTGCGAATACCGGGTCCAACTCCACAGAACCGCCTCCGGGTTCCGTCACCTCCAGTCGATCCAGCAAAAATCGGTCGAACCTTGCGCGATGCACCGGATACGTCTTATTTTCGAAGAGGCCCCAATGTCCCTCTCCTCCCTCGGAGAAATCCCACCCCGCAAAGGTCGCACTCTGCTTCATCTCCGTCGTGCTCTTGCCGGTTCCGACGGCGGAAATTTCCGTCCGGTTCTTATCATAGTAAGAAGAGTCGGCTGCCACCGTACCCTCGAACTTCCCGACAAGACCGCCATAATCCGTAAGGGCGTTAACCGTAGCTGCCGCATAGGAATGGTTGATTTGCCCGGAGCGGACGGGGGTTCCGCTAACGTATCCCGCTAAACCTCCGACATTGTCCGTTCCTGCCACCAAGCCCGTTACGTAGGTATTCTCGATCTTCGATCCAAACATATAGCCGACCAGCCCCCCAACGAAGGAAGTCCCTTGGACATTCACGTTGATGAGCCCGAGATTGCGAATCTCGGCGTCCGACACGTAGCCGAATAACCCCAAGTTGTTGGCCGTTCCTGTAATGGTCAGATTGGAGATCGTATGCCCGTCCCCGTCGAGAGTCCCTTCAAAAGCAGTACCCCAAGGACCGATCGGATCCCATTTTGTATAACCCTCCGCGGTCAGGTCGATATCCGCCCCCAGCCGATAGTCCGCGGTCAGATTATTCCTCATCTCGTTCAACTGGGCGGCCGTCTTGATGATAAAGGGGAATTCCGCGTTTCCCTCCCCTTCTCCCGAGAAGGCGTACGCCTTCTGATGAAGGCCCAGCAGCAGAGCCATGCCGAACGCCATTATTGCCGCCAGCCGGACGGGCCAGCCGGCATGCCATCTATTTTCCATCTACGTTTGTCCTCCCCAAAAATTAGAAGAATCCCAATCATTATAGGCTAAATCTCCCGCTAATCCTATCCTATTTTCGAGCGATTTCTACGATTTTCGACTTGAAGAGCGGCACCCCCGCCTTCAATTAGAAAGAGGCCCCTTGCGGGACCCCCTGGATTGCACGGTTCGGGAACATTGACGACCAACCTTAAACCACATGACGGCGAATCCGACCGATCCGCTATTCAACACGCCCTGCCGGGCGCCGCTTTCTTCGAACCTTATCATTTGCACGAATGTTGTACGATGGAATTGAAGTGGATCCCCATACGAACCCAAGGAGGCTGCCGGAGCATGCCCAACCCTCGAACCGGAATCGGAACCGCGATCCCGATTCTCCCCTGCCGGTCCATCGACGAGCAATTGGATTTCTACCAGGCGCTCGGCTTCGAAGTCACCTATCGGCAGAGCAAGCCGAACCTGTACGCGTGCGTGCGCCATCCCATCGCGGAGCTGCACTTCTTCGTGCTCAAGCAGCTGGAGCCGGCCAACTCGTACAGCATGTGCTACGTCAGCGTGCCGGACGTGGACGCCGTCTACCGGGACCTGTGCGACAGTCTGCGCAAGGCCGGCCGCAAGGTTCCGACGAAGGGCTACCCGAAGATCGGCAAGGTCAACGACTTGTCGGAGGACCGCCGGTTTAACCTGGTCGACCCCGCCGGCAACCGCCTGTTGATCGGACAAAAGCATGCCGTTCCCAAGCCCGCCGCGCAAGGAGGAGCGCCCGCGGCCCCGGAGCCCGGCAGGCTGGCGCAGGCGTTCGACACCGCCTACCGGCTGACGTACGCCAAGGACGATCCCGCGGCGGCGGCCCGGGTGCTGGATGCCGTTCTGCCGAAGTCCGAAGAGGCCTCGGCGGCGCTCCGCTTCCAAGCCAGCGTCCTCCGCGCCGACATCGCCGCCGCGATGGACGAGATCGCGCTGGCGAAGGAGTGGGCGCGGAAGGCGGAGCGTCTGTCGTCGTCCCTCCGCTTGCCGGATGAGGCGGCGACTGCCCAAGAACGACTGCGCGAACTGCTGGCGAGCTGGGACGAGAGGGGTTGCGCGACGCCAATAGATGATTAGCGCGACGCCGTCCCTTCTCTCGCCGCCGCCCGGCCCTCGCGGACGAACCGCGCCGCCTCCGGCATCTGCTCCTCCGTGACGGCCTCCAGCGTCACGAAGCCGTGCGGCTTGTGCTGCGCGAGCAGCCGCCAGAACAGCGGGTAATTCAGCTCGCCGAGCCCGGAGGCCGTCTCCGCGAGCGAGCCGTCCGGCTGGCGGCGCAGATCCTTCGAGTGCGCGCTGACGACGCGCGGCCCGAGCAGGCGGAACGCCTCTTCGATCGTGCGATTCTGGTCCTCGAACTTCGGCGCGTTCATCAGATTGCACGGATCGAGCACGACGCCGACGCACGACGACGGGAACCGTTCGATCGTCTCCGCCAGCGTCTCGGCCGAATCGATCAGATGCCGCTGGGCAGCCTCAAGTCCGATGGCGACGCCCCAGCGCTCGGCTTCCTCGACCAGCTCCCCGAGCGCCCGGTTCAGCCTCTCGGCGTGCTTGGCGCGCAAGGCCGCGTCCGACGGATTCGCCGGGACGCCAACCTCGGTCGCCACGATCGGCGCTCCGAAATGCCGCGCATGGCGAAGATGCTCCTTGAAGCGATCGACGTTATGCCGGAACGCTTCGTCGTCCAGCTCGATCAGGCTCGCGTAGCAGCCGAGCACCGCGATCCGCACGCCGCGTTCCGCGAAGGCGCCCCCGACTTCCTGCGCGAGCCCCGGACTGAGCCTGCCGAGCGAGAAGTCGACGTCGGAGATCGCCTTGGACAACGCCAATTGAACGTAGGGGAATCCGGCGGCCGCCGCCTTCCCCGCCAATTCCTTATAGGGCTGCCTGCCGAGCAAATGAGCCAATATTCCCGCGGACATGAATCCCTCTCCCCTCTGCCTCTATGAATTCGCTTCCATGACTCTATCGATTCGATTGTAGCACATCCGCAGCGTAAAAAAGCGGAGCAGCCCCACGGCCGCTCCGCTTCCATTCCGTTTTTTTAGACCCGTCTGAACTCGATCCAATCGATCTGCAAGCCCGGCTTGACGAAGTCGAGCTTCAGCTCGTAGAAGCCTTCCTCCAGCTTGATCTTCGCCAGCTTCTGCCGTACCCATCTGCCTTCCGTCCCGTTCGTCTGCACCGTCGTCATCGAGCGGCCGTTCAGCGTCACGTGGCAGGCGCTCTGCGCCAGCTCCGTATCCGGGGACATGACGTTCACGATGATCCGGTACTCGCCGGCTTGATCGGCTTGGAACCAAGTCGATCCGTCGACGGCCGGCTTCACCTGAGCATCGGAGGACAGCGCCTGCACCGAAGCCGCAACCGAAGCCGGAGCCGCCGCGTTCGCCGGGAACGACTCGACGTTCTCGCTGATGACCTGCTTCCGGGAGAACACCGGCGCCTGCAGCAGGAAGCGGCAGATGTTCTTCGCCGAACGCTGCAGCTCGCCTCTCGTCAGCGTGCCGTTCGCAAGCGATTCGATCGTGTTGTCGTCGTACGCGTTGATCTCGGCGCCGTAGTTGGTGACGACCATGTACAGGTCGTTCTGCGCGCGCACCATGGCGTTCGTGTTCTTGCGGTCCGCGGCGCCGCCTTGGACCGGATCGTTCATGACGGCCCACCAGTCGGTCATGACGATCCCCTCGAAGCCCCATTCCCCGCGAAGAATCGTCGTGTTCAGGTCGTAATTCGAAGCCGCCCAATGCCCGTTGACCGGGTTGTAGGAGGTCATGATCGAATTCGCCCCGCCCTCCTTCACCGCGATCTCGAAGCCCTTCAGGTAGATCTCCCGCAGCGCGCGCTCGGAGACGACGGCGTCCACCTTCGTCCGGTGCTTCTCCTGGTTGTTGCAGGCGAAGTGCTTGAGCGTGGCGTAGGAGCCGCCTTCCCGGATGCCCCGGACGCAAGCCGACGCGAAGACGCCGGAGAGGAGGGGATCCTCGGAAAAGTATTCGAAGTTGCGCCCGTTCAGCGGGCTGCGCCGGATGTTGAGGCCCGGGCCGAGCAGCGTATCGATGTTGTTGCGCACCAGCTCCCGGCCTTCCAGGACGTACAGCCGCTCGACGAGCTCCGGATTCCACGTGGCCGCGAGCAGCGTGCCGATCGCCACCTGGGTCGCCTTCTCGCCGCTGTCCATCCGGATGCCGGACGGGCCGTCGGACGTGCAGCCGACCGGAATGCCGTACCGGAACAGGCTATCGCTCACTCCGCCGAACGCGGATGCCGTGCCCGGCGTGACGAGCGGGCTGCTCATGCCTTCGCCCCGGACGATGGCGGCGAGGTCCTCGTCGCTGAGCTGAGCGACGAAGGCGTCCAGTCCGATTTTCCCGTCGCGCACGTCTCGCAGCTTGTATCCCTGGTCGCCGGTCTGCTCCAGCGTCGGAGGCAGGTGGCTCCGGATGCGGTCCGCCATCGAGACCTTGCGCGTCGGCACCTGCTCGTAGACGAGCTCGTAAGAGCCGTCGGCGTTCCGGGCTCCCGGCTTCATCCGCTCGAAGCTCTTCGTCGGCGCCATCGCCTCCTGCAGCTGCTCCGCGACTTGCAGCTCGTTCAAGACGTACCCTTCCTGTCCCTCGAAGCGGACCGCCGCCAGCTTCTTGACGCTCGTTCCCGCATAAAAACGGTAAGTCCCCTCTTCCAGCACGTAAGCGGAAGGATGTCCCGTCGCGCCGGCGTCGTCGTAGGCCGCCATGGAACGGATCGGGAAGCTCACCGTCACGCGCTGCGACTCGCCCGGACGGAGCAAGCGGGTCTTCGCGAAGCCCGCCAGCACTCTCGCCGGCCGGCCCAGCTTGCCTTGCGGCGCTTCATAGTAGACCTGCACGACCTCTTGGCCTGCGTACTCGGCTCCCTTGTTCGTGACCGTCGCGTCGATGGAGACGACGGCTTCGATACCGGTACCGGCCGCGATCCGCGCTTCTTCCGGCACGACTTCGAACGACGTATACGACAGCCCGAAGCCGAATTCGAACTGGACGCGGTCCGGACGGAACGTCTCGAAGTAGCGGTAGCCGACATAGATGTCCTCTTGGTAGAGGTTGGCGAATTCGTTGCCGTAATTGCGGGTCGACGGATAGTCGTCGATGGAATACGCGATCGTGTCGGTCAGCTTGCCGCTCGGCGTCACGTCCCCGGCCAGCACGTCGGCGATGGCGTTGCCGCCTTCCATGCCGCCGTGCCATGCGTAGACGACGCCCGCGATCGGATGGACGTACTCGTCCTCCAGCCAGCTCATATCGATGATGTTGGAGACGTTAAGCACGACGACGGTTTGTTCGAAATGGGAAGTTACCCGCTTCAGCATCGCCTTCTCGTCGTCCGTCAGCCGGTAGCTTCCCGGCTCGTCGGCGTTGTCCTGGTCCTCGCCCGCCGTGCGCCCGATGACGACGATCGCCTTGTTCGACCGGCCGCGGGCCGCCGCCGCCAGCTCGTCGGTCAGGGGCATCTCCTTCTGGTTCCAAGGCTCCGCGGCCCAGCCGCCGCCTCCGTTATCGAACGGATTCTCTTCGATCCACCGCTCGTAGACGGACGCCAGCTCTTCGTCGACGGCGACGTTGGCCTTGGCCCGCAGGCCGCCCAGCAGATTCGTCGTGTACGCGACGTTGACGCTGCCGCCCGACCCGGTGCCGCTGCGGTAATAATTCACTTGAATCCGGCCGAAGATCGCGACCCGGTCCCCCTCGCGAAGCGGAAGAACTTGTCCCTCGTTCTTCAGCAGCACCGCGCCTTCCGCGGCGACCTCCCGGCTGAACTCGGCGAAGCCTTCCAATGGTACTCCGATTTGCTGCGTGCTCAATGGATTGTCCCCCTGACGGTTATTGTTCGCTTGCGACCCGCTTCACCGAGTTCCCCTCGACGAGCCGGACGTATACCCTCTCGGTCTCGACCGGTTCGCCGCGGATCATCTTCGCCATCTGCTCGGCGGCGAGCGCTCCCCACTTGCGCATCGAATAGTCGATGGTGGCCAGCCTCGGGCGCATGTACCGCGACAGCTCGATATTGTCGAAGCCGATCAGATGCACGTGCTCCCCGACGGCGAGCGACGTGCGTTCCTCCAAATACTCGATGACCCCGATCGCCATATCGTCGTTCAGGCAGAAGACGCCGACGGGCTTCCCGCCGCTCTCGAACGCCGACGCGATCCGCTCTCCCGCCGCGTAGCCCGACGCCTTGTCGAAGGCGCCCGGCAGCTCCTCGAAGACGACGCCGGGCTCCCGCTCGACCGCCTGATGGACGGCGCGCATGCGCTGGCGGGCGTCGTAGGAGCCTTCCGGGCCGCCGACGACAAGGATGCGATCGAGCCCTTGGTCGAGCAAGTGCTCGATGGCCAGCGTCGCGCCCGCCTTGTTGTCGAGCAGCACCAGGTTCACGTTCGGATGCTGCAGCTCGCGGTCCAGCACGACCAGCTTGTGCCCCCGGTCCGCGTATTGGAGCAGCTCTTCGTCCGGGAACCTCGCGTCGAGGATGATCGCCCCGTCGAACGTTCTCTCCGGAATCATCCGGCGCGACCTCGCCCCGCTGCAGACGACCAGATCGTAGTCTCGGCGGCCCAGCTCCTCCTTGACCCCCTGGAGAAGATCCCCGTAGAAATGCCCGTAATAATCCGTCAGGTACATGCCGACGAGCCGGGACTCCCGCTTCTTGAGCATCCGGGCCGCCCCGTGGGGGACGTAGCCCATCTCGTTCGCGATGGCCAAGATCCGCTCGCGCGTCTCCTTCATGATCCGGTCGCTGCCGTTGAGCGCGTAGGAGACCGTCGAGATGGAGACGCCCGCCTTCTTGGCGATATCCTTGATGCTGACCATGAACCGGTTCGCCTCCAATCGCTTCGAAACGTTTCAACCTCGCGCCGGAAAACCCGAATCGAGCGGTGTTCCGGGCCCCCGACGCTTTTCACTGTTCTAACTTTAATGCATTCCGGTACCGGATTCAACTGTAAAATGACGTTTGACGCCTACGGACGGCGGATTTATAATCGCTGTAGAAACGTTTCGACAAAACGCAGCCAACCAGAAAGAAGGTAATCATCCGATGTCCACACCGACCTCCTCTCCCTTGCGGGAGAAGCTTCCGCTTCACGTCTATCTCGAACGGATGACGCTGGAGGAGAAGATCGCGCAGCTCATCCAGCTCGCCGTCCCCTTCTTCGAAGGCGCCACCGACGCGGGACAGATTACCGGCCCGATGGCCTCGCTCGGCATTACGGAAGAGACGGTCCGTAACGCCGGATCCGTGCTCGGCATGGCCGGCGCGCAGGAGACGATCCGCGTCCAACGGACGCATCTGGAGCGCAACCGGCTCGGCATCCCGCTGCTCATGATGGCCGACATCGTGCACGGGTTCAAGACGATCTTCCCCGTCCCGCTCGCCATCGGCTGCTCCTGGAACCCGGAGCTCGCGGAACGGAGCGCGCAGATCGCCGCCAAGGAAGCGTCCGTCTCCGGCGTCCACGTCACGTTCGCGCCGATGGTCGACCTTGTGCGCGATCCGCGATGGGGGCGCGTCATGGAATCGACGGGCGAGGACCCGTACTTGAATTCCGAGTTCGCCCGGGCGTTCGTTCGCGGCTTCCAGGGGACCGACCTGTCCGGGGATCCCGACCGCGTCGCCGCCTGCGTGAAGCACTTCGCCGCCTATGGCGCGGCGGAGGCCGGCCGCGATTACAATACCGTGGACATGTCGCCCCGCCAGCTCCGCGAGTTCTACCTGCCCGCCTACAAGGCGGCGCTCGACGAAGGCTGCGAGATGGTGATGACGTCGTTCAACACGGTCGACGGCATCCCGGCCACGGGCAACGCTCCGCTTATGCGCCAGCTGCTGCGGGAGGAGTGGGGCTTCGGCGGCGTGCTCATCTCCGACTGGGGCGCGGTGAAGGAGCTGATCGCGCACGGCATCGCGGCCGACGAGTCGGAAGCGGCCTTGAAGGCGATCCGGGCCGGCGTCGACATCGAGATGATGACTGCCTGCTACGCTCACCATTTGGCCGAGCTTATCGGAAGCGGCGAAGTGGACGAGGCGCTCGTCGACGAAGCGGTCATGCGCATTCTGCAGCTCAAGGAGAAGCTGGGGCTGTTCGACAACCCGTATCGCGCGGCGGACCCCGAGCGCGAGAAGGAGATCGTGTTCTGCGACGAGCACCGCGCAGCCGCGAGAGAGATCGCGCGCAAGTCCGGCGTGCTGCTCAAGAACGACGGCGTGCTGCCGCTGAAGCCGACGCAGCGGATCGCGGTCGTCGGCCCGTTCGCCCGCAGCGGCGACCTGCTCGGGCCGTGGTCGTGGACCGGCTCGCAGGACGCCGTCGTCCGGCTCGCGGACGCGATCGGCGGCAAGCTTAGCGCGCCGGCGGGCCTGACCGTCGCCGAGGGCTGCGGCATCGAGACCTGGGCGGAGGAGCAGTGGACGGAGGCGGCCGCCGCGGCTCGGGACGCCGACGTCATCGTGCTCGCGCTGGGCGAGCACTCGGACATGAGCGGCGAAGCCGGCTGCCGGGCGGACATCCGCCTGCCGGGCGCGCAGCTCGAGCTTGTCCGGCGCGTCCATGCGCTGGGCAAGCCGGTCGTCGCCGTCCTGTTCAACGGACGGCCGCTCGACCTGCACGGCGTGTTCGATGAAGCGAACGCCGTGCTGGAGGCCTGGTTCCCGGGCTCCGAAGGCGGCCTGGCCGTCGCCGACCTGCTGTTCGGCGACGCCAATCCGTCCGGGCGCCTGACGATGTCGTTCCCGTTCAGCGTCGGGCAGGTGCCCGTCTACTACAACGCGTTCAACACCGGCCGCCCGCAAGGCGCTCCGGACGCGCAAGTCCGCTACGTCTCGCAGTATCTGGACATCCCTAACGAGCCGCTGCTGCCGTTCGGCTTCGGACTCTCCTACGCGACCTTCGAATACGCGGACGCCAAGCTGTCCGCGGAGACGATGACGCCCGAGCAGCCGATCTCCGTCTCGGTGCGCGTGACCAATACGGGAGCGGTCGCCGGCATCGAGACCGTCCAGCTCTACGTGCGGGACGTCTCGGGCGAGGTCGTCCGCCCGGTGAAGGAGCTGAAGGCGTTCCGCCAGATCGAGCTGCAGCCGGGCGAGAGCCAGGTCGTCGTCTTCGAGCTTCGCGAGGAGCAGCTGCGCTACTACCATTCCGACCTGTCGCATTCCAGCGACGCGGGCGCCTTCGTAGCGTTCGTCGGAGCGAACAGCCGGGACAACGTCTCTCTCCCGTTCCGCCTCGTCAAGTAAATAGCCCAGAGCCCTCGGCCGACACCGAGGGCTCTCCTTGTAGGCTTCGCGCGGGCTTCGTCCCCGATGGGGTTCTCAGGGGGGGCCGGGAATTCGCAGGTTTCGTTGGGTTCGTGAGGTTCGCGGCTCCGTGGAGTTCGCTAGGTCCGTGGAGTCCGTTGGGTTCATGGGGGTCGCGGGGTTCGCGGGGTACGCTCGATTCAGGGTTGCCTGGGGTGCGAATCTTGCATGAAGCTGCTCGCAGCCCAAACAGCCCCCGGCGGCCGGGGGCTGTTGTTTAACGGTTTAGCGTGTATTGCGCGATGGGGAGGGGTCGGTTTAGGTCTTGGGCCGGTTTAACAGGAGCAAAAAGGCGAAATCGTTCTGTAGCAACGAAGTGGTCGCCTTGGCCGCCGGATTCCATCCTTTTCTGGGGTTACATATCCAAGGAATCCGGGGGCAACAGCGAGCGGAAGAACGATTCGTACCGTGCGGGCTTATTTACGAGTCAAATTACTCTTTTACTGCGCCTATCACGATCCCCTTGACGAAATACCGCTGAAGGAACGGATAAATGATCAGAATCGGAAGCGCCCCGATGAAAATCTGCGAAGCCCGCATCGTCCGCTGCGACATATTGGCGATCGCCGCCGCGTCGAACGACGTCATGTCCGCCTGCACGATCAGCGTCTGCATGAAGCTCGCGAGCGGAAGCTTGGCCGCGTCCTTCATATAAATCAACCCGTCGAAGTACGCGTTCCAGTGCCCGACCATCGTGAACAGCGCCACCGTGGCGAGCGAAGGCAGCGACACCGGCAGGTACACCGAGAAGAAGCTTCGCAGATGGCCGGCGCCGTCGATGAACGCGGCTTCCTCCAGCTCCTTCGGCACCGTGCGGAAGAAGTTGAGCATCAGGATGATGTTGTACACCGCCACCGTGCCCGGCAGGATAAGCGCCAGCAGGTTGTCGATCAGGTTCAGCTTCAGAATGAGGATATAGCTCGGAATGAGTCCGCCGCTGAACAGCATCGTGACGACGAAGTACCACAGATAGACGTTGCGGGCGCGGAACACGCGCGTCTCCTTGGACAGCGCGTAAGCCGCGATCGAGTTGACGAGCATGCCGAGCGCCGTCCCGAGCACCGTCCGCTCGATGGACACCCACAGCGACTGAAGGAACCGGGCGTTCTCGAACGTCTTGGCGTACGCTTCGAACGTGAAGCCCTTCGGCCAGAACGTGACGAGCCCGCCGTTGGCGGCGGCGCTGGAGCTGAGGGACACCATGAGCAGGTGGAACATCGGCAGCAGGCACAGAATCGCGATGACCGTCAGAAGCGCGTTGTTGAAGACGGTGAACACGCGGTATGGGATCGTTTTGTGATACATGGCGCTTCCCCCTCTCTAGAAGATCCGGTAACCGGCGAATCGGTAAGCGAGCCGGTACGAGAACACGATCAGGACCAGGCTGATGACCGACTTGAACAGGCCGACCGCGGTCGCGAAGCTGAACTGGCCGCTCAGCAGGCCTTCGCGGTAGACGAACGTGTCGATGATGTCGCCCTGCTGGTAGATCATCGGGCTGTACAGGTTGAACACCTGGTCGAAGTTCGCGTTAAGCACGTTGCCCATGGCCAGCGTCGCGACGACGATGAGCATCGGCAGCAGCGACGGGATCGTAATGCTCGCCGTCTGCTTCCAGCGGGACGCCCCGTCGACCTCTGCCGCCTCGTACAGCGCCGGGTTGATGCCCGAGAGCGCCGCCAGGAAGACGATCGTGTTGAACCCGAACTCCTTCCAGACGTCGCTCGCGACGATCGTCAGCCGGAACCAGGTGCCGTCGCCGAGGAAGAAGATCGGCTGGATGCCGAAGACGTTCGACAGGAACTGGTTGACGATGCCGGTCTGGCCCAGAACGTCGATCAGAATGCCGGACAGCGTCACCCAGGACAGGAAGTGCGGCAAGTAGACGAGCGTCTGGATCGACCGCTTCAGCCCCATGTTCCGGACCTCGTTCAGCAGCAGCGCGAAGGCGAACGGCACGATCAGGTTGAGGACGATCTTCGAGCAGGCGAAGATCAGGGTGTTCAGCGTGATTTTCATAAAATAGTCGTTCGAGAACATGTACTGGAAGTGCTTCAACCCCACGAAGGGGGAATGAATGAAGCCGAGCCGGGCCTTGTAATCCTGGAACGCCATAATGATGCCCGCCATCGGAACGTAGGAGAATACAAGCACGAGCAGCGCCGCCGGCAGCACCATGAGATGAAGCGACCACGGCTGCTTGTAGCCGCGCCCCTTCTCCGCCCGCCGCCGCTCCGTGAACTTGAGTCGCTTAGACGTGTTTGCTTCCATAAACTGTCACCCGTCTCCATAGATTTGTCGGTTGTAATCGGGCGAACCCTTGTTAAGCTATAGTAGCAACGAACCGAGGCGCGGAACTATAAGACATTGTTAGGATCGATAGGGTTTTGTTAGGGACATTCATCAAGGGGGAACGAATCGTATGCTCGCAGGAACCGGGGTGGCATTGGATCGCAGGAGGCGGCCGGTCAGAATGAGCCTGTTCGCCAAATATCTGGGCCTGATCGTGCTGCTGTTCATTCCGATCGGCCTCTTGTTCGCCTATTCCAACCAGGTCGCGAACCGCGTCATCGGCCAGGAGCTGCGAGATTCGAACATCAAGCAGCTGTCGTTCCTGTCCAGCCAGATCGACTCGCGGATCAACCAGACGATGGACTTCGTGTTCACGTTCGCCAGAGACCCCAACGTCCAGAAGTTCAACGGCCTCAACCTGTGGGACGACCCCTACGACCGGATGCAGACGCGTTACACGATCCAGGAGAAGCTGGCGCTCCAGTCCGGCATCGTGAACATCTGGCCCGTCGAATTCACGGTCTATTCCCAGCTGCACAAGGAAGCGATCTCGAACTCCAGCACGAACATCGAATACGACGAGAAGTACCTTCAGCGGCATATGTCCGGGAAGTGGACGTACGAGGACGGAGCGGCCGCCGGAGACGAGGGGAAAGCCTTCCGCTGGTTCTACACGAACGCGCTCGGGCAGCAGAACGAGCTCAAGGGAAGCAATCTGGTCGTGCAGGCCAGCTTCGGGCCGGGCAACATCCAGAACATGCTGGACACGTACAAGGAAGGCGGTCAAGGCGATCCCCTGTTCTACTCCCCCGGCGAGCAGCCGATCCTGAACCGGAGCGCGTCTCCGGAGCTCGCCCGCGAGCTGAAGCGCTATCTGGACTCGCAGACGGTGGAGGATACGAGGCAGAGCACGGTCGAGCTGCAAGGGCAGAGCTACCTGGTGAGCCTCGTGAAGTCGCCGCTGCTGGACTGGTATCTCGTCGACCTCGTGCCGCTCGACCGGATTCTGGGTCCGATCTCGTCCACCCGGAACCTGTTCTACCTGTCGCTGGCGCTGCTGTTCGCGATCGGAGCCTTCATCTCGGTGCTGCTCTACCGGGACATCCAGCGCCCCATCCTCAAGCTCATTCGAGGCTTGCAGAAGGTACAGCGCGGCGACTTCGCCGCCCGGATCGACGCGAAGGCGAGCCACGAGTTCACCTATCTGTTCTACCGGTTCAACGACATGTCCCGTCAGATCGAGAGCCTGATCCGCAACGTCCTGAGCGAGAAGCTGCGGGCCCAGGAGGCGACGATGAAGCAGCTTCAGGCTCAGATCAACCCTCATTTTCTATACAACTGTCTCGGCTACATGATCAACATGGCCCAGATGAAGGACGAGGAAGCCGTCGTCACGATGGGCTACAACCTCAGCTCGTACTACCGCTATATCACGCGCATGGAGAAGCCGACCGCCAGCCTCGCCGACGAGATCAAGCTGATCGTCAACTACCTGGACATCCAGAAGCTGCGCAACGGACGGATCCAGTACGCCATCGACATCCCGGAAGAGATGCTGGGGCAGCAGGTCCCCCGCCTGCTTCTGCAGCCCGTCGTCGAGAACGCGGTCATTCACGGCGTCGGCAAGTCTTATTCGTCCGGGGAGATTCGTGTCAGCGGAGAGATCGCGGACGGCTTCTGCCGGATCTACGTCGACGACGACGGCCCGGGCATGGACGCGGAGAAGCAGGAGCGGCTCAATCAGAAAATGAAAGGTCCCCTGCAGGAAGACATGGGCTGCGGGCTGTGGAACACGAACCAGCGCCTTCTCCACCTGTACGGAGAGCGGTCGTATCTCTTCTTCGCGAAGTCTTCGCTCGGCGGCTTCCGGACGGAGATCGTCTGGGAGGTTCCCCGCGGGGGCTCCGGGACGGGCTTCGCGAACGCGGCGGGCGGCAATGGCAACGGCAGCGGAAACGGCAATGGCAACGGCAGCGGCAATGGAATTGGCAACGGCAACGGTTGACCCTGCATCATCGCGACAAGGAGGAGCCCTCATCTTATGCAACTGTTAATCGTAGACGACGAAGCCCATTGGGTGGACAACCTGTCCATGCACAAGCCCTGGCATACGCTCGGCATCGAGCACGTCCACCGGGCCTATTCCGCGCGCGAAGCGCTGCAGCTCATCGACGCGAATCCGGTCGACATCGTCATCTCGGACATTATCATGCCGGAGATGACCGGAATCGAGCTGATCGAGAAGGTTCGGAGGCACGACCGGCGGATCAAGTGCATTCTGCTGTCCGGCCACGCCGAATTCGAATACGCGAAGGAAGCCGTCCGCAACCACGCGGTCGACTATCTGCTCAAGCCGCCGACGGACGAGGAGCTGTTCGGCGCCGTGCGGGCCGCGATCGGGCAGCTCCGCGAGGAGTGGGAGAGCGTGAGCTCGCTGGAGCGCACGCAGTTCGCGCTGCGCGAGAACCTGCCGCTGCTGCGCGGGCAGCTGCTGCTCGGCGCCTTCCGCGGGGAGCGGATGCCGGCCGAGGAATGGGCGCGCAAGATGGACAACTACGGCATCCCCCATCGCCAGGGGGAATGCGCGCTCGTCCTCGTCCGGCTGGAGGACGAGTTCGATCCGTACCGCCATAACGGCCAGCATCTGCTCGAATACGCGATTACGAATATCGCGGAGGAGGTTTTCCGCGAGTTCATGGAGGTGTGGAGCGTCAAGGAGGAGCACGGCTACTTGGCGTTCCTGCTGCAGCTCAGGAGCGGTCTTGCCGTGGACAGGCCGGACATGCTGCTGGAGAAGCTGGCGATGCAGGTGCAGGCGAAGGTGAAGCAGTTCCTGAAGGGCTCTCTGTCGGTCGTCCTGACGGAGCCGTTCGAGTTCCCGGCTCAGCTGGCGGAGCAGTACCGGCGGGCGTCGTCTTACTTCCGGCGGATCGTCGGGGACGAGCGGGAATTCATCGTCAAGGCCGACGGCTCGGAGCCGGCCGAAGAGCAGGAGCCGCTGGACGTCATCCACCGGCATCCGGCGCTTCTTCATCTGCTCGAGGCCGGTCGTTGGGACGCGGCCGAGGAGAAGCTTGGCGCGGCGTTCGCGGAGCTGGAAGAGAAGGGCTCCGAATCGTGGGAGCACTGCCTCGAGGTCGGCTTCGCGATCGGGTCCGCCTTTATGCACTTGGCCCACCGGAACGGGCAGACGCTGGCGGCGCTGCTCGGGCCGGACCTGGAACCGATGCAGAACGGCGAGGCCTTCGCATCGATCGGCCGGCTGCGCAAGTGGTCCATGGGCGCGCTCGCCAAGCTGCGCGAGGGAACGGCGCACGAAGCCCGGGACGCGCGGTCGCAGTATGTCGCCAAAATCAAGGAGTACGTGGAGAACAACCTGCACCGCGACGTGTCGCTTCGGGCGCTCGCCGATCACGTCAACCTGCATCCGACGCATCTGTCGAAGATCTACAAGCTCGAGACGGGCGAAGGAATCAGCGACTACGTGGCCGCCGTCCGGATGGACCGCGCCTGCCGCCTGCTGAGGACGACGGACAAGAAGATCTACGAGATCAGCGCCGAGATCGGCTACCTGGATCCCGCCTACTTCATCAAGGTGTTCAAGCGCCAGTTCGACGTCACGCCGCAGGAATACCGGGAAGGCCGGTGACGGGCCGATGACGGGCCGCGATGAGCCGATGATGAGCCGGTGGTGAGCCGCCGGCTTGTGCGCCGGCGCAGCGAATAGCTTGAACGCCGCCGCCCCCGCCGGGAACAGCCTAACAGAGTCCTACGAAAACTAATATCGCCATATGGATGCCATCCCCGAACCCTTGATAGAGTTAACACAAGCAGTCACCTTACAACGTTGGGGGATAGACAAAATGAGCAAACTCAAGAAGTCCTGGCTTCTTCCGGCGGCGATGTCGTTCGTCGTCTTGGCGGGCTGCGCGGGCGGCGGCAACGGCAACGGCTCCCAGAGCCCGGCGGCGAGCGGTTCGGGCGCCAGCGCTTCGGCCGGAGCCTCCGGCGAGCAGTCGGCGGCGGACGCGGCGTTCGCGAAGGGCAAGTACGACCCGCCGATCGAGATCAGCACGATTCTCATGCCGAAGACGTACACGAAGGGCGATACGAAGGAGAACAACGTCCACACCCGGTGGATGGAAGAGACGCTCGGCATCAAGCTGAGCAAGGACACGTGGTTCCCGGCCGGCAGCGACCAGTACAAGCAGCAGCTCCAGCTCGCCCTCACTTCCGGCGAGAAGCTGCCCGACTTCATCATGGTGCCGACCGATCCGGTTCTGACGAACCAGCTGATCGACTCCGGCGAATTTATGCCGATCGACGAGCTGTTCGACAAGTACGCCAATCAAATCTGGAAGGACCACGCGGCCGAGCACCCGGAGCTGTGGTACCCGTTCACGAAGGACGGCAAGCGTTGGAACCTGCCGATTCTCGAATACACCGACAACGACGACACAGTTCTCTGGCTGCGCGAGGATTGGATGGAGAAGCTTCACCTGGAAGCTCCGAAGACGATCGCGGATCTCGAGAACATCATGGATAAATTCAAGAACCAGAACCCGGACGGCCTCGCTCCGAAGGACGTCTATCCGCTCGCCGTCTCGCTGAAGAACAACACGAACACGTGGATGGGCGGACTCGACTGGCTGTTCGGCGCCTACGGCACGATCGAGGAGCAGTGGAACAAGGACGCGAGCGGCAGCCTCGAGTACGGCTCCGTCAATCCGGGCGCGAAGCAGGCGCTTGCGAAGCTGCAGGAGTGGATGCAGAAGGGCTACATTCACCCGGACGCCGCTCTGTGGGACGAAGGCAAGTCCGCCGAGATCTGGACCAAGGGCGACGCGGGCGTGCTGCCGGGCGCGAACTGGGTGCCGGACTGGCCGGCTCCGGACCTGATCAAGAACGTTCCGGGCGCGAAGTACAAGGCGTATCCGGTTCCGGCCGGGCCGGACGGCAAGATCGGCACGAAGTGGCAGAACTCCGGGGTCAACAGCAGCTTCATGGTCAACAAGAACGCCAAGCACCCCGAAGCCCTTATCCTTTACTACAACTATCTGCTCGACAACCTGGCGAACCCGAGCGCCGGCAGCAAGTACGAGTACGGCTTCGCCCAAGGCTACGACTGGGATATCGTGGACGGCCAGCCGACGAGCGAGGAGTCCAAGATCAAGGACTTCAACAACGACTTCCCGTTCATCACCGGACCGGCGCGCATTCCGGACCTGTACATGAAGACCCTCGTCAAGCTGGCGGACGGCGCGCAGCCGGAGACTCCTTACGAGAAGCAGCTGTACCAATTCCGCAAGCCGGAGAACTGGGCCGCCGCGAAGGTCGTCATGTCGCAGATGGACGTTCGCAAGCAGAACTACTTCACGGGCGCGGCCACGCCGACGATGGTGTCCAAGTGGAACCTGCTCCGCCAGTCCGAGCTGGAGACGTTCAACAAGATCATCTACGGCAAGCTGCCGGTCGACGCGTTCGATTCGTTCGTGTCCAACTGGAAGGCGAACGGCGGCGATCAGATCACCAAGGAAGTCAACGAGTGGTTCAAGTCCGTATCGCAATAAGCACAACGACGAAGGACGGCCCGAGAGCGATCTCGGCGCCGTCCTTTTCGCGCTTGCAACCTATTGCAACCTATTGCAACCTATAGGGCTCGGCCTAGTCCGAATTGTTCAGATTATGTCGAGTTTTGTCATTTATAATGATCTCCACAAAGATTGGATCGACAAGGTGGAATCGAACGATATGCAGCCCGACGTGCATTCCGATATGCTCGACGAAATCCATAAATTAAGCCGCGAAGAGGAACAGAGGTACCGCTTGCTTATGCATTACCTGCGATCGATTAACCACAAGAAGGGGCAACGCGGCTTTCTTAGGAAGTTAAAGATTCAATGGGCAGCCCATCAAAAAAACCGTTGACGGCGTTTGTGTGATTTTTCGAATAGCATCGTCGAATAACACAAAAGCAATTGAATGGTGTACGATTTTTCATACAAAAAA